>DASUKK010000018.1:0-51924 GCA_036278795.1 Steroidobacteraceae bacterium | reverse complement strand
CGACCAGTCACCCATCGATGCCATCGAAATCAACATCTCCTGCCCCAACGTGAAGGAAGGCGGTGTCGCGTTCGGCAACTATCCGGACATGTCGGCGCAGGTGGTCGAGGCGTGCCGCCGCGTCACCCAAAAGCCGTTGATCACCAAGCTCTCACCCAACCAGACCGACATTAGGGAGAACGCGCGCCGCTGCATCGAGGCGGGGACGGACGCACTGTCGGTGATCAACACGGTCATGGGCATGGCGATCGACGCACGCACCCGGCGTCCGATCATCGGCAACATCCAGGGCGGACTCTCCGGACCTGCGATCAAGCCGATCGCGCTGCTGAAGGTCCACCAGGTTTACGAGGTCGCGAAGCCGCACCGCATCCCCATCATCGGACAGGGCGGCATCACCACCGCGACGGATGCGGTCGAGTTCCTGATCGCGGGCGCCACGGCGGTCGGTATCGGAACCGCGCTGTTCTACGATCCCTTCGTTTGCAAAAAGGTGAACGACGGGATCGCCGAGTACCTGCGAGAGAACGGCATGGAGAGCGTTGCGCAGGTCGTGGGCACGCTGCGCGCAGGAAAAGAGGTTCAGGACGCGCCGGTGTCGGGCTGAGTCGCAACCGCCGGCCCGGCGGCCGGCGCCTGCCGCAGGATGAAGCGATGGCGCAGCGCCAGCAGGCCGTGGCCGACGACGAACGGCCATACCAGCCAGCTCATGATGAGCTGCTCCAGGGCGACCTCGTGCAGAACCCGGGCGGAGAGCGGCGCGCCCATGAAGTAACCGGCGTAGCTAATCAGTCCGCCGATGACACTGCCGCTGACCGCGCAGAGGCCGAGTCCCTGCACCGTGCCTACCAGAGGGCTGAGGTCATCGGGCACGGGCAGCGCCAGCCTCAACAGCTCTCGGAGCTCTCGGCGCAGAACGGCACGGCGGTCGCGGCGCACCCACGGAAAGAGATAACCCACACCCGGCCGGGCGAAAGGCAGGCTGATCCACAGCCAGTGCAGAGCCCAGATCAACGCGACGGCGGGTCCGACCCGACAGTGGATCTCGAACGCCTCGCGGTGCCAATCGCGTACTCCCAGACCCGGCCCGGCGGGTACTCGCATGACGCTGAGGAGCGCGAGCTCGATGACGACTCCGATGGCCAGCGCCGCGTGCAACAGGCGCGTGCCGCGGTCGTACTTCGGCGGATTGCGAGGCTGCAGGCCGGTCGGTGAGCCGGCCGGGGTCATGGCTGCGACTTCCCGCCGGCTGCGCCGCCGGCGATGAAGGTCTCCAGCGCGCTGTTGAACGCCGCCGGCTGATCGAAGAACACGGCATGCGCCGCATGCGCGACGACGACGAATCGGCCGTCCGTCAGCCGATCCGCCATGTGTTTCTCCTCTGTCATGAAAGGATTGCGATCCGACACGATGACCAGCGTCGGCCGGTCGAATTTCGCAAGGAAAGGACGCCGGTCGACCGTGAAGAGATCTTCGGTCAGCATTGCGACTCCTACGGCGGGCGGCGTCTTCATGGACTCGCCGACCAGGCGCGACATCACCGGCGCTGCGGTGGGCGCCGAGATGATCGAGCGCATCATCCCCTGCGAGTACGTCAAGGGATCGCGGGAGTACGCAGCAGCGCCCCGGAGGATGATCTTCACGAATCGCGGGTGAGCGGTGACGTCCGCCGGTCCAGCGCTCACCGTGCTGTCGACCAGGACGAGGTGCGAGATCCCGGCTGTCCCGAACTGCCCGACATAGGCGGCGACATCCTGTACGCCCTGGGACCACCCCAGGAGAATCAGGTCCTTCGGCAGCAGGGCCGCGATGACCTGGCGAATGTCGCGGGCGCGGGACTCCGGGTCGTTGTGCAGATACACGACACTCGACTCCCCCTGGGAGCGCGAGTCCATGGCGACCACCCGGTAGCCGCGCGTCGAGAAATATTCGATCTGCGCCCGCCAGATCATCGAGCTGACACGCCAACCCGATACCAGCAACAGGGTCTGCGCCGCGTCGGCGGGCCCCCCCTGGAGCAGGTGGATCCGTACTCCATCCGCGCCGGAGACGAACCGCTCCACGAAGGCGGCACGCGCCGGCAGCGCCGCGGCACATATGGAGCACAGCAGGATCGCCAGGAACAGCTTTCTCATCGACGGTACCCGTTTTGCCGGCTTCGGCAGCGCAAGATAACAGCGCCGACTTAGATGAGACTTAGGCGGATGGGCGGATGCGCACTCGAGCGGTCAATCCGGCGGCGGGCGAGCGGTTGGCGAGCTCGATGGACGAGTGGCAGCGCTCCGCTGCGGCACGTGCGATCGCGAGGCCGAGCCCGCTGCCCTCGGCATCCGTCAGGCGCGCTCGGTAGAAGCGACTGAAGACTCTCTCGAGGTCCGCCGCTGGTATGCCCGGTCCCGTGTCGCTCACGTCGATAACGGCCATCCCCTCAGCCTCGCGCACACTCACGTCCACGTGGCCGCCCGCCGGCGTGTAGCGCACCGCGTTATCGAGAAGGTTGTCCAGGACGATCCGCAGTTGACTCGGATCGAGGCGAGCGGTCACGGACTGCACCTCACCCAGCCCCAAGTCGATCGCGCGAGTTTCCGCGAGCGGCACCAGACTGCGGACGGAATCCCGGGCGATGGCGCCGATATCGACAGACTCGGCCGAGGTCTCGTCCGGCGTTGCTTCCTGCCGCGCCAACTGCAACAACTGCTGCACGATCCGGTGCAGCCTCTCGACGCCGGCTTCCAGTTCCTGCAGCTCCTCGGCCGCGGTGAGATCGATTTTGCCGCGCAGGTTCTCGATCTGCAGCTTGACCGCGGTGAGCGGCGTGCGCAGCTCGTGTGCAGCGTCCGCGACGAAGCGCCGCTGCGAATCGAAGGCGTTGCGCATGCGCCGTAACAGGCCGTTCATCGAATCGATGAGCGGCAGCAGCTCCTGCGGCACGCGCTGTTGGCTCAACTCCGCGAGGTTGCGCTCATTCTGCTGCGACAGCCCGCGGACGAGCCGGGTCATCGGACGCAGGGCGGCATACACCACCAGCCACAGCATGGCGATGCTGATGGGAGCCAGGTAGAGGATCGGCTTGGCGGAGTTGCGTGTGATATCCCATATGACCCGCTGGCGGAAGTCATCGCTCGTGACGATCTGCACTCGCAGGGGCGTGGAGTGCATCGTGAAGACACGCCATCGGTGACCGTCGAGCCGAACCGTGCGGAAGCCCTCATTCGGCTGCAAGCCCAATCCCGCGATGGGCCAGGAAGTTGCCGTCAGCCTGCCGTCCGCGCGCCAGAACTGTACGATCTGGGCGCCGTGATGCTGAACGGCATAGTCATCCAACCGGTGAAACGGGGGCAAGGAGTCGCCAGCGATCAGCCGGCCCGCATAGCTGACGGCCAGCGTGCGCATCTCTCCGTCCCAGGACGCACTGATGTTGGACTCGTACTGGCGATAGTTGAGAAACACTGTGACGGCGGCGGAAGCCGCGTAGAGCGCGATCAGCCCCACGAGCAATTGGACCCTGAGGGATCTCACGAGCCGCTCTTCCGGACTTTCCAGCCGAGCCCGCGCACGTTGCGGATGACGTCCGCGCCGAAGCGGCGGCGCAAGCCGTGGATGATCACCTCGACAGCGTTGCTCGAGACCGCATCGTCCCAGCCATAGATGCGCTCCTCGAGCTGCTGGCGCGATAGAACCGTCCCTGGACGCTCCAGCAGAGCATGCAGCAGGGCGAATTCGCGCGCCGAGAGCGCCGCGCGGGTGCTGCGGTAAACGATCTCACGCGTAAGCAGATCGAGCTGCAGCTCCCCGCTCCCGATCAGCGATTGGGCGTGGCCATCGCTGCGCCTGATGGCCGCGCGCAGCCTCGCCAGGAGCTCGCTCAGCTCGAACGGCTTGACGATGTAGTCGTCGGCGCCGAGATCGAGTCCCGCCACCCGATCGGTCACGGCATCGCGCGCGGTCAGGATGAGAATCGGCGTTCTATCACCGCGTGAGCGCGCCGCAGCCAGCACCTCGAGGCCCGCACGCCGCGGCAGGCCGAGGTCGAGAAGTACGGCAACGTAACCGCCCGCCGCGAGCGCGGCGTCGCCCGCCACTCCGTCACGCACCCAGTCGACCGCGAGCCCCGCGCCGCGCAGGGCCTTGGCGAGGCTTTTGCCGATCATCCGGTCGTCTTCGATCAGCAGGGTTCGCATGTTGACCGCGCGGCTGCCGCGAGCCCGCCCGTTCCCGACACACTCGCTCGCGGCGTTTCGTACTTCCTCTGCGAGCGGAGCTTACGCTGATCGGCGGCACCCTGCCGCGATCCGTCAGCGGCCGTTGGCGGCAGCTAACTGCCGGCTTCCGTTTCCTGCCCCGGTGCCTCGCCCTCTTCTTCCGGCATCCCCAGCTCTTTCAGCTTGCGAGTGAGGGTGTTGCGACCCCAGCCGAGGAGCTTCGCGGCCTCCTGCCGGTGGCCTTGGGTACGCCGCAGAGCGGCGCGGATCAGGATGCGCTCCAGAGCGGGCAGCGCCAGCTCCAGCAGCGGACGCTTGCCCGTCAGCGCCTGGCGCTCCGCCCAGCCGGAGAGGGCCTTTTCCCAATCCGTATCGGCGGAAGTTGCCTCGCCGGCGCAGAGAACCTCGGGCGGCAGGTCCTCGACACGGATCTCGCTCCCCGGTGCGAGGACGGAGAGACGCCGGCAGACATTCACGAGCTCGCGTACGTTCCCGGGCCAGTCGTATGCGGACAGCTTCGCTTCCGCCTCCCGGGCGAGCGCTTTGCGCTCCACGCCGAGGTCGCGCGCGGCCACCCTGAGGTAATGGACCAGCAACTCCGGAATATCCTCGGCGCGAGCGCGCAGCGGCGGCAGCTCCAGACGAACGACGTTGAGCCGATGATAAAGGTCTTCGCGGAAGAAGCCGCCGGCGACCCGGGCCTGCAGGTTCTGGTGCGTCGCCGCGATCACACGGACATCCACGCGGATGGGCGTCTGTCCGCCCACTCGATAGAACTCGCCCTCGGCCAACACGCGCAGAAGACGCGTCTGCAACGGTGTTGACATATCGCCGATCTCATCGAGGAACAGCGTGCCGCCGTCGGCCTGCTCGAAGCGTCCACGACGCTGGGCATCGGCGCCGGTGAACGAGCCTTTCTCGTGGCCGAACAGCTCCGACTCCAGCAGGTCGGCGGGAATGGCGGACGTATTGAGCGCGATGAAGGGTTTGCCGGCGCGTGGACTGTGGTCGTGCAGGGCGCGGGCCACGAGCTCCTTGCCGGTGCCGGACTCGCCGGTGATGAGCACGGTGACACTGGAGCGCGACAGGCGGCCGATGCCGCGGAACACCTGCTGCATGGCCGGCGCGGTGCCCAGGAGCTCCGGAATGCGTGGCATGGCGGCCGTTTCGGTGTCTGCTTGACCTGCGGCGCTCGCGGCACGCCGCACGAGCGCGACCGCCTGATCGATGTCGAACGGCTTCGGCAGGTACTCGAACGCACCACCCTCATAGGCCGATACGGCGCTGCCCAGATCCGAATGAGCCGTCATGACGATGACGGGCAGCGCCGGGCGGGTATCGCGGATCCTCCGCAACAGCGTCAAGCCCGATTGCCCCGGCATGCGGATGTCGGTGATCAGGACGTCCGGCGCTTCGCGGCGCAGCGCCTCCAGGGCGGGCTCGGCCGCTTCGAATGCGCGTGGCGTCATGCCGTCATTGCGCAGCGCGCGTTCCAACACCCAGCGGATGGACGCATCGTCGTCAACGAGCCAGACACGCAGGGCACCGCCGGTCATACGGGCTCTCCCAGTGGCAACAACACCGTGAACACCGTCCGTCCGGGTTCGCTCTCGAATTCGACGAGGCCGCCATTGCGGGACACCAGCTCCTGCGCGACCGCGAGACCGAGGCCGGTGCCATCGGGGCGGCCGGTGACCAGCGGATAGAAGATGCTCGAGCGCAGCTCGCCGGGAACGCCCGGGCCATCGTCCTCGACCTGCAGGCTGGCGACGAGGCGATGCCGGGCCGATCCGATGCTGACGTTTGAAAGCGCGCGCGTGCGCAGCACGATCCGGCCGCGGGCCCCCAGCGCCTGCATGGCGTTGCGTGCCACATTGAGCAGCGCCTGGATGATCTGATGGCGATCGAGCGTGGCGCCCGGCAGGCTCGGATCGTAGTCGCGCTCGATCTGGATCGCCGCGCCGGCCTCCGCCCGCAGCAGGTGATACACGTGCTCGCAGACCTCGTGCACGTTGAGCAGCGCCTTTTGCGGTACGCGCTTCGGGCCTGCCATGGAGTCGACCAGCGCCGTCAGCCGGTCAGCCTCGCCGATGATGACTCGGGTGTACTCCTTCAGCGCGGCGCCCTGCAGCTCGCGCTCGAGGAGCTGCGCCGCGCCGCGCAGGCCGCCCAGGGGATTTTTGATCTCATGCGCGAGCTGCCGGATCATGAGCCGACTGCCGTCGAGGCGGGCGATCAGGTCGTTCTCGCGCGAGATGCGCTGCCGTTGCGTGGTGTCGGCCAGCTCGAGGAGCAGGTGGGTGCCGGTGACCTGACCCTCGAGCGGTGTGATGGTGATGTCGAGCGTGCGGGGCTCGCGCGGCGCGCCGGCCGGACGGAGGGTGAGCTCCCGGTCGGCGATGCCTTCGCCGGCCTGGAGCGCTCGGCGCAGGATGGCGATCAGGCCGTTGCCGTCGAGCAGGAAGTCCGAGAAGGGGCGGCCGCGCGCCTTGTTGAGGCTGAAGGCCAGAAGGTCCTGCGCGGCTACGTTGGCGTAGATGGCGCAGAGGTGGGCGTCGAGGACGATGATGCCGGTGGAGAGGGCGTCCAGGAGGTCGGCGGGGTCGAAGTGGGAGAGCGCCGAGGGGGTGTTGTTGTATTTAGCGGCCACGGGACTGTCCTTGTGCAGTGGCGGGCTGCGCGGGCTCGGTTAGAAGGCATCTTCGTGCTCTGGCGGGCTGCGCGGCCTCGGTTAGAAGGCATCTTCGTGCTCTGGCGGGCTGCGCGGCCTCACTTAAAAGGCATCTTCCGGGAACGCCGTGAATCCGTCCATGGAGGCTAGCGCAAAAACATCCCTGTTTTTGAGCTTCCCGGAAGATGCCTTTTAAGCGAGGCCACGCTTTGACACTCGGTGGGGCGTGAGTGTCGGGGGCTAACGGAGGGGCTAACGGGGATGGACGGGGTTGTGGGGATTTTGGACGGAGGGCTGGTGGACGAAGAAGGTGACGGTGCTCGTCTCGCAGACGATCTGGCCGGTGCTGTCCTCGATCACGGCCTGCGCGGAGTGCTGGCCGCGGAAGACGGGAAAGCTGAACGAGGTGCCGGAGCCCGGGACCTGCTTGCCGTCGACGAAGAGGTGGACCTGGTCGCCGGGACGCAGCTGCGGGGATGTCTGGACCACCGCGGTGGCCTGGTTGACGTTCATCAGCATCTGCTGATCGGCCGGCTGGGAGATTGCGCAGCTCTCGTACGCGGGGCCTGCGGGCTGAGTCTCCACCGGCGCGGAGTTGGAGGGGCTCTGCGGCGGAGGCAGGGCTGAAAAGGTCTGTGCGCCGCGGATCTCCAGCTTCTGTGCATTGGGGTGCGGCTGATCGCTGTAGTGGACGACGCCCTGGGGATCGACCCACCTGTAGACCGTGGTGCGCCCTCCGTTGTCCGCCAGCGCAGTGGCCGACAGCAGGGCCAGAGAAAGTGAAACCACGGAGAGTGAGACCAGGCTCGCCAGGGCTGCCACGATCGGGCGGCGGGCGGGCGGCCGGATTAAGGTAAATCGGAAGTGGCGCATAGGGCCCGAGCATAGCCCGATGCGCAGCCCGGAACAAAGGAAGGCCGTACCAGAAATTCATCCTGGCAACGCCGTGCGGCCCGGCCCTCCCTGGCCAGGCATTCGCGCGGATCGGTGGCATCTTCATCAGCAGCTGTAATAGAGCTCCATCTCCACCGGGTGGGTCGCCATGCGGAATCGCGTCATCTCCTGCATTTTCAGGCCGATGTAGGCGTCGATTACGTCGTTGGTGAACACCCCGCCGCGGGTCAGGAACTCCCGGTCTTTGTCGAGATGGTCGATCGCCATGTCCAGGGAGTGACAGACGGTCGGGATGTGCTTGGCCTCCTCCGGCTCCAGGTCATAGAGGTCTTTGTCGGCCGGGTCGCCGGGGTGGATCTTGTTCTGGATGCCGTCGAGCCCCGCCATCATCATGGCCGCGAAGGCGAAATAGGGGTTGGCGCTGGAATCGGGGAAGCGCACCTCGATGCGGCGGGCCTTCGGGTTCGAAACCCACGGAATGCGGATCGAGGCCGAGCGGTTGCGCGCGGAGTAGGCGAGCATCACGGGGGCCTCGAACCCCGGCACCAGGCGCTTGTAGCTATTGGTACCGGCGTTGGTGAAGGCGTTGAGCGCGCGCGCGTGCTTGATGATGCCGCCGATGTAGTAGAGGGCGAGGTCCGACAAGCCGCCATACCGGTCGCCGGCGAAGAGCGCCTTGCCTTCCTTCTGCAGGGACTGGTGGACGTGCATGCCGCTGCCGTTGTCGCCGACGAGCGGCTTCGGCATGAAAGTGGCCGTCTTGCCGTAGCGGTGCGCGACATTGAGCACCGCGTACTTCAGGATCTGTACCTGGTCGGCTTTCTGGATCAGGTTGCCCGCGCCGACACCGATCTCACACTGGCCGCCGGTCGCGACCTCGTGGTGGTGTACTTCGACCTTCAGGCCCATCTCTTCGAGTGCCAGACACATCGCCGAACGGATGTCCTGGAAGGCATCGACCGGCGGCACCGGAAAGTAGCCGCCCTTGACCATGGGACGGTGGCCGCGATTGCCGTCGGCGTACTCCGTGCCCGAGTTCCACGCGCCCTGCACGGAGTCGATGGAGTAGAAGCAGCCGCGCATGTCGTTGCCGAAGCGCACGCTGTCGAAGATGAAAAACTCGTTCTCAGGTCCGAAGAGGGCGCCGTCGGCGATACCCGTGGACTTGAGATAGGCCTCGGCGCGCTTCGCCAGCGAGCGCGGATCACGCTCATAGCCCTGCATGGTGGCCGGCTCGATGACATCGCAGCGGATGTTGATCGTCGCGTCCTCGAAGAACGGATCGATGACCGCTGTATTGGCCTCCGGCATGAGGATCATGTCCGACTCATTGATGCCCTTCCATCCGGCGATGGAGGAGCCGTCGAACATCTTGCCGTCCCTGAACAGGTCCTCATCGACGAGCCGCGCCGGTATGGTCACGTGCTGCTCCTTGCCGCGCGTGTCAGTGAACCTGAGGTCCGCGAACTTGATTTCTTTTTCTCTGATCAGCTTGAGCACTTCGGCCGGTGTCATATCTCCTCCGGAGGAAAGAAAATGGTGTCCCGCCGTGCGACTCGGCCCGGGCGGTCACCCGGGGATGTGGCGGAGCGCTGAGGTAGTGCAGGCGCTGTGCCAGCTCAGGCTGCGTGGTGGATCAAGGACTTAGCTGCATGCCGCGCGGTCATCTGCACTATCATGGTGCATGGAGGCGCAGTCTGGCACCAAATTGGTGCGAAAGTCATCTGGAAGGGGCCCCATGCCCGGGCCCAGGGGCGCGGTTCGCCTCGTTTTGGTGCAACCCGCCAGGGCTCCGCCGGGGCGGTTTCGGCGGGCTATACTCGCCGGCTCTTTTGTATCCGGCCCCACCCATGAGAACCGGCACGGCGCCCCGTACCTTCCAGGAGCTGATCTTCGCCCTCCAGGGCTACTGGTCGGAGCGCGGCTGCGTCGTGCTGCAGCCCTACGACATGGAAGTCGGTGCCGGCACCTTTCATACGGCCACCTTCCTCCGGTCCATTGGACCCGAGCCCTGGAGCGCGGCTTACGTTCAGCCCTCGCGCCGCCCGGCCGACGGCCGCTACGGCGAGAACCCTTTCCGCCTGCAGCACTACTATCAGTTCCAGGTGATCATCAAGCCATCGCCGCTCGACATCCTGGACCTGTATCTCGGAAGCCTGCGCGCGCTCGGCTTCGATCCCCTGGTCCACGACGTGCGCTTCGTCGAGGACAACTGGGAGTCACCCACGCTGGGTGCCTGGGGCCTCGGCTGGGAGGTCTGGCTGAACGGCATGGAGATCACACAGTTCACCTACTTCCAACAGGTCGGCGGCCTCGATTGCCGGCCGGTCACGGGCGAGATCACCTACGGCCTGGAGCGGCTCGCAATGTATCTGCAAGGCGTGGAGAGCATCTACGACATCGTCTGGACCGACGGTCCGCGCGGTCGGGTCACTTACGGCGATGTGTTCCACCAGAACGAGGTCGAGCAGTCGCGCTACGACTTCGAGCAGGCGGATGTCGCCACGCTCTTGCGGCACTTCGACGACCACGAGCGCGCCTGCAAGGAGTTGCTCGCGGCGGAGCTGGCGCTGCCCGCCTATGAGCAGGTGCTGAAGGCGTCTCATACCTTCAACCTGCTGGATGCGCGGCGCGCGATTTCGGTGACGGAGCGGCAGCGCTACATCCTGCGCATGCGCGCGCTGGCGGGCGGAGTCGCGCGGGCGTACTACGAGAGCCGCCAGGCGTTGGGATTCCCCTTGCTCGCGGTGCGGGAATCGCCGCGGAACGAGTCGAGCCCCGGCCCGAGCTCCGGCCGCACGGGCCAGCCGCCGCCGGAAGCCGACAGTGCCGCGGTCGAGTCGAAAGCTGACGCATGAGCAGCTCAGAGAAGCGCGACTTCCTGGTCGAGATCGGGACCGAGGAGCTGCCGCCGAAGGCGCTGCGCGTCCTCGAGCAGGCGTTTGCCGGCGATCTCGTCGTGGCACTGGCGAAGGCGGGCCTCAAGCATGGTGAAGTGCAGTCCTTTGCCACGCCGCGGCGGCTGGCGGTGCTCGTCCACCGTCTGGCGGCGCATCAGCCGGACCAGAAGATCGAGCGCCGCGGCCCGCCGGTGAATGCCGCATTCGATGCCGAGGGTCTGCCGACGCGGGCCGCGCAGGCCTTCGCGGCAAACAACCAAGTCACCGTGGAGGAGTTGCAGCGCCGCGAAGAAGGCAAGGGCACCTTCCTTTATTACGTGGGCGTCAGGGCCGGCGCTGCCGCCACGGAGCTGTTGCCGAAGCTGGTACAGAGCGCGCTGGATGCATTGCCGATTCCGCGGCGAATGCGCTGGGGCGCCGGCGAGGCGCAGTTCGTCCGGCCGGTGCACTGGATCGCGATGCTGTATGGCAAGGCGGTGGTGGCGGCGAGCCTCTTGGACACCCCGTCGGGCAAGCTCACCCGCGGCCATCGATTCCATGCGCCGAAACCGCTGTCCCTGTCGAGCCCGTCCGTCTACGAGCGCGTACTGCGCGAGCGGGGCTATGTCGTTGCGAGCTTCGAAGCGCGGCGCACTCTGGTTCGCGAGCGCGTGGCCGCCGTCGCGGCGGGATTGGGCGGGCAGGCGCTGATGCGCGATGCGCTGCTGGATGAGGTCACGGCCCTGGTCGAGTGGCCGGTGCCGCTCGCCGGCCGCTTCGAGGAACGCTTCCTGTCCCTGCCGCGCGAGGTGTTGATCTCGACGCTGGAGGATCACCAGCGTTACTTTCCCGTGGAGGACGCGCAGGGCCGGCTGCTCCCTTGCTTCATCGCGGTGTCCAACATCGAGAGCCGCGATCCCGGCAAGGTCGTCGAGGGCAACCAACGTGTCGTGCGCCCGCGGCTCGCGGACGCGGCCTTCTTCTGGGAGCAGGATCGCAAATCTCCTCTCGCCGCACGTACGGAAGGGCTGGCGAGAGTCACCTTTCAGGCGAAGCTCGGATCGCTGGGCGACAAGGCACGCCGCGTGGGGGCACTCGCGGTGGACATCGCGGCGGCAAGCGGACGGCCTGGCGCCGGGGCGGATGCCGACCTGACCGCGAGGGCGCGGCGCGCGGCGGAGCTCTGCAAATGCGACCTGCTGACCGCGATGGTCGGAGAGTTCCCTGAGCTGCAGGGAATCATGGGGACCTACTATGCCGCGGCGGACGGGGAAGAGACGGAGGTCGCCACGGCGATCCGGGAGCATTACCAGCCGCGCGGCGCCGGCGATGAGCTGCCGGCCACGCGGACGGGCACCACGCTCGCGATCGCCGACAAGCTGGATACATTGGCGGGCATATTCGCCATCGGAGAGAAGCCCACGGGAACGAAGGATCCCTTCGGGCTGCGCCGGGCGGCGATCGGGGTCGTGCGGATCGCCATCGAGAAGGGGCTGGATATCGACCTGCCGCGGCTTCTCGCCAGGGCCGTGATGTTGGTGCGCGAGGATATCGGGAAATCGGCTGCTGCAGCGGGGAAGCCTGCGCCCTCCTTCGCCGCCGAAGCTGTTGCGGCGGAGGTCTACGACTACGTGTTCGAACGGCTGAGAGCTTACTACCTCGAGCGCATCGAGGGCGCCTCGGGCGCGTCGACCTCGGGCGCACCGGCCGCGGCGATCACGACCGAAATGTTCGACGCCGTGCTCGCAACCCGTCCGACGTCGCCGCTCGACTTCGATGCGCGGCTGAGGGCGCTCAGCACCTTCCTGACCCTGCCCGAAGCCGCGAGCCTGACTGCGGCCAACAAGCGCGTGGCCAACATCCTGCGCAAGGCCGGTGAGAGCGCGCCCCCGGCTGTCGACGCCAGCGTGCTGCAGGCTGCGGCGGAGCAGCAGTTGTTCGCAGCCCTGCGCGAGCGGCGCGACGGCGTATCGGCCGCCACGGCCCGCAAGGACTACGCCGGCTCTCTGACGCTGCTGGCGCAACTTCGGCCGGCGGTGGACGCCTTCTTCGACCAGGTGATGGTCATGGATGAGGATCCGAAGCTGCGCCGCAACCGACTGGGGCTTCTCGCACAGATGCGCGACCTCTTCGCCGGCGTCGCGGATCTTTCACGGCTGCCGGGCTGAGCGGCGGGCGGGCATGCAGCTCATCGCCTCGATCGCATTCACGACGTTTCTCTTCGTCTGGACGTTCTGCTACGCCATCTTCTTCGTGCTCGCCTGTCTCTTGCTGCCCTTCCGTCATCGTTTCGTGCTGGCGCGGCTGTGGGCTTGGGTCTTGTTGAAAGCGCTCAAGTGGACCTGCCGCCTGGACTTTCAGGTGGAAGGCACCGAGCGACTGCCCGCCGGCAATCACATCGCGCTGTGGAAGCATTCCTCCTCGTGGGAGACGCTCGCGATGAACGTCGTCTTCCCGCGGCAGGTTTGGGTGTTGAAGCGGGAGCTGCTGTGGATTCCCGTGGTGGGCTGGGGAATCCGCCAACTCCATGCCATTGCCATCGACCGCAAGTCAGGCCACTCGGCCGTGTCCCAGGTGATTGCGCAGGGCCGCGAGCGGCTCGCCGAGGGCGACTGGATCATGGTTTTTCCGGAAGGCACGCGCATGCCGCCGGGAGAAACACGCCGTTACGGCGTGAGCGGCACGCTGCTCGCGGCCGAGACGGGCAAGCTCATAGTTCCCGTCGCGCACAACGCCGGACGCTACTGGCCGCGACGGGGACTGCTCAAGAAGCGCGGGACGATTCGCGTGGTGATCGGGGAGCCCGTGGCTCCCGGCGATCGCGACGTTCGCGAGGTCAACCGCCAGATCCAGGAGTGGATCGAGGCTACCGTGGCCGTCCTCCAGGCCTGAGAGCTCATTCCGGCCGGCGAGCGGTCGAGGCCCAGGCATAGGCCGCTCCTGAAAGCTGCGCGGCGCCGCCAATGATCATCGCGAAACGCAGACCTGCGGGGCCTCCCTTGACGGCTGCATACACGGCACCCAACGCGGCAACGCCGATAGTCGCGCCCACCATCCGCGCCACATTGATGATCGCGGAGGCGGTGCCGGAGCGGGCCGCCGGCACGGCGCCGACGGCTTCGCCCATCAACGGGCCGGTTGCCAGGCCCATGCCGACTCCCGTGAGAGCGAGGCCGATCTCGGCGTAGACGAGCGACGCCTGAGTCGCAGTCATACCGATCAACAGCAAGCCGACGCCGATGACGGCGACACCTCCTGCGGTCGTGAAGCGTACCCCGAATCTCTCCGTGAGCTTCCCGGAGAACGGCGAGACGATCACGAAGACCAGCGCCATCGGGATGAGCGCGATGCCGGCCGCCGTCGCCCCGAGCCCGCGCGCACTCTGCCAGGTCAACGGCAACAGGAAGATCACTCCGTACATGCCGAAGGTCATGGCGGTAGTGGCCACGGAAGCCGCGGTGAACGGCCGCGACGAAAACAACTCGAGCGGCACGAGCGCCGCCGGCCCGATGCCCCTCTCGGTGAGAATGAACACGGCGATGCAAACGGCGGCCGCGGCACAGGCACCCAGGGCGGGCCACACACTGGTATGCGCCTCGATGGCTGCGAATGCCACGGCACCCAACCCGAGGGCACCAAAGATCTGGCCCCCCGTATCGAAGCTGCGCCCCCGCGGATCCGCCGATTCCGGCAGAGTCAGGGGCGCGAGCACGATGGCCGCCAGACTGACGGGAACGACGACCAGGAAGATGCTCCGCCAGTCGAAGCGCTGGATGAGCACTCCCCCGAGCGTGGGCCCGAGGGCGAGAGCGACCCCGTTGCACGCTGCCCAGATTCCCAGCGCCCTGCCGCGCTCCCGGGAGTCGCGCCAGAGGACGCGGATGATGGCAAGCGATGCGGGAATGAGCAGTGCCGCACCGACACCCGCCACGGCCCGCGCGCCGATCAAGACGCCGATCGCCGGCGAGAACGCGGCTGCGACCGAGGCCGCGGTGAAAATCGCCGCGCCGAGGATGAAGATCTTCCTGCGGCCGATGAGATCGGTCAGGAGGCCGCCGGTCAGCAGCAGTACGGCGTAGGTGAGGTTGTAGGCATCCACCACCCACTGCAGCGCGCCGACGCTCGCATGGAAGTAGCTGCCGATGCGATGCGTACCGAGGTTCACGACCGCCGTATCGAGCTGTGCGACGAGTACGGCCAGGCACAGAGTAAGCAGTGCCGAAAAGTGGCTGATGGCGAGCCGACGGGCTCCGGTGCGATGCACGGTGGTATCCAAGGCGTGCCTCCTTCTTTGCGTTCCGGGCGGAAGATCCTAAGCCCGCAAGAACCGGGACGTTTCCATGGACGTCGAAGCTTCCGGACCTTGCGGGTGATACCGTGATCCCATGCCCGAACACGGACATCCTGAGCTCCCAGGCTTCTCCGGCACGGCATTCCTGCTGGCGGACCCGGCGCGTGCCGTGATGCTCACGGCACTGCTCGACGGGCGCTCACTGCCCGCGGGCGAGCTGGCGTATGCGGCGCGCATCACCGCACAGACCGCGAGCTCCCACCTGGCGAAGCTTCTGGCGGGCGGCCTCCTGGCGCTGGAGATCGAGGGCAGACACCGCTACTACCGGCTGGCCGGCGCACACGTCGCACAGGCGATCGAGCACCTCGCCGCCATCCGGCCGGAGACGCAAGTCCGCCGCCGGGCGCTGAGCCCGGAGGCGCAGCGGCTGCGATTCTGCCGCAGCTGCTACGATCATCTGGCCGGCCAGGTCGGCGTGGCGCTGACGCGCGCGCTCGAGAGCCGCGAATACCTGCGGCCGGCCGACAACAAGCTGCTGGAAGTCACGGCCGCCGGCTCCGAGTGGCTGGCGGGAGTCGGCGTCGATCTGCGCGGCGTCAAGCCCTCACGCGGCGGCCTCGCGCGCCAGTGCCTCGACTGGACGGAACGCCAACATCACCTCGGCGGGCCCCTGGGCGTCGAGCTGATGAGCGCGCTCTGCGCCGCGGGCTGGCTGCGGCGGGGGCGGGAGACCCGTGCCGTGGAGGTGTTGCCCAAGGGGCGGCGGGAGTTGCGCGCTCAGCTTGGAGTCGACGTCGACCACATTGGCTGAAGCGGCATGCGGTACGGCAGCACGGCCGCGAAGGCCCCGCCGTACAGCGCGGCCGACGCCACTGTGAAGGTCAGAAGAATGGCCATGGTCGAGGGCTGCGGAACGGGAGAGGCGCCGGCAGCGTGCGTACCCGCAGCGAGGAACAGGCTGAGCACGAATCCACCCACCGCGAAGCCGGTCTGTTGCACGAACACGAAGATGCCGAAGATCGCCCCTTCGCGCCGCTCCCCGGTGCGTGCCTGATCGAGGTCGGCCGTGTCCGGCGCCATGGCGTTCGGCAGCAGGCGTGCGCCGGTGTTGGACAGGCCATAGAGGATCATGAAGGGATACATGAGCGCGGAATGCCCGGCGGTTATCCAAAAGGGCAGCAGGCAGCAGACGGCATTCAAGGCGAGCGCCGCGCGGCAGACGGGTATTTTCCCCAGCCGATTGGCTGCCCGCCACCAGAGCGGAGCGACCAGGATCCCGGTGATGGAGCTCACCGGATAGAGAGTGCCGATCGCTGCAGGACTCTCTCCGAGAACCCGCGTCAGGTAGTAGACGAGCGCCCCGCTGAACACGGCATCGCCGACATTGACGAGCATGAAGCTCGCCGAGAGCCAGGCGAGCGGCCTGTTGCCCGCCAACGTCGCAAGCTGCGCCCGCACCCCGTGCTCGTGGCGGGCGGCGTCCGGCTCCGGGCCGTCGGCGGTCGCGAAAAAAGCCACCAGGCCGCTCAAGACGATGGCGGCGCCGAACACCACACCAACGACACCAAAGCCCGTGGCTTTGGACGAGTAGCGGCCGAGCAGCCAGGGGCCGCCTGCAAGAGTCAACAGAATCGCGCCGCGCGCTACGATTTCCCGATAGCCCGCGAGGCGGGTCCTGACGTGTTGGTCCCGCGAGATTTCCGCCAGCATGGTGGCGTACGGGACCTGGTAGAGCGAAAGACCGGTGTTGTTGAGGAGGAACACCGCGCCGAACCAGAGGATGTCGAGGGCGGACGCCTGCCCGGGCGGCAGGTTGAAGAGCACTGCAAAGCAGATGCCCCAGAATGCCGCGCCGCCGAGCAGGTAGGGGCGCCGCCGGCCGAAGCGCGTGCGCGTCCGGTCGGACAGGATGCCTACGAACGGATCCGCGACGACGTTCCAGACACGCGGAACGAGCAATGCGAGGCCGGCCCACACCGGCGGGATGCGCAGCACTTCCGTCGCGTAGAAAAGCAGGTAAATGGTGGAGATGCCGGCATAGCAGGCGAGTCCGACCTCGCCGGCCGCCCAGCCGAATCCGGACCAGTCGAGGCTGCCCGGGCGCCGGGCGTCGACGGTCGCGCTCATCGCCGCGCGAGCGCCGCCACGAAGCGGTCGATCTCCGCGTCGGTGTTATAGAAATGCGGCGAGGCGCGCAGGATGGAATCCCGGTCCTCGACGAAGATCGACTGACTCGCCAGGCTCTCCACCCGCTCCCTCGCATCATTGCAACGGATGGACACGATACCAGCGGTGGCCGCGCGGGGTGTCAACACGTCGAAGCCCTCGTGGAGGAGATGGTCGGAAAGCCGACCCGAGAGCAGGGCCACGCGCCGGAATATCGCCTCCCAGCCGAGCGAGCCGAGGAAGGCGAGCGAAGCGCCGAGCGCATAGATGCCGGGATAATCGAGGTGGCCGTACTGCGGGTCGCGACTCGGCCACTCGTTGGCATAGCCACGAAAGGGCGGGGTCCACTCCCGCGCCAGCCGCTCGTTCAGGGTCATGAATCCCAGACCGAAGCCGCCGAGCAGCCACTTGAATGAGGAGCCGCAGTACGCATCGGCCAACCCGGCGCGCACCGGAATGGCGCCGACCGCCTGCACGCCATCCACGATCAGCCACGCGCCGCTCGCGCGGCAGGACGCGCCGATCTGCTCCAGGTCGACCGTCGTCCCGGTCCGCCAGTGGACATGAGAAACCGCCACGGCCTGCACTCCGGAAGCCGCAGCCTCCGCGAGCGCCGCGCCGCGAGCGCTCTCACTGGGAATCTCGATCGGCTTGATGTCGATCCCCGACTTGCGCAGCGCGACGCAGGCCTGCCAGACGGAAGGAAATTCGTCAGCGGCGATGGCGATCCGGCTGCCCGCCGGCAGCGGCAGCCCGAGACACGCCAGGTTGAGCGCTTCCGTCGCGCTGCCGGTGAATGACACCGCATCCTCGGGCACCGCCAGGAGCGCGGCCAGACTCGCCCGCGCCCGCGCGGCGGTCGCAACCCATTCGCTGCGGCCACAGATGCCGCGCAGCTTCGCCTCGTAGAACGCGGCGGATGCCTGGCCGAGCCCCGTCCACGCCAGCCCGGCGGTGGCGGTGTTGAGATAGACCGCCTGGGTTACGAAGGGGAAACAGGCGCGAGCCGCTTCAGCCGACATGTCGGGCGGCCGGCCGCTGCCTGCGTCCCCGTGGCCGCTCAAGGGGCCGGGCGCCGTCATTTCTCCTCCGCGAGAAAATTGCGAATGGCGGTCATCACCTCGGGTTTCGGCTCGAGCATGTGGCCGCCGTCGAAGTAGGCCATCGTGAGCCGCGCACGCGGGATGTCCGTCTGGTCCAGGACGTAGCGCGTATCGGCCACTTGCGTTTGCGTGTCGTATCGACCCTGCGCCACCAGCAGCCGCAGGTGCGGGTTGTCGTGCATCTCCTGCGCGAGGGTGACTTCCAGGGAAGGTGCGCCGCTGGTGCGGAAGTTCCAGGCCTCGAACACCTGCAGGTCGTTGGGTGTGATGATTTCATAGCCGCCCAAGCCTCGAACTCGCAGCTCGTTGCTCGCGTAACGGGTGATGCCGTTGGAATACGCGACATAGCCGTTGCCGCGGGACTTCGCGCCAACGCGGTGCGTCCAGAGTCCATTGTTGCCATCGAGCACCAGTCCCTGGTCGTGCAACAGCGCGGCGGCGAAGTCGCCCACCTCGATCGTGTGGTGCGAAACGAAGTAGCTCTCCGGAATACCGCACAGTGCGGGAAGACGCTCGATGATCCGCTGCCGCGTGGCCGCATCGAGGTGATGCCCCAGAATCAGCGCACCCACGTACTGCGTGCGCGCGAATGCCGCCGCCTTGTCCACGGCCTCTTCCCACGTCTGGTGCTTGTTGTCGATTTTGCCGTAATGCCACGCCATGGATGCGGCCGTCGGCAGACGCAGGGCGTCCCATATCGGATCGGGAGTCCCGTTACCGCGGCCGAAGGTGATCGCGAAGCCGCCCAGCAGCAGACCCGCCACGGCAACCTTCGGCTTACTGCGGGCGAGATCGCGCACGACCGCCACTCCGCGCATGCTGCCGTAGCTCTCACCATACACATACACTGGCGAATTGAGGCGTCCGTGCTTACGTAGCCACCAGACGATGAGCGCGGTCACGGCATCGGAATCGCCGTCGACGGAATGAAACTGGTCCGGCGAGACACCGGGCAGCGTATGGCTCCAGCCAGTGTCGGTGGGATCGATGAATACCAGATCGGCCGTGGCTAGAGGACTGCGTGGATTGTCGACGAGTGGCGTCGCGGGATTCGAGGTGCCCGCGGGGCTGCAGTCGCGCAGGACCTTCGGCCCCAGGGAGCAGAGGTGCAGAAAGACCGACGAGGCGCCCGGTCCGCCGTTGAAGATGAACATGACGGGCCGCGCCGCCGCGTCGCTCCCGCCTTCGGCAACATAACTGAAGGAGTAGAGATCTGCCGCCGGCACCTTCCCCGGGTCTTCGATGACGCTCTCGGCCACCGTGGCCTGATAGCGAACCCGATGCCCGTCGAACACACCACTGTGCTCGGTCGTGAACACATGCGGGCCGTCCGTCGCAGTCATCACGAGCGGCGCCAGGGGCGGCGAGGGAAACAGCTCCGCGGCCGTCGAGGCTCCCGCGGACGCGAACGCTCCCGCCGCAAGCAGTCCAAGCACCCAGCTCATCGATCGCGACATCCGACTCATTTCCGCTCCACCGACTCCAACGACCGTGCGCGGCCAGGCTCGTCCGCGCTAACGGGCCGCCGCCACCAGCGCCATGACATCGCGACTGAGCTCGGCGCGTATCTGGGCGCTGCCCAGATACATCGCGTGCCCACCCGCATAACATTTGAATTCGATCGCGCGATGCAAGTCAGGCGGCAACGCATCCTCGGTCGCCTGGCCCCGTGCGCACTGCTGGTACGGGTCATAGATCCCCACCGCCACCAGCGCCACGAGATGCGGGTTGCGAGCCAGCGCCTGCCGCATTCCGGGGAGTGGGGGTCCCAGCTGCGGCGGCCCTGCACCCGAGGCGATCGCCGCTGCAATGGCTGCCGTCACCTGCTCGGCGGTCATCGGCGCCGTCGCGTAGTTCCATTGCTCGCCCACGCCCTTGGGATAAGTACCCGACGGCGCGAAGCCCTGCGTCAGCTCCTCGAGGCCCAGGTAAGGCAAGTCGGTGCGGTAGCCGAGATCTTCGCGCAGGTAGTGCAGGATCTCCGGTGTGCCGGCATCGCTCGGCGGGCGCGTACGGCGGCCATCGAGCAGGTAGAGCACTTTCCCCTGGCTCTGCAGCAACTGCGTGCGGAACTGGTGGGGTGTCACCACGAGTGTCCGGCGATCGATCGCCCCGGACGCGATGCCGGTGAAGCGCGTGAGCTGTGCGGCGATCCGATCGCGCTCCGCGGTCGACAGCTTTCCGATGCGGGCGAGGGCGGGCGCGTAGGTCTGACGCACCCAGCGCTCAGCCGCGCGCCGCACGGCCGCGGGATCGTTACCCAGATCCGGCGCGGTGCGATGCCAGTAGAGCGCCATGCTGGCCATATCGACCACGCCAAGTGCCTGCAGCAGCGGCGGGGAGCCATAGCGCTGATCGAGGCCGAAGCCGCCGGAGATCAGCACCAGGCCATTGACGTGGATGCCACGCTTCTCGAGCGCGTACGCAACGTTCGCCGCGCGGCCGGCACCCCAGCTCTCTCCCGCGAGGAACACGGGAGCGGCGACGTCGTCGTGCTGGATGAGCCAGCAGCGGACGAACTCCGTGACCGAGGCGACATCACCCAGGGTGCCGTAAAACTCGGACTCGTAGGCCGCGCGGGTCGGACGGCTGAATCCCGTGCCGATCGGATCGACCATCACCAGGTCGGTCGCGGCGAGCCAGGTGTCGGGATTGTCCTGCAACCGCGTCCCCTGAAGCAGCTTCGGACCCGCGATGTCGAAGTGCAGCCATGCGGATGGCGCGCCGGGGCCGCCATCCCAGACGAACATCACTGGCCGCGCGGCGTCAGCGGCGGCGTCCCCGGCGCCGACGCTTGCGGCGCCATCGCGTGGACGCGCGCGGTACGCCGTATAGAACATATAACCGTGTGGCTCGCCAGTTGCGACATCGCGGATGGCGATGCGACCGGTCTCCGCGGTATACGCCAGCTCGTTGCCGCCGATGCGCAGATCATGCCGCGTAATGATGGCAGCACCGTCCATGGGATTTGCGGTGACGAACGGCGGCGCCAGGGCAAGCCACCCGAGGAGCGCGCCGCACCAGAGCGCGCGGCAACCCGAGGTTCTGCGGCGGCGGCCCGTCGTGTCACCCGTCACGTCGCCCACCCCGGTCCGCGAATGATCCCAACACCGCCGACGATCCGGATCCGCGTCCCGTAGGGCGCCGAAAGTGCCTGGACACGCTCCAGGATCCGCCGCGCCTGTGCCGCATCGGCGGGCCGCGGCCGCCCATCGGTGCGCGCGTGGCTCGACTCGATGACCATGGGATAGAGCCGGATCTCGCTCACCTCACCGTGCCGGTAGGTCGTGACCGGCACGAAAGTCTGGAACCACGCGTCGGAGAAGCGGATCAGCGCTCCCCCCGGGACTTTGTAGCTGCGCGTGCCGCCGAACTGGAAGAAGAGGCTCCCCAGGCTGTAGAAGATGGGCTTGCCTTTGTACAACTCGATGCCGCCGGGCACGTGCGGGCCGTTTCGCACGACGGCATCGGCGCCGGCATCTATGGCGGCATGAAACAGGACGGGCTCGAAGCTGGCGGGACGCGCCGTGTCGTTGTCGTTTCCCTGCGCGGGACTCGCGTACGGGGTGATCTCGTGCGCATGGATCGAAAAGAGCACGAAGTTGGCGTGCCGTCTGGCCTCGCGAACGCTCGCGATCACATCGTGCAGGTCCTCGGGGTTCATTTCCCAGGTGATACCCCGGGCCGGCGCGCCGCGAAAAGCGGTGTCGCCCACCATGAGATCCGTGGCACCTTGCCCGGCCCGCTCGCTGTCCAGCTCCCCCGACCAGGACTGCTGCAGTGAAGTCACTCTCAGACCACCCAGGAGAGTGCGCAACTGATCGAACTGCGCGTACGGCAACAGATGGACCTCGCGAACGTGCAGCGCGCTGATCCCGGGGCAGCCGCGGGCGTTGGAACCATAGCGCGCGTTCGGCAGCGGACAGGCGACCGACATGGGCGGAAAGGTCGAAGCGGTGTCGACCAGAGCGGCGAGACCATGACGGGTGCGCAGGTAGACCGGCGCTCGCGCCTGCGCCAGCGTCATGCCGGCACCCGCTTCGGCCACACCCGCGGCCCAAAGGGATTGCAGGGTCGCCACCAGTCCCTCCGTGCCCCAGTCCGTGCCGTGATTGTTGGCTTTGGAGACCACCGTGATCCCGAGACCCCTGAGATCGCTGGCGACCGCGGCCGGAGCGATCGGGTAGCCGCCGCCGGTCTCCGCCGCCTGCCAACCCTTGAAGCCGGCCAGATCGAACAGCGACCCCTCCATGTTGGCAAAGCCCAGGTCGGCCCGGCTGAAGTGCCGTGCGACGACCGCGAGCCCGGGGTCCGCGGCTCGCTCGAGTGGCTGGTTGGGCCCAATGAGGTCACCGCCGGCCGCGAAGCTGAAACCATCCTCCACCCGGGGCGCGGCCCGGCCCGCGCCGGCCTGCGCTGCCGAAGCCGGGGCCTGGGCATGGGCCTGGGCCAGCATCAGGACAAAGGCGAGGGACCCGGCCGCCGTCGCATGCGCAAGGCGGCGGCGGGCGCTCACGGCCTGTGCTCCGGCGGCGCGAGGAATTTCCGCAATGCGGCGATGAAGACGGGCAGAGTCTGCGGCGATGTGTATGCGCTGTGCGGGCCCGGCAAAAGCAACGCGGTCAGGCGGCTCGCGGGAATCCCGTCCTGGTCGATGGTATAGCGCGCCAGGTACGCGGGGCATGTCAGGTCGTAGAGGCCCTGCACCCACATCAGCCGCAGGCCGGGCTCAGCCTTCATCGCGGTGCCGATGGCCGCGACCGGATCGAAGCCGCGGTCGTAAGTCCACTGCGAATTCGCGATGAAGTCGATGCTGTAGTACTGCTGCCGGCTGGGAAAGCGCAGCTCACCCTTGAGGTAGGCGTCGATCTTCGGGTCCTTGAGGATTCCCATGCTCGCGGCCGTCAGATGTTTCGAGCCGATAAGCTTTTTGGGCAGCACCGCGAGCGCGGGGTCATCGATCGCTCCCTGGGCGTTGGCCACCAGCGGGGCGGTCACCCGCACGTCGAGGAGGCCCGTGCGCAGATGCTGGCTCGCGAGCAGGTTGAACATGTAGGTGTTCTTATCGATGCGCAGGTCATCGGCCGCGATCAGGCCGGCCGGCAGGCCGATGAGCTGCGCAAGGCGTTGCGCGATCCTCGTGCGGGCCGCTGCCGGCAGGCTGCTGCCGAGGATCAAGGCCTCGAGATAGTCGGTGCGCGCAAACTGCTCGGCCTGATCGAATACCTGCGCGACAGTGCGCCCGCCGCGGTCGATCCTGCGGTGATACCAGGCACCCGCCGCCATGGTGGGGATCGCGGTCACGTACGGTATCAGCCGGCCCTCGCTCGGCACGGCGAGCGCGATCAGGACCACGCCATCGAAGCGGAGCTCCTTGTTGTGCTCAATGAGCCTGCCGGCACGGTCGGTACCGTAGCTCTCTCCGATCAGGTAGCGCGGCGAGGCTTCACGGTGATGCGCTTTGAGCCAGTGCTCGATGGCGCTGATCACGGAGGCGGCATCGCTCTTGTCCGAATACCACTGCTTCGGATTCTCGCCCGGGAAGGCGCGGCTGAACCCCGTGCCCACCGGATCGATGAATACCAGGTCCGCCGCATCGAGGAGACTATCGCGGTTTTCCGCGAAGTGACCGCTCCCAGGATCGCCGAGCACCGTCCCAGTGAGCTGCACGGGACCCAGGGCGCTGAAGTTGAGCATCGAGCCCGCCGCACCGGGGCCGCCGTTGAAGGCGAAGATCACCGGACGCCTGGCGGGATCGGCGACGTCGTCACGGGTATAAGCGACGGTGATGATCGAGGCGCCCGGCTTCCCGTGCGAGTCATCGACGAAATTGTCCTCGACCCAGGCGGTGTACCTCACCTTGGCGCCACCGAATTCGCCGCTGTGTCGGGTCATGGCCGCCCTCGGTGGCGGTGCGGACTGCGCCGCCGCGCCGGCCGCCGCCGCGAAGCAAGCCAGCACCACCGCGCACGCCTTCGCCGGCACGCAGACTCTCCGGGCCGCCCTAGCCGCCTCACCGCAATGTCCCATCGTGGCTACTCACCCATCCGCGCGTCGAAACCGACGAAGTAACGCCTGCCCAGAACGTCACCATACGCCAGGCTGCCGAATGACGGCGCCTCGTCCGTGAGGTTGATGACGCCGGCGCGCACCGTGACGTTCTTCGTCACGTCATAAAGCGCCGAGATGCTGTGTTGGGTATTGGCGGCGAGATAGGCCGTACTCGTGTTCTGCGGCGTATCGCCCGGCTCCCTGATGGTGCGCGGGAGATAGAAGAGGGAATAGGTCACCCGCAACCTGCCGATTCCGTAGTTCGCGTCGAAACGCGACACCCACCTCGGGTCCAGCCCGGTGCCGGCACTCCGGGTCAGCGTCTCTCCGACGAGCTGATCGTCGACCTCGTTGTGGGTCGTCTCGAGACTCAGGTCGAAATGGTGTCTGCCCGCCAGCGTGAAGTGGTAATCGAGGTCATAGGTTTCGCCTTTGTAGGTCAGGAGTCCGGCGTTCACGAAGCTCGAGGTCGCGGTGATGATGTCGCCGTTGCTGTCGCGGCTGAAAGTGTCACAGTACGCGGTGGCCGGCCTGACGCTGTCATAACATGTCGCGGCATAGTCGTCGGGTATGAACTGGGTGATCGCATTCGTCAGTTTGATGTCGATGCGATCCGCAGTCAGCGTGAAGCCCGGCAGGAAGGACGGCTGCAGGACGATGCCGAACGTCCAGGTGTGCGAGACCTCATTGGCCAGCGCGCGATTGCCGCCGGTGGTCACATTGGCAGTCGTGAAATTCGACGAGGGATCCTCGAATCCCGCGAGGCCGTTGCCGCCGTTGTACGAAGGGTTGGCGGCAAAGAGGGCCTGGCAGTTCGCCAGCCGCGCGGCAGGATTGTTCCCGGTGTTGATATAACGGCTGTCGCACGGATCACGCGCGGATCCGAGCGCGCTGATCGAGGGTGCGAACAGCTCATTGAGATTAGGCGCCCGGTAGTTCGTGCCGTGGGTGGCGCGAAGCGTGACGCCGGAGACCACCGTCCAGCGCAGGCCCGTGCTCCAGAGGTTTGCGACGCCTGCGATGGAGTTGCGCACGTAGCGATAGGCGCCGTGGAGCTCGAGCGCCTTGACGGCCGGCAGCGTGAAGTCCCTCCCGAGGAGCGGCACCAGGAGCTCCGCCGACAGCTCGTTCGAGGTGTACTGGCCGCTGGTTTGCGGCGTCGGAGCGCCGGAGGGCCCGAGGCCCAGGGCGGTGTCCTCGAGCGGGTCGTAGTTGGCCTTGTCGGTGCGATGCTCGTAAGTCAGGTTCGTCTGCAATGCTCCGGCGGGCAGGTCCAGCAGCGGGCCGCCGGCCGTCGCGAGGAGATCGTCTTCCTTCTCGAACTGCGTGATGCCATAGAGGCCGCTCACATAGGCCTGGGCAGCTGCACTGACCGGCGCATTGCCGAACGGGTTGATCGGGACGCAGGCGGGGTCGGTCACCGTCGGATCGTTGACCCCGCAGACGATCTGCCCGGCCGAGTTGGTGACCGCGTCGATCGCGCTGTTGAACCGGTAATTGACCACGTTGTAGGAGCTGTTCTCGTTCTGGGTGTAACCGCGGCTGGCCGACAGCTCCCAGTAGTAGTCCCGTCCCCGCAGATTGAACGAGCCGTCGAGGGCGACCAGGCCGCGCAGGGACTGGACATCGCTCCTGACCGCATCGGTCGGTATCAGGCCGGGCCAGAACTTCGACAGCTCCACCAGGGAGGGCGGCAGGGGGGCGCCGCCGAGCCATGCAAAGCCGAGTCCGGGCCCGAGCGTGGTGTTCAGGTAGTTCGCGATGGAGCTCGCCGCGGAAGCAGGAAGGTAGGGATTGGACGCGAGAATCGGAATGGCGCCTGCCCCGGAAGCGGCGTTGTTGAGGACTGTGAAGCTCGGCTGCGAGCCATAGGGGTCGGTTCCCACCGTGCGTCCGTAATAGAGCTCGGTCGAGACCTTGACGTTCGATGTCAGGTCGTAGTGGCCGATGATCATACCGACGTCACGCTCGACTCCGGAGTAAAGGGAGCCCAGGTCCTCGTAGGGCAAGCCGTCACCGCCGCTCGCGAAGGGGATGCCCACGAAGGCCTCATCGGGGCCCGTGCCGGGGGGAAAGGTGCCCAGGTTGTAGGGCACGAGGCCGGTGCCGCTCGAATTGAACTGGACCGGCGCGCCGCCGGGATAATGGATGCCGTTCTGGGTCAGGAGGAAGGCGCCGCCGAAGGCCGCCTGGTAAGGCGCGCCCGGCGGAAGAATGAACGGGACACCCGCATTGCTGAATTCCCAGAACTTGCTGTTGTAGAGGCCGTACGTCGGCACGATGCCCTGATCGTTGGGACCGGCATAGCGGGGGTCGGAATCGGCCTCCGTATAGCCGATGTCCGGCAGGTAGGCGCGCTGCGAGCGCAGGAGCGGATCGCTCTTGGACCACTCGAGATCCACCGCGACGTTGCCACGGCCGTCGAGGAAATTGGTCCCGAGCGTCGCGCGCACGTTGTTCTGGGGGTAGTCGCCGTGCGTCGACCTGCCGGTCTGCGCATCCAGTTGGACACCCGTGAAATGGTCCTTGAGGACGTAGTTGACGACCCCGGCGATCGCACCGGAGCCATATACGACCGAGCCGCCGGCGTCCACCACCTCCACTCGCTTGAGCAGTCCCGTCGGGATCATGTTCGTGTCGACGACGTTGTCGCCCAGGCTCACCGCACCCTCGGTCGGCGTGGCGACCCCCGAAGTCACGAAACGCCGGCCATTTACGAGCGTCAGCGTTCGGCCCGCGCCGAGATTGAACAGATCGGGGAAATCCTGGCCGCTGCCGCTGCTGCCGCCGGTATTGTTGGTGATCGGGACCTGCGGCACGTTGGTCGTCAGCTGATTGAGAGCTTCGCCGACCTGCGTATACCCCCTGGCGGCGAGAGTGTCCGCGCCTATGACGTTCAGCGGCGCGGCCGAGGTGGTGTCCGCGCCCTGCCGCCGGATTCGCGAGCCGGTGACCACGACCTCTTCGAGCTCGACCGTTTTCCCTCCCTTGTCCTCCGTTTTTGGGGTGGTCACGGTGGCCTCCTGCGCGCGCGCCACGGGCGCCAGCGCCAGCAGCACGGTTGCTGCCGCGACGAGACATGCCGGCAGACGGCGATGAATGGAAGTCAACATGTCAATCTCCCCGCGCGACGAACGGTCGACCCGCCCCTGTGGCGGAGCCGCTTTCATAGCAGAAGCTGTGATCACAATACCTGCGAAGGAATGCCCAGCCAATGGACAAAGCGGCGCAGCCACTTGGACTTTTCGCCGGCGGCACGGCTAGAGATCGCAATCCCTGTCGGGCACGTCGCGGCGGCGGCGCCATTGATACGTCTCGGCCTCGGCGCCGCGCGGCAGATAGGTGATCGAAAGCGTCTTGCCACCGCGATCGACGAGCAGTGTGAGCCTGGCGCTCTGGTCCGCCTGAATCGCGTCCTGGGGGACCGGCTTGACGATCCGGTCCCCATTGCGCAGGCCCGCACGCGCCGCTGCGGAACCGGGAATCAGCCCGCGGACGACGCGCGCAGGCTCCATCAGCACCGCGCTATCGAAGCCGAGCTCGTAGCGGCGAAGGCGCGTCGCCGTACGCACGAAACATCGGCCAAACGCCGCGGATGACGGCAAAACGAGCTTCCCGGCCAGCATGGCCTCGAGCTGAGTCACCCCGCGCTGCCCGATGGCCGCGCGCACCACCGAAGCCCAGGCCTGCTCGTCCACCGGCAGGCCCCGGCGGCGGCGATCGATCATCTGCAGCACGAGATCGTCCAGCGACCGCTTGCCGTGAGAAAGGCGGCGGAGCTGCGCGTTGAGCGCGGCGAAGTAGAGGGAGCCGCGATCGTAAGGGAGCACGCGGACCCGCGTGTCGGCCCAGAAGCGCGCCGGGATCCGGCTGTTGGGGGTATCGCTCAACAAGTCGGTGTAGTAGCGGGCCGCCGTCTTGTTCAGATCGGTGAGGAAATCATGGGTGGAGATGAGGCCGGCGCGCCACGGCAGCACGCGCTCGTAGTACACGGCGAGACCCTCGGAGTACCACGAGGAGAGCAACCCCCGCGGATCATCCAGGCCACCGACGAAGGTATGCACCATTTCGTGCGCGAGGGTCAGCTTGAAGTCCTGCGCCGCGGTCTGCCTGTCGAAGGTGCCGACGAAGGAACGGCCTACTTCGACTCCACCGCCCGCGTTGACGAGATTGCGCCGCAGGAACACCTCGTACGGCCGGCCCGGCGGCGCGCGGAAGAATCGCACATAGCTGTCGTACAGCGCTTGCGTCCATTTCATCAGGGCGTCGGCGTCGAAGGGCGGCTCGCCCTGCCAGGCAGACATGAATCCGGCGCCGGACAGGGGAGAGGGATGGATGTGGATCAGCCCGCCCATGACGTAGAGTCCGTTGTCGTAGACGGCGTTCAGCTTGCGTATCACGGCCTGATCGCCGGCCGCCAAACCCACATCGCCGGCACCGAGCGTCGAGAGCCCGGCGGCCCGCGGTCCGAGCGCCGCGAAATTCCAGCGAAGCGCGATGCGATAGGTCCTGTCGGAATCCGGGAGCACGAGGAACGTGCTGGCGTCGCCCGAGAACCCGCCCGCTTCTGTACGCAACTCGAGCGGCGGCGCGGCGCCCCGGGAATTCAGCGCGTTGCTGATCGGCGCCCGATAGCGAATCGTCAGTGTGCCGGAGACCGGGCGGGAGGCGTACCAGTGCCTGAAGTACATCAGCCCCGATGGCGGATCGTCTCGGGTCGTGAGGGACAACGGCCCCCGTGCGTCAGCGGCGCGCAGGCCCTCCAGATTGCCGGCCAGGGTGGTTACGTTGCTCGAGACGAGGGGCAGCCGCAGCAGCGGTTTTCCCGCCGCAACGTGCATATCAGGCGCCACGACCCGCACATCGACATAGGGAATGTTCCCATCCGCACCGGCTGCCGCGGGCGCCAGCGTAATCGTAAGTTGCGGCGTCGGTGCGGCACGCGCCGCCCGCGGCGCAAGGGAGGCGGCCGTGGCCAGAAAGAGGCCCGCGAGCGCGCATGCGCCGGCTCCACGCCGGGAAACCGCGGTTCCCCGATGCCGCGGATCGCGGCGAGACACGCAGTGTCGCGTGCGTTCGCGTTCGGGCATCACAGGTGCCGGTCGAAGTAGGCTCGGGTGGCCTCGAAGACCTCGTTCCAGGAGCTCTCTTTGAGGAGGAAATGCACCTCGTCGGGGATCACCAGGACGTCCACGGGTATCTTCTTGCGGCGCAGGACGGCGGCGAGGGCGGTGGTCTGTTGGATGTTGACGATGGGGTCGGCGTCGCCCAGCATGAGGAGTATCGGCGCACGCCATTTGTCCATGTGCGCCACCGGTCCGGAATCATAGGCGAGCTTCACGGTCGCCTCGTTACCGGGCTGCGCGCCGTTCACGTCGAATTGCGGCATCGTCACCCAGTCGTAGATGCCGGAATAACTTGCGCCGGCCGCAAAGAACTCCGGCGCCTCCGCGAGCGCGAGCAGGGTCATCCGGCCGCCATAGCTGCCGCCCCACACGCCGAGGCGCTTCGGGTCGACATCGGCGCGCGCTTGCAGGTATTTCGCGGCCCCGATGATGTCGTCGAGCTCCGATGCGCCGCCCGCGCCAAACCGGGGCGGCTCACGATACTCGAACCCGTAGCCCGTGCCCCCGCGGTAATTCACCGAGAGCACCACGTATCCGCTGTTGGCGAAGTACTGGCTCGACTCGTAAAGATGGCTGTGCGTCTCGAAAGGGTCCCAGGCCGCGAACATTTGCCGGTCCGTGGGACCGCCGTGGAAGAAGAGCAGCGCCGGTCCCGGGCCGGTGCGGCCGCGCGGAATGAAGAGCTGCGCGTGGATCGTCGCTCCGTCGGCCGCCTTGAAGGTCACGAGCTCGGGCACGACGAGATCTTTGGAGGGGAAGTCGACGGGGATGGCCGCGGGTGCGAGGTCGCTCATTCCCGCGTCCGTCGCCTGAACCGGGCGCAACGGTGTGCGTGCCTCCCCACGCAGAGCGAAGATGCGGTTGTCGACAGCGATGGCGGGCATGTCTTCCACGCCGTCACCGCGGGTGACCTGGCGCGGCCGCCCGCCGCTCACCGACAATTCCCAGATGTGGCGGCGATCGAGATCGCCCTCGTTGGACGAGTAGACGAGGTGCGTGCGATCGGCGCTGAGCAGCGCGCCGAATACCTCCGACTCTCCGGGCGTCAACAGCGCCGGCTCACCGCCCGCGACGGAAATCGAGTAGAGCCGGACCCATCCGGTGACCTCCCACGGGAAGACGAGCCTGTCTCGCGCGCCCCAGAAAATGCTGTCGCGGCTGTTGAAGAGCCTGCGGAATCGGCTGCCCAGGCCTTCGTCGGCGCGCCAGATCCTTCTACCTTGCCCGGTCGCGGCATCGGCCACCCAGATCTCCCAGGGCGCCCCTTCGCGATTGGAAGTGAAGGGGACGACCGGATCGGACGGCGTGCGCACGAATGCGATGCGCTTGCCGTCCGGTGACCAAATGGGGTCGATGTCGTAGTCGATCCCCGACGCGATCCAGTGGACCGACTTCGTCGCGAAGTCATAGACACCGACGAGGCTGTGGGCCGGGCGGTCGCTGACGAAAGCCAGACGAGTGCCGTCGGGAGACCAGGTGAGAGAGCCGACCCGACCACGATCGATGAAGAGGGGCGCAGGCTTCGCCTCTCCGTATGTCGGGCTGATCCACGGCTGGCCCGCGTGCAGGAACACGACCACATCGCCTTTGGGCGACGGTGCGGGCATCGTGCCGTCGCCGATCCGGCGCGGGGCGCCACCGCTCAGTGCGACCGCCCAGACGGCACCCGAGCGCGGACCTTCCGGCAGGCTCATGGGATTGACGGGGAGCTCCCCATTCCACCAAACGCCGCCGCGCGTATAGAAGAGTGTCTTGCCATCGCCGTTCCATGCAAGATTGGAAATGACATTCCCATCATCCGCCGTATAGGGTGTGAGCCGTCGGGCGGACCAGCGGCCGTGCTGCCCCGATTGCGCGACCCAGACGTTACGCGCGCCGCGCTCGTTGTAGACCCAGGCCACGGTCGCATCGGTTGGCGATGCAGTCAGGTCATAAGGGAATGGAGCGCTCGCAATCTGCGCCATCGTGAGCTGCCGCGCCGCATGCCCGGAGGCTGCCAGCGCTCCCGCCGAAGCGACGACCGAGAGCGCACCCAGCGCAATTGGCTGCATGATGTTCAAGAGCACCCCTCTGGCTTTCGGCTCCCCCGAAGGGTAGCATGCCGTAATAGCAGTAGTTGTGATCACAATAACGCTCTGAGCCGCTTCGTCCAATGGACGATTTGGAGCAGTGACTTGGACTTTTCGCTGGCGTCGAGCATTTCCTCGCTGATCCGGGAGTTGCGGCTTGCGACCGCCGCCCGGCAGGGGGGCGTGGAGGCGCGCGTCCAGAACCTGCTCACCGAAGCGCTGAACCTCCTGAATCAGGCATTCCCGGAGGTCGGACACAGCGCCGCCGGCGATGTCGACCGCGCTGCCCGGCTCGTCGCGGAATTCGTCAGGCTGGCCGAGACCCACTGCCGGGATCGCTGGCGCCTGATCGACTATGCAAAAGCCTTGCACGTGTCAGTGGGCCACCTGCGTGCAACATGCGTCCGGGTCACAGGGGCGCCGCCGGTGCGGCTCATCCACGAATGTCTGATCCGGGAGGCCAAGCGCCGGTTGCTCGGCTCATCCTCACCGATCGGCGCCATCGCTCTCGAGCTCGGATTCGAGGACGCGGCGTATTTCTCGCGCCTCTTCCATGCCAAGAGCGGCGTGTCCCCACAACAGTATCGGCTGTCTTTCGGGCAGAATGCCGCAAACAAGCTCACCGCGACCAAGGTGGGATGAACGGAACGAACTCATGCCGCGCTCCTCTTCGACCGCACTCGGCTCACCGGAGCCGAAGTCTCAGACCCACTCTCTGCAACCCGTTGCGCGCGATACCCTGCAGGAGCGCGTGTATCTGCGCATCCGCCAGGCGCTGATCCACTCGGAGTTCAAGCCGGGCCAGGTCCTGACGATCCGCGAGCTCGCGCAGAAGCTGGGTACCAGCATCATGCCCGTGCGCGAGGCGCTGCAGAAGTTGACGGTGGAGCGCGTGCTGGAGCTGCTGCCCACCCGATCCGTGCGGGTGCCGGTGCTGTCAGCGGAGGAATTCGCGGAGATCTGCGAGGCGCGCATGCTGCTCGAGGGCCACATGGCGCGGCTCGCCGCGGAGCGCGCCAATGCGGGCGACCTCGAGAGGATCGAGCAGGCTAGCCGCGCGTTCCTCTCCGCCAAGGTCCCGAGCGCACCGACGGTCATCCAGCAAAGAAACCGGGATTTCCACTTCGCGATCTACGAGGCCGCACACCAGCCGACGATGTTGGAATTGATCGAGCCGCTATGGGTACGGTGCGGCCCCTGCACCGTGGCGCTTTTCGTGGACCTCGGCGCGGAGAAGATCAAGCGCGGGGCGACGACCCATCACCAGGAAGCGCTCGAGGCGATCCGGGCGCGGCGGCCGGCCGCGGCGGAGGAGGCGATCGTGGCCGACATCCGCGCCACCAGCGAGCGATACCAGAAATACCGCCGTGAGCACGCGGAGTTCTTCGTGGAAGGCCGCCGCGCCAAGGGTTTTGCGCCTTAGCCTGCGGGCGCCGCGCCCCGCATCAGCACAACCAGTAGCGTTGACTCAACGCGTCATCCATTTACGGGAGCGGACAGTGGCGACGGCGTAGGGGAAGATCCAGAAGAGCGCGATGGCCGAGTAGTAGGTATACAGCACGCCATACAGGAAATTCATCGAGCGCTCGCTGCGCAGGTAGTAGAGCACGCTGAAGAGCGACATGGCGCCCACCGTCGTCATCATCGGCACCGTGATAGTCGGGTCCTGCATCACGAGCACGGGGAGGATTCCCAGGCTGGAATAGGATGCGGGGTAGCGGAAGTTCGTGACCGCCCGGTCGAACAGCGCCATGAGGCGAGTGGGCCAGGGCCGCTTCCATACGATGCTGGCGAAGCGGATTTCCTCGCGCACGTAGGAGCGATCCCAGCGCAGCAGCATCTTGCAGAGCTTCGCGTAGGAGATCGGCACCAGGGTGTGTACGACGGCAGTACGCTGGTAGACGGTGTCGTAACCGCTGTCGAGGAGGTAATTGGTCATCGCGCGGTCCTCGCCGAAGGTGCAGCGAGAACCGAGGAACTGCTGTGTCTTCCAGCGATCGATTACTTTACGGACCGCCGACGCCCGCAGGCCCGTGAGCGCGCCCGGACAGCAGTAGACGTTGCGGTAGACGGACTCCGTGGCGCGCAACATGTCGAAGGAAAGCATGTAGCGGACGTGCAGCATGCGAGGGATGATGCCGTGCGCGCGGTTGTAGACCTCCACCCTGCCCGCGACGGCACCGATCTTCGGGTCACGGAACGGTCCGGCCAGAGCGAGCAGCGCGCCGCGCTCGATGACACTGTCGGAATCGATCGTGACCAGGATTTCCCCGCGCGCCCGGCTGAAGCCGAGGGCGAGCGCTTCGCGCTTGCCGCGGTTGCGGTCCTGGCGAAGCGCGGTCACCAGTCCCGGGTAGCGCTCCGCCGCCTGCGAGATATAACTCCAGGTGTCGTCCTTGCTGCCATCGTCGATGACCAGGATCTCCAGGCGATCGTGCGGGTAGTCGGCTTTCGCCGCCGACTCGATCGACTGCAGCACCATCGCGCCTTCGTTGTAGGCGGGAATGATGACGGTGAGCTTCGGCGCGCTGTCCCGTGTCGCCGCCGGCGCCGGGCGGTAGAAAATCCAGAAGATCGTGCGGACGACGATCAGCAGGAAGCCGAGCCCCAGCCAGAAGAGGCTGGGATAGGCGAAGATGCGGATGCCGTGCTGCTTCACGGCGATCGCCAGGATGCGCAGGACGACTGCGTGAAACTGGTAATAACCGAGGACGACGCAACCAACAGTGATCAGCGCGTAGACCGCGTGGGTCCACAGCTCGCCCGGTTGCCGCAAGTCATGCCTCATGCTCGCGGGCGGCACCACGGCGAGGGCGCCGATGGAGCTCGTGATGGTCTGGGGGCTTTGGAACGATCGCATGAGGGGCTTTTCCATTACTTTATCCGTCACCAGTGCGGTGCGCTTGCTTCCACCAACGCCACTGCCAGCCTACCGATGACGGTAACGATGACAGGGGAGGCGATTTTACGCGAAGGAGGGCGAGCCTGAGCCGCGCCGCTCTGTGAAGAATCCTGAAGATGCCTCATGGCGACCGAAGTAGCTGTTGCAGGGGAACGACATGATTCCATGGTGCGGCATGCTACGGGACAGCGGTTGAACCGGTCATGAACCGGCGGACGGCATCTCCACAGCAATTTCCACATCCTCGCCGGTCACACGTACCGCATAGGTTCCCAGCGGCGCCACCGCAGGGGCTGCGATCGCCGCCCCGGTGCGACAATCAAACGATCCGCCGTGCAGGGGACAGATGAGCCTCGTCTTGCGCAGACGTCCCTCGCTCAGCTTCGCGTAGGCATGCGTGCAGACATTGTCGACCGCAAACCATCCCTCACGTGTATGGCACAACACGATGTTGCGCGAGCCGACGGTGACCTCGAGCATCCTTCCCTTGGGCACGTCGGTGATGCGGCCGACCCGCACGAAGGTGCTCTCGCTCATGGGGATTGGACAGGATCCTGGCACGGCCTGACGGCCGCCGCGTCCATTGTCGCATCGGCAGCGACGACTTGCCGAGCTGCGGGATTCAGAGGCCGCCGATCGCGGCCACCTGGGCTCCGTTGGGGCTGCCGAGCCCGGTGCAGGCATCCCAGCCGGCGGCGGCAGCGAAACCGCCATTGTTGCCCTGAGTCACGTCGCGCAATGCGGAGGGCTGGCCGTAAAGCACGGGGTTCACGAATCCCGCGGGGTGCCCGGTGAGCGCATTGATGCGCGCGAGAAGTCCCGCCCAGAGCGGCGCGACCGCGCTCGTGCCACCGTACACGGCACTCGTACCGTCTACCAACACGGCGTAGCCCGTCTGCGGGTCAGCGTCCGCAGATACGTCGGGGACGCCTCGCTTTGCAAGTGGGCTTCGGTTGCCCTCCGCGTCAGTCGTGTCCAAACCCTGTTGCCACGCAGGCAGGGCGAAGAAGGTGCTGACGCCGCCGCCGCTCGCGCCGCTGGTGGGATCGCCGTCGTTCCATACCACCTCCTTGGCGATGACCGCACCGTTGGCTTGCAGACTGGTGCCTCCACAGGCAAGCGCGTACGAGCTGGAAGCGGGGAAGTCGACGTGATTGGCGCCATCCGTTGCACCGTCGGTGGAGCCGCTGTCCCCTGACGCGACACATACGGTGATCCCCAACGCAGCGGCGGACTGAAACGCCTGGTCCATGGCGGACATCGCCTGCTGGGTCCAGGTGGACTCCGGGCCGCCCCAGCTGATCGAGATCACGGACGGCTTGCGCACGTCGTCATGCATGGCGGTCGTTATCGCATCGAGAAAGCCCGCATCGGTGTTGGGGGCGAAATACACCGCAATGGCCGCGGCCGGAGCGATCGCTCCCGCCACTTCGATGTCCAACATCACCTCGCCATCCGGTCCGTTGGGATCGCCGGTGGGTTGATTCGACGCCTGGTCAACCGAGACCGCCGTGACGGCGGGAGCCTCGAGGCCGAGGCCGGTGAAGTAAGTTTGGATGTCCTGCGGCTGGTAGCCGCCGCCGAGCTCGATGAGGGCGATGCATTCGCCGGCGCCATCCCCTTGCGGGAAGTCATAGAGTGCGGCGAGCTGCAGCGGAGTGAACGACGCTGCTCCCGCACGCGCCGGCCGCGAGCGCCGCCGCGTGTCGACTGTCTTCATGCGAAAGTGCGCCCTGGACTGCGGACGGTTGTCGAGGCCCAACACCGCCTCCACGATGCCATCGAGCTCCGCTGGAATGTGCACGGGGCCGGACCTTCCGCGGTAGGTCCCGCCGGGATGCGAGCAATGCTGCAGCTCCACCCCGAAGGCGTCATTGAATTGCGCGACCGTACCGGTCAACACCACGGTACGGCGCCCGGCGTGCTCCTGCACCACGACGAGCCCGTGCGCTTCGGCAAATTCCCGCACCGCGTCCAGATCCGCGCGGCTGGCGCCGTGGCGCCGGGCAAACTCCGCACGGGACAGGTGTCCGGAGCGCTCGCCGCGGGCGAGCTTCTGCATGTGGTCCTGCAGGCCTTGGCGGTCGAGCGGCCGAACGACTACCGTGACTTCCAGCCTCTCGCCGGGATCCGCGGGTCCCAGCGCGCGGGACTTCGGCAGCGGGCTGCGCTCGCTTCCCCTGAGTGGACGTCTGGCCATGGCCCCTCCTCCTCTGCGGTGCGGTTCCGGAAGCTACCTTAGCTCCGGCCCGGCCATCTGGCCAGAGCTGTCTCGCCATGGAGACAAGTCTTCAGGCCCGCCGGCCGGTCGCCTTCTCAGCCGGCGCCGCTCATCTGCCTGCCGGCATGCGGATCGAAGCGGCTGTTGGCGAAGAACGAGCAGATCGAGACGGCGGTGACGACCCAGAATGCCGCGGAGAAATCCACGAAGCCGGGCACGGAGTGGCCCGTCAGCTCAGTGGAGACATGCAGCGTGGCCGCGGCGGTGCAGATCCCGAAGGACAGCGTGAGCTGCTGGAAGGTCGAGTAGAAGGCGTTGGCACTGCTCATGCGATCGGCTGTGATCTCGTCGAAGGCGATCGTGTTGTAGGCCGTGAACTGGAACGACATCAGGAAACCCGACAGGATGAGCACGGCGAAGATCAGCGGGAACGGCCAGTCGGGACGGAAGAGTCCGCACACGGCGTAGGAGCAGGCCGCGAGGACGCCGATGAGAGTCAGGCTGCCTCGAAATCCCCACCGGCGCAGGATCGGGCTGACGAACCCCTTCATCGCAACGGTGCCGAGCGCGGTGCCGAGAGTGATGAGACCGCTCTTCGCGGCGTTGAGGCCGAAAGCAAGCTGCATCATGAGCGGCAACAGGAAAGGCTGCGCGCCTTGAGTGATGCGCGTCAGCGAGCCTCCGATGAACGACAGACGAAAGGTCGGGATGGCGAGCAGTGAGAGATCGAGCACAGGGTGCCGGACGCGGCGCGCATACCACACATAGAGAAGCCCGGACACGACAGCCGTCGCGAGCAGGGGTCCGGCGATGCGTAGCTGTGCTCCGTGACCCGCAGTCTCGAATCCGAAGAGAGCGGCGGACAAGGCAATGCCCACCAGGACAAACCCGGTCAGATCGAACGGGCGGCGGACGGTCTCGCGAAAATCGGGGATGAAACGGCCGACGAGAAGAATCCCGGCGATGCCGATGGGCAGATTGATCCGGAAGATCCAGCGCCAGTGCAGATAGGTGACGATGAAGCCGCCGATCGGCGGCCCGGATATCTGACCGGCGAGACCCGGCATGAGCATCCACGAATAAGCGGCCAGCAGGTCACGCTTGGATACGGTGCGCAGCAGCACCAGTCTGCCGACCGGAACCATCATGGCGCCGCCGATGCCCTGCGCGAAGCGCGATCCGACCATGACGGGCAGAGTCGGCGCCAGGGCGCAGACCAGCGACCCCGCCGTGAACACGCCGATGGCCGTGCGGAATACGTTCTTTGCGCCCCATCGGTCGGCCGCGTGTCCCGACGCCGGAATGAAAAGAGCGAGCGCAAGCAGGTAGGCGGTGAGCGCCACGCTCATCTGCGGCGCCCGCACATGAAAGTCGTTCGCCATGGACGGTATCGCCGTGGCGAGCACCGTCGCATCGAGGTTTTCCATGAAGAGTCCCGAGGCGATGATGAGCGCGATGAGGCGGTAGCTGGCGGCCGTTGTATCGTCTGCCGCCAGGGCGGCGCGAGAGTCCTCTCCTGCCATCGTCCGCCTAGCGGTTCCCTGCGACCGCGTCCGCGACCCGCTCTGCGATCGCCAGCGACGCCGTCAGGCCAGGCGACTCCATTCCATAGAGATTGATCAGTCCCGGCACGCCGTGCGCCTCGGGCCCCTGAATGAGGAAGTCCACCCCGGGGCCGCCCGGATGCCTCAGCTGCGGACGGATTCCAGCGTAACCCGCAAGCAGTGCGCCATCGGGCAGCTCCGGCCAGTAGCCGCGGATCACGCTGTAGAAACGGTTCGCGCGGGCAGGATCGACGGCGTAATCCAACTTCTCGACCCACTCGACGTCCGGCCCGAACCTCGCCTGGCCGGCAAGGTCGAGCGTCAGATGGACGCCGAGGCCGCCGGGAACGGGGATCGGGTAGATGAGATGGCGGAATGGCGACTTTCCCTGCAGCACGAAGTAGCAGCCTTTGGCATAGACGGGAGGGGGAATGCTTGCGGCGGGGATGCCGTCGATCCGCCGCGCCAACTCCTGGGCGTGGAGCCCCGCGCTGTTGATGACGACCCGCGCGGAGATTTCGAGGACATCATCCCGGCCCGCCTCCAGATGAATGCCGTCGCGGTCGCAGTGTCCGCGCCTCACCGGTGCTCGCAAGGCAACCGTGCCGCCGGCATCCTCCAGGTCCCCCTGCAGTGCCAGCATGAAGCCGTGGCTGTCGATGATACCGGTGGAGGGTGAGAGCAGAGCGGCCACGCAGCTCAGCGCCGGTTCCATGGCTTTCGCCTCGGCCGCGGTGAGCCACTGCAAGTCATGCACGCCGTTGGCGCGGGCAGTCGTCTCGATCTTCTGCAGCGTCTTCGCCTGTTCCTGGTCCGCGGCGACGATCAGCTTGCCGCAGCGCCGATGCGCGACGCCGTGTGCCTCGCAGTAGGTATAGAGAAGATGCTTGCCGGCGACGCAGAGATCCGCCTTGGCCGATCCAGGCGTGTAATAGATCCCGGCGTGAATGACCTCGCTATTGCGGGAGCTGGTGCCCGTGCCGATGGCATCTTCGGCCTCGAGCACGAGGGTTTCGCGGCCCCGCAGCGCCAGGGCGCGCGCGATGGCAAGGCCGATGACGCCCGCGCCAATGACGACGCAATCGATTTTCTCCGCCATCTTCAATGCACCGCTGAGGCGCGATGCAGGCCGTCTCTACGGTGATGTAGGAGCGTCTCGCGCATGCCCGTTTGAAGGATACCCGGATGACGATCCGGTCGCCATCGCGCTCCCGAATTCCTGCTAGGCTCCCGTTCCGCGCTTCCATGACCCCGACCTCAAAGCCCCCATGCGCACGGTTGCCGAAGTCCGGACTGCCCATGCCAACGTCACCTATGATCCGGTGGCGAAAGTCCTCCACTGGGTGACCGTCCTGCTGGTCGTCGCGCAATTCGTCGTGGCCTGGACCATGCCCGCGATACACAAGGGGGTAAAGCCCGTCGGGCTGATCCAGTGGCATCTCGTGATCGGGAGCAGTCTGCTGATCGTCGTGGTGCTGCGCTTGTTGTGGCGGTTGTTCCACCGACCGCCGCCTCCGGCCGACGGGCTGCCGGGATGGCAGAGGCAAACGGCTGCAATCACGCATTGGGCGCTCTATGTGTTGCTGCTCGCCGTGCCTATCACCGGCTGGGCCGCCGCGGTCGTCCGTCCGTGGGTGGTGCGCGCCTTCGGTGTACTACCGCTGCCGCAGATCCTGCCTCCTGGGGCGAAGATCGGCTTCGAGATCGGCGATTACCACGGCGGCATCCTGGCCTGGACGCTCTTCGGCGTGGCCGTGCTGCACATCCTTGCGGCGTTCTACCACCGGCTCGCTCTGAAAGACAAAGTGCTGAGCCGAATGCTCTGAGCTGAAGGGACGCTCCCAGGCTTTGACGGCACCCTGGCGTGGAAAGCGCGGGGGATATTGGTGCAGACTGTGTCCGCCGTGAAAGTCATAGAGACGACCAGCGTGGAATCGAACGAAGTCTGGAACGCAGAGAATCGCAGCGTCGTCATCGCGAGCTTTCTGGGATGGATGCTCGACGCGTTCGATTTTTTCCTCGTCGTATTCGTGCTGCGCCACCTCGCGAGCGATTTCAAGACCGACGTGACCGGGGCGACGCTCGGGATCAGCATCACTCTGGCGATGCGGCCTGTGGGGGCGTTCCTCTTCGGGCGCTTCGGCGACCGCTATGGCCGCCGGCCGGCGCTGATGGCGAGCATCCTGTTGTATTCGGCCATGGAGCTCGCGACGGCGTTTTCGCCCTCGCTGCGGGTATTCATCGCGTTGCGCGCGCTCTATGGCGTGGCGATGGGCGGGGAATGGGGCATCGGCGCCTCACTTGCGTTCGAGAGCGTGCCCGTCAGATCGCGCGGCCTGGTCTCGGGGATTCTGCAGGCCGGCTATCCCTGCGGGTACCTGTTCGCGGCGGTGGTGTTCGGCCTGCTGTTCGATCGCATCGGCTGGCGCGGGATGTTCGTGGTGGGGGCGGCGCCGGCTCTCCTGGTGCTGTACATCTTCACCAAAGTACCGGAGTCGCGGACCTGGACGGCCGCCCGCGGACAGCCGGCGAAGCGCGGTCTGATCGATGGGCTGCGCGGGCACTGGCTGCTGGCGGGCTATGCCATCGTCCTGATGACCTGCTTCAACTTCTTCAGCCATGGGACGCAGGATCTCTATCCGACCATGCTCGGCGCGCAGCGCGGCTTCCCGCCGGGCACGATCTCCTGGATCGCAGTGGTCTACAACATCGGCGCGATTCTGGGCGGAATATTCTTCGGCTCGCTGTCGAGCCGAATGGGCCGCAGACGCGCGATCGCACTAGCGGCGGCGCTGTCGCTGATCGTGCTGCCGTTCTGGGCATATTCGATCACGCCGGTGGCACTCGCGGCCGCGGCGTTCGCGATGCAGTTCATGGTCCAGGGCGCGTGGGGGGTCGTACCCGTGCACCTCAACGAGCTCTCACCGGAGGGCATGCGCGCTACCTTCCCGGGGGTGGTGTATCAGCTCGGCAACCTCCTGGCCTCCTTCAACGCCACACTGCAGGCGAGCATTGCCGCGGCGCATATCAGCGGCGGGCACCCGAATTACTCGTTCGCCCTGACGCTGGTCTGTGGAGTGGTCGCGGCGGCGCTGGTGTTGCTGGCCTTGCTGGGACCGGAGCGGCGCGACGTACGCTTCGCGGCTTGAGGGCGTGAAGGCGACCTGACACGAGAGCGGGCTCATTTCCCCCGGGCGGCGAGAAGCACGTCCAGACGCGGGAAGACGCGGCGCGCGTTCTCCTCGAAGATCCGGTCCTTGTCCGATTGGGGGAGCGGCAGGGCCTCTATGTAACGCCTGGTATCGTCGAAACGGAAGCCCGTCTGCGGGTCGATTCCGCGGACCGCGCCCAGCATCTTCGATGCCGAACAGGATGTTGTCGAGGTCGATCACGCGAAACAGCAGGTTGATCCTTTCCACGGTCCAAATCGAGACGCCAACATGCGCATGGATTTCCCACTCGCCGTGACAATAGCGGTAAGTGCCCTGACGGCGATGCCACGTTTGGCCGTCAGCGCGCCCCCACTACCGCACGCGCCGAAGAACGCCTCCGACGGCGCGCGACCCGCGAACGCCGGGGTGACCCGGATCATCCTCCTGGGAACCGATGGCGGCCCCCGCGCCTACGCGGCACGGGCCGAGCCCGGCAATATCCTGGCCGTGGACGGCACTTCCTATCTTATCGATGCAGGTCCCGGAGTCGAGCGGCAGATTGCTTTGGCGGGATTCAAGCTGGGCGGAATCCGCACCATTTTCATCACCCACCACCACATCGATCACGACGGCGGCCTGCCGGCACTCATGGCGATGACATGGTTCGATGCGGCGTGGGATGATCAGACCCCGCCGCCGGTGCAGATCTATGGCCCGCCGGCCACGCAGTTCCTGGCTCGAGCGGCGCTCGACTATCTGAGTGTTTCCGAGCGCATCTTCCGGGCCGGCGTGCCGGCGCTGCCGCCGGCAGCAGCGAGCTTTCAGGCTCACGACATTCACGGCAACGGTGAGCTCTACCGTGACGGCCGAGTCACCGTGACTGCCGTGGAAAACACTCACTTCCACTTCAAATCCGGCTCGCCGGCGACGGGCCAGGACATGTCCTTCTCGTACCGATTCGATACCTCCCACGGGTCGGTCGTATTCACCGGCGATACCGGCCCCAGTCAGGCGGTGACGAAGCTGGCGCGGAACGCGGCTGTGTTGGTGAGCGAAGTCTGTCTGTGCGACTCACCTGCGTCGGTTCATCCGACGGACACTTCCGCGGCAGGCAAGCGGGCGGCGGCCGCAATGGACAAAGAAGAAGACCTTCACATGCGCAATGAGCACCTCACGCCGGAGGACGTCGGCCGACTCGCGGCGGCTGCGCACGTCAAAGTCGTCATTTTGACGCACTTCGTGCCGGGCGACGGCAAAGCTGACCCGAGCCGATTCACGGCCGGTGTCATGAAGTACTTTTCCGGCCCCGTCATTCCGGGGAAGGACCTGCTGGAATACGATATTCGCTGAGGCGTCGCGGCCCGCGCTCAGGGCGCTATCAGTCCTCCAAGGTCGATCATCGCATCCGGCACCTCGGGGACCGGTGCCATCTTTGGAGGGCATGAGTCTACCGCGACCTGATCATCACAGCCATGCGGGCAGGATGTCAGGAGGCGTTACGCCGGGCAATGCATCTGCGCGCTGCGTCTGTGCAGATACTCGCTATCATTCGTCAATATGCGCCGGCGGCCCCGGCAGCGGCTCGATGCGCCCGAGCAGGAAAACAAAGGCTGCGACGCCCGCCAGCAGCACGAGGCCCGCTATCAGGAACGCGTCGACAAAGGAGTGCGTGTTGCCGACTACGAAGCCGGTGACGATGGGCGCGACGACGCCCATCATGTTGTTGGAGAAATTCATGATGCCGCCCACCGCGCCCACGCCCGCCTTGGGGGCAACCAGGGACGGCAGGGACCAGGCCACCGGGGCGGCCGCCGCAAGTCCCGTCAACGCGACCGAGATCCACGTCAACGCGATGCCGGGCCGTGTGGTGGTGGTCGCACCCAACACCGCGAGCGCAGTGCAAAGGCCGATGATCAGCACGGCCTTGCGGACGCGGGTCTGGTCGTATCCCTTGCGGATCAGCGCGTCGATCAGCCAGCCGCCCACCAGCAGGTCGGACAGCGACGCGCAGGCCCATGGAATGGCCGCGAATCCGGCGGAGGCTAGGATGCTGCGGTGCATGGTCCGTACGATGTATTCGGGCAACCATGTCAGGAACAGGTTGAAACTGTAGCCGTACGCCCCGAAACCGATCACCAAACCCCAGACTTTGCGCGTGCGCAGGAGATAGGCCAGCATGCCCGCGGTCGTACCCGACGAGCGGCCTTCGGGCTCGGCGCCGTGATCGGCGAGGTACTGCCGCTCCACGCGAGTCAGCCCGGGATGCTGACTGGGGTCCCGATACATCCAACAGAACACCCCGAAATACGCGAAGCTGAGCGCCGCCACCACGCCGAAGCCCCACCGCCCACCACGGCCAGGGCGACGAGCGGGACGCCGATCACGTTCGAGAATTTGGCGCCGACGTCATAGATGGACGTCGAGAGGGCCCGCTCCGTGCGCGGGAACCAGTATCCGGTGGCCTTCGAGCTCGCCGGGAAACTCGGGGCCTCGGCGATGCCGAGCAGGAGCCGTGCGACAAAGAGACCGGCATAGCCGCCCGCACAGGCGGTCAGGGCGGATGCCGCGCTCCAGAGGAACGCGCTCCAACGCCCGACACGGGTCACGCCGAAACGATCGACCACGAGACCTGCGGGAATCTGGAGCAGAGCGTAGCTCCAGAAGAAGGCACTGAGCAGCACCCCGAGATCGGCCGGTGTGAGCTGAAAGGAGCGCTCGAGCTGCGGGGCCGCGACCGAAATACTGATGCGATCGAAGTAGTTGATCAACACTCCGCCGGCCAGCAGTCCGGCTATGCGCCACCGAAGGCGGGGAACGCGGCGGATGCTCTCGGACATCAGGCGGGTGTCTCTCCCCGGAGCTTCGAGACGATCGCGGCTGCCCGGGCCGCGGAGTCAGCGTCGAGCCGCAGCCCGAAAATCGAGCCGAGCGCGATCGCGATCTCGGCCTCATCGAGGTATCGCCGCTCCACGCCGCCTGCCGAATGACGCACGGTCAGTCTGTCGTTCATCAGGGTGGTACGCCGGTCGGGTGCCGTCAGGGCGACTCGCAGCTCGCGGCGGAACCCTGATGCCGGATGAGTAGACGTGTACCAATTGGCGGCAACGTAGTCATTCTCGACGGCAGGCTCCGGTGAGAGCATGTAGATCGGCTGCCAGCCGTCGGGAAGCTGCGCTTCGAGAAGGGTCCAGGAACCGCGGCGGGTCAGGCGGAAGGTCTCGTGTCGTGTTGGTTGCTCTGTGCCGGGGGCATCGAAGCGAAGCGGGGCGCCGGCGACGCAGGCGCCGAAACCGACATCCGCCAGCCACCGCTCGCCGCCGATCGTGACGCGCAGCGCCATGTGGGTGAGCGGCATGAGCGGCGCGGCCGGCGGCAGCATCCAGAACACGCGCGCAATCAGTCCCTCCACGGCAAAGCCCAGTGCTTCGAGCACGCGCTTGAGCAAGCCGTTCTGCTCGAAGCAGTAGCCGCCACGGCCGCCGTCGATCAGTTTGGCCTGCAGGGCGCCGGGGCTGAGGTCGACGGGCCGCCCGAGCAGAACGTCGACGGCCTCGAAAGCGATGCTGGCCGGATGCAGCTCCGTCAAGGCACGTAGAGTCTCGAGGTCGGCCCGGGGCGTCCCGGTATAGCCGATGCGGGCGAGGTAGCGGTCGAGGTCGATTGCATCCCGGCCGGAGGACGAGCCCGTGGATTCTGGCATGGCGATGTTGGCCGTCTGCGGCGGGGCGATCCAGTGTAGCGGCTGACGTCCATGACGGCAAAGGAGCCCAGATGCTATGGTCGTCTTTTCCGGCTCGTCCTGAGCGACTGGAGAGCGTATGTCGCGGCGATATCTCGGTCTCGTGGTGGCCATGGCTATGGTGGTTGGGCTGGTGCCGGGCGCATTTGCCGGGCGCGCATGGGGGGCCGCCCCCGTACCGCAAGCGCACTACCGGCTGTCGCGGACCGTACCGCTCGGCGGTCCGGAGCGGTGGGACTACCTCGTGTATGACGCGCCGTCACATCGCCTGTATGTCGCTCATGGCGATCATTTGACTGTCGTCGATGCGCGAGATGGCAGGGTCATCGGTCAGGTCGAGGGCATGCCGGGAGGCACGCACGGCATCGCGATCTCTCACGCAGCGGGCCTGGGCTACACGGATGACGGTCGGGCGGGAGAGGGCGTTGCCTTCAGTCTGAAGACGCTGAAGGTGGTGAAGCACCTCGAGGCGGCGCCCGACTCGGATGCCGTGACCATCGACCCGACCAGCGGTCACGTCTTCATTGTCGACGGTGATCCGGGCCTGCTCACGGTGATCGACCCGAAAACCGATCGCGTGGTTGCCACCGTGCACGTGGGCAGCAAGATGGAGTACGCCGTCGCCGGCGACAACGGCAAGGTCTACGTGAACGGCGTGGAAAGGCGGGAAATCTACCGTGTCGATACGGCGACGAACCAGGTCGACGCCACCTGGCCGATTCCGCAGTGCGCGGCGCCGCACGGGCTGGCCGTGGACACCGCTACACATCGGCTTTTCTCGAGCTGCGAGAATCAACGTCTCGTGGTCGTCAACGCCGATACCGGCGCCACGGTGGCCACTCTGCCCATCGGACGCGGGACTGACGCGGCGGCATTCGACCCGACACGCAAGCTGATCTTCAGCTCCAACGGCGTGGACGGCACGCTGTCCGTCATCCGCGAAGTCGATGCCAACACCTTCGTGCCGGCGGGGACGATCACGACGGCTCTCTCGGCACGGACGATGAGCGTCGACCCGGTCAGCGGTCGGGTGTTCCTCGCGGCGGCGGCCACGACGCCCCAGGCAATGGCCGCGGCCCGCGCCGCCCGGATGGCCGGAAGGCACGGCCCCTCGCCGTTCGCGCGCGGCTCGTTCGAGCTCCTCTTCTTCGATCCGGGAAAATAGTCGCGGGCCGGGAACCGCCCCGGGAACGGGGCGTTTGGCTGCATTGCGGTCAACGGGGAGGACGCTTCCGTGCAGGCGAGCATCACCCTGCGAGTCGACGGCGAGCAGCGCTCGCTGCAGCTCGATACGCGCACCACACTCCTCGATGCGCTGCGCGAACATCTCGGCATCACGGCGGCCAAGAAGGGCTGCGATCATGGCCAGTGCGGGGCGTGTACCGTACTCCTCGACGGTCGCCGGGTAACGACGTGCCTCTCTCTTGCGGTGGCCTGTGACGGGGCCACCATCACAACCGCGCAGGGGCTCGCCCGCGACGGCGCGCTGCACCCGGTTCAGCAGGCTTTTCTCGATCACGATGCGCTGCAGTGCGGCTACTGCACGCCCGGGCAGATCTGCTCGGCGGTCGGGATGCTGGAAGAAGCGAAGGCGGGCCATCCGAGCTTCGTCACCCGAGGGCTGACTGCGGCCCAGGGCCTGAGCGATGAGGAAATCCGCGAGCGAATGAGCGGCAACCTATGCCGCTGCGGCGCTTACGTGAACATCGTCGCCGCCATACGGGATGCAATCAAGAGGAGTCCGGCGTCATGACTCCGTTCGAGTACGAACGCGCCACGGACGCGACCTCTGCGGTGGCGCGCGTGTCTGCGCGTCAGAACGCCGCCTTCCTCGGTGGAGGCACGAATCTGGTCGATCATATGCGGCTGGGTGTGGCGCGTCCGGAATTGGTCGTGGACGTGACGCGGCTGCCGTTTTCCAGGATTGAGCCGCTACCGGGCGGCGGAGTTCGCGTGGGAGCGGGCGTGCGCAACAGCGATCTGGCCGCTGACGAGACGATTCGACACCAGTATCCCGTTCTTTCGCAGGCGCTGCTGGCCGGAGCGTCCGGGCAGTTGCGCAATCTGGCGACCACTGGTGGCAACCTGCTGCAGCGCACCCGCTGCGCGTATTTTCAGGACGTCACCGTTCCCTGCAACAAGCGCGAGCCCGGCAGCGGGTGCTCCGCTCTCTTGGGCCACAATCGCGACCATGCAATTCTCGGCGCCTCCGAGCACTGCGTAGCCGTCCATCCGTCAGACATGGCGGTTGCGTTGGTAGCGCTAGACGCTGCGGTCATCGTCCTCGGCCGGGGAGGCGAGCGACGCATTCCGGTCATCGACTTTCACCGTCTGCCGGGCGACTCCCCGGAGCGGGATACGGTGCTCGAGCATGGTCAGCTCATCACGGCGATCGAGCTACCTGCCCTGACCGTCGCCGCGCGCTCCGCCTACTACAAGGTCAGGGATCGCGCGTCCTACGCCTTCGCACTGGTTTCCGTGGCAGCGGCGCTGGAGGTACGCAACGGGCACGTCCAGGACGTCCGTGTTGCTTTCGGCGGCATCGCGCACAAGCCGTGGCGGGCCCTTCGCGCGGAAGCCATCATTCGCGGCGCTCCGGCAACCGAAGAAACGTATCGCCGTGCCGCGCAGGAAGAGCTCACCGACGCCAGGCCCCTGGAACACAACGCGTTCAAGATTCCTTTGGCCCGCAACACATTGCGCATGGTCTTGCGAGGCCTCACGGCGGGAGTACAGTGATGACAGAGTCGCCCGGCGTAAGTTTGAAAGGCGGCGGTCGGCCGGAGGGGCTCGGAGCAGGGGGGCAGAGCAACATGCTCGAGACACACGCGATCGGAGCCGATCTGGAGCGCATGGACGGCAGGATCAAAGTCATGGGAACGGCGCCGTACGCGTTCGAGCAGCGCGTCGACCGTCCCGCATACCTGTATCCGGTGCAGTCGACGATTGCGCGCGGACGAATCCGCTCGATCGAGTCGAGTGCCGCAGGCCACGTCGAAGGTGTCATAGCGGTCATCACCCACTGGACGGCACCCCGGTTGGCATCGGATGAGAACAAGGAGCTCTGGGTGCTGCAATCGAACGAGGTTCACTTCCGCGGGCAGTTCATTGCCGCCGTCCTGGCGGAAACGCCGGAGGCGGCGCGCTACGCCGCGGACCTCGTACGTGTCGAGTACGAGATCGCCGCACACGACGTGGGATTTCGCGCCGGGCGGGACGATCTGTATGCGCCCAAGTCGGTCAACGCGGGATATCCGACCGATACGGATCAAGGGGATGCGGAGGCAGCATTCAATGCAGCCGAGGTCAAAGTGGATGCGACCTACTCGACGCCCATGGAGCACAACAATCCGATGGAGCCGCACTCCACGATCGCAGTGTGGGATTCCGAGAAGTTGACGCTGTACGATTCAACACAGAGCGCTCATTCGGTGCGCACGACGGTGGCCAAGGCGTTCGGGCTGAGCTTTGAGAAGGTTCGCGTGATCTCTCCCTACGTGGGCGGCGGCTTCGGCTCGAAGGGTGAGCCTCACGCGCACAACATCCTGGCTGCGCTGGCCGCTCTGCGCGCTCCGGGGCGAGCGGTGAAGCTGGCGCTGACGCGGCAGCAGATGTTCACCCTCGCGGGGCATCGCACGCCGACGATCCAGCGCTTCAGGTTGGGCGCGACACGGGACGGCCGGTTGGCAGCGATCATTCACGAAGTGGTCGAGCAGACCTCGCGCTTTCAGGAGTTTGCCGAACAGGCGGCGGTGCCGACGCGGCTCATGTACGCCTCGTCCAACCGCCGGACGCGCCATCGGCTCGCCGCTCTCGATGTGCCCAAGCCTTCCTGGATGCGGGCACCGGGTGAGACCCCGGGTATGTTCGCGGGTGAAGTCGCCATGGACGAGCTCGCCGTCGCTTGTGGACTCGACCCCATCGAGCTGCGGGTGCGCAACGAGCCTGACCGCGACCCTGGGTCGGGCCATCCGTGGGGCAATCGTCATCTGGTCGAGTGCTTGCGGGAGGGCGCGCGCCGCTTCCACTGGAGCAATCGCGATCCAAGGCCGGGGCAACGGACGGCAGGGGGCTGGCTCATCGGCAGCGGGGTGGCCAGCTCCACGTATCCGCGCTACGTGCTGATGGGGTCGCGGGCCAGTATTCGCCTCGGCGCGGACGGCCGCTATGCAGTTCGCATAGGCGCCGCAGACCTGGGTACGGGCACTTGGACGACTCTCACCCAGATTGCCGCGGACGCTCTCGATTGCCCGCCCGAGGCCATCCGGCTGGAGATCGGCGATACCGATCTGCCGAACGCCACGGTGGCCGGCGGCTCGTCAGGAATCTCCTCCTGGGGATGGGCCATCGTGGCGGCGGCGCGAGAGCTACGGCGTCTGCACGGGTCGCGTCCTCCGCCGGGGGCCGAAGCGTCTGCGGAGACGCCTGAAGGGGCCGACGACGAGACATTCGCGCAGCATTCCTTCGGAGCGCAGTTCGCCGAGGTCCGGGTCAACCCCGACACGGGCGAGGTCAGGCTGGTACGGATGCTCGGCGTGTTCTCCGCCGGCCGGATCATCAACCCGCGTCTGGCCCGCTCGCAGCTCATCGGCGGGATGACCATGGGGCTCTCCATGGCGCTCCACGAAGAGAGTGTGATGGACGAGCGCCTCGGGCACATCGTGAATCACGACCTGGCGGGCTACCACATCGCCACCAATGCCGACGTGGTCGATCTCGATGCCGTATGGCTGGATGAAGTCGACGACCGCTCTACTCCCATGGGCTCGCGCGGCATCGGGGAGATTGGGATCGTGGGCGCCGCGGCTGCCATCGCGAACGCGGTTTATCACGCGGCGGGCAAGCGCATACGCGCGCTGCCCATTACGCCGGACAAGCTGCTGGTGTGATCCCTCCGCGGGCAATCATCGATCAGGACGCCGATCGCGTTCAATATTGGCGGGATCTGATCCCGCCTCATCAAACTATGGATTCCAGCCTCTAGAGTCACCCAAAGCGAGGATCGAGTCCACGTGCCGCACCGGCATGCCATACCGATTCGAATGTGAGCCGTTGAGCGGCTGAATCAGCGATAGTGTTTCACCTCTGAAACGCCTGACCGACGGGACGCCGGACTCAAACGTCCAGATTCGTCACGGACAGGGCGTTCTTCTCGATGAACTCGCGACGCGGCTCGACCTGATCGCCCATCAGAGTGGTGAAGATGTCATCGGCCGCGACGGCGTCTTCGATCTTCACCTGCAGCAGCCGGCGCGTCTGCGGATTGATGGTGGTCTCCCAGAGTTGCTCGGGATTCATCTCTCCCAGGCCTTTGTAGCGCTGGATCGTCTGGCCCTTGCGGGCCTGGTCGAAGAGCCACTTCATGGCTTCCTTGAAGGAGCCGACGTCCTGGCGGTCACTGCCGCGGCTGACGAAGGCGCCCTCGCCGATGAGGCCCGCCAGCGTGCGGGCGAGATCGGCGATCCGCTGGTATTCCGCGGACTCGAAGAACTCGCGCGGCAGGTATTTGTGGCTGGCGGTGCCGTGCTCGGTCTTGTGGATCATGATGCGCGCCGCATGCTCGCCGGACGCGTCCTGTAGCCCGACGCGATAAGCGCGCGTGGCATCGTCCAGAGAGTTGAGCCGCTGGTCGAGGTCATGGGTCCAGCTGCGCAGCCAGTCGAGCCTGTCGAAGTCGGCCGGCTTGACCTCCGGCATGTAGATCAACTGCTCGAGCAGCCGGTCGTCATAGCGGCGCGACCAGCGCTTGATGATGGCCTGGACCTCCATGTACTTGCGTGACAGCGCCTCGAGGCCCGGACCCTGCAACGGCGGTGCGGAAGCGTTCACGTGCAGCGCGGCGCTCTCCAGCGCGGTGTTGAGAAGAGCGGCATCGAGCTCCGGCTCATCGCGGACGTACAGCTCCTGCTTGCCGCGCTTCACTTTGAAGAGAGGCGGTTGCGCGATGTAGATGTGACCGTGCGCAATGAGCTCCGGAAGCTGCCGGTAGAAGAATGTCAGGAGCAGCGTGCGAATATGACTCCCGTCGACATCTGCGTCGGTCAGGAGAACCACGCGGTGGTAGCGGAGCTTTGCAATGTCGAAGTCATCCTTGCCGATGCCGCATCCCAACGCGGTGATCAGGGTGCCGACTTCCACTGACGACAGCATCTTGTCGAAGCGGGCTTTCTCCACATTAAGGATTTTCCCCTTGAGCGGCAGGATCGCCTGCGTTCGCCGGTCGCGGCCCTGCTTGGCGGAGCCGCCGGCGGAGTCGCCCTCGACGATGAAGATCTCGGAAAGCGCCGGGTCCTTTTCCTGACAGTCGGCCAACTTCCCGGGCAAGCCCGCGACATCCAACGCACCTTTGCGGCGCGTCATTTCGCGGGCACGGCGCGCGGCTTCACGGGCGCGGGCCGCCTCGATGATCTTCGCCACGATGCCCTTGGCTTCCTGCGGATGCTCGAGCAGGAACTCCTGCAGTTTCCCGGCGACCACCGCCTCCACGATGCCCTTGACCTCGGAAGAGACCAGCTTGTCCTTCGTTTGCGAGGAGAATTTCGGGTCGGGGAGTTTCACCGAGAGAATCGCGGTGAGGCCCTCACGGGCGTCGTCACCGGTCATCGGCAACTTGTCCTTCTTTGCGGACAACTCCTTTTCGATGTAGTCGTTGAGCATGCGCGTGAGCGCGCTGCGGAAGCCCGCGAGGTGCGTGCCGCCGTCCTTCTGCGGGATGTTGTTGGTGTAGCAGTACATGCTCTCCTGGTAGGAGTCATTCCACTGCATGGCCACCTCGACGGTGATGCCACCCTCCGGAGCGCGAAACCACAGCACCGATTCGTGAATAGGCGTGCGCGTACGATTCAGGTGCTGCACGAATACCCGCAGGCCGCCATCGTGCTGGAAGACGTCGGAGCGGTTCTCGCGCTCGTCGA
>DASUKK010000017.1:0-229177 GCA_036278795.1 Steroidobacteraceae bacterium | reverse complement strand
TGGGAGGTGAAGCTGAAGGACGATTTCTGGGCGCCCAAGGTGGCACGCAACGCCGAAGTCACGGTGCCGTTCGAGATCAGGAAGCTCGGCGTCGTCAGCGACCAACTCTCCGGCGGCGTGCTGGAGGCGGCGATCTATATCGCCAAATCGCGGCCCGACCTGAACATGAAGGATTATGTCGAACGCTGCCTGCAGCCGATGCTCGCGTCACCGACCGCCGGCCACGAAAACCGGCAGTTCGAGCTCGGCGCGGCGCTCTGGTTCACCCTCGGCGACCGCCGGCTGATCGACAAGTGCCTGCCCGAGGCTGCCGCTCTGGAACACGAATTCCGCGAGAAAGACCCGCCGTACCCCGGCGGCGAGCGCCCGTCGATGAGCTGCACGCATCTCTATCGTGTGACGCGCGACCCGCGCCACCTCGCGCTCGCCAAACACTATCTCGACATCCGCGGGCGCGCCGACGCGCCGGGGCGTAGCCGCCACACCCAGAGCTGGCTCCCCGTGCTCGACCAGCGCGAGGCGGTCGGCCACGCCGTAAACGGCGCCACGCTGATCCTGTCGATGCTCGATGTCGGGGTCTACAGCGGCGACCGGCGCTATTTCGACGCAGCCCACGCGATATGGACCGACGCCGTCACCAACAAGCTGTACATCTCCGGTGGCATCGGACAGACCGGCAACGAAGGCTTCGGCCGGCCGCATGTGCTGCCCAATGTGTCGTCCTACACCGAAACTTGCGCGACCCTGATGTTCCAGAACCTCAACCATCGCTGGTTCATGGCCACGGGCGACGCGCGCTACATCGACCTGCTCGAGCGTGGCATGTACAACAACATGCTCGACGGCATATCCCATTCCGGCGACCACTTCTTCTACGTCAATCGCCTCGCCAGCGCCGGCGACGGACGCGACGAGCGCTGGCAGCACGCCTCGCTTGAATGCTGCCCGCCCAACCTGGTGCGCTTCCTTGCCTCGATGCCGGGGATGATCTACGCACAGGACCAGGCCGGCGCGATCTACGTCAATCTCTACGTCTCGAGCGAGGCCAGCTTCGCCGTAGGCGCCGGCGCGCTGCATCTGGCTGTGGACAGCCAGATGCCCTGGCGCGGCCGCACGCAGATCAAAGTCGGCGCCGCCGCACCGCTGAAGACGGCCATACGCTTGCGCATCCCCGGCTGGGCCCGCGACCAACCGGCGCCGGGCGGCCTCTATCGCTACATGGATCGGGCGGGCCCGGTGACGATCACCGTGAACGGAACAGCGGTATCCGCGCAACCGGATCGACGGGGTTACGTGGCCATCGACCGCACATGGCGCAACGGCGACACGGTGGTGATCGACCTGCCGATGGCGCCACGCCGCATCGTCGCCGACGAGCGTGTGCGCGAGACGTCGCGGCGTGTGGCCATCTCGCTCGGGCCAATCGTCTATTGCGCAGAATGGCCGGAGGCGCCTGGCCGCAAGGCGCTCGACCTGGTGGTGGCGCCCGACGCGCCGCTGACCCCGCGTTTCGACGCCGGTTTCATGGACGGCGCGATGCTGATCGATACCGTGGCGCACCACGCCGCCGATGCGCCGGCCACGCCCACCAGGCTTACCCTGATTCCCTACCACCTCTGGGCCAATCGCGGCGCGGGTGAGATGACCACCTGGCTGCTGACGGCGGACTACGAAGTGGGCGACGTCGGCCCGTCCGGCGGCCTGATCTTCTACAAGAACCCCGAGGCCGCGCGTGACGGCTGGCGCTATCTGGAGGCGATGCCGTTCGACCAGAGCCAGAGCGCGAAATGGGGTTGCTTCCGCCACGACGTCGCGGGCGCGAAGGGCACGGCGATCGGCACCGGAAAGCGCAACACTGCCGAAATGCTGCAAGGCTGTTCCGAGCCGGCCAGCGCCGCCCGCCTTTGCACCACTCTCAGCTTCAACGGCGTGAGCGACTGGTTCCTGCCGTCGCACGACGAATTGAAGGAGATGTATAAGGCGCTGAAGGCGACCGGCATCGGCGATTTCCGCGATGCCGGGATGTACGACAACTGCGAATACTGGACCTCGACGCAGGACGATACGGACATGGCCTCCCACATCGATTTCGCCGACGCCGGCCGGGACCACGGCGACGACAAGGACTTCCCGCGCCGGGTGCGGGCCATCCGGTCGTTCTGACGGCTGGTTCGCAATGCACAGTCGAAGAGGCGAGCCGGAATAACGACTCTGGCCTTGCTCGCTGAGGCATTCACTCGCGGACGGAGCCGGCCCTAGCTGGGATACAGTTGGGAGCAGGGCCAGGTACCTCCCGGCAGGGGGCCCCCGCCAGGTGGGCCCTCGGAACTCAGCTCGAACGGAGTTGTCCAACCGCTGCTTCGTGAACGCAAGTGGGAGGTACCGCAATGACGACGATGCGGTGGGCACATTGCGTGGTGGTGGCAGCGGGAGCGTGGCTGCTGCTGGCGTCTGCCGGTTTCCCGGACCTTACGGTGCCATTCGCGCCGATGGCTGTCGCGGTTGTGGTCGCCGTCGCCTTGGCCATTTTCGCAACGTTTGCTTTCATGCTGCGCCTCGACTGGAGTGGCTGGGCCACCCTGTTGATCGCAGCTTGGGCGGCGGCTGCCTCATCGATGCTGCGATCGACGCAAGCCTTGATGCCGCTACTGCTGGTCAGCGTGGTTGGTCTCTCGCTCTGTGCAGGTCTTCTTATCAGCGCGCTGCCTCGGCGGCGCCGGCGTAGCAGACGATGACCCTGTCGCGCGGTCCGGACGCTTCTCCGGTGAGATCCGACCGAGGAAGGCGAGGTAGCCCTGCGCCGCCGAAAGCGAGAAGCGCAGCAGGTCGGTGGGCAAGCCGTGATAGACCGTGCCGACCCAGTTGACCGGCGGCATGGGCCGGCGCTGATCGTCGGAGATCGACACGAACGGCAGCTCGTGGAGCTCGCGATAAAAGGGCGCGAGATCGGGCAGATCCAACCCGCTATGAAGCGTCGTGAGAACAAGCCGTCCCAAGGGCTTCTCTAGCGCGACTTGAAAACTTGCGGTCAGGCCGGCCTCTTGATGTACGGGGGAGCGCCACCAGCCCACGCAAGCTGATGGCGCTCCCTTGTGTCAGACTGATACTTCGATTTTCCGGGGACGAAGCTCAGCACGCTTCGGAATGTGTACCGTCAGCACGCCGTCCTTGAGGCTTGCCTCGATCTTCCCGGTCTCGAGCTCACCGCTGAGTGAGAAAGTGCGACGGTACATACTCGAGCGAACGTCGGCATAGAGAGCTTCCGCCTCGCCCGAGAGCTGGAGCTGCACCTGACCCTCGATGATCAGGCTGTTGCCGTCGACGCGCAGCTCGAGGCGATCCTTCGACACTCCGGGCATGTCCGCACAGAGCGTGATACCGTCTTTGTCCTCCCGGATGTCCACTGGGGGACGGACCGGTGTCTCTCTGGACTGGGCATGTCCGGACTGCGCCGTGGCCGCAGCGTTGGAGCCGCGGCGGGTGACTTCGCTATGAGTAGCCATGTGAGCGACCTCCGCTTCGTTCATTGGATCTGGATCTGCCGAGGCCGTGCGGACTCGCGCCGCTGCACCCCGATCTGCACGATGCCGTCGACATACTTGGCCTGCACACGCTCCGGATCGACGTCCTCGGGCAGGCTGACGACGCGCCGGAACTCGCCGCTGAAACGCTCCTGGCGATAGTAGCTCGCCTCCTCCTGCACGCTGATTTCCCGCTTGCCCGACACCGTGAGCAGATTCTGCTGAATCGAGATGTCGAGGCTCCTGGGGTCGATACCGGGGGCGAAGAGATAGATATCCACCCGCTCGGCCGTCTGGCCGACGTTGATCGCGGGGAAACTGCCCCGGGGGAGCGACCGGATCCCCAGGGAAGGGTTCCAGCTGCCGAAAAGGTCGTCCACTTCCTGCTGCAATCGCCAAAGCTCATCAAAGACCGAGCTTGGCATATTCGTCGTAGTACCGAACATGTAAGCACCTCCTACCGGTTCAATGCGCCGCTTGGGCGGGCAAAGAGCTAGGGATCGCGGGGAAAAATTCAAGGGGGGTACCGGTGCCGGTGCCCGATGCCGGTGCCCGATGCCGGTGCCCGGTGCCCGGTGCCGGTGCCGGTGCCCGGTGCTCGAGGCGTGACCGGGGCCGTCTTTCCGGACCAAGGGGGTGGCGGCACCGGACAGGAGGGGCGGGCGCCCATTGGTGCTTTCCCCCTTGAAGAAATCCGGACCTGTCCTCAGGTCGTGGTCCAACGGGCACCGCCAGTCGGGATAGCCCGTGGCTCGAACCCAGTACCGATCCGCATTTTTGCCTGGAGGCGTCATGGCACTTCCGGACGAAACGGCGCTTCGCCTGCTTGCCAAACATAAAATCGAGATTGCCGCCCTGCCGCGCGTGGTACCAGCGAGTGGCTTTGCCGGAAAGGGCTCCGGCTTGCCCTGCTCTCTATGCGAGCAGCTCATCTCCGCGCAGGAGTACGAGCTGGAATACTCGAGTGGTGACGGTGAAATCCCACGGTTCCATATTCGCTGCCAGCAGATCTGGCAACGCGTCCTGTCTGAATGGTGCGGCCCGAACCGACCCAGGTAGGAGTAAACGCGGCTGTCCGAGAAGCGCGGCCATGCCGCGCTAGTGACGCAGGCGCCTCAGCGGGGCCGTATGGCGGGCTGGTAAGCCGATCATGAGATCAGAGCCGTTGATACATCACGAACGCATCGACGAAGCCCGCTGAGGGATGCTCGAAGGCCGCCGGCAGGCGACCAACGATCTCGAATCCAAGTGACTGCCAGAGCCGCACCGCGCGCTCATTCGTGCTGACCACGAAGTTGAATTGCATGGACCGGTAGCCTCGTGATCGCGCGTGCCCGAGCGAGTGCTCACACATGCGGCGAGCGATCCCCCTGCCGGTGACTGCTGGGCTCGTCATATAGCCGCAGTTGCAAACATGCGCTCCGCCGCCGGCCTGGTTCGGGCGCATGTAATAGGTGCCGAGAACGACGCCGTCCTGCTCGGCGACGAACGTCTCCTTGTCGGGCGCCATCCAGTAGGCCAGCGCTTCGGCTTCGCCCATGCTTGGGTCGAGCGCGTATGTCGCACCCGCGCGAATAATCGGCAGAATGATGGCAGCGATGGCCGCAGCATCCCGGGCCTCGGCTTTCCTGACATGGAGCATCGTGGGATTCTATTGCACGACGCTGGTGCGTATCGGAATCATTCGCTGTCCCGCGCGATCGCCTCCAGAAGGCGCCGGGATTGCAAGCGCACGACTCGCCTGACGCCGGCCATGTCTCATAATCGATCTTGTGCTCCACGAACGGCGCCATGATCTCGTGGTAGTGTTGGGCGTTGCGCGCATAGACGCGGAGCACGTAATCTCGCTCTCGTCGGATTCGAAGCCGATCCTCGTGCAAGAGCACCCATTACGTGCAATTCGATCAGGCGCAGGTCGTCATCGATGCAATCCTGAGCGAGCTGCCCAAGCCGCAGAGGACATGCTCGGCGCCGCTGTCGGGACCGAGGACGAACCTCAAAAGCCGAACGAGTGCATGTGCGTCGCGAAACTGCCCCATGCGGCGGTATGGCCGATCGCAGCCCCCGTCAGCTCGATGAGTACGACCCATGCGCCGCCCCAGGCCGTCGCGCGATGGACTCGCCGCATCGACAGCAGGTCGTAGACAGCGAGCGGCAGTAGCAGGCTGAAGGCCGCAAGCATTGCCGGAAGCGGCTTGTGCAGAAGGAAATCCACCGGCCATCTGCCGAAGCCTGCCGTCGTCATTGCGATCGTGCCGATGAGGATGAGCCGTTTGTGGAATGCCGGCTTGCAGCGGAGGCAAAACGCCGCGGTCACGGGCAAGGCGAAGCCGAGGATCTCACTCAGTGCGACCGCGTATATCCCCTTGGCATCGATGGAAGGGATGGCCCAGAAGCGGCCCAGCATCTCGTTCGCTACGAGAACGCCCAAGACGACTATCAGCGGTGCAAGCGCCAGACCCGCAAGTCCCAGCCGCCTGTGGATGTCGGCGCGACCGCTCGCGGTAAGCGAGGTCTGGGTGACGAGCAGCAGGACCCAGCTGGAGAATATCGCGCCATGGATATGGACGATGGGAGCCGGCAGCGGCTTCGCGTGGAAGAGACCCGCGAGGAAGTAAGTGCGGGCGAACCCGACGAAGATGACCAGCGCAATCAGGAGCGACATGCCGCAGAAAAACCGGTGCTCGCGACTCCGGTCGGACGATAGCTCGATCCCCTGCGAGCCCAGGATTGCAGTGGCCATCGGGCGGCTCCCATTCGGTTTGTCTGTGCTTGGATTTACCCAAGCTGAGCGCGCCCGTCTTGGACGGAGCGGAAGCGGCACTTGGACAGGGAGGAAGCGATCGCGGTAGAGTGGCCCTCGATTGGCAAGGGGGTTTCGTGGCTGACCCTAGAACACCCAATTCACAGGCGATACCGCGCCCTCGGGTGATCACGATCTGCACCAACCAGTGGCCGGAGCGGGATCGCGTGGCGCTATTTCGCGAGACGTTTGGGGGCGATGGGGTGCGGGTGGAACCCTCGCCGGACGAGCCACTCCAGATCGATGCGACTCTGGTGAAATTGCCGGGTCTCGGTCTGCTGTCGGGCCACCGCTCGGCGCTGCGCTCCGATTTCGTCGATGGACACGACAGGCTCATATTCAACCTCGGAAGCGGCGCTTTCGCGAAGCAGTTTGGCCGGGAGATCACCCTGCAGCCGGGCGATGCGATCGCCTTGTCGGGCGCGGATCCGGGCAGCCTGACAACGCTACGCGAGGGACCACTCGCGACGCTGATCTTTCCTCAAGGTACCCTCGTACGGGTACTGAAGGATATCGGGGCGTCATGCGGCCGGCGCGTTGTGCGCGACTCGCCCGCGCTTCGACTGCTTCGGGGCTATCTGAATGCGCTGCACGCGAGCTGCGGGACGAGTGAAGTAGCTCTCGAGTCGCTGGCGGTTGCCCACATCTATGATCTGGCGGCATTCGCGCTCGGCGCCAGCCGTGAGGCCGAGGAGATCGCCAGGGGCCGGGGTGTGCGAGTGGCACGGCTGCAGGCCATCAAGAGCGATATCCTCGGGAATCTCGACCATGAGATTTCACTCGGTGACTTCGCCGCTCGTCACCGGATGAGCCCGCGCTACGTTCGAATGCTGTTCGAAGGCGAAGGAACGGGCTTCAGCGAATTCGTTCGTGAGGCGCGATTGCAGCGCGCACGCTCGAAGCTGCTCAGCCGGCGCTTCGATCACCTTCGCATCAGCGAGATCGCGTATGAGGTTGGATTCAACGATCTCTCTTATTTCAACCGGGCATTCCGCCGCCGCTTCGGGCACTCGCCGGGCGACGCTCGCAAAGGGCGCCTCGCCGAAGCCTAGCTCATAGGCCCAGTGGAGATTCGATGAAGCGCAGAGCTCTCTTCAAAACGGCTGTACTCGCTATTCTCAGCTATACGCTGCCTCGCTTTGTCCGGGTGCAAGCCGCCGCCCTGAGCGGGGACGATCGCGAACTGATCGCTGCAATCGGCGAAGTCGTGCTGCCCTCGAGTCTCGGCGCCGATGGGCGCGCCAAGGCTGTCGCAGCGTTTGCGAAATGGCTGGACGGATACAAAGCCGGCGTTCCGATGAGCTACGGGTACGGCGATTTGCGGTACGCAGTCGTTCCACCCAGTCCTCTGCTGCGGTATCCCTCGCAGCTCGCGCGTTTGCAGGAGTTGTCAAAAGCCAAGGGCTCGCCTTTTACCGCTTTGTCGCCGCCCGACAGGAAGGCTGTCGTAGAGGCCGCCCTCCTCGAAGCCCAAGTGACGAAATTGCCCGAGAGGCCGGATGGTCAGCACGTTGCCTCCGATCTCATGGGCCACTTTTACAGCAGTAGTGACGGGAACGATTTTCTCTTCAAAGCCTCGATTCGAGTCTCCGATTGCCGCGGTCTCGACACTTCAGCCGACCGGCCGGTTTCCATTGCGTAGAGGGCGATCCGCAATGGCCACTGTTCATGAAAGCGACGTGTGCATCATCGGCGGCGGCATATCCGCCGCCATGATGGCGGAGAAGCTCGCGCAGCTCAGGCCGGGCGTCAAGATCGCGGTCGTCGAGGCGGGCCGCAAAATTTTCGACCTGGAGAATCGCTTCAAGTACCGACAGCGCGAACGGGACTACGGCGACAATCCATGGCCCAGAGACTCCATCAAAGACCAGGTGTCGAATGGGCAAATTTCCAGAACGATGGCAGTGGGGGGGCAGGCGCTGCACTGGGGCGGGACCTGCAACCGATATTCAGAGGAGGACTTGCGCCTGAAGTCGATGTACGGCCTCTACGTCGACTGGCCCATGGACTGGAAGGAACTGGAGAAATACTGCTGCGAAGCCGAGCACAGGCTCGGCGTCTCGGGTGAGCCGAGTGCGTACCCCGAGGACTGGCGTTCGCAGCCCTATCCCATGCCCCCCATGCCGCTCACCTACGATCTGATTCAGTACAAGAAGTGGGGAGACAAGAGCGGTTATGTATTCCAGGGTGTACCCCAGGCGAAGAATACCCAGCCATGGGGTGGACGGTCCGTGTGTCTGCGCTGCGGCACCTGCGAGATCTGTCCCACGGGCGCAAAGTACTCGCCGGACTACACGTTCAAGGATCTGCTCGCGAGCCGGAAGATCACGCTGCACGATCGAACTCTGGTTCGCAAGCTGGTGCTCGATGAGCGGTCCACCAGGATCGTAGCCGCCCGGGCTTCGAGCTACGAGCGGCCCGACGAAGAGATCGAGTACCGTGCCGGCACATTCATCCTCGCCGCGGGTCACATCTGGAGCACGCACCTGCTGCTTCTGTCCGCCTGCCCACGGTTTCCCAACGGCCTCGCCAACTCCACCGACCAGGTCGGCAGATACATGAACGGTCACGCAATCTACGCGGCCATGGTCGAGTTCCAATCGGACGAAGTGTTTCCGGGCATGAACAATGGCTATAGCCTCATTTCGCGAAAGTTCTTTCGATCACCGGTGGGCAAGACCTACATGCGGCATGACCTGAGGATCTTTCCCGGTGGAGTTGGCCTGCCCAAACTACATGGCGACGGAGGTACGGTTCTGCTGGGCGACGACCTGCTGTCGTCGTGGCAGCAGAAGCAACGATCCCGTCCCATCGCCTTTTGCCGCGCGTATTACGACATTCATCCATCGGCAGAGAGCCGACTCACGCTCGATGCAAACAGGAAAAATCGCTGGGGCGACCCGCTTCCGGACGTCTTTCACGATGCCGATGCGGCGACCAAGGCGCGCGCGGCGGAGACGAGGCGGCACCTCGATGGGGTCTTCGCCCATATGGCAAAGGCCGGTGATGGCACGGTACTGCGACACATCGCGAGCGACTATCTCGACCATCCCGGCGGCGGGTGTCGCATGGGAACCGATCCCGCCGCAAGCGTTTGCGACAGCTTCGGGAGGACCCACGATCACGCGAATTTGTTTGTCGTGGGAGCGCCGACCATCCCCGCCGCTTCGGTGACCAACGGGACCCTCGCATTCGTGGCGCTCACGCTGCGCTCCGCCGACGAGGTCGCGCGCGATATTCCCGAGAAGTCTGCCTAAGCGCGCAGAACGGCGACCCGGTAGCGCCGTTATGACCCGCAGACCCCAGCCATCGGTTCAGTCTGCCAGCTCGTTGAACCCTCGGCCGCTCAGGATCATTGGAACACACCTCGCCGCTCGTGCTACTCGCGTCTTCGCCTGCTTCGCACCCGCGACATAAAAGATGTAGGACTTTCTCCGCCCCGGGGTAAGCGCTTCGAATGCCGCCCGCAGCTCCGGAGTTTCATCCAGCCTGGACTGCAGCTCCTCGGGAACCGCATACTCTGAAGCCTTCTTGAAGGCAATCTTCTCCCCCGACTCCTCGACCTCGATGGCTTCGCGGATGTAGCTCCTCAGAATCGACTGCATGGCCGTGATCTCTTTGAGGGAGGTAAATTTGATCCAGCGGCCTGCCTGCGTATGCTCACCGACCTTCCGGAGGATGTGCTTCGGGTCGTCGAGCAGCGCGCCTTTGAAGAAGGAGAGGGCGCACGCCTCCTTCAGCGGGATGATGATTGCCACGTTCTTCTTCCGGTGGGTGAAGCAGGGCTTGCCCCACTTCGTCTCCTCGATCAGGCCACAGTCGCGCGCAATCGACCTCAGCTTGTCCGCTTCCTTCTGCCACTTTTTTGCATAAGGTACTTTCACGGTTTCACCAGGTTGTTGCCGCCGGGCCGGTTCCCTGAGATCATCCGTGCATGGGTGTGCCAACACTCGCAGCCGTCCGTCGGGCGATTTTGCTCGCGGCCTTCACGTTCGCGGCCGCATCGGTTGCCCTCGCTGCGGGCCCGGGCGATCTTGCCAGGGAGAGCGCGCGCACGGAAGTCCTCTTTCTCGGCACCGCCGGCGGACCGCCGCTGCGCCTGGATCGATCTGAGCCTTCCACGCTGCTCATTGTCGACGGACGGCCATATCTGATCGACTGCGGTATTGGGACCATGCGTCGGTTGCTTCGGGCTGGCGTCGAGTCCGAGCAGGTCAGGACCATATTCTTCACGCATCTGCATGGCGACCACGATTTCGGCCTCGCCGACGTGATGGCCAACGACTTCTTCAGGCAGAGCATGGCCGGCCAGGCGCAGCCGATCAACATCTACGGACCGCCGCAGACGAAGGAGCTCGTGAACGCGGCCTTCCACTTCATCACCGTCGGGTTTCGGCCGTTCGAGAATTTCCCGCCGCGTACGGACGGGAGCTACCAGAGCCCGTTCGTGACTCACGAGATCGATCGAGACGGCGTCGTCTTTCAGGACGACAAAATCCGTGTCACCGCCGCTGAGAACTCGCATTACGCGCTGATGCCGCCGCAGAGGCGCGCACAGTTCAAGTCATTCTCATATCGCATCGAGACGCCGCACGGCGTGATCGTATTCACGGGCGATACTGGACCGAGCGAGGCCGTGGAGCGGTTGGCGAAAGGCGCGGACGTGCTGGTGGCGGAGGCGAATACTCGCGGTCCGCAGGATGCCGAACGGTTCACCGCCTCGATGGCCGCGCGCAACCATTGGCCGCCGCAGCAGGCCAAAGCGTTTCGCGCGCACTTCGAGGTGGAACACCTCGACACCTACAAGATCGGCCATCTTGCCGCGAAAGCTCAGGTGAAGGCCGTGTTGCTCTATCACTATGTTCCAGGGAACAAGGCGGACCAGGCGGCCTATGTGACGGGCGTTCGGACGGCGTTTTCCGGCCCGGTATTCGCGCCCGACGATCTGGACCGCTATTGCCTGGGCGGAGGCGGTCTTTCGCGCTGCGCTCACTGATCGTGCGCGATTTGCGTGGCAAGGCTCGCCTCTGGTTGCGGCATCTATACCGGTTGGGCTGGGAGGCGGCTGATTCGGCGCGCAAACCCGACCACGACATCGCATGGCGCATCCGCGGGAAGTTGCACCTGAACAGGGTGTCGAGCGGACCAAGCCCGCAACACGACGACGAGATCATCCATGGCGTCGGTCCGAACGGTAAGAGCAAGTCGGGCTGGGGTCACCCCGGATGTGGTGGCCTGGGCGCCGCCCAGGTTGCACGAGTGATCCATTCCGGCGTGGTCACGGTGTCGGTCGCTTCCGCAGGAAAGGGCGGTGCTCGAGCGCGCTGAAGAGGACGACGGGATCGGGAGCCGGGGAGCGGCACCTAGCCGGTCGCGCGGGCTCGACGCCATGCGCCCGGTGGCATGCCGACTGCACGCTTGAATGCGCGAGAGAATGCCGCTTCGGATTCATACCCCACCTCGAGAGCGATGGATGCGACGACCCGGCTCGATTCGCGCAGGAGGCTTGCGCCGAGCTGTATGCGCCAGCTCGCGAGATATTGCATCGGCGGCTGTCCGAGATACAGCGTAAAACGCTCGTGAAACGCCGAGCGCGACAAGCCGGCTTCCTGCGCGAGCTCTTCCAGCGTCCATTCCCGGCCCGGACGCTCGTGCATCAGCGCCAGAGCTCTTCCAACGTGCCGGTCTCGCAGCCCGGCGAGCCATCCGACGGATTCCGTGGGCAGGGCCTCGAGGCAACGCCGAGCGGCATCGACGAACATCATCTCCGAAAGCCGCTCGAGGACCGCGTCGCCGCCCGGCCTTCTGTCGTTGCTCTCGAGCACCGCCTGATTGATCAGATGTGCCGCCCAGCTCGCGGTGCGTGCCGCCGGCAGATGCAGAATGCGAGGCAGTGCCGCGATGAGGGGATTGAATGGCCGCAGATCGCAGCCGAGGAATCCACATACCGCGACCGCATCGGCGCTCTCCGCGGGAATGATCCCCACATCGACCACGCCTTCGGATAGCGAAATTGGAATGGGTCTCGGCTGACCGCGCTGCGATAACACCCACTCTGGTTCGCGAAGCACTGGCTTCAGGCCGGGTGCGCTCGAGATCACGTGGGGATCCCCTTGGGGAAATACCACGACATCGCCGGCTTCGAGCCGGACGGGTGGTAAACCGGAGACCGCCGCCCATCCGCGGCCCTTGGCGAGCATGTGGAATTCCATGACGTGCTCACACCCAGGCATCACTGCCGCGATCTCCCTGGCCGCCGAGGATGCGGCAGACCATCTGCCGCGCAGGCTCACGTAATAAAAGGCCGCTCCCCGCAACCGGACGGTGCGCAAAAGATCCGAAAGAGTATCCCGGCTCATCGTAATGCTCGAATGCGGGGCGCAAGTTCGAGCAGCGAAGAGGTTCGCGCGAGCCCGCAAGGGAATCGGACGAGGGAGCAAGCATGGAGGACGTGCGGTAAAGCGCGCATCGGACGCCTACGAAACAATCCGCCCGAGCCCGCACTCGCTTGCGCACCGTGCGTCGCGACGATCATGCAGGGCGGCGACGGTCCTCAACAGCCAAGCTAGATCAGGAGAGTTCGACATGACTTCACAACCGATCCCTGCGACCGCACCCGGGCCTGGCCGCAAACCGAACGATAGCATCGACTTCGAGGCGGTTAAGCAGCGGCAGCAGTCCACGTGGGCCAGTGGAGACTATGCGATCATCGGCACCACCTTGCAAATCGTGGGGGAGCTGCTGGCAGAGGCGGCGGATATACGGGCGGACGAGCGGGTACTCGACGTGGCCGCGGGCAACGGCAATGCATCGCTCGCGGCCGCTCGCCGCTTTGCGCAGGTGACCTCCACTGACTATGTCGCCCAGCTCCTAGAGCGGGGGAGCGCCCGGGCGAGGGCCGAAGGCCTGCAAATCGACTTTCGGGCGGCAGACGCTGAGAAGCTGCCGTTCGCGGATGACGAGTTCGATGTCGTCCTTTCCACGTTCGGAGTGATGTTCGCGCCACATCAGGCGCGTGCAGCCAACGAGCTGCTGCGCGTCACACGCAGCGCGGGGCGAATCGGCCTCGCCAGTTGGACTCCGGAGGGGTTCATCGGAGACCTGTTCCGGCTGATCGCCCGCTTTTCCGCACCGCCGCCGGGGCTGCAATCGCCGATGCTGTGGGGTTCCGAGCCGCACATCGTGCAGCTCTTCGGCGCGAACGCCGCGGACATTCGCTGTGTACGCCGTAACTTCCAGTTTCGGTATCGGTCAGCCGCGCATTGGATCGAGGTGTTTCGGAACTTCTACGGTCCGACGCACAAGCTGTATGCGGCGCTGAATCCCGAACGGCAGGCCGAACTTTCGGCATCCATCACGGAAGTGCTCGAGCGTCTGAACACCGGTGGACCGCGGTCCCTGGTCGTTCCGGGAGAGTATCTCGAGGTGGTGATCACCAAGCAATAGCATCCTTCGGCCCCAATCCGCAGGTCATCCCAAGATCGTCCGGGATCTCTCCAGCTCACGCAGGTCGCGACCGCGGGTCTCGTGCCCGTAGAGCGAGAGCAGCGCGAAACCCAGCGCTACCGGGACCGCCGTCTCCAGAGCGGCCGTGCCGATCGCGGGTACCAGGGCGAGGCTGCCCAAACCCTGACACAACAGACCGCCGCTTTTGCTGACGCCCGCCACCCACCCGGTGGCGCGGCCGCGGATGCGGACGGGATAGCTCTCGGCGGTGTAGGGCAGGATGATGGAGATGACACCCGTCGAGCCGACGATGAGCAGTGTCAGGGCGATGACCGGATTGGCCGCGGCGTGCGCGCCGCTCTCGCGCAGCACCAGGGCGAGGAGCCCGGCAGCGGAGATTCCTATCATGACGAGCAGCGCGCCCTTGGTGCTCCAGCGTGAGTAGAGCAGCGCTGCGATGACGATGACGGGGACCGAGATGAAGGTCGAGCGGGCGATGATCGCCGCCGCGACACCCATGTCATGACCTTCGGCGATGAGCTGGCCCGGGAGCCACAGGAGGACGCCGTAGCTGAGCAGGCCCCATGCGAGGGCCACCAGGGTGAGTGCGATCGTGGTGCCGAGAAACCGTGTGTCGGTCGGAGGCAGGTGAGAGTGATCCAGCTTGGCCTCGTCGTCCCAGTCAGGGGTTTCACTCACCACGACCGAGCCGAAGCGCGCCAGTGTGGCGCGTGCCTCGTGCGGCCTTCCGATGTGGAGGAGGAAGCGCGCTGATTCCGGAATGAGGGGACTCAGCGCGATCAGGAGCAGCCCCGAGGGGAGGTTGAGGAACCACATGATGCGCCAGCCGAATATCGGTTGCAGCAGCGCTGACATGCCGGATGCGACCAGAAACCCGCCCAGCGTGCCCGCGCCGCCGATGAGGACGAGGCTCCAGCCACGATGGCGTGTTGGCATGATCTCTGCGAGAAGCGCGTACGCCACGGGCAGCATGCCGCCCGCCGACCCGCCCATCAGGAAACACATGAACAGGTTCCAGTGAAAGGACGGCATGGCTCCGCAGATGGAGGTCCCGATGAACATCACGCCCGAGAGCAGGATGGTGGCACGGCGGCCATACTGGTCCGCCAGCGCGCCCCAGACGAACGACCCCGCCGTGGCTCCAGTCAGCGCGCAGAGGGGCAGGAGCGCGACACCTGCCGGGGTGATGCCGTATTCGACCCGCATCCCCGGAATCACGAATCCCAGGCTGCTGATCTTCATGGTGTCGACCACCAGGGCCATCACGAGCGCGGCGCCGGCGGCCCAGTGCCAATAGGTGAGGGGCGCATCTTCCGGGGCGACGATCCGCTCGTGGAAGGTCGCGGCCGCGGCGCTCGCTTCCTTGGGTCGCAGTCCGTACAGCGCCGCAGCGATACCGCCGACGATGAGGGCCATCCCACACAGCATGCCCGGTCCCATCGGCATACCGGCCAGTCGGTAATCCATCGAGCGGGCCATCACGAACATCGGCACGTGCAGCAGCACGCCGATGACGGCCAGCAGAGCACCCAGCCAGAATGCGGCCGGACTGCGCCGGTCGGCAAACATGAAGAGACTTTCGGTCCCATGGGCCGTGGAAGGCATGCGTGCGGATCCCCTGGACACTCGCCGGCAGACGCTTGCAGGCGCGTTGCGCCGAGCGCATCGATGATTCAGCAAACCGGGAACTCCACACGGCCCTCGAGCGCGTGCAGCCCCATAAGTATTACGTTATTGTGGCGTTCGAGGCAAGCACATGAACGTCACGCGAATCGAGGCGATGCCGTCGCGCGGTGAGCTCAATCAAAGCGCTGTGAGCTGATGCCGCCCGCGCAGGAAGGCTCAGAGGGCGACGGCTCACGGGAACGACTTCGCGAGCGGGCGCAGCGCCGGCTCCTCGGCGCCCAATCCAGAAGACTATTTCTGCAGGTGGGCCTGCCATGGGGAGCGGCCCTGCTCGCGGGACTGATCTCGATCTTGTACGCGGACTTGAGCACGGAGGCTTCCAACGCGTTCCTTCGCTTGATCGCAGGCCGACCGTGGCTTGCGTTCGTCATTACGCCGGCGTTGACCGTCCTGGCGCTGTTTCTCACGCGGCGCTGGTTCACGGGCAGCGAGGGCAGCGGCATTCCGCAGGTGATTGCGGCTCTGCATGCGCCGCGTACCGGCAACGAAGACACGCTCATGCGACGCCTGTTCGGCGTGCGTGTCATCGTCGGGAAGATTGGCATCTCGCTGATTGGCTTGCTGGGCGGTCTGACGATCGGCCGCGAGGGACCAACGGTGCACATTGGCGCGGCGATCATGGCGGAGACACGCCGGTTCTACCCGCATCGCAACGCTCAGCTGGAGCGTCGGCTCCTGCTTGCCGGCGCGGCCGCGGGGCTGTCGGCGGCGTTCAATACGCCGCTCGCGGGCATCATCTTCGCCATCGAGGAGCTGGCGCGCGATTTCGAAAGCCGTACCAACGGCATCATGATCACGGCGGTGGTGTTCTCCGGTCTGACTTCACTGGCGCTCGCGGGCAACTATCTCTACTTCGGCCAGATCAATGTGCCGGAGAACCTGGGCGGCGCGTTCGTGCTTCCCGTGATTCTCTCGGCGGTTCTCTGCGGCCTTTTCGGCGCGGCGTTCAATCTGGCGCTGCTACGCTGGCGTGTCTGGATGCCGGGTTGGCTGATCGCGTTGCGCCAGCGCAGGCCCTTGCTTTACGCACTGGCTGTCGGCGTCGCCGTCGCGGCGCTCGGCGTCGGCACCCATGGTGAGACGTGGGGCAGCGGCTACGATCAGGCGCGCCACCTCCTGACGGGCGCAGCGCCGCTCTCGGCGGGATATGCGGTCACAAAGTGGGGCGCCATGGTGGTCACGTACATGGCCGGCATTCCTGGCGGCCTCTTCTCGCCATCCCTTTCGATCGGCGCCGGACTGGCCCAGTGGGTGCATGCCGCATTCACGTGGGCGCCGATGGCGGCTGTCATCGCGCTTTGCATGACAGGCTATCTCGCGGCGGTCACCCAATCACCAATCACGTCCTTCGTCATCGTGATGGAGATGACCAACGGCACCGGAATGGTCATTCCGATGATGGCGACTGCGCTCGTCGCGTCACGCATCTCCGCCTTCTTCACTCCGCCTCTCTATGAGGCACTCGCGGAAAGCAACTACTTTCACGTGGCCGGCCTGCCTGCCGGGAGCTTTCTGCAAAAGAAGCCGGTGCCGCCTCCGGGAGCATAACCCTCATGGATCCATTGCGGGTTCTGGATGTACGTGGCAATCGGCGATCGGGGTGCTCCCATGCTGCAATTGCGTTCGGCTGAACCGGCGGACTTGCCGGAGGTCTGCGCTCTCCTCGAGCGCAACGGACTTCCGACGAGCGACCTGGCTCATTCGCGGCCGCAGTTCGTGGTGGCGCGCGACGGAAGAGAGCTGGTCGGCGCGGGCGCGCTCGAGCGCTATGGAGAGGTGGCGCTGCTGCGATCGGTCGTCGTGGCCGCCGATCGCCGCGGAACGGGCCTCGGCCGGCGGATCGTGCGGGAGCTCGAGCACCGTGCCAGCGCATCGGGTATCCGGGAGCTCGTCCTGCTGACGCAGGGCGCCGCGGCATTTTTCGAGCAACACGGCTATCGGGTCGTCGAGCGCGGGGAGGTCGGCGCGGCCGTGCATGCGAGCGAGGAGTTCCGCTCGCTTTGCCCGGCGAGCTCGATCTGCATGGCGAAAGCCCTCAGCGGGCGTCGATGAAACGCCCGCACCTCGCCTCCGGCTAGCCGGCCTGGCTGCGCCTCGCCTGACTGGCGAGGTGAGGCCGGTCGCCGATGCCCGGAAGCGCCGGTGTCAGATAATCGAGGCTGCCGATGTTGGTACGCCAGATTTCCCAACACTTCAGAACCTCATCGCGCGAAGATCGCTTTTGACGATACACGTCTATGGTCAGCGGGATGTAGTGAGCGGCGTCATTGCTGGCCAACGTGAGGTCTCCGCCCTCCAGATTGCCTCTGATCAGACTGTACGGCAGCCATGCGACGCCCAGGCCCGTGAGAACGCCGGCTCGCAGCGTTTCCGAGTAGGCGCTCTTCGCATGCGCGACCAGCCGGTCGGAAATATGCGTGAAGGCGGGATGATTTTCCAACAGCCTGCCCAGGTGCGATTCCTCCGTGTATCCCAGATAGGGCAGAGGCCGTTCCGAAGCGCGCGTGATCGCGTAGTAAGGTTTGTTGCTTTGTTTGGCCGGAATGCTGACCGGAACCAGGTAATCGGTCCCGATCGTGAGCTTGGAGTGCTCGTCGTGATCGAGCGCGATGCCGTGCACGGGACTGTCATAGCACAGGAAATAGTCGCATTCCGCCCGCTCGTAACGCGACAGGGCCTCTCTGAAATTGTTCGCGGTAACGTGCAGACACACCGCCGGGTTTGGCAGCTCGTCGTACAGGATCTTGGACAATACCGGTACGAACGTTGCTGACAGCGAATGGGTGGAAGAAACGTATATGTTCTTGCTGGCCACCTTGCTGTTGGAAGCGGCGCGGCGGGCGCCGTTCAGCAATGTAACGATCTGGGAGGCCGTCTCCTTGAAAGCCAGCCCGGCGTTCGTGATTCCCACGGGATTGGTGGATCGGTCGAGCAGCGTTCCCGCCCCCAACCAGATCTCGAGTGCCTGCATGTGCTTGCTGAGCGCGGATTGCGTCAGGAAGCGATTGCGTGCAGCCTCCGTAAAACTGCGCGTTTCACATACCGCAAGAAAGTCTTCGAGCCATCTCAGGTTCATAGACGTGTCGCTGGATTTCCGGACAGGCGCCGGAACCGGACATTTAGAACTCAGTTGGACCGGGGCCCCCGCAAGCGACAACCCGAAGATACTTTGGGCCCCCATAAAAACCGATCCGAAAATAATCCATCGGGACGTCCGTCGTCAAGCGACCACACCGCTGAGATGCGCGACGAGGGCCTTCTGCGTCAGCGTCGCGTGGCGTTCGCGGTGACGCACAAGAGCGAATTCCCGCTGCGGCAATTCAATCGGAACTTCCACGAGTGTCCCAGCCGCGATTGCCGACGCGACGACGTGGCGCGAGATGATCGTGGCGCCGACGCCGGCCTCCACCGCTTCGCGCACCGCCTCGTTGGCGGGAAGCACGAGGAATATGTTGAGCTCTTCGAGCGACAAACCTTGCTGGCCGACCCAGTCCTCGAGGCCGCGGCGCGTGCCCGAGCCCGGCTCGCGGATCACCCAGTTGAGCGCGCGAAGATCGGGTTTTCCCGAAGCTTCGATCGGCAAAGGTGCGCGATCTGCGGCAACCACCAGCACCATCTGGTCGTTGTCGAGGTGTGTGCGCACTAGCGCGGGGTGCTGCGTCGGCCCTTCGACGAGGCCCATGCTCACTTCGCCGTCGGCAACCGCCGTCTCGACCTCCCGGGTGTTGCGGATCACCACATCGAGCCGCACGTGGGGGTTGGCTGCGTGGAAGGCGGCGAGGCGGCGGGGGAGCCAGTAAGTCGCAATGGTCTGGCTGGCGGCGAGAGCGATCGGGCCCGGAGGGCAGCCTGCGAGATCCTGCAACACGGAGCGCGCCATCGATGCGCGATCGAGCACTGCGCGCGCCTCACGCAGGAAGATCCGGCCCGGCTCGGTCAAGTGAATGCCGCGGCCGACGCGATCGAACAGCCTGATTTGATAGAGATCTTCCAGTGCGGCTATGGCCGCTGAGGCAGCCGATTGGCTCATCCGCAGCGCCTCCGCGGCGCGCGTGACATGGCACCGTTCGGCAACCTCGACGAAGACTCGCAGCTGATCCAACGTCATGATTGATCAGTGTAGCATATTAGAACTATCTATTTTATTCATTGAAACGATCATTGCGGACCACTGATTCCGGGGATAGAGTTTTCACATCGTGGGCCTGGCGGAACGCGGGCGCGGATTCCGCGGGCCCGTAGCGCACTGAAAAACCGACATCATCGGGGGACAGCCAGTGTTCATGCACAACCCGTTTGCCGCGCTTCCTGCATCCATACCGCCCATCGCGATGCAGATTTACGTCGCGGTGATGTTCCTGCTCGTCGTCTTCGGGACACTGATCGACCTGGCTCACAAGGGAAGCGCCAGGTACTTCTTCCAACATCGGCGTGTCGCGAGCTTCGGCGCCAGACGCCGCGTGGACGCAGGTGAAGCGGCGGCTCTCGCCGCGGAGACCATCGCGGTCTCGGTACTCGCAGCCGGTGAGTTCTGCGGCACGTTGCGCAGAGTTACCCATCTTCTGACGATGTACGGCTTCGTGCTCTACGTCGTGACCACGGCCGTCATGGTCTTTGCCTATCCCACGGCCGCCGCACCGGGACCGGCCATCCTCTCCGAGCTCTGGTACCTCGGGGCTCTGTTGGTTTGCGTTGGAGGCCTCTGGTTCTGGCTCCTGCAGCGCGTCGACGTCGCGGCGGAAGGGCACTCCCCGTTCCGCCTGGTCCGCGCCGACCTCTTCGTCGTCTCGCTGCTCGCGAGCGCGGCATTTGCCCTGATCTGGGGTGGCGTCCAGGCAGCGGGTGATCAGGCCTGGGCGAACGCCTTCTTCGGCCTCTACCTGCTTGCCAACACCGTGCTCTTTGGCTCGGTCCCATGGTCCAAGTTCGCCCACATGTTCTACAAGCCTGCCGCCGCGTTTCAGAGGCGCATCGAGCACGCGAGCGGCTTTCGCAACAATCTGCCCGCCCCGGCCGACCGTCCCGTGGCGTTCGGCAGCGCCCGCCGCCAGCCGCACAATTACTGAGGAGCATCGTCCATGCCCACGTTTGTCTACATGACGAGCTGCGACGGCTGCGGATACTGCGTCGATATCTGCCCCTCCGACATCATGCACATCGATACCACCTATCGCCGTGCATACAACGTCGAGCCCAACATGTGCTGGGAGTGCTACTCCTGTGTGAAGGCGTGCCCTCAGCAGGCCATCGACTGCCGTGGTTATGCGGACTTCGCTCCCCTGGGCCACAGCGTGCGCGTGCTGCGCGAGGAAGAGAAGGCGACGGTATCGTGGAGGATCAAGTTCCGCGACGGGCGCGAGAAGAATTTCGTCTCACCCATCAGGACCACGCCCTGGGGATCGATCAAGGGTCCAGCGGACTATGCGCCGCCGAGCGCGGCGGCGATGAGCTCGCAGGAGCTGGCGCATGAGCCCGAGGCCCTCAAAGTCGATGTCCTGCCGGTGCTCGCGCGCAGTCGCCTCAAGAAAGGGCTGGTCTGATGAGCCGCAAAACCGTATTCGTCGATTCTGACATTCTGGTCGTGGGCGGCGGTATGGGCGGCTGCGGCGCCACTTACGAGTCCCGCTACTGGGGCCGCGACCTGAAGATCGTCTGCGTCGAGAAGGCGAACATCGAGCGCAGCGGCGCAGTGGCCCAGGGGCTGTACGCCATCAACTGCTACATGGGAATGCACTGGAACGAGAATCAGCCCGAGGACCACGTGCGCTACGCGCGCAATGACCTCATGGGGTTGGTGAGAGAGGACCTCGGATACGACATCGCCCGGCACGTCGACGCCACTGTGCACAAGTTCGAGGAGTGGGGTCTGCCGATCATGAAGGACCCCAATACCGGCAAGTACCAGCGCGAGGGCAAGTGGCAGATCATGATCCACGGCGAGAGCTACAAGCCGCTCGTCGCCGAGGCCGCGCGCAAGGCGGCGAGCGAAGTCTACAACCGGATCATGGTGACCCACCTGCTCATGGACAGCAAGCGCCCCAATCGGGTCGCGGGCGCGGTGGGGTTCAACGTCCGCAACGGTGATTTCTACGTCTTTCGAGCCAAGGCGGTCATCGTGGCGGCGGGCGGCGCGTCGCATATCTTCAAGCCACGCGCGGTCGGAGAAGGCATGGGCCGCACGTGGTATGCGCCCTGGAGCAGCGCCTCCGCGTACGCCCTGCCGATCCTGGCGGGCGCGAAGATGACGCAGATGGAAAACCGCATCGTCCTGACTCGATTCAAGGACGGTTACGGTCCGGTGGGCGCGTACTTCCTGCACCTCAAGACCTACACGCAAAATGCTTACGGACAGGATTACGAGGCGTTCTGGCGCGACTCGATCGAGAAGATGGTCGGCGATTATGTGAATCACCATCCGGTGCCGACCTGTCTGCGCAATCATGCGCTGCTCGAGGAGGTCAAGGCGGGCCGGGGCCCCATCCGCATGGTCACCAAGGAGGCGTTCAAGGACCCTCACAAGGAGACGATTGGCTGGGAGAATTTCCTCGGCATGACCATCGGCCAGGCAGTCGTGTGGGCCTCGCAGAACATCGATCCCAAGGAAATCAATCCGGAGCTCACGACGTCCGAGCCCTATGTCATGGGGTCGCACGCAACCTGCTCCGGAGCCTGGGCGAGCGGTCCGGAGGATTACGCCCCGGCGGAATACCAGTGGGGCTACAACCGGATGATGACCATCGAGGGGCTGTTCGGCGCCGGTGACACGATCGGGGGTACCGCGCACAAGTTCTCCTCGGGCTCTTTCACCGAAGGCCGGATCTCCGCCAAGGCGGCCGTCAAATACGTGATGGATCGGAGCAACGAGCGGCCGGAGGTCAGCGAGAAGGAATACGAGCAACTGAGGACGGTCGTCTACCAGCCCTTGGAGAACTACCGCATCGGCCGTAACGAGATCGTGGCCGGAACGGTGTCGCCGAGCTATATCCTGCCGCTTCACGGACTGCAACGCCTGGAGAAAATCATGGATGAGTATGTGGGCGGCATCAGCTCCCACTACACGACCAATGAGCCGCTGCTGACTCGGGGTCTGGAGCTGCTCGCGATGCTGAAGGAAGACCTTTCCTGCCTCGGCGCGCCGGACCTGCATCAGCTGCAGCGGGCGTGGGAGCTGCAGCATCGCGTACTGGCTTCGGAGTGCGTGACGCAACATACGTTGTTCCGGCAGGAGACGCGCTGGCCGGGCTATTACTACCGCGCCGACCATCCGCGGCTCGATGACAAGGACTGGCACTGCTTCACTCTCTCACGCTACGACCGGCAAACGGGCCGCTGGGAGATGGAGAAAGCGCCCGTGTATCACATCATCGACTGATCGAGCGGGCGCCGCATGCCACAACTGGTAGCTCCCCACGGCTCGGATGCGGTCAAACCGCTGCTGCTGCCGCCCGCGATGCGGGCCGACGGACTCGAGCGGGCCGAGCGGCTCAGGAAGGTAGCGCTCGACTCGCGCGCGGTCTCGGATGTGCTCATGCTGGGGATGGGCGCATACACGCCTCTCGACGGCTTCATGGGACAGGACGACTGGCGCGGAGCGTGCGTGGACATGAAACTGTCCAACGGCGTGTTCTGGCCGATCCCGATCACGCTGCCGGTCGCACGCGATGTCGCGGAGCCGATCCAGCCGCAGGAGGAGGTGGCTCTCACCGCAAGCGAGGGCGGAGAGATACTCGCGATCCTGCAGGTGCGCGAAAAATACGGCATCGACAAGTCGCTCGAGGCCAAGCACGTCTATGGCACCACGGATGCGAAGCATCCGGGAGTTGCCAAAGTCATGGGCCAGGGGGAGGTCAACCTCGCCGGCCGCGTGTTGGTTTTGAGCGAAGGCGAATATGCCCGGCGATACCCCGCGCTCTACATCCGGCCGATCGAGGCGCGGGCTCTGTTCCGCGAGATGGGCTGGTCACGCGTCGCCGCCTTCCAGACGCGCAACCCCATGCACCGCAGCCACGAATACCTGGTGAAGATCGCGCTGGAAGTGCTCGATGGAGTCTTCATCCATCAGGTGCTCGGCAAGCTCAAGCCCGGCGATGTTCCCGCCGAGGTGCGTACCCGGGCGGTGCAGGCCATGGTCGACAACTACTTCCGGTCCGGAACGGTGATCCAGGCGGGTTATCCCATCGAGATGCGCTACGCGGGTCCGCGTGAGGCGCTGCTGCATGCGCTCATCCGCCAGAACTTCGGCTGCTCGCACCTCGTCGTGGGGCGCGACCATGCGGGGGTCGGCCAGTACTATGGTCCATACGACTCGCAGCGCATTTTCGATCAATTGTGGGACGGTGCCCTGCAGACACAGCCGCTGAAGCTCGAGGTCACCTTCTTCTGCCGCAAGTGCTACGGGATGGCCACGGCGCGGACCTGTCCCCACGATCCCCAGTTCCAGATCGCCATCTCCGGCACCCGGCTGCGGGAAATGCTGTCGACCGGCGTCGAGGTGCCGCCCGAGTTCAGCCGACCGGAGGTGGTGGCGATCCTGGGGGAGTACTATAGAGCGAAGCAATCGGGAGAGACCGGCACCGCGGCATGATCATCGCGCAGATATCCGACACGCACATCGCGCTCGGCGCAGCCGATTTTGACCGAAGAGCCACAGACCTCGAGCGCACGATCGCGGATATCAATTCCCTCGATCCCGCTCCCGATGTGATCATTCACACCGGGGACGTCGTCCATGGGGGTCGTCTCGAGGACTATGCCGCGGCGGCTTCCCTGCTCGCGACGGCGCACGCGCCGGTATATATCGCGGCCGGAAACCGCGATGACAGGGAAAACCTGCGCCATTCACTTTCGCGATGGGTACGCCCGGCGGCGGAGCCCGGATTCCTCGATTACGCGATCGATGATTTTCCGGTGAGACTGATTGCAGTGGACACCCTGAGCGGCGTCAGCAACAAGGGAGACTTCTCTCCGGAGCGGGCGCAGCGCCTGATGGCGCTGATCGAAGCCGGGCCGCAGAGGCCGACGGCGGTCTTCATGCATCATCCGCCGTTCGTCGTCTCAGTGGGACCGGATCCGCTCAACTTCGTCACGACGGAGGCGCTGGCGAATCTGCAGCGAGTCCTGGAGCGTTCCGGATGCGTGGTGGCCGTCTTCTGCGGTCACGTGCATCGCTCCACCTGGGGGCGGATAGGCAGGATCCCGGTGATGGTGGCGCCCTGCACGGCCACTTCTCTGCGCAAGGGCGATTACCCGCCGCAGATGCAGAGCCGACCCGTCTATCATCTGCACCGGCTGAGCTCGGCCGGTGAGCTCGTCACCGAGGTAAGGATCGTCCCGGCGTCCCGAAGCGATGACACCGCCGCCCAAGCGGTTTCCTCAGGCTGATATCCGCGCCGGTTGACGCTCGATGCGGGTGCGAGAGAACGCGCCCGACAGTCGGCGGCTCAACTACCCGCTTGCACCCTCTCGATTTCGGCGAGCGTGCGCTCCGCAAGCAGGTCGAGTGCGTCGACGACGGTGCATCCCCAGAGATGCAGGGGGCCGAGAACGCTCAGATCCGTGCAACCGATGAGCACTGTTTGCGCACCGCGCGCGACCAGAGATTTCGCCACGGCGAGGACACTCGAGCGGGCCTCTTCTCCCTTCTTGATGGCATAGATCGCGCTCATCAGCGCTTCCTGCTCCTTCTCTTCCGGCACGAGGAGCAAGCCGTTCCGTGCCGCGAAGGCTTTCTGGAACAGTTTCATTTCGATCGTCGTGGTCGTCGCCAGAAGGCCGACCGGTCCGTTGGCGCCCGCTCTTGCCTGCAAGGCGTCAGCGACTATGTCAGGCATGCGGATGAGCGGAACGCCGGCCTCTTTTTCGAAAGACTCCACCCAACCGTGAGCGGTGATGCACGCCATGACACAAAAGTCGGCACCGGCCTGCTTGAGGCTGCGCCCCATCTGCGCGATCGCAGCGGCTGGACTGGGACCGGCTCCACGCCAGGCCTGGTTCCGGTCCGGCACTCCCGGATCGATGTCCACCAGCAGCGCCGGGCGTGCTTGCTCCACGCGGCCACGTGTGAGGGCGTAGAACTTCTCAAGAAAAACCAGCGTCGCATCCGGGCCCATGCCCCCGAGGATGCCGGCCCGCCGCATCTTCGCGCCGGATCCGCTCATGCGGCCGTGCCGTGAGCCTGAAGCTGGTCACCGTAAGCGAACAATGCGGGCCACCCGCCGGTGTGCCAGAACAGCACCCTTTTGCTCTTGGAGAGGTCTCCGCGCCGGATCATGCCGATCAATCCCGCCGCGGTCTTGCCGGTATAGACAGGGTCGAGAAGAACACCTTCCTCGTTGGCGAAGAGGCGGATGGCCTCGATCGTCCGTTCATCGGGGATGGAATACCCCGGTCCAACCCAATCATCGGCCACATTCACCCATTCAGCGGGAAGCGTCGCCTTGCTCTCCAGGAACACGAGCGTCTCGCGCGCGAGCGACTCGATGTGCGCCTTCTGTACCGCCGTCGGATGGCGCGTGCTCACTCCCAGGAGCCTTCCGGGAAAGCCGAAAAGCGCCTTTCCGGCAAGCAGCCCGCCATGCGTGCCGCCGCTGCCGCTCGCAACCACGATGTCGTCGAAGGAAAGATGCTCTTTCGAGCACTGCCCGAGAAATTCCAGCATGGACGCCGCATAGCCCGAGGCGCCGAGCGAGTTCGAGGCTCCACCGGGGATGAAGTAAGGCTCGACACCGGTATCGCGCCGCACGGTCTCGCGGGCTTTGGCGATCGACGCCTTGATGTCCGCGCCGAAAGGCGAAACGAAAATGCCTTTCACGCCGAGCAGATGAAACAGCATGTTGTTGCCGCTTGCCTGCGGCGAGTAACTGCCTTTGACCCGTTCCTCGATGACCAGATAGCAGGCCAATCCCTCCCGTTTCGCGGCGGCGAGAGTCAGGCGGCAGTGATTGGACTGCACGGCGCCGACGGTCATGACCGCCTTCGCACCGTCGCTGAGCGCGGCGGCCATGACATACTCGAGCTTGCGCGTCTTGTTGCCGCCGCCGGCAAGCCCAAGCTGGTCGTCACGCTTGATCCAGATTTCCGGACCGCCCAGCGCCTTGCTGAGGCGCGGCAATGGTTCCAAGGGCGTGGCGAATTCCGTGTAAGTCCGGCGCGGCAAATCAAATAGTCTCATGTTGTTCTCCAGATACGACTCTCCGGACTACTGCGGCGGTGGCGTCCGGAACCGTGCACAAAAATCATCGTGTCGTGATGTCGCGCGTCTGTGGGCCCTGAAGGCGAGCGCAAGCGAGAGAAGAGTGGCCATGGTCAGCTGGAACCAAGGTTGCAGATACCAGGCCGTGCCGGGCGTGTAAATCACGGATGCGGCGAGAACCACGCCGATCAACACCGCACACACGGCCATCACCTGCACCATCGCGCCGTGCGTGCATTGCAGTGAGAACTCCCGCATTCGCCGCCAGCGGGGCCACCACGCGAGCAGCATGGTGGCGAGTCCGAGTCCCCCGAACACGAGGGCGATGCTTATCGCCCGCAACGCCACGCCGATCTGCCAGCCGCCGAATACCGCGTCGAGCAGGAAAATGCTGCCGAGGATGGCAGAGAGGATTACGGCGGCGGCGGGCGCATGCGCCGCATTGGTGCCGGCGAGCCCCTCCGGTACGAACCCGTCCTGAGCCCAGGCAAAAATGAAGCGGCTCGCATCGAGCAGTTGCGGAGCTATGGTTTTGACCACCACGATCGCCACGAGCACGTTCAGGAATATGTCGACGGTCGGGGGTGTCAGCATTCCCACCAGCGCCGGCGTGGTGAGCAGGTATCCATGACCCGACTTCACGATCGGCAACGCGCTCCACCACGGTACCGCGTGAAAAAGCGCATAGGAAACGAGCGTATAGAGCACGAGCGCAATCGCCCACCCGGCGACGATGCCGCGCGGCATGTTCCGCCGCGCGTCCGCCACTTCACCTGCAAGCGAAGTCGAGGCGTCCAGCCCGCCATAGGCGAACATGAACAACCCGATCACGGAAACGAATGCGCCGATCGAAGGATGTGATGCCCGCGGTGTGGCGTGGATGCCCGCGATGGTGCTGATCTTGGCAACGGCCCTAGCCGGGTCCGCCCCAAAGCCCGCCACGATGACGATCGCTGCCGCAACCGCCACGAGTACACCGGCCGCATAGATCAGGTAGCCGTAGTTCTTGACGCCACTCACGTGCAGTGCCGTGAGCAGCCAGATCGCGGCCATACCCGTCACCAGATGGCCGGTGCGTGTGGTGAACCACTGTGTCGCAAAGCCACTTGCGTGTGCCGCGTCACCGAGAAACGTGCCCGTCGCAAAAGCCAGAAAGCCGATCGCGCCGCAAATGCCCACGAACCAGAGGAAAGCGATGGCAAAGCCGGCGTACGGGCCGAGGCCGCGCGTGAGCCATACGTACGTGGCGCCGGCGCGCGGCATGACTATCGAATACCGGGCGAAAAGTACGACCTGCGGAATCAGTACGATCCCGGCGACCAGCATCGCCAGCGGAACCAGCCCCTCTGCGCCGGGGTAGGTCTCGAGACTGTGAGGCATCACGAAGTTGATGCCGCTGCCATATTCCTGGGCGACAGCGGACAAGGCCACTACGACGACCCCTACGGCCCGGACCAATCCGGTGCCCGCGGGAGCGACTCGCTCTTCAGCGTCGGCTTGCATCCCGTCAGTGTTCATTGGCGTCAGCGCCGGGCACCGACATCGGAGCCGCGAAGTCCGCCGTTACTCTCGTGCAGCAAGAACTCGTCGATGCGCGTCATGCAGCCGAAGAGTCCCACACTACCGCCCGTATGCAGAAACAGGATGTTTTCATCCCTCTTGAACTGCTGTCTGTTGGCAATGAGGCCTATCAGGCGATCCATGGCTTTGCCGGTGTAGATCGGATCCAGCAATATGCTCTCGTAGCGCGCGACCGTTGCCACGGCCGCCAGCGAGCCCGCCGTGGCCGTGCCATGGACCTCGCCGACGCAATTGGCGTCCACCGTGACATCGCTCCGCGGCGGAGCCTGCTCGAGCCCGAGGAGCGCAGAGGTTTGCCGGATCAAGTCGTATACCTTCTGTTCCAGGGCCAACTTCGGTAGCCCTACGCCGATGCCGAGAACCGGAATCTTTATGTCCGCAAGGTGAAACCCAACGATCAGGCCAGCCTGCGTCCCGCCGCTAACTGTAGCATGAACAACCCGGTCGATTCGCAACCCCTGCTCGCGCAGCTGGTTTGCGATCTCGAACGCGCAATTGACATAGCCGAGCGCGCCTACAGGGTTGGAGCCGCCGCCCGGGAGGACGTGCGGACGCTTACCCAGCGCTTCGTATCTGTTTGCCAGGTTTCGCGTGGCCGCTTCCATGTCGGTTCCGGCGGGAAACCGATGGATATCCGCGCCATACAGGCGATCGAGCAGCACATTGGCCGAGCCTGAGTAGAGCCTGTCGTCGCCCTCGACCCTGTCTTCCAGGGCGAGGGCACAGCGCATATTCAACTTGCTTGCAACGGCGGCGGTCTGGCGGGCGTGATTGGACTGGATGGGCCCCTGTGTGATGACCACGTCCGCTTCCGAGGAAATGGCTTCCGCCATCAGGAATTCCAGCTTTCTCGTGCTGTTTCCGCCGGTTGCGAGCCCCGTGCAGTCGTCCCGCTTGATGAACAGGTGCGGACCGCCCAGATACCGTCCCAATCGGTCCATCGGCTCCAACGGTGTCGGCAAGTGCGAGAAGTGCAGCCGATCATGTCTACCCGTTGGATTCACGCATACCGCCATTCGTCGTTAAGAGCAGCAGCTATCGGGTTTCATAGTAGACCGCGATGGAAACGCGGTGGTTTCCAATCCGGAATCTGTTCATTCCAACTTCGACTGAGCCTCCGCCGCCGATTTGTGCAATCCTGAATACGCTTCAGCAGTGATTACGATCTGCAGGGGTGGGAGACGGGGCGGGGTACGTTGCGTGGCCCGGCTGGAGTCAAGCCTTGCGGTGTCGGAACCACCCCATACGCTATCCATGAGGATAGGAGCTTCATCCGTGAATAGAACTCTAGGAGCTTCGTCCGTGAATAAAACTGTTCATCGCGGTGTTCAATACGCACTGATCAGCTGCGCCCTGTCGGCCCTGGCCGCTCAGGCCGCCCTGGCTCAGAACGCCCCGGCGGCCGACCAGACCGGACCGGCCAGCGGCCCGGTGACCGCGGCGCCGCTCGCAGAGTTGACTACGGTAGTCGTTACCGGAACTCATATCCTGCAATCGAGCGCCGGACAATCGCAGCCCATCCAGAGCATTTCGGCCAACCAGATTCTCAATTCTGGCTACACGAACATCTCTACGGTGCTACAGAACATTCCGCAAGCGGGCGCGTCCCTGACCTCGGAAGCTCAGTCCGACAGCAGCAACGGCGATGCGACCACGATCGACTTGCGCTATCTGGGCGCCAACCGCACCCTGGTGCTGATCAACGGCCAGCGATGGACACCGCAATTGAACGGCACCGTGAATCTGAGCGCGATACCCGCTTCCATGATCGAGCACGTCGATGTCCTGCAGGACGGGGCGTCTGCGATCTATGGCTCCGATGCCATCTCCGGTGTGGTCAACATCATCATGAAGAAGGACTTCAACGGCGCGGAGGCCCATGCCTACTACGGCGCCTATGACGAGCCCGGGACCAGTCCGGACGGCAGGACCCAGGAGTACGACTTCACCATCGGCAAGGGTGACGAGCACGCCGGAATCATGTTTGCCGGCGAATTCCAGCAGAACACCGCGGTTTTCGCGCAGAATCGCTACCTGAGCGCTCCCGGACCCTTTACGCAGACGACCTACCTGCCCGGCTTCGACCCGCCGACTCTGACCATTCAAAGCCCGTCCCTCGCCAATCAGACGATCGGCAGCGGCACCTGCACCAAGGCGGGCAGTTGCCAACTGCAGGCGGCGAGCGGGCCGAACTACAACCCGACATTGGGCAACTTCACCAATCAGTTGTTCAACACGGCGTATGGGCCCAGCCAGTTCATGATGCACAAGCCGGACGAGAACCAGTCCCTATACCTCAGCGCGCATTATCAGCTCACGAAAAATATCACCTTCACCACACTGGCCGCATACAACGCCGAGGATTCCCTGGGCCAGATCTCATCCGGCTGGAGCGCCGGCTCGGGCGGGGCGTACCAGGTGTTTGGCGCCGGCTACGGCATCGGTGCAAACAATCCCTACAATCCATTCGGCGTGGATCTGGTAGGAAATCCCGCCCAGTACTGCCCGGACGGCAAGACGCTCGGCGGCGTGCCCGTGGCCTCTTGCACACCGAACTATCTGCTGACCCAATTCGGCGAAACGATCCCGCCCGTTTACGACAGAGTTTCGCGCGACCACGTCGATACCACCACGTTTCGCATGGGTTTGAACGGTGTCTTCGATGCGATCGGCAGTAAGTGGAATTGGGAGATCGGCTACAACTACGGCAAGACCTACGATACGGCGCAGGATACGGGATTCACCAACAACGAGAGGCTCTCGGAGCAGTTGGACTCCCCCGGGATACAGCAGTGCAATGGGCCGGCCCAGTCCGCCCCGGGCAGCAGCGGCACGTGGGACGAGATCAACGGCAAGTATTATCAGATCCTCATTCCCGGGTGTGTTCCCGTCAATCCGTTCGGCGGTTACAATACGGTAACGGGTGAAAGCGCCATTACGCCGGACATGGCTGCCTGGAATCAGGCGGCCGAGAACTTCATCACGTCGGTGACGATGCGCGATTTGACCGGAGACATCACCGGGAAGCTGATCAATCTGCCCGGCGGGCCGTTGGCGATCGCGGCGGGCGCCGAGTCCTTGCAGGATCAGGGATCGGAGATTCCCGGCAACCTGCTGCAGGAATGCCTCACGACGCTGAGGTGTATTCAGCCGACCTTCGGCCGGACATGGACCTATGCCGAGTATCTCGAGCTGAGCGTTCCGCTGCTCAAAGACCTGCCCTTCGCCAAGTCGCTTACCGTCGACCTGGCGAACCGGTGGTCACAGTTCAGGTGGCAGGGCGGGACGCCGGGCACTCCGGAAGCCGGGCTCAAGAACGGCACTTCGGCGAGTACCGGGCGCATCCAGGTACGGTGGCAGCCCGTCCAGGACCTGGTGGTGCGTGGAAGCTGGGCTCAAGGATTTCGTGCCCCGAGCATCAGCGACCTGTACAACTCCGGCGGCGCGAGCTACAACATCCTGCAGGATCCCTGCGCGCCTGCGTCAGAAGGCGGCAATTTGGTAGCCGGGGCACCTCTCCCCGCGGGTTGCCTGGGCCTCCAGCATGAGCAGAACGGGACCCGCATCCAGACGGCGAGGGGCGGTAATCCGTTGCTCACGCCGGAAAAGGCGATCTCGCGCAGCGCCGGATTCACCTACAGCCCGCACTGGATCGAGGACTTCAGCTTCGGCGCGGACTACTACATGATCGACTTGACCAACGAGATCGGGACCGTCCCGGCCCAGTTCATTCTCAACGAATGTTATATCAAGCAGAACCCGCAGAACTGCAGCCTCATCACCCTCACGGGAGGCTCGGTCACTCTCATCGAGAACATCGAGCAGAACATCGGAGGGGAGCACACCAGCGGCATAGACTTCAACCTCAACTACTCGCTCGGCCCGACGCGCTTCGGGCGGTTCGGCGTCTCAACCAACTGGACCATCGTGCGCTCGTTCATCGAGGACCTGCCCTCCGCCACGAGTGCGAGCGGCTTCGAGTCGGTCCAGGAGCTCTCATATGCGGCGAACGACGTTCCCAAGCTCCGGGGTACCATGAGCTTGAACTGGAACATTGGAGACTTGTCCGCCGTGTGGAATATCACCTATATCGGCAAGATCTTCGAGAACTGCTCGGCGCTGACGAAACAGCTGGGCGAGTGCTCGTTGCCGAAGACGGTGTACCCGCCCACCGGAAGCGTGGGAGAGCATGAACTCAACAGGGTCATATACAACGACCTTGCCCTGACCTACGACATAGAGCCGATCCGCACGAACGTGACGCTCGGCGTCCAGAACGTGTTCAACCAGTCGTTCCCGATCGAGTACACGGCCGGCGCGCCGCCGAATCTCGATGGTGAAATGGGGTATCGCATACCGGGCCGCTTCATCTACGCCCGGTTAGGGGTGAAGTTCTAGACGATATCGGGTGATCAGCAACCGGCGCGCGTCCGCGCGCGCCGGTCCTCGTTCAAAACGACCGGGCGGTCCTCAGGGGGAACAGCCATGCACAAGAGCGCGACCTTCGCCGCAGTCTCCATTCTCGCCTTCACTCTCACCTCCGCCACCGGCATTGCCGCGCAGCCCGCGGCCGGCCCGGTAGCTCCCGCGCCGTTCAATGCTCCGTTCAAAGCGGAGCCCTACGGAACCGGGGCGGCGAAAGTCGGTCCGGCAAACGGCACCGTCATCGCGGTCGGGGGCGGCGCCCAGGGACCCGAGATATACAAGGCATTCATCGATGCGGCGGGTGGGCCTGACGCGCTCATCCTCGACGTGCCGAACAACAGCATTCCCGAGCGCGTGAGCGCCGCCCCCGATTGGGTGGGCCAGGGACTGCGCAAGAATGGCGCTCGCAACGTCCACGTGCTCTTTACGCAGAGCCGCGAAGTCGCGAATAGCGACGCGTTCGTGGCCATCATCAAGAAGGCCAAGGGCATTTGGTTCGATGGCGGCCGCCAGTACCTCGATATCGCGGCCTATGGCGGCACCAAGAGTGAGCGCGCATTCCGGGGTGTGCTCGAGCGCGGCGGCGTCATCGGCGGCTCTTCGGCCGGCATGGCCGTCCTGGGCGATTTCCTGGTGCGCGGCGCGCCGAGCAACAACAACTACATCGAGGATTACCCGGGACACGAAAAGGGCTTCGGCTATCTGCGCAATACCGCCACCGACATGCACGTCGTGGCCCGCGAGCGTCTGCCCGACCTGACCGACGTGATAGCGAGGCATCCGGGTGTGCTCGGCATCTCCGCGGACGAGGGAACGGCATGGGTCGTCCACGGAGACATAGGACACATCATCGGGCGCGACAAGGCGTTCGTCTACAGTGCCAACGGCCCGAAGGACAAGCGTGTGCCGTATGTCATGTTGCATCCTGGCGATTCGTACAACCTGTACACCAGACAAGTCGTCAGCCGCGCGTCCGATAAATCGCCCGTTACGAGTCAGTTCATCACCTCGCTGTTCAAGAAATACGACGCGCCTCTCCTGGGAGGCGCGACGGTGCTGGTCGCGCAGAACGGCGACGTGCTCGTCGATCGCGCGTTCGGAGTCCCTCCGCAGGATCGATACATGCCGAGGACGACGTTGCCGCAGTTCCCCATCGGCGACATGGGCCAGGTTTTCACCTCGCTTTGCGCGCAGGTTCCGGAGAAGGCTCCCACCCGGCGAGGCCCCGGTCCGATGCGGCCGCCTGTGTACTATGCGTCTGCGCTCGGGAAGTGCGTTGCGAGGCTCTCGACACCCATAGGCATGCACCGGACGACGGTCCCGCCGGGCGCCAAGGGAATCGCATCGGATGTCGATGAGCTCTATCGCCTCGACTTGGGTCTGGAATCTCCGACAACCTGGCCGAACGCCGACTACTCCAGAGGATGGACCGTCGACACATTCCACGGTGTACAACGTCTCGCTGCATATGGGACGAAAGACGGCAAGCGGACAGCCTTTGTTCGCATCCCGTCGCGTCACGCCACGGTCATCATCCTGACCAACGATCCCAATGCGGATGCACGAGGAATGGCTGAGCGTATTACGGAGCAACTGCTGAGCGCATCCCGCTGAGCAGTCGCCGTGCCTCAGCCAGCCGGGAGAATACTTTTCGGTAGCGCGATATTCGTCGCCGCGACGCTGCTCGGGGCGTCGCGACCGATACACGCGGACCCGCGGAAGGATGCACCTGCGCGCCAGGCTGAGATTGCGCCCAATTACGCTCTGGCGGCCCGATTCATGCCCGCCGAGGTGCACCAGCTGCTCTTCGACACGGAGGTCACGCCGCACTGGTTCACTCATTCGGACCGTTTCTGGTTCAGCTACACGACCACGAAGGGGGCCGGCTACTACCTGGTCGATCCGCAGAGCAAGTCACGGAGGCCGCTGTGGGACGACGTCAAGCTCGCCGAGGAGCTCTCACTGCAGACCGGCCTCGCGTACGATGCCCAGCATCTCGGCATCGAGGACCCGGAGCTGGTGGATGACGATAGCGCCATCCGCTTCCATCTGGAGATCCGCGGCGATGCGGTGCTGCCGGGGACCGAGAACGTCGATCAGCCTCAGGTGCTCGAGGCGGCAGTCACCGACAAGGCCGCACGCAAGCGACGGAAGCTGTATTTCCTCTATACCCTGGCGACGGGGCGGCTGCAGCGCCTCGATACTTACAAGGAGCCCGTGCAGCCGCTGTGGGCCAATATCTCGCCCGATGGCCGGATCGTGCTGTTTGCCCGTGGCAGCAACCTCTACATGATGGACAAGGACAATTACGCCGCGGCGCTGAAGAACCCTGCCGATCCCAGCATAGTCGAGGTGCAGCTGACCAAGGATGGGATGCCGAAGTACGGCTATGCCACCCCGCTGGTGCCGGAAATGGCGGCGGCTCTGAAGAAGCAGGACAAGGGAGACGCCGACAATCCCAAGGGAATGCGTCGGCCGTCGCTGGACATACACTGGGCCCAGGACGGCACGAAGTTCGCCCTGGTGCGCGAGGACACCCTCAAGGTGGCGGAGCTGTGGACCATCCACAACCTCGCCAAGCCGCGGCCGCAGCTCCAGAGCTATGCGTACGCCATGCCGGGTGAAGCGGATAGCCCCGTGCCGCAGGTCGAGATCTTCACGGTGGCAACGCACGATCGCATCGTCGTTCCACAAGCCAGTTTTCCGCTGGTGCAGCCGACCATCTCGCTCGCCGACGCGACGCCTACCAGCGCCGAGCGGGAAAAAGAGGCGCGGTTGCGGCGTAACGACGATGAGCTGAAGCTGAAGGGATTCCGGACCTACTCGAGCACGTCGCGCTGGCTGGCCGCCGGCTCGGACAAGCTGTATTTCATCATCCGTGACAGGGACTTCCGGTCCGCGGATGCCGGTGTGATCGATACTTCGACCGGCAAAGTCACGAACCTCATCAGGGAAACTTCGAATCAGTTCCTCAATCTGCGAGTTCGTACGTTCTTCAGGGATACCAGTCTGCGCCTGGTCAACAATGGCGCGGATCTGGTGTGGTGGTCGGAGCGCGATGGCTGGGGCCACTATTATCTGTACTCGGCCAGGACCGGGGAGCTCCTGCACCCGATCACCACCGGCCCCTGGATGTCGGGCGAGATCGTGGGCATCGACCAGAAGGCCGGTGCGCTGTATTTCATGGGCAATGGCAGACCGGCCGGCTCGGGCGCCGAGATCAACCCTTACTACCAGCATCTCTACCGGGTCGGACTGGACGGCACAGGGCTGACCGATCTTTCCCCGGGGAATTTCGACGATAAAGTCGAATCGAGCGATGACGCCCACTATTTCGTGGCCACGTATTCCCGTGTCGATACGGCTCCGGCATCAATCCTGATCAACGACCGCGGCACGGAGCTTACGACGCTGGCGCAGACCGATGTCAGTCGTCTGCTGGCCGCCGGCTATCAGTACCCGAAACTGTTCACGGTCAAGGCCGCAGACGGCATTACCGATCTATACGGGGTGATGTACACGCCGTTCGACATGAAGCCGGACCACAAGTATCCGGTGATCGAATACGTGTATCCCGGCCCGCAAACCGAAGCCCTACCCACCACTTTCGGTCCCAGCATGGCCGACAATCTGCCGCTGGCGCAGCTGGGCTTCGTCGTGGTCTTCGTCGGCAGCCGGGGCGGCAGCCCGTTGCGGGACAAGTGGTACGACACGTATGGATACGGAAACATGCGCGACTACGGCCTGGCGGACAAGCGCCAGGCGATCATCGAGCTGGCGGACAAGTACTCCTTCATCGATGCCGCCAAGGTGGGCATCTGGGGACATTCCGGCGGCGGCTTCATGACGGCGGCCGCGATGCTGCAGTACCCGACCTTCTACACCGCGGGTTGGAGTGAATCGGGCAACCACGACAACAACAACTACAATCGCGCCTGGAGCGAAAGATATGACGGCGTGCGTGAGCAGCACGACGCGAGCGGTGCCATCAAGTTCATCTACACGATCGAGAAGAACGAGTCCCTGGCGGCGAACCTGCGCGGCCACCTCATGCTCACCACCGGCGACATGGACGATAACGTCAACCTGGCCAATACCATGCAGTTGGCCAGCGCCCTGATGCATGCCGACAAGCGCTTCGAGATGCTGGTCTTTCCCGGCATGCGCCATCCCTATGCCCCGCTGGCAAGCTACGTTCTGGTCCGGCGCATGGATTTCTTCGCCCACTGGCTGCTTGGGGCGAGCGATACCGACCCCGATATCCTCCTGCTGCAGAACGAGAAGCAGCACAGCCCGAGCGATAAATTCGTCGAGTGATGACAGGGTAGCGCTTGATACCGTTTCCGGAGACTCGAAAATGAAGAATTCAGCGGGATCGCCGGCGATCGCCCTGCTCGCGTTTTGCGCAGTATCCTCGCTGGCGGCGGCGAAGCCGCCGGCAAAGAGCCCGGAATCATCAGGCCCAGTGGTTACTCCGAAGGCCGCGCAGTCCGTTACCCAGGGAAGCGTGACGGTCGAGGGGCACAGGATCGACTACACCGCCACCGCCGGCACGATCATTCTCTGGGACGCCCGCGGCAAGCCCACCGGCAGTATGTTCTACGTCGCGTACGTGAAAAGCGGAGTCAAGGACGAAGGACACCGCCCGGTCACCTTCTTCTACAACGGCGGTCCGGGCTCCTCGAGCGTATGGCTACACATGGGCGCGTTCGGCCCAGTGCGCGTGGTGACGAGCGACCATACGCATACGCCCGGGGCGCCCTACAAGACCGTCAGCAACGAATACAGCCTGCTGGATGTCACGGATGAAGTGTTCATCGATGCGATGGGCACGGGCTACAGCCGCATCATCGGGAAAGACGAAGGCGGCGTCGGAGAGCCGAAGGACTTCTACGGCATCGATGCGGACGTCGCTTCGTTCGCGCAGTTCATCAAGCGCTATGACAGCGAGAACGATCGCTGGAATTCGCCCAAGTATATCTACGGCGAGAGCTATGGGACGTTGCGCAGCGCGGCGCTGGTCGATTACATGGGCGAAAGGGATGCTACCGACATCAATGGCGTCATCCTGCAATCGACGGTATTGACGCACCTCACGAACAGGTTCTGGCCGAACAACGACGTTCCTTACGAGGTGTTTCTCCCCACTTATGCGGCCACCGCGTGGTATCACCATCGCCTGCCAAACCAGCCTGCCGACTTGCAACCGTTCCTGCAGCAGGTGGAGCACTTCGCCCTCACCGACTACGCGAGTGCCCTGAATGCCGGCAATGCATTGAGCGCCGACCAGTTCAACGCCATCGCGGAGAAGCTGCACGACTATACCGGCCTCAGCACCGACTTCATCAAGAGGGCGGATCTGCGCGTCACGGATAAGGAGTTTTTCCATCAATTGCTTGCCGATCGGGACGAGACCGTTGGACGCCTGGATTCGCGCTTCGCCGGTCCGACCATGGACCCATTGAGCCAAGGCGCGCTCTACGATCCGCAATCCGCCGCCATCAGCTCGGCCTACGCGGCGGCCTTCAGCACCTACGCGCGCGACGTGCTCAAATTCGGCCGCGATCGTATCTATCGGCTCGAAGGGAACGTTCGCCCTTGGAGCCTGGTGCACATGGATCCCGTCACGCACCGTCCGCAGGACGGCTTCGCAACCGTCGCCGTGGATCTGGCGCAGGCTATGAAGCGCAATCCCGATCTGCAGGTATTGGCGCAGAACGGGTACTACGACATCGCAACGCCATACTTCGGGACCGTCTACATCATGAACCACCTGGACATACCGCCCGCGTTACGCACCCATATCCACATGGAGTTCTATGACTCGGGCCACATGATTTACGTGCACGCTCCTGCGCTGAAGAAGCTGCACGACACCACCGCCGCTTTCATCACGGCGACCGACAACGGCGGCTAGCATCGAGGTGACCGATAATGTTCAAGCTGAATGACTTTCGCCCGCTATGGTTGCTCGCCGGCGGCTTGCTGGTCGCGGCGCCGGCCTTCGCGGCTGCCGTGCCTCCGACGGAGCTCACCCAGGCCTTGCACTGGCGCAGCCTGGGCCCGTATCGGGGCGGGATCGTAGAAACGGTCGCCGGCATCGCGAACGAGCCCAATCACTACTACATGGGAGCGGGCGGCGGCGGCGTGTGGGAGAGCAAGGACTACGGAAGCAGCTGGAGGAACATTTCCGACAAATATTTCAAGAACAATAACATCGGCGCCATCGCGGTAGCGCCCTCGAACCCCAAGATCATCTACGTCGGCACGGGCAATCCCGCTTTCCGGAATACGTTCCTGACAGGCGACGGGATGCACAAATCCACCGATGGCGGGAAGACCTGGACGCGGATCGGGCTGGAGAAGACCGGCATCATCAGCTGGATCATCGTCGATCCCAACGACCCGAACGTCGTGTACGCGGGTGCGCTGGGCCAGGGCTGGGTATCCAACCCCGAGCGCGGCGTGTTCAAGACCACGGATGGAGGGCAGACCTGGAAGAAGATCCTGTACGTCGACGACAAGACCGGAGCGATCACTCTGGGGATGGCGCCCTCGAATCCGCAGGTCCTGTACGCCAGCATGTGGCAGGCGTATCGCCGCCACTGGATGCTGTCGAGCGGTGGGCCCGGCAGCGGCCTGTACAAGACTACGGACGCCGGAGCGCACTGGACCAATATTTCGCACCATCCCGGACTGCCGCCGGGCATCTGGGGAAAGGTGACCGTGGCTGTCGCGCCCAGCGACCCCAACATCGTTTACACGCTGATGCAGGTCAAGTATCGGGGTGAGATCGGCGGCCTCTTTCGTTCCGACAATGGCGGTGAAAGCTGGACGCTGATGAACAACAGCCCGGCCATCACGCAGCGGGCGATGTATTACATGAGGGTCTACGTCGATCCCAAGGATCCCAACACGATCTATATTCCCAATACGAGTATTCAGGTCTCTCATGACGGCGGCAAGACGCTCTCGGAGATACAGCCGCCGCACGGAGACAATCACGCGTTCTGGATCAATCCGAACAATCCGAAGATATTCATCGAGGGCAACGACGGCGGTGCTACCGTAACGCGCGATGGCGGCAAGACCTGGAGCTCGGAGCTCAATCAGCCGACCGGTCAGTACTATCACGCCAATCTCGACGAGCAGTTCCCGTTCAACATCTACGCGTCGCAGCAGGATGACGGCTCATATTTCGGCCCGAGTGCAGTGCCCGCGGGCCGGCTTCCTGCGGTATGGCCCAGGGTTGCGGGCGGTGAAGAGGGTTGGGTGGTCCCGACGCCCGGGCGCCCGTGGATCACCTACGGTGATGCCTACTACAGCGACGAGTTCCGGGATGACCAGCGGACCGGGCTGATCACCAACGTGAGCCCTTGGCCGGAATTCAAGTTCGGGCTGGCGGGTACCGAGATCAAGTATCGCTACGGGTGGTGGCATCGGCCGGCTGTGTTCGCGCCGCACAATCCGAACGAGCTCCTGGTCGGGGGGAACGTGGTGTTCGAGTCCCTCGATCCCGGCGTCGCGCCCTGGAAGGTGATCAGCCCGGACTTGACGCGCAACGACAAGAGCAAGCAGATCCGCTCCGGTGGTCCAATCAGTGCCGACATGACCGGCGAGGAGATGTTTGACTCGATCTCGACGATGGCTTTCTCTCCCCTGAGCGACAACATCATCTGGACAGGCTCGGACGATGGGCTGGTGTACGTCACCACGGACGGCGGGGGACACTGGAGCGAAGTCCGTCCGCCGACTCTGGCGACCTGGTCGACCATCACAGCCATCGACCCGTCGCACACCGATGCCGGCACGGCCTATGTGGCAGCGAGTCGGTTCGAGTGGAACGACTTCCACCCGTACGTCTACAAAACCACGGATTACGGCAAACACTGGACGCAGATCACCACGGGACTGCCCGATGATCAGTACGTGGAGGCCATTCGCCAGGACCCGGGAAATCCCAACCTGCTCTTCGTCGGGACGAGTGCGACCGTGTATATGAGCCTGGATGGCGGTAACCAATGGCTGCCGCTGGGCCTCAATCTGCCACCCGTGCGGGTGACGGATGTCGCGATCCAGCCCGCGCAGCATACGGTAGTGCTCTCCACCTTTGGGCGGGCGTTCTGGGCCCTCGATGACCTGCAGTTCCTGGAGCAGCTGAGCAATGCCCAGGTGGCGGACGATGCACCGTACCTGTTCAAGCCGCAGCAGGCCTGGCTGGTCACCCGCAGCTCGTTCGACTTCGGTGAAGGTGGAGGAAACGTCGGGGGCGCCAATCTGCCCAACGGCGCGACGGTGTTCTTCAACCTTCCGTCCGATTATGCGGGGCAGCCGGTGAAGCTGAGCTTCACTGATGCCACCGGAAAGATGATCCGCAGTATCGCGCTGCCGGAGAAGGCGCAGAGCGCCCGCCCCGGAGCGCGCCGCAGGGGCGGCAAGTCCGAGAAGCTGCATCCGGGCGTCAACCGCTTCCTCTGGGACTTCCGTTATCCAACCGGGGCGGAGGTCAAAGGCGCCTATCACGCGGGCCGTTCGGTGATGCCGCCGATCGGGCCGGAAGTGGTGCCGGGGATGTACTACGCCGTGCTGACTTATGGGGATAACACCCAGAAGCAACCCTTCGAGGTGAAGCTCGATCCGAATCTGAAAACCACACAGGCCGACCTGCAGGAGCGCTTCGAGCTGCTGACGAGGCTGCAGGCCGCGATGAACCAGCTCGACATCACGCTGAATCAGGCTACGGCGGCGCGCCGCGAGCTCCACATGGCCGTGATGCAGAAGCAGGTGTCGGCGCGCCAGGTACGGAAGGTCAAAGGTGCGCTCGGTCGCGACATCGACGCCATGATCGACTTCAGGATCCAGTCGAGCAGGGGCTTCGATGTGTTCCCGCCTCGGCTGCGTGAGTGGTTGAGCGCGATTTATAACCGCGTGGATTACGCATACGTGCGACCTACTCCGGAGATGACGCAGGTGGCGAACGAGTATATCGACGACGCGCAGAAGGGAGTGACGCGCCTGCAAGCCGACGTTGCACGCGCCAACGCGGTGCTGAAGCACTGATACACGCGGGCAGGTGACTACGCAGCCGCTTCAGCGACCCTGTAGCGGAAGCGGCTGCGCAACGCCGGGTGAGAACGCCGCTAGAAAGTGTTCGAGAGCCTCCGGCGCGACGGGCTTGAGCAGATGCGCCACGATCCCCGCCGCCCGGGTCCTCGCCCGGTCGGAGGGCTGCCCCCACCCGGTCACGGCGACCACTGTGACGTCCTGCAGCTCGGGCATCGCGTGAATTCGCAGCGACGTTTCCACGCCATCGATCCCCGGAAGACCGATGTCCATGAAGATCACGTGCGGGCGGAAGCTGCGCGCCTGCTCGAGGGCTTCTTCGCCGGTGGCGGCTGTCAGGACCGGGTATCCCTTGAGCTGAAGAAGATCTGCCAGCGACGCGGCTGCATCGACGTTGTCGTCGACCACCATGATGCGGGGTCCCTCGCGGCATGGAACGCCACGAGCCGCCGCCGTGACGCCGGTGGCGTTCTGCGGATCCGCCTCAGGCCGTGACACCTCACCGCTCGCGAGCGGCAGCCGCACGGTGAAAGTACTGCCCAGCCCGGGTCCGGCGCTCGCCGCGCGGATCGTGCCGCCATGCATCTGCACGATCGCGCGCACCAGGGCGAGCCCTATGCCCAGGCCGCCGCCGGCGCGCGGCTGCTGCAACTTGACCTGGGAGAACATCTCGAAGACCTGCTCCAGCGCGTGCGGTGGTATGCCGACCCCGTTGTCCGTGACCGAGACCACGGCTTCGTCATACTCACGGTCCAGCTCGATACGGATACGTCCGCCGGCATCCGTGTACTTGACGCTGTTCTGAATCAGGTTGGTGAAGACCTGGATGAGACGGTCGGCGTCGCCCTCCAACATGAGATCGTGAGCGCGCACGTCGGTCGTGAGTGTGTGACCGCGGGATTCGAGGGCGGTGCGAGCCCCTTCGAGCGCACGCCCCAGGATGTCGAGGAGCGACACCCTTTGGATGCGCAGCCGGAGCTTGCCGTGGGTCATCCGGCCGACGTCGAGCAGATCATCCACCAGACGGACCAGATGACTGAGCTGCCTCTCCATGATCCCGAGGGCACGTTGCGAGACGGGCTCGGGATCGGCGGCACCGCGAAGTTTCAGGAGCGACAAGCCATTGGCGATGGGCGCGAGGGGGTTGCGCAGCTCGTGCGAGAGCAGGGCGAGGAATTCGTCTTTGCGCCGGTCGGACTCACGCAGCGTGTCCTCGATCTGCCGGCGTCCCGTCACGTCCCGGACCACACCGACCAAGCGCACCATGCCATGCCCATGCGGGCGCTCGCAGCCGCCGTTGATCTCGATCCACCGCCACGACTCTTCCACGCCGGGGATCCGGCAGACACCGCGCAACAGCTCGGCCGAGCGCAAGCACCGTATGAGCTGCCGGCGCAACACTCGCCGATCGTCGCTGTGCACGAGCTGCTGTAGAAAGCGCGCTCCCGTGAGGAGGGTCTCCTGCGCCAGCCGCAGGATCTCCGGCGGCGGCTCGCTCTCGAACATGATCCGATCGCTGCGCGAGTCCCAGCTGAAGACGGCGAGCCCGGCCGCGTGCGTCGCGAGGTTCAAGCGCCATTCGCGGCCCTCGAGCTTGGTGAGCGCGGCCTGCAGCTCCTGCTCCGCGAGCTTGCGGTCACTCACGTCGCGGAAGTGGACGGCCAGCCCTTGCCCCGTCGGATATGCGCGGATGTCCACCCAACGATCGGTGAGCACGGATTTCGTCTCGAATGCCGCCGAGCACTGCGTGCGCAGCGCCTTCTCGTACTGCTCGTGGAGCATCGTCCCGGCGGCGACCGGAAAGACATCCCAGATCGAGCGGCCGAGCAGCTCGTCGCGGCGCTTGCCGTAGTAATCGAGCGCGCGCTGGTTGACATAAGTGAATCGCCAATCTCGATCCAGCGCGAAGAAGGCATCGGTGATGCTCTCGAGGAGCGCGGCACGGTCGGCAAGCGCTCGCCGCTCCGCGTCCGCAATCGCCTCGCGCCGCACTGCCTCGGCGCGGTGGTGCGCAGACTGGATCATCGAGCCGATGAGCGCGCGTAGCTCGCGCTCGCTGTAGGGTTTGGCCAGATACCCGTCGGCTCCCGACCGGAAGCCCTCCACGCGCTGCTCTTCGGGCGCACGACCCGAGAGCAACAGGACCGGTATGGCCTGCGTGCTCGGCACGCTGCGCAACGTCTTGAGCAACTCGACGCCGTCCATTTCGGGCATCACGATGTCCGTCACGACGAGATCAGGCTTGGCGCGCAGTACCACCGTGAGTGCCTCCTTGCCGGTGCCTGCCGTATCGACGCAATACTCTTCCGAGAGCGCTTCCGCCAGGTGCTCCCGCAGCATCGGCTCGTCCTCCACGAAGAGGATGCGCGGCTTGGTGGAAGCCCTCGGGTCCTCGGGATCGAGCCTCATGGTTTTCCTCCCCAGGCGCTGGCGTGCGCTGCTATGGCTGCCTCAAATCCCTGCCGTTGACCGTCCCGCTGAAGGTCGAGGATGATCGGCTGGCGAGCAATGCATTTTAGCAGCTACGGGATCGCGTGAGCCCCTATCAGCAGTACTGAGCACGTACGGTCAAGCGAACCCGGGGGGCCGTTCATCCGCCACTCCCAGCGCATGCTCGAGCGCGAGTCCGACCCGGCCCAGTGTTCCCTCGTCGAACAGGCGTCCCAGCAGCGTGACACTATGCGGCACGCGACGCGGAGGATCGAAGTGCGGCAGCGGATGATGCGGGTCAGGGGCCCAATCGTTGCGGGCCTGGGTGACGGAGATGAAGCCCGCTCGCAACGTCAACGACGGGTAGCCCGTGAAGTTGCCGATCGTCAGCATCTCATCGCGCAGCGACGGCACCAACAGCAGATCGACCTTCGAGAAGAGCGTGTCCATTTCCTGCGCCACCGCGCGCCGTAAGCGATCCGCCTGCACGAAATCGACGGCGGACAGGAAGCGCGCCTGGCGGAACGTGTTGGGCCACGCATCGGGTGTCTGCATCCGCAGTTGGTCCGCCTTCCCGCTGAGCGTCAGCTCCTCGAACGACGCGGCCGCTTCGGCGAAGAGGATGGTGTTCAGTGAATCGTAGGGCCAGTCGGGCAGGCTCACCGCCACGGTTTCGAGACCGAGTGACCTGAGCTGCTGCAACGCGTGCCGGTCGACATCGGTCGCCTCGCGCTGCCAGCGCGGGAAATATCCAACCCGCAATCCCCGCACGCCCGCCGCGGCATTGAAATCGAGCACACTGGGCACGCTGGACAGGTCACCGGGATCCGGTCCGGAGATCGCCCGCAGAATCAGCAGTGTGTCCTCGACGCTGCGTGCGATCGGTCCGAGTTTGTCGAGCGACCAGCACAACGTCATGGCTCCCGTCCTGGGCACCCGTCCGAAGGTAGGCCGCAGTCCGCATACCCCACAGCGGGTGCTCGGGTCGACTATGCTGCCCTCGGTCTCACTACCGATCGAAAAGCCAACCAGACCGGCTGCAGTCGCGGCACCCGGGCCGGCGCTCGAGCCACCCGATCCCTCCTCCAACAGCCAGGGATTCATCGTCTGGCCACCGAACCAGACATCGTTCAGCGCCAACGCGCCGAGGCTCAGCTTCGCGATGAGCACCGCGCCGGCCTCGTGCAGCCGCCGCACGACGGCAGCGTCCGCTGCGGGCACGCGATCCCTGAAAGGCTCCGCGCCATACGTGGTACGGATGCCGGCGGTGTCCAGAAGATCCTTGCCTCCCCAGGGAATGCCGTGCAGTGGGCCACGGTAGCGGCCCGCTGCGATCTCGCGGTCCGCGGTCCGCGCCTGTTCGAGGGCGAGATCACGGGTCAGTGTGATCACGCTCTTGAGACGCGGGTCGAAGGCCTGAATGCGCTTCAGATAGAGGCCGGTCAGCCGCTCGGATTGCAGTTGCCGCGACTCAACCCATCGGGCGAGCTTCCACAGGGGTGCAAAGGCGATGTCGACGTCGCGGGCCGGCAGGGGACCCGGGTCGCGTCCGCTGCCTGCGAAGTGGTCCGAGCGGGGCGTCGGAGGGTGTCCGGGCAGCAGCGGATTCCACTGGGAGTAGGGCGCGAGGTTGGGTTCGAGATCGACCTTGCGCGGACCCGTGCGTCGCTCATAGAGCGGTGCCATGCTGACCCGCCAGTTCTGCGCGGCCTGCGCACGCTGGTCCGCGCTCATCCGCACCCGCATCAGCTTCTCCGCCTCGGCAAAGGTGGCAGCCGTGACTTGCGGCCCGGTGCCTGTCGCCGTCCCGAACGCCGGTGGCGAGCCTAACGGTGTGCTCCCCGCGCGTGGCGGTCGCTTACTGGCGGCTTGCGCGGCGATGGCGCCCGCCCCAAGCAGCGCGGCTGACGACATCAGAAACTTGCGTCGGGACTTCGACATGGCTTCCCCTCAATCATGGGCCGTTGGTGTAGCGAAGCTCTATCCATACCATCTCAGGGCAGAGCTTCTCCATAGGACCTTCTCCATGGCGGCTACCGACATAGCATCCTTGCCAGGCGGCCAGCTCCATGGTACCTTTCTTAAAAAAGGTAGCTTCTCAATTCAATGGGCGAGGACTCGAAACTCGGTGCGCTGCGCAAGGGATTCCTCGAATTCCTGGTGCTGCGGATCATCAGTGGCTCGATGGTGTACGCCGCCGACATTCTCAAGAAACTGGCGGCGACGGACTTCGCCACCCAGGAAGGCACTTTGTATCCCCTCTTGAGCCGGCTGCGGCGCGAGGGGCTGCTCGATTATCAGTGGCAGGAATCGGAAGCAGGACCGCCGCGCAAGTACTACCGCCTGACCAGCGCCGGACAGCGGCAGTTGACCGAGTTCGATGCCTACTGGGCGCGCCTCAATCAGACGATCGATTCAATGGGGAGTTGATCCATGCGACCGGTCATATCGGTGAGCCTCAGCGGTCGAGCCTATCAGCTCGAGGACGATGCGCACCAAACGCTGGCAGGGTATCTGGACTCGGCGGCGCGCGCGCTCGCGGGCAATCCGGATCAGGCCGAGGTTCTCGCGGATCTCGAGCAGGCGATCGCCGACAAGCTGGAACGTTGTCTGGGTCCGCACAAGACGGTGATTGCCCGCAGTGAGATCGAGCAGGTGATTCACGAGATGGGGCCCGTGGATTCGAGCCCGGGTAGCGCTGCCTCGCAAGACGGTGTGCCGCGTGATGCGCCGCAGGCCAACGGTGGAGCTGACACCGCCGCCGGACTCGGCGGGCAAGCGGGCGGGGGCGCCCCGAAGCGCCTCTATCAGATCAGCGACGGCGCATTGATCAGTGGAGTGTGCAAAGGGATCGCCGTCTACCTGGATGTCGATGTGACCCTGGTGAGGGTGTTGTTCGTGATCGCGGCCGTGCTCACCGGCGGACTCGCGATTCTGGTCTACATCTTCATGATGTTCATCGTGCCGTACGCCAACACGCCGGAGGAGCACGCTGCAGCCAGGGGCTTACCTTTCAACGCGCGCGTGCTGGTCGAGCAGGCGAAGCTCAAAGCGGCGCAACTGGCCGACGTAGCCGCTCATGCTGCGATGAACGACCACTCGCGTGAGGCTCGCGCGCAGTGGAAGGCCGAATGGAGGCGTGCGCGGGCGCAATGGCGCCAGGAGTGGCGCAGGGGCCGCGCTCAATGGCGCGCTCACGCGTGGGCCGGCGCGCCGACGGGGCCCACCGCGGTCACACCGCCGCCGATGCCGCCTCTTGCCCACTTCATCTCCGGCCTGATCTGGGTCGCACTGGGCCTGGTGGTCGCGCTCGCGACGTTGGCCTGGCTGCTGGCGCTCTTCTCGCTGGTGACCACGGGCGCGGTATTCGGCTGGCTTCCGTTCCAACTGCCGCTGTGGGCCGCCATAATTGCGATCGTCCTGATCTATCAGGCGGTGATATGGCCGCTGCGCGCCGTTCGCCACGGCATGATGTCCCGCGTCCATGGGTACTCCTATCCGTGGCATGCCTCCTGGGATGGGCTCGCGGGGCTGTTCATCCTGCTCCTGGTCGTGTGGTACTTCACTCATCACGGGCACGATATGCGGCAATCCTTCGATTCGCTGCAACAGAACGCCCGGCCGGCATGGCACCAGTTCCTATTGGCCTGGCAGACCCTGGTCCACGGCTCGCACTGACGGCATCGGCGGAATCTCCGCGTTGGCCGCTTCATGTTGGGGGCGCACTAGCAGATAGAGTGCGGCAGCATGCGTGATCATCAGGATGGGCACATAGATGATCACGATTGCGTATGTGGCACCCAACTGTCCCGCGGCCGGCGGCAGTTGCAGCACGACCCCATGGTAGTAGTCGACGAGGATATCCGCGGCCCCCACGAGGTTGAAGGCCAGCACGAGCGGCCAGAAGAGCGGGCGTATCCGTACAGTGAGCAGCGCGAAGATGGCCAAGAGACCGGTCGCGAAGTCACCGTAGGCGGCGAAGGGCGCGAAACCCGCGGGGAGACCGGCGCCCACGACACCGGGAAGGATGAAGACGAGCCCAAAGAAGCGAAAGCTGTGCAGCGTGGCGATGGCGCGTTGCGCCGCGATCCGGTCCATCGACTTCAGTCGCGGCCAGATGTATGCCGCGAAGCAGAGCAGCCAGGCGGCATAGCCGAGAGCGAGATGTGTGTTGAAGATGACTGTCGGCGACATGGAACTTCTCCGTCAGTTATTGCTCGATGCGGCCTCGAAGACCCCGGTCAGGATGCCGAGCCGGTCCTGCATGAGGCTTCGCCCCAGATTGGCCGCCAACTGCGCAAAGTCCTGTCCCATGACCACGCCGAGATTGGGCGGGGGCGGGGGGCCCGACGAGCGCAACTCGGCGAACCAGCCTTTGGCAGCCTCGGTGTCGTCCCGCCACACCAGATTGCGGAAGCCGGCCGCTTCGATCACCGCGCGGGTCGCTTCCGCAGTCAAGAGACAACTCGCGGCGGAGGTTCGCGCCCACGGGAGCGGGTAGTGCGGCTCGCCACGGACCAACACGACGTCGTAGGTCGCGAACCTGCCACCTGACCCGAGCACGCGCCGGATCTCGCGGTAGAGCCGCGGCCGGTCGAAGATGTTCATGGCCACGTGCTGCAGCAGCACGGTATCGAAACTCCCGTCGTGAAACGGAAGGTCCAGAGCGCTGGCTGTCCGAAACGAGACCCGCTCGCCCTGCCTCGTGCGTCCGGTCAGATAGCGCGCCGCGTCCACGAATGGCTCGCTCAGGTCGACACCCGTGACGTTGCATCCATGGGCCGCGGCCAGAAAGCGCGCCGGCCCGCCGATGCCGCAGCCGACATCCAGAACCGTCGTGTCCGCGGTGATCCTCGCCAAGGCGGCGAGCTCCGCGGTCGCAGTGAGTCCACGGGTATGGAACTGGTCGAGGGCACCCAGTTGCTCCGGCAGGAGCCGCTGATCCGCAGGCCACAGCGCATTCAGCGTCGTCTTCAGTCGCTCGGTCAGGCCCGTGGCGCGATAGTGATCGCGTACGCCTTCGAGTCCGTCGGTCATTGCAGGCTCCTCTTGGGGACGTCGGTGCCGATCAAATGTACGACCGCTATCCGTGGGTGACTATCCGCGATAATCTGGACAGGCTATGAAGCAGAACTTCACAGTGAGGCGCGGGGCGCTCGATGGTGTGGAAGCTTTCCTGACCGTCGCTCAGCACCGCAATTTTCGCAAGGCCGCCGCGCAGATGGGAGTGACTCCGTCGGCGATCGGTCAGGCGGTGCGCGCGCTCGAGGCGCGGCTCGGCGCCACGCTCTTCCTGCGTACGACCCGCAGTGTTGGCCTCACTGAAGCCGGCGAACGCTTTCTTTCGCGTGCCAAGCCGGCATTCGAAGAGCTCGTTGCCGCGAGCGAGGTGGCGCGTGGGCTCGGACAGCGGCCGGAGGGACTGCTGCGCCTGTCCGTGCCGCGCGCCGTGGTGTCGATTCTGCTGGAGCCGCTGATCGCATCCTTCTGCGAGGCTTATCCCGCGGTCGAAGTGGAGATCGCCGTCAGCGAGAAGTTGGTCGACCTGGCGGCGCAGGGATTCGACGCCGGCATCCGGCTGGGGCAGTTCATTGCCACCGATATGGTCGCCGTGCGCCTGTCACCGCCATTTCGCCTGATCGTCGTCGGGGCTCCCGCGTACTTCGCGCACCGCGGACGCCCCGAGCGCCCGGACGATTTGCGCGAGCACGCGTGCCTGAGGCTACGCCGCTCCAGCGGCGCGCTCGCGCCTTGGTCGCTCAATGACAAGGGGCGTGAGCTGGAGATTGCCGTATCGGGCCCGCTGATCGCCAATGACTTTCCCACCATGCTCGGCGCGGCCCTCAAGGGTGTGGGGCTGGCACAAGTCCCTGAGCCGGTCGCGGCCGAGTCGGTGGCGGCCGGCAAGCTGATGGAGGTGCTGCGGCCGTTCGCGCCGGTGGCGCCGGGTGTGTTTCTCTATTACCCCAGCCGCCGGCAGATGATGCCGAAGCTGCGGGCCTTCGTCGATCACGTGAAGAGCCGCGCGTCCGGCGCGGATGAACGCCCTAGAGGATCCGCTCCGCGCGCAGCATCACGGGAGAGCCGGCGGCGGCGGTGAGGCCGATCGCTCGGCTGGCGGATTCCGCCAGCCGCAAGGGCGCCGCGGAGCCGCAGGCGCGGTGCAGAGCCATCGGCAACAGGAATTGCTTCGACACCGCGCCCTTCCTGTAGCCGTGTGAGGAAAGGACACGATTCAGCTCACCCGCGGAAAAGCTGCGATAAGTACGGGTATTACCCTCGAGTCTCTTCTTGACCTTGAAGAGAAGCGGTGTCAGCGCGTTGACGCCGGCGGTACTCGGATAGTCGACGACGACCCACCGGGCCGAAACGCGGCACAGCTCGCCCAGAAATCGTTCCCAATCCTCCACGTGAGACAGCAGGCGCACGGAGGTGACGAGCTCGAAGCTCGCATCCGGAAAAGGCAGCTGGAGGATGTTGGAACAGACGAACTCGCAATGGTGCTTCCCGTGCAGGACGCGAAGATTGTGGCCGCATTCCTCGCTGCTGCCGAGCACCGTGACCGCCCAACCGAGGGAGCGCAAGGGATCCACGAGCTGTCCGTGGCCGCCGCCCACATCCAATGCGCGTCCCGGTGGACAGTCACGCAGGGTGTGGATCAGCGCGTATTCCTGGATCTGGAGAAGGTAGCGCCCAGCCGGTCCTGCAAAGCGCCGCGCATACCCTGCGGAAGAGGTCTCGACGTCGGGATGCTGCACTGGATGACCTCCGTGGAAGCCGCGCTGCCAGCAATCGACGTACCTACGAGGGACGGGTACTTGCGCGCGGTCCGTCCTATTCCAGAAACGCCTCGGCGACATCGACCAGCCATCGACGGATGGCGCCCTCGGCGTTTGCGCTCATCTTGGCCTTCAGTGCACCCTGGATGGGCGCCGTCAGGGCGCGGCAGCGTTTGTTCAGCGCCAGCCCTTCCTCGGTGATGATCAATCGCAGGATGCGCCCGTTGATCTGATCCGGCTCCTTCCTGATGGCGCCACGCGTCTCCAGCGCACGCACGATCCCGTTGACCGTCTGCGGCGTCAGCATCGTCAATCGCGCCAGGTCGGCGGCCGAGATGGCCTCATAAGCGCGAATCATCGTCAGGGCGGACTGCTGCGGATAGGTCATGTTTTCCTTCGCGAGTGCGCGATCGAGCGCCAGCCGCACGGACGCGTTCGCTTGCCGCAGCAGATACGTGAGGTAGCCTTCGGGGCCGCGCCTCGCCTCGCCGACGACAGGCAGGCGCGGCAGGCCGGCGCGGGAATCCTTGACCATGTTATCAGTACCCTGATATCGTGTCAGGACACTGATAATAGCAGAATAGATGGAAACTCCGACGCCAATCGTCCTCGAGCGGGGATCGGTCCGGCTCGAGCCGATGAGCGAAGAGCACGTGGCCGCGCTCCGCAAGGCGGCCGCGGACGGCCAGCTTTGGGAGCTGTGGTTCACCGTCGTGCCGGAGCCTCATGAGGCAGAGGCGTACGTGGCCGCGGCTTTGCGCGGCTGCGAGGCGGGCCACATGCTCCCCTGGGTGGTCCGCGACCTCGTATCGGGCGAGGTCATCGGCAGCACCCGATATCACGATATCGTGACGGAGATCGATCGCGTCGAGATCGGCTACACCTGGTATTCGAAGAGTTGGCAAAGGACGCACGTCAATACTACGTGCAAGCTGATGCTTTTCACGCACGCGTTCGAGACACTCGGTTGCAAGGTGGTGGGCCTGCGGACGGACAACTTCAATTTCCGCTCGCAAAAGGCGATCGAGGCGTTGGGGGCGAAGAAGGATGGCGTGATCCGCCACCATAAGATGCGCAAGGACGGCACCGTGCGGGACTCGCACATCTACAGCATCCTCGTTGCTGAATGGCCGGACGTGAAGCGTCATCTGGAGCGGCGGCTGGAGCGGCATTCCGTTCCGCCTTGATTGCGTCCAATACGGCTGCGTCGCCGCCAGGCTATGTTCGGGCTCCGTGACGATAGCGTGCCGTTCGATGCCCATGGAAACCACCGTGCTGGACCTCGAGATCGGAACCGCACGATTCTCCGCAACTCTTCGCCGCGATCTGGCGCCGTGCTCGTGCGAGCGCTTGCTGAGCATGCTTCCCTATCGCGGCACGGTCATACATGCCCGCTGGAGTGGCGAGGCGCTTTGGGCACCCCTGGGCGATGCGTGGCCTGACGGCCAGTGTCTCGCACCCGAGAACGCGATGAGCGCGCCGAGAGCGGGCGAGATCCTGCTCTACGCCGGTGAAGCGAGCGAGCCGGAGCTCCTGATCCCGTATGGAGCGGCGCGATTCGCCGGCAAGGCGGGCGCGCTGGAGGGAAATCCCGTGCTGACGATCGCTGACCTGCTTCCGACTCTTGCAGAGCTCGGTCGTACCGCTCTGTGGAAGGGCGCGGTGGATTTAAAGCTCGACAGGCGCGTCAGTACTCACCGTAGCGGCCGCGTACCGATTGCAGGAGCGCCGCCGGGTCGTAGCCGACGCCGTCTTTGAACACAAACTCCACATTCCGGATATCGGCGATCGTCCGCGAAGGATCGCCCTTCACGACCAACAGGTCCGCGTCCTTGCCCGGTGCAATCGAGCCGATCCGTGCCTGCAGGCCGAGGTAAGTCGCGCCGTTCAGGGTGGCGACTCGCACCGCCTGCTCCGGGCTGAAGCCGGCTTCGACCAGCAGCTCGATCTCGCGCAGATCGCCGAACCCGGGAACGACGCCGCCGTTACCGGTCGGATCAGGGCCCGCGAGCAGAAGGCCGCCGGCGGCGACGAAGGCACGCTCCATGGCCAGGCCGTGCTGGAAAGCCGTCGCGTTGCGAGCGCGCGTTTCCGGGGGCGCATTGAAGGCGAGATTTCGCGCGTACAGGTACGCCTCGCGTGCCTCCGGCGTGAGGGCCGCCATCGCCTGCGGCCACAAGGGCGCGTGGCCGGCCACGCGCTGCTCGAAGACAGGCAGCGTGGATGTCACCGCAACGTGATGGCTTACCAGGTCCGCGATGAGGGACTTGGCCGCGGCCCCGTTCGGATCCATCGCGGCCAGGGTGTCCTCGCCATCGCTTTTGGTGCAGGAGTCGGGCGTCTTGCCGGGATCGTTCTCGGTATTGACGAAGAATCCGTGCTCGAGGTCATCGATGCCGAGTGCCGCCGCTTCGCGGTATGTGACGGCGCAGAGATGACCGGTGATCTTCAGTCCGCGGCGGTGCGCCTCCTCGATCGCCGCTTTGAGCTCCGCGCGGTTGATGTACATGTAGGCTTTGAACGAGGTGACCCCTCGGTCGGCCCAGAAGGCAACGGTGCGTCGGGCGTCATCGGCATCCTTGAGCATATGCATCTGGATGAACGGCGATCCCGGCCCCTCCAGATACGGCCCTGTCACATCCATGTGCGGGCCGGGAATTTTTCCCGCATCGATCATCTGTTTGAGATTGAGATCGGTGTTGGGCTCGATGCTGCCCGTGGTCCGGATGGTCGTGACGCCGTTCGCCAGATAGAGGCGCGGCGCCGAGAACGCCATCTCCGGGACCATCAGCGGCGGCTCGCTCTTACCCGCTGCATCGAGGTCCGGACGGGCGATGTAGAAGAGATGGTCGTGCATGCCGACGATGCCGGGCAGCACGGTGTAGCCGGAAAGATCGAGCACCCGGACATCCGGCGGAAGCGGTGCCGTTGCGGGCGCTACGGATGTGATCTTGCCATCCGCAATGACGATCGTGCGGTCCGCCTGTGCCGGCTGCCCCGTACCATCGATGACGCGCACGTGGGTGAGCGCGATTCGGCCGGACGGCACCTTGATGTAGGGCAACTGGGCCGAAGCCGGGGTGGCGGGCGGCGGCAGGATGCGGGACTCCAGCTTCGCGGATGGCCGGGCCATGGCGGCAGCAGCGCTCAGCAGCCAAGCGGCGCATAGTGCGACGGAATAGAGCGTGGAATGACCCTTCGACATGCCTGACCCCCCTGCGGCGCGCGGCCGGTCGGGAATAATCGACCGCGCGTGAGCAGGAAGTCTAGCGCGCGTGTGATCGCCGCGGTCCGCCTGGGCACACGAGTCGGCGCCGAAATCGAGCGCTCGGTCGCCCCCAGGCATCGGATCCCGTATGCTTGCCTTATATTGTTCGGGTAGCAAACAAAAAATGGTGAGTTCAAGTGGTCTTCGCACCTCGCGCATGGCTCCTGATTTTCCTGGTCCTCGCTTGCCCGCTGCGCAGCTTCGCCATCGGTCAGCCGCAATACATCACGACGACACCAGCCGCAGGCGGGTTGACGTTGGTGCAGAATGGAGCCGCGGCAGCGCTGTACGTCGATCCCGGCGACGATTGGGGCGTAATCCACGCGGCGCAGGAGTTGCGCTCTGATATCCAGCGCGTAACAGGGGTGCGGCCCATATCCACCGGAGCCGTGGGTTCGCTACAGGGGAATGTGGTCCTGATGGGGACCATCGGCCGCAGTCGCCTGATCGACCGGTTGATTCGCAATCATACGATCGACGTCGGCGCGATCCGCGGTCAGTGGGAGGCCACCCTCACGCAAGTGGTGGATCACCCGGTTCCAGGTATTGCGCACGCTTTGGTGATTGCCGGCAGCGATCCGCGCGGCACGATTTATGGGATCTACGACCTGTCCGCAGGCATCGGTGTCTCGCCCTGGCACTGGTGGGCCGATGTCCCGGTACCGCACCGCGACGCGCTGTACACGCAGGCCGGACGATGGATCGTAGGGCCGCCGGCCGTGAAGTATCGCGGCATCTTTCTCAATGACGAGGCCCCTTCGCTGACCGGGTGGGTAGACGCAAAGTACGGTGGTTACAACCACCTTTTTTACACGAAGGTGTTCGACCTGCTGCTGCGGCTGCGGGGAAATTTTCTGTGGCCGGCAATGTGGGGCAGCGCTTTTGCGACCGACGACCCGCTCAACGCGAAACTGGCGGATCAGTACGGAATAGTGATGAGCACTTCGCACGAAGAGCCCATGATGTGCGCGGAAAACGAGTGGCAACGCAGCGATGGACCGTGGGATTACGTGACCAACCAGAAGCGGATCGACGAATTCTGGCGGCACTGCATGCAGCGCGACAGGCACTACCAGGAGGTCGTGACGCTGGGGATGCGTGGTCACGGCGACACGCCGATGTCGACCCGCGACAACATCGCGCTGCTGGAGAAGATCGTCGCCGAGCAGCGCAAGATACTGCGGAACACGGTGAATCCCAACCTGTCCGAGGTGCCGCAAGTATGGGCGCTGTACAAGGAGGTGCAGACGTATTACGAGCACGGCATGCGTGTCCCGGACGATGTGACGCTGCTGTGGAGCGACGACAACTGGGGGGACTTGCGACGGCTGCCGACACCGGTGGAGCAGAAACGGAGTGGTGGAGCCGGAATCTACTACCATTTCGACTACGTGGGCGGCCCACGCTCGTACAAGTGGCTCAACACGAACTACATCCCGAAGATCTGGGAGCAAATGGACCTGGCCTGGAAGTACGGGGCGACGCGCATTTGGGTCGTCAACGTGGGTGACCTGAAGCCCATGGAGCTGCCGATCTCTTTCTTCCTCGACATGGCCTGGAGCCCGGCCCGGTACGGCCCGGCCGATCTGCGGCACTACACCGAGCAGTGGGCCGCGCAGCAGTTCGGGCCGCAGCATGCGGCGGAGATCGCACGGCTGCTGACGACCTATACGAGGTACAACGGACGTCGGAAGCCGGAATTGCTGGCGCCTGACACTTTCAGCCTGGTCGACTTCGACGAAGCGCAACGCGTCTATGACGAGTGGCAGTCGCTGACTGACGAAGCGGAGAAGGTGAACCAGGAGTTGCCCGCGGCGTACCGGGATGCGTACTTCGAGCTGGTGCTTTATCCGGTGAAGGCTTCTGCGGTCGTCAACCAGCTGTATATCACCGCGGGCGAGAACGCATTGGATGCATCCCAGGGGCGGGTGAGCGCGAACGACCTGGCGGCAAAGGCCCGCAAGCTATTTGCTGAAGATGCGGCGCTGACGTATCGATACAACCACGTACTGGCGCACGGCAAATGGAATCACATGATGGATCAGACCCACATCGGCTACACATACTGGAATGAGCCTCCGGTGAACGCGATGCCGCCGGTGACTCAGGTTCAGCCGCTCGCCGGCGGGCACATGGCGGTCGCTGCGCAGGGTTCGACCTTCGCCGCCGACAGGAACCTTCTGCCCATGCGGCTGCGATTGCCCGCATTCGATGATTTCAATCGGCAATCCCGGCCCATCAGCATCTTCAACCGCGGCGATCAGCCGTTCGACTGGGCCGTGACGGCAGACCGGCCTTGGATCCAGTTGAGCTCGACTTCCGGAACGGTGCGTGAAGAGCAGCCTCTGCAGGTGAGCATCGATTGGCATAAGGTCTCTGCGGGGCGGAACGACGGCTCCATAGTGATCCGGCAGAAGGGCGGAAAGTCGGTAACGGTAGACGTAACTGCTTTCAAGCCGAGGACGCCAGTGCCTGGGACGCTGGATGGATTCGTGGAGGCGAATCACTACGTCTCGATTGACGCTGCGCACTTCACCGGCGAGACCACGGCGGCCGGTGCGCGGTGGGCCGAGATTCCGGACTATGGCGAGACTCTGTCAGCGATGACAGTCTTCCCGGTCACTGCGCAGAGCCTGCTGCCGCCGCACGCGGCACCCACATTGGAATACAGGATGTATCTGTTCGACACCGGAAAGGTGAGCGTCCGGGCGATCCTGGCGCCGACCCTGAACTTCGTGCCGGGACGCGGTCTGCGCTATGCGGTGTCCTTCGATGACCAGGCGCCGGTAGTCGTCGATGCGCTCGCGGACACGTCTCAGCAGGCCTGGGCGACTGCCGTGAGCGACGGCGTGCGGAAGTTGACTACGATGCTGCAGATTGCATCGCCGGGATACCATACGTTGAAGTTCCGCATGATCGATCCGGGCGTGGTGCTCGAGAAGCTGGTGGTGGCGTTTGCGAATCCCGATGCGCCGGTGTTGCCGGGCATGGCCGTGAGCGCCGAGCCGACCGTTCCGGCGAGTTACCTCGGCCCGCCGGAGAGCTACCACCGAACGGCTGTAACCGCCGCCGGAGAGAATTGACCGCGGCGTGCCGGTTCGTCAGCGGCGCCTCTCGGCTCCCGGCTTGGCTGCCATTCCGTCGATCAACTGCAAAGCCGATTCCAGTGCCTCCGCTGCGACCGGTTTTGCCAAGTGATGATCGAATCCGGCCTCGTGAGCGCGGCGTCGGTCTTCGCTCTGGCCCCAGCCCGTCACGGCGATCAGCAATGCCTGACGTCCCCACGTGGTCGCCCGGATGTGCTTCGCCACAGTATAGCCATCCAGGTCGGGCAGGCCGATATCGAGCAGTATGGCGTGCGGTCGGAATGCGGCCGCGCGGTTCAATGCGTCGCACCCTGTATAGACCGTCTGGACATGATGGCCTGAGAGCTCGAGCAATGCAGCGCAGGTATCCGCGGCGTCACGATTGTCATCGACGATCAGAATCCTCATTCCGACACCCGGAGTGAGGTCCATGTCGCGGTCGCGTTGCTGCTCGTCCGACGCAGACTCCCTGAGAGGTAGTCTGACGGTGAATTCGCTGCCACACCCAAGCCCCTGACTGTGCGCCTGCACGGAGCCGCCGTGGAGCGCGACCACGCCGCGCACGAGTGCCAGGCCGACCCCAAGGCCGCCTTCGGTCCTTCCCTGGGTGCCGTCGGCCTGAGTGAACATCGTGAACAACCTCGGCATCATCTGCGGACATATTCCGATGCCATTGTCGCGTACTGATACGACGATGTCGCCGCCCTGTCGGCCGGCCTCGAGGTGAATCTTCCCGTGCGGATCGGTGTACTTTGCCGCATTGATCAGCAGATTGGAGAACACTTGTGCCAGGCGCACCGCATCCGCCTCGAGCCGAACCGCCTCGCGCGGAAAGTCGAGCGTCAGGCTGTGCTGCTTCGCATCGAGCAGGGGCCGCGCGGTCTCGATCGCGGTGCCGAGCACCGAGGTGAGCTCGACCGGCGCCTTCTTCAACTCCAGGGTCCCACGAGTGATCCGCGAGATGTCGAGCAGATCATCGAGCAGGCGGCTCATGTGGCTGACCTGCCGCTCCATGATCTCATCGGCCCACCGCCGCTGCTGGGTCGTCCGCTCCCCCTTGCGGTTGGCAGCCAGCGCATAGCGGATGGGCGCGAGCGGATTGCGCAGCTCGTGTGCGAGCAGCGCCAGGAACTCGTCCTTGCGATGATCCGCGTCGCGCAGCGCTTCCTCGCTGCGCCGCAGCAGCTGCTCGCTGTCGCGCAGCCTCGCCAGAGAGTCTTCGGCGAGCGCGCGGGCCTGAACCGCATCCTCCAGGAGGGAGAGCGCCGCGCGCCGCTCTCCGACGGCACCCAACATGTTGACGGCCCGGTAGGCGGCGGACGCGAACCGCGCCAGATTCTGCAATAGCCGCAGGTCCTCCGGATCGAACTTGCGGTCGAGGTCGTGGGTTATCGCCCAGATGGTGCCGACCGCTTTCCCGTCCAAATGGAACGGCACGAGCAAGCCCTCCTCGGCAAGGGGCGTCGCGGCTGCGAGGTAGGGATAGCGACGCTCCCAATGAGTGAAGAGCAAGGGAGCGTTGCAATCGAGCACGTCGCCGCACGGTCCGAAGTCGCGCGGCGTACCGCCACCGACATGCGCCGACCATTCACCTGTGATGGCTGCCCAGCAGAAGCGCCGGCCATCTTTCGTCAGCAGGCTGATACCCGCCGAGCCAATACGCAACAGCTCGCGCGCGGTATCCGTAAGAACCTGGAAGATGATCTCCGGGGATTCCGCGAGCGTTTGCGCGAGCGTGGCAAGGGCTCGATTCTCGGCCTCGCGATCGGGTGAGCGGCTCGGCCGCCGGTGCAGCTGCTCGGTGAGCAGGATGGACTCCAGGGGAACGAGCTCTTCCGTCGGTCTGCTGTAATCCGCCGGCGCAGGGTCCCGGAAGTAGGCGAGCGTGGGAACCCGGCTCTCCCTCTCCTTGGCGTCCAGGGCGTACTCGGGCGCTTCTCCGAGGCGCGCGAGGAGCGCGTTGACCTCGTGCTTCAGGGCGACGATCCGGTTCTCCCGGTCGACAGCGGCGGTGTTGAAGCGAGCCAGCTCCGCGGTACGCGCCTGAAGATCAGCGTAAGCCTCGCGCAGCAGCAGATCGCTGCGCTTACGCTCCGTGATGTCGCGCGCAATCTTGGATGCGCCGATGACGACGCCCGACGCGTCGCGTATCGGCGATACGGTGAGCGAGATGTCCAGGCGGCGGCCGTGTCGGGTGACCCGGGTGGTCTCGAAATGCTCGATGCGTTCGCCGCGGCGGAGCGTTGCGAGAATCCGCTTCCCCTCCTCGAGAAGCTCCGGGGGAACGATGATCGTGATGGGTCGGCCGATCGCCTCCTCGGGGGTGTAGCCGAAGAGACGTTGCGCGCCCGCATTCCAGGACCGGATCACGCCGTCGAGTGTCTTGCTGATGATGGCGTCATCGGAGCTCTCGACGATTGCCGCCATGTGCGCCATCGAGCGCTCGATGTTCATGTTCCGAGCGAAGTCGAGGGGCATCTCCGGGGCTGACGCGATGTCCCGCAACGGTTCGTTGCCGGCTTCATCGGCGGGGGCCGGCGCGGCAGCGCCAGCTTCCTCAGCGGTGGGAGAGATGTCGATCATCATCGAATACCTGGCTCCGGAACGTGGCTGCGAGTCGCGACCGTGCTCAATGCCCGCGAGCCGGCGCTGCGGCTCTGCGCATCGAATGGCACCCCCTAGGTGCCATCCGGATGTGTCTTCTTTCGCAGGATCTTAGCACTGCGCCGCTTCGTCTGCGCTCTCCAGACACGCGACTTTTCAACAGCCGGTGACGCTGGCTCGACGGTAAGCCACGGACTGGAGACTCCGTGCCCTTGATGAGCGCACGCTCTCGGTCTATAGTCAGTCGTATACGACGCGTCGTCTACGACTTATTGCCGGATTCACGGCGAAGCGAGGGTGCCCATATGCTCGAGAACACGCGCGAAATCACCATGGCAATCTGGCTGGTGTACGGCGGGGTCTGGCTGCTCACCGCGTTCCGGCTCAAGCCGATCGCGCGGGTCTCTGACTCCGGCTCGCGCATGGGGGAGCTGCTCATCCTGGCGTGCGCCGCGCAACTCCTCTTCGCCGAGGCTCCGAAGATCGCGCTGCTCGATGCGCGCTACCTGCCAGCGCTGGCCGGACTCGCTCGCCTGGGCATCACGCTCGCCGCCTTGGGCGCCGTATTTTCCATCGTGGCGCGGCTCTACCTGGGGCAGAATTGGAGCGCAACGGCGACCATCAAGCAGGATCACGAGCTCATTCGCACCGGGCCCTATGGACTGGTCCGCCACCCGATCTACACTGGCACGCTCATCGCCGCGATCGGCACGGCCATCGCGTTCGGTCAGATTCGAGACCTGCTGGCGCTGCCGCTCGTCACAGTGGGGTTCTCGCTGAAGGCCCGGTCGGAGGAGCGCCTGCTCATGAGCAATTTCGGCGATCGCTACGCAGCCTACCGCCGCGAGGTTCGCGGCGCGATCGTCCCGTACGTCCTCTAAGGAGCGCTTTGGCCCGCGATCGCGACCGCGACATCGACTCCCTCGCGCATTCGATCGAGCTCGACTTGCGCGAGATCCGTCACGCCTTGCGGCGCCCGCTGGATGCCGAATACGCCCGGGGCCAGCTGACCGCTCCGCAGCGCATCGTGATGCAGGTGCTCTTTCACTCCGAGGGAGTGAGCTTGAAGGACCTCTGCGCGCGGGTATCGCTGAGCCATAGCACGGTTTCCGGCATCGTCGATCGCCTGCAGGCCAAGGGGATGGTCGCACGGAGCTCTGATAAAGCCGACCGCAGACTGACGCGCATCGCGGTGACCCCGATGGTACGGCAGTTCATGCAGCACCAGGCTCCGCGCCTGACTGCCCAGCCGCTGATCGAGGCGCTGAGCAAGCTGTCCGAGCAGGATCGCCGCACGATCGGCCGCGGCCTGCGGATCCTGCGCGGCGCCCTCGAGCCGGACGGGGACGACGGGTGAGCGGCGCACCAAGGCCACTGATCTCCCGGCTAAGGCGGGAGATTCTGCCGATAGATATCAGGGTCGACACGTTCCATGTGGCGCTCGGGCCGCGCGACGGGCGTGAAGCCGAACTGACGGTAGAGTCCATGCGCATCGCTCGTCACCAGACTCCAGCGGCGTAGCCCCTGAAGCATCGGGTGGGCCACGGCCATCGCGATCATCGCCTTCGACAAGCCCTGTCCGCGATGCTCCTCGAGTACGTACACGTCGCAGACATAGCAGAAGGTCGCATAGTCAGAGACCAGCCTGATGAGGCCGACCTGTGCGCCGGCGACATCGTAAGCGCCGATGCACAGCGAGCCCCGCACCGCCCGCGCGGCCAGCTCGAAGGGGATGCCGGCCGACCAATATGACCGCGTCAGGTACGCATGGATCGCGCGCGGGTCGAGTCGGTCGGGATTGTCGGAGAGGGTATAGGCGCCGAGGTGTCGATCTTCCATGCGCGGACCTTCAGATCCAGACGTCGTTGGGCGCCGTCCGCTCGCCGCCCTCGTGACCGGTGTTGACGACGCCGCGCGGCTCTATCAACAGCAGCTTCACCTCTCCTTCCGCACAGGGTTTGTGCCGAACTCCCTTCGGAACGACCAACATCTCCCCGGCGGTCAGACGCACCGCGCCATCCTCGAAGTCGAGGCGCAATGTCCCCTCGAGGACCACGAAGGTCTCATCTGTGTCCTGGTGATCATGCCAGACGAAATCGCCGTCGATCCGCGCGAGCTTGAATTGGTAGTCGTTCATCTCAGCGATGACCTTGGGCTGCCACTTCTCCGCGAACAGCTCGAACTTCTGCAGGAAGTTGATGGCTCGATGATTCATGGGGTCCTCCGTGGTGCCGAGAATGACCGATGCCGAGGGGCAACGACAGACACACTTTGCCGCTGCCTTGACCGGAACAGCGCACGAGCGGAGCCTCGAGCCGAGCCAGCGGCGCCGTCCACAGAGAGATCGGGATGGTCCATAATCGTGCGACACACCGGGTCGGGCTGGCGACGCACCGGGATCGGGATATCCCGGGCGAAAACTGACAGAAGGCAGGCCCTTACCCGCGTGGGCGCCGGGGCTACCATGAGGTGAAGATGTCTCCAACGATCGGCCCTGCCGCGGCCGCGCTCGAGCTCGGCGAAAAGCAGATGGCCGAATTCCTCGCTGGAGGAGGCGAGATGGGCGAGCGCATGCGCGGGCTCGACTGGACGCAGACGCCGCTCGGGCCGCCCGCCGGGTGGCCGCAATCGCTCAAGACCATCGTGCGCGTGATGCTCGATTCGCGCTACGCGATGTGGATGCTCTGGGGTCCTGACCTCACTTTTTTCTGCAACGACGCCTACCTCCCGACCCTCGGGATCAAGCGGGATTGGGCGCTCGGCGCCTGTTCCGACAAGGTGTGGGAGGAGATCTGGCCGGACATCGGACCGCGCATCAGACAGGTGCTCGAGCACGGGCGCGCGACGTGGGATGAGGCGCTGCTCCTCTTCCTCGAGCGCAGCGGCTTCCCGGAGGAGACCTACCATACTTTCTCGTATAGCCCGGTCTACGATGACGAGAGTCATATCGCCGGCATGCTTTGCGTAGTGACGGAGGTGACGGATCGCGTGGTCGGCGAACGCCGCCTCCGTATCCTGCGGGATCTCGCCGCACGCGCGGTCGGCGCAACCGGTGTCGAGGACAGCTGTCGCGGGGCTTGCGAGGTACTCGACGAGCATACGCTCGGCATGCCCTTCGCAGCCCTCTATCTGTTGGATCGCGAGCCGCAGAGCGCGCGCTGCGTGGCGCAGACCCGCGGTCCCTCCGAGCGCGTCCTGCCGCCCGTCCTGACAAGCTCCGACGCCAGATGGCCGATGGACGCGCTTCTATCGAGCGGCGCCGAGCAGCAGATCGTCGACCTGGCCGCGGCCGGGATGCAAGTGTGCACCGGAGCGTGGCCGGACCTCGTGCGGTACGCAATCATGCTGCCTCTCAAAGGATCCGGCGGCGAGCGGCCGGCCGGCTTCCTCATCGCGGGCGTAAGCCCGCGCCGGGCGCTCGATGAGCCGTACCGGACGTTCTTCAACCTGGTCGCCCGACAGATTGCGGCGACCATTGCCGATGCGCAGGCCATCGAGGCGGAGCGCCGTCGCGCGGAGGCGCTCGCGCAGATCGACCGCGCGAAGACGACGTTCTTCTCGAATATAAGCCACGAGTTCCGCACCCCGATCACGTTGATGCTCGGGCCCATCGAGGACGCGGCCGCCAACCCGCAGTTACCTCCGGGTGTGCGCGACCAACTGGAGCTCGCGCACCGCAATTCGCTGCGGCTGCTCAAGCTCGTCAACAGTCTGCTCGATTTCGCGCGCGTCGAAGGTGGACGCATGCAGGCCTCGTTCGAGGAGACGGATCTCACGGCCCTCACCGCCGACCTCGCGAGCACCTTCCGCTCGGCCATGGGACGCGCCGGACTGACTTTCACAGTGGAATGCGCCGAGCTCGGCGAGCCGGTGTATGTCGATCGGGAGATGTGGGAGAAGATCGTACTCAATCTGCTCTCGAATGCGTTCAAATTCACGCTCCAGGGGACAGTGCTCGTTCGGCTGCAGCGGCACGCGCAGCACGCGGTGCTCGAGGTTTGCGACACGGGCGTGGGTATCCCGGAGCACGAGCTGCCGCGTCTCTTCGAGCGGTTCCATCGCGTCGAAGGTGCCGCGGGGCGCACAAAGGAGGGCTCGGGAATCGGACTGGCGCTGGTACAGGAGCTCGTGAAACTTCAAGGAGGAACGATTTGCGCGACGAGCAAGGCAGGCAGCGGGACGACCTTCCGCGTAACACTGCCATTTGGCGCCGAGCATCTGCCTCCCGACCGCATCAAGGCAGCGCGTTCGGCGGTGTCCACCGCCATTGGCGCGCAAGCATTCGTACAGGAAGCGCTGCGGAGCATCCCCGCCGCGACGGATGACACCTTCGCGCGCTTACCGGCTGTGACCGAACATCCGGCGCGCTCGGCGGATCAGCGTTTTGCCCGTACTGCCGGCTCCCGCATCCTGCTCGCGGATGACAACGCCGATATGCGCGCCTACGTCCGTGATCTTCTCTCCCCGTCCTACAGAGTGCGTGTCGCCGCGGATGGGGAGGAAGCGCTCGAAGCGGTGCGCCGCGAGCGGCCTGACCTCGTTCTCTCCGACATCATGATGCCACGGGTCGATGGACTCGCGCTGGTCAGGGCCTTGCGAGCCGATCGTCACTTGCGCGACATCCCCGTCATCCTCCTTTCCGCGCGCGCGGGCGAGGAGTCCCGCGTCGAAGGATTCGATGCCGGGGCCGACGATTACCTCGTGAAGCCGTTCTCCGCGCGCGAACTGTTGGCGCGCGTCGGCGCGTTGCTCGAGTTGACGCAAATGCGCAGGGAGACCGAAGAGGCGCTTCGGGAACGGGAACAGCAGCTGCGGCTCGCGACCGAAGCGGCGGAGGTAGGCCTCTGGGACGTCGATCTGATCACCGGCGCGATGTTCTGGCCGCCGCGGGTGAAGGCCATGTTCGGCATCTCAGCGGATGTGCCCGTGTCGATGGCTGATTTCTATGCGGGGCTGCATCCGGCCGATCGCCAGCCTACGAGGGAGGCGTTCGAGGCGGCGCACGACCCCGAGAGGCGCGCGGTCTACGACGTTGAATACCGGACGATCGGCAAAGAAGACGGCCTGGTCCGTTGGGTCGCCGCCAAGGGACGCGGAATCTTCGACGGCAGCGGCAGGTGCGTGCGTGTGATCGGGACCGCCATCGACATCACCACCCGCAAACGCGCCGAGGAGCGGCTGCGCGAGGAAACGCGAGTGCGCGAGCTGCTCGGGAAGCTCAGTCAGCATCTGGTCGCTGCGCAGCTGGATACCCAACGGGTCGTGCAGATCGCGACCGATGCGGCCACCGAGATTTCAGGCGCGGCGTTTGGCGCCTTTTTCTACAACGTCCAGGACGAGAAAGGCGAGTGGTTCAGGCTGTACACGCTTTCCGGCGCGCCGCGCGAAGCCTTCGACCATTTTCCGCAACCGCGCAACACGGGAGTGTTCGGCCCGACGTTCCGGGGGGAAGCGGTCCGCAGCCCGGACATCACAATCGATCCGCGCTATGGGCACAATCCGCCCTACAGCGGCATGCCTCCCGGACACCTGCCCGTGCGCAGCTATCTCGCCGTGCCGGTGAAGACGGCGTCGGGTCAGGTACTCGGCGGCATGTTTTTCGGTCATCCCGATCCGGGCGCGTTCGACGAGCGCGCTGAGCACTTCGTAGGTGCCATCTCGGCCCAGGCGGCGGTGGCCTTCGAGAACGCGCGGCTGCATCAGGCGTCACAGCGCGAGATCGAGCAGCGCAAGCGCATCGAGGAGGCGCTCGATGAGGCCAACCGCAGGAAGGACGAGTTCCTCGCGATGCTGGCGCACGAGCTGCGCAATCCACTGGCACCGATCGCCATCGCCGGGGAGTTGCTGGCGCGCACCGTCGGCGAAGACGCGCGGACGCAAGCCGCCATCGGCATGATCAAGCGCCAGGCCACTCAGCTCACGCGGCTCGTGGACGACCTCCTGGATGTGTCCCGCATCACGCAAGGGCGCATTCAACTGCAGAAGAGACCGGTGGATCTCGCCGCGGTCATCGCGCAGGCGATCGAGACGATCGAGCCGCAGCTGCGCGAGAAACGGCACAAACTGTCGCTCTTCGCGGCCAGTTACGAGCCCCTTTACGTCGACGGCGACAGTACACGCCTGGTGCAATGCGTCGCCAACGTGCTTGCGAACGCGGTCAAGTACACGCAGCCCGGCGGCGAAATTCGCGTGCAGACCTCGACGGATGAGGCAAGCGCCGTCATCGAGATCGCCGACAATGGGACGGGCATCGCCCCCGAGCTGCTGCCACAGATTTTCGATCTTTTCGTACAGAGCGACCGTACGCTCGATCGCTCGCAGGGCGGCCTGGGGATCGGGCTGGCCGTCGTGAAGCGACTGGTGGAAATGCATGGCGGCGAAGTCCGCGGCCACAGCCATGGGATCGGCCGCGGATCGAAGTTCGAGATCCGATTGCCGCGGATCGCCCGGCCGGGGCCGTCTGCAGCAGACGGCAAGGATGTTGAAATAGGTTCCCGGCGCGTGCTGATAGTGGACGACAACGCCGACGCCGCCGATTCACTCTCCATGCTGCTCGCCTTTCGCGGTCACGAGACGCAAGTCGCGTATGGCGCGAAGGAGGCTCTGACACTGATCGAGACCTTCAAGCCCGATGTGGCGCTCCTCGACATCGGTCTTCCAGAGATCAATGGTTACGAGCTCGCAGCGCGGCTGCGCGCGATGCCACGGCTCAACGGCTTGCGCCTCGTCGCACTGACCGGCTACGGCCAGGCGGAAGACTCGCGGCGCGCATACGCCGCGGGTTTCGACGATCATCTCGTCAAGCCGGTCGATCTTCCAGCGCTCGAACGTGCGCTCGCCGGACCGCCGGCCCGCGAGCCGCTCTGAGGATCGATAGAGCTGCCCTGAGGACCGATAGAGCTACTGTGAGGATCGAAAGAACCGCTCTGAGGATCGATAATCGACGCGCTCAGTTCTTGACCGCCTGCCATGCCTGCAGTGCGGCGGGCGGCAGCTTATCCATGTGCTTCAGGAAGAGAGCGACGGTCCACATCTCCTGATCCGACAGGGTCGCCTTCCATGACGGCATGCCTGTCCAGCGTATGCCGTGAGCGATTTTCCAGTAGGTCGCGCCTTCCTGATCGTCCTCGACGCCATCGGTGGCGAGTTGCGGCGGCTTCGGGTACAGGCCTTTGGCAACCGGGCTGGTCGAAGCGTCGCCGGCCGCGGTGCCGTGACAGATGGCGCAGTGCTGGCCGTAGAGTTGGATGCCGGCGATGAGGTTGGCGTCGGTCAGCGGCACCGGATTCGCGGTCCTCGGCGCGTCCTCGGTAAGGGCCGCGTGCAGCGATGTTCGCGCCGCCCAGCTTTCGAGCGGCAGGGGTCCGGAATCGGCGCTGGCGGGAATCACACCCTTGGCCAGAAGGAGATAGATGCACGCCGCGGCGGCGAGGATCGTCACGATCACACCCACAAAGAATGCTCTGACCATTGGCGGGTCCCCTTGCTCGAGTTGCTTCTTGACGGGCTGCCGGACCCGCACCCTAGCCAATCGCCGTGCGCCCTGCAATCGAGTGACGGCTACGCTCAAGCCAGCGTTCTCGACTCCCGGCGCAAAGGCGTGCTAGGATTCGCGGCCCGGCGCAGGGTGGCCGTTTCCTCAATGGCCTTCCATGCCCCAGCGCCCGGTACCACACGGCGCGCCCGTAGCTCAGTTGGATAGAGCGCATGGCTACGAACCATGAGGTCGGGAGTTCGAATCTCTCCGGGCGCGCCAATTTCCCAAATATGTTCAGGAGCCGGTGAGGCTCGGGGTCGTCTGGCGTATGCTCGGCTGCTGGATGGAGAGCGAGGTCATCAATCGGCTGCTGGTGGTCGACGACGAGGTGGCGCAGGTCGAGGCGCTGTGCCACACGCTCGAGGACGAGGGCTATTCCGTCAAGGGATTCACCGGCGCCAGGGTGGCGCTCGGCGAGCTGCGCAACGGCGCATTCGACATCGTGCTGACGGATCTGACCATGCCCGGCATGGACGGGATCGCTTTCCTCAATGCCGCCAGGGAGATCGACCCGGGGCTCGCCGGGATCGTCATGACGGGGCACGGCACCATCGCGACCGCGGTGGAGGCGATGAAGGCCGGCGCACTCGACTACATCCTCAAACCCTTCGACCTGCGGGTGATCCTGCGCGTCCTGGCGCGCACCCAGGCCATGCTGCGATTGCGCCGCGAGAACGCGGCTCTGCTCGAGCGGCTGTCGCTGCGGACCGTGGAGCTCGAAACAGCCAATCGCGAGCTCGAGGTGGCGAACCGCGAGCTCGAGGCGTTCAGCGGCTCCGTATCGCATGACCTGCGCGCGCCGCTGCGCACGATCGATGGCCTGCTGCACGTGGTGCAGGAGGATTTCGGCGCTGGCGTTCCGCTCGAAGCGCGCCAGCACATAGAGGCCATCTCCGCCCAGGCATCCCGGATGAGCGAGTTGATCGAGGATCTATTGCGCCTCTCGCGCCTCGGCCGCGAGCCGCTGCAGAAGCAGCCGGTCGACATGCGCGGACTGGTGCAGGAGATCGCCGGCGAGCTGCGCGCCGCCGAGGCGGCACGCGAGATCGACATCAGGATCGGTGAGCTTCCGCCGGCGGAGGCGGATCCGTCACTGCTGCGCCAGGTCTGGGTGAATCTCGTCGCCAACGCGCTGAAATTCACGCGCCGGCGCGAGCATGCGCTCATCGATATCGCCGGGGAGCGGCGTGCCGGGCACAAGCTGTACTCGATTCGCGACAACGGCGCGGGCTTCGATCCCCGCCGCGCCGAGCGGCTGTTCGGCATCTTCCAGCGCCTCCACGCCGCGAAGGATTTCGAAGGCACGGGTGTGGGCCTCTCGATCGCGCGGCGCATCATCGAGCGTCACGGCGGCAGCATCTGGGCGGAGGGAGAGGCGGATCGCGGCGCGGCGTTCCACTTCACTCTTCCTTGACTTTCCTCGGGCGTGAGCCGCGCCGGGATGCCATAATTTCCCGCCTGATGGTGCGCCGCTCACTGCTTTCCCGCTCCGGGATCCTACCGCCGATCCTCTTCGCCGCCGCTGCCGCCACCGCGCTTCCAGCGCAGGCGCAGTGGCACTCGCTGCACGCGCTCGAGCAGCGCGGAGCCCTCGTGTCGGCTGCCGCGATTGACCTCGATGACCACAACAGCGTCATCGAGCAGCTCAATGCGACGACCCGCCTCACTCCGGCCTCGCTGACCAAGCTCACCACTGCGGCTCTCGCGCTGCAGACCTGGCCTGCCGACAAGATGTTCCAGACACACGTCCTCGCCAATGCTCCCATCGTTCGCGGGCACGTCACGGGCGATCTCATTCTGCAGGGAGCCGGCGATCCGTCGCTCGACGACGAGTCGCTGTGGCAGCTCGCCGCGCAGGTGCGCGGAGCGGGGGTGGGTGTCGTCAGCGGCGACCTCTTCGTCGATCCGGCGCCCTTCGGCGTCGTGACCTGTGAGACCCAGGACCGCTGCCACGCGCTCGAGAGCAGTGATTCGGCATACAACGCGCCGCTCGCCTCGGTCGGCGTGGATTTCGGCAACTGGTGCGTGGTCGTCAGGCCGACGGCGCCGGGCTCCGCCGCTCTCTTGCGCGGCTGTGGGGTTACCCGGCTGCCCATCGCCGTACAGGGAGTGATCCGCACGGTCGCGCGGGGCCGCAGACAGACTCTCTGGGTCGAGCGGCGCACGAACCCTGCCGGCGACGACACGCTGCGGATCGGCGGCGACGTTCCGCTCGGGGACGACCAGACGATATACCGTTCCATGTCCAACCCATCGCTCGGGGCGGGCCTGCTGCTCAAGGAGACGCTGCGCGAGATCGGTGTCGAAGTCGCGGGCCCGGTGGTCGTTCGCGCCAGCTCGCCGCCGGCCAACAGCTATCCGCTGGGCGGCGTCGAGGGCCTGAGTCTGCGCGAACAACTCGGGCGCATGCTCCGATTCTCCAACAATTACATTGCCGACGTGCTCACCATGGACATGGCGGCGAGCATCGATGATCATCCGCCGCAGGCGCTGGCATCGGCCGGGCGCCTGCTGTCCGACTTCATCGAGCGGGTCGAGGCCCGGGACCGTCCCGCGTCCCTGGTTGCGCCGCCCATTTACAGCGGCAGCGGGCTCACCACCGACAACCGACTCTCGGCCAATGACCTCGTGCGCCTGCTCGCCTACCAGTATCACGACGCACGCCGTTTCCCTGCGTTCTACGGCGGGCTGGTAGTGCCGCGTGATGCGCCGTTCGCGTTCCTGCGCCAGGGCGGCACGCCGTGGCTCGACCGCGTGGCGCTGAAGACCGGCACGCTGGACAACCCACGATCCGTCTGCGGGATCGCCGGCTACGTTCGCAAGCGCAATGGCGGCTGGATCGCCTTCGCGGCGATCGTCAACGGTGGGCCGTCCTGGAAGCACGTGCCGCTCTTTCAGGCGATCGAGGCCGAGCGTACCGATGTCGAATCGCTGCTCAAAAGATATTAGCCCGGTCAGCAATCGGTAAGCTTTTCGACGTAGCGTTCCGCCTCACAGCAGAGGGGAGACCACTTGGCGAATGTCGCGATTCCCGCCTGGGCGCGGGCCTGGCAGCGCGTGCTGGAGTGGCGCATCGGGATCGTTCCGGTGCCCGTGTTCGTCCTCCTTGCCGCCATGACGTGGTATTTCGTCGCGGCGGACAAGCTCGTCACGGATCTGCCGATGATGATCGCCGTGGTGACGCTCTTCGGCTTCGCCTGCGCGGAGATCGGCCAGCGGATCCCAGGCGTGCGCAGCGTCGGCGGCGGGGCGATCTTTGCGACCTTCCTGCCCTCCGCCCTGGTGTTCTACCACGTCCTCGCCCCGTCGCTCGTGACCGCGGTGACCCAGTTCACCCAGGCCTCCAATTTCCTCTATCTCTACATCGCGGCCATCATCGTCGGCAGCGTGTTCGGCATCGACCGTACCATGCTGATTCGTGGCTTCGTCAAGATCTTCGCACCGCTTGCGGCGGGCACCATTGCCGCACTGATCGTCGGCACCGTCGTGGGCACCGTGCTGGGACTTGGGGCGAAGCACACACTCCTCTACATCGTGATTCCGGTGATGGCCGGCGGGGTAGGGGAGGGTGCGCTGCCGCTCGCGATGGGTTACTCGGGCATCGTTCATCAGCCCTTCGGGACGCAGTTCGCCCAGGTCTTGCCGCCGGTGATGATCGGCAGCCTCATGGCGATCCTGATCGCGGGCGCTCTGAACACGCTCGGCAAGAAGCGGCCGCACCTCACCGGTGAAGGACGCCTGCAGCCGGGCGGGCACGATGAGCTCGATTTCAGGCAGGAGAAGCTCTCCGGCCAGGTGGATGTGATGCACATCGCCGCCGCGGCGGTGACCGCCGTCAGCCTCTATCTCCTCGGAGTGGTCGCCGAGAAGCTTCTCGGGCTTCCGGCGCCGGTCGTGATGTTGTTTCTCGCGGTGCTGATGAAGCTGCTGTGGTCTGTGACCCGGCAGTTGCAGCTCGGTGCGGAGGTAGTGTTCCAGATCTTCGCCAAGGCGGGCACTTATCCGCTGCTCTTCATGGTCGGTGTGGCGATGACCCCTTGGGACAAGCTGATCGCGGCGCTCGCGCCGGCCAACCTGGCCACCATCGCGGCCACGGTCGTGACGGTCATCGGCGGCGGCTTCTTCGTCGGGCGGAGGGTGAACCTCTATCCCATCGAAGCGGCCATCGTCAATGCGACTCACGCCGGGCAGGGCGGCACGGGCGGTGTCGCGATCCTGACGGCGGCGGAGCGTATGCAGCTCATGCCGTTCGCGCAGATCGCCATCCGCATCGGTGGGGCGATCGTGGTGACCCTGACGCTGGTCGTCTTTGCGCGCCTGCATTGAGACTATAATGTGAAGTTGGTGATAATCCAGGCAGCGCCCCAATCGACGAGCCCACTCAGACCCCTGCCGCTGACCATTGGGGAGAGCGCATGCCGCGCTCACTGGGTCCGTGGGGCGCCACTGCGGTCGTGGTCGGCATCACGATCGGCAGCGGCATCTTTCGCGTTCCAGCCACTGTGGCGGGACAGCTTCATGCGGTCGGGCCGGCGATGGTCTGCTGGCTGCTCGGCGGCGTCATCAGCCTCTGCGGCGCGCTCTCGGTGGCGGAGCTCGGTGCGGCACTGCCCCGATCGGGCGGCATCTTCGCGTACCTGCTCGAATGCTACGGTCCCTTGCCCGCGTTCCTCTACGGATGGGCCTGCCTCACGGTGGTGACGCCGGCTGCGCTGGGCGCCACCTCGACCATATTCGCCGAATATCTCGGGTACTTTCTGCCGATCTCCGCCAGGGGCGTGCACTACGTCGCGGCGCTCATGATCGCGTTGATGGGCGCCATCAATTACATCGGCCTGCGGCGCGCGGCCGCCGTCATGAACGTGACGACCGCGGCGAAATTCGTCGCGGTCATCGTGTTGGGATTGCTCGCGTTCACCGCGGTTCGGGCCCCCGCGGCTCCGCCGTCGATTGCAAGCACTGCGCACGCCGCGGGTCTGTCGCTGATTGCGAGCGCGCTGGTCCCGGTCCTCTGGACATACGACGGTTGGTCGAATCTCGCCTCGGTGGGAGGTGAGACTTCGCGGCCGGAGACTACGCTGCCCATAGGGCTCGTTCTCGGAACCGCGTGCGTGGTGCTGGTGTATGTGCTGCTCAACCTGGGATTCTGGCACACCCTGTCGGCGTCGCAGATGGCCAGCTCTCCGCTCGTAGCGGCAACCGCGGCCGCGCGCATCCCGGCGATCGGGAACGCCGGCGCGGCTCTGATCGCGGGCCTCGTCCTGGTGTCCACGTTCAGTGGGCTCAACGGTTCGGTGATGACCGACTCCAGGGTCATCTACGGCATGGCCGATCGGGGGCTCTTCTTCCGTCCCGTGGCCCGCGTCTCGCCTCGCTTCAAGACGCCTTCGGTCGCGATCGTGCTGTCTGTGGCGTTCGGATGTACGTACGTGCTGCAGAACAATTTCGCACAACTCGCCGACCGGTACGTTCTCGGCGTCTGGCCATTCTACGCGGCAAGCGTGGCGGGAGTGTATGTGCTGCGGCGCAAACGTCCGGACTTGCCGCGCCGCTATCGGACCTGGGGCTATCCTGTCGTGCCGGCGCTGTTTCTGATTGCCGCCCTGGCCCTCATGGGCAACGCGCTGATCACCGACCCGTTCGATACCGGCCTGACTCTGGTCATCATTGCGGTGGGCCTGCCGGCCTATGCCGTCGTGAAGGGACTCGAACGCCGATCAACTAAGGATTTGTCGCGGGCGGCGGACTGATCTCGCTGCGGCCCGGCTCATCCAGCTTGTCACCGAGCAGGCGTCGCACCGCGACATAACACACCGGAATCAGCAACACGCCGAGCACGGCCGCGGTGAACATGCCTCCTACCACGCAAGTGCCGATGTCGTGCCGGCCGTTGGCGCCTGCGCCGGTCGACACGACCATCGGGAAAACGCCGAGGATGAAGGCGAACGAGGTCATGATGATCGGCCGGAAGCGCAGCCGTGCCGCTTCCAGCACCGCATTGTGGAGACTGCGCCCGTTGCGCTGCTCGGTGACCGCGAACTCGACGATGAGGATCGCGTTCTTTGCGGTGAGCCCGATGATCGTGATGAGCCCCACCTTGAAGTAGACGTCATTCGGCAGACTGCGCGCGAGTGTCGCGAGGGTGCTGCCGATGAGACCGACCGGTACCGCGAAGAGCACCGACGCCGGGATGCTCCAGCTCTCGTAGAGCGCCGCGAGGGCGAGGTACACGACCAGGATCGAGAGCGTGAACAGCGCCGGCGCCTGCGCGGCGGAGACGAGCTCCTGCAGCGATTGACCCGCCCAGTCGTAGCCGAAGCCGTGGGGCAGGTAAGTGTTGACCAGCCTCTCCATCTCATGCATCGCCTGGCCGGAGCTGTAGCCGGGATTGGGAGAGCCCACGATCTCCACTGCCGGATAGCCGTCGTAGCGTGTCAGCGAGGGGGTCGCGACGATCCACCGCGTGTGCACGAAATTCGACAGCGGGATCATCGAATTGTCGGCTCCCGCGAGGTAATAGTGCTGCAGCGCGTCGGGGCCCATCCGGTAGCGGGCGTCGGCCTGCAGCAGCACCTGCAGCACACGGCCGTCATAAATGAAATCATTCGCGAAAACAGGCGCCAGCATCAGCTGCAGGGCCGCGTACGCGTCGTTGACCGAGACACCCATGGACTGCGCCTGCGTGCGGTCGACGGTCAAGAGAAGCTGCGGCTGCGGGGCCAGGCCGTTGATGCGCACCTCCGAGAGGACGGGATCGTTGGCGGCGTGCGCGAGCAGGGTGTCCTGGGCCTGCGTCAGCGCCTCCCGCCCGAGGCCGCCGCGATCTTCCAGGTAAAAATCGAAACCGCTGAACTGGCCGAGGCCGCGGATCGCCGGGCGGTTGGTCATGACGACCTGGGCATTGTGGATCTTGCCCTGGAACTGGTCGTTGGCCCACGCGACGAACTCGTCCGCGGTCTCGCTGCGCTGGTCCCAGGGGATGAGGTGGACGTAGGCGCGCCCGGCGTTCTCCGAGTTGCCGCCGAATCCGGAGCCGGCCACCTGGAAGACGTCGTGCGCCGCGGGGTCCTTGATGATGATGTGATAGACCTCCTGCAACACCTGCAAGGTGCGTTGCAGCGTCGCGCCTGCCGGCAGCTCCACGCTGGCCATGACATCGCTCTGGTCCTCTTCGGGCACGAAACTTCCCGGCAGCTGGATGAAAAGGAACACACCCAGCACCAGCATCACCGCATAACCGAGCAGCCAGCGCGGCAGATGGGTGACGGACTGGAACACCCGTCGGACATAGGCGGCGCGTGTCCCCTCGAAGGCCCGGTTGAACGCCCTGAAAACGAAGTTGGCTTTCATGTGCTCGGCACGCAGGAGCGTGGCGCAGAGCGAGGGTGTCCAGGAGAGCGCGAAGAACGCGGAGAAAAGCATCGAGAGCGCGATGGTGAGCGCGAACTGACGATAAATGACGCCCGTGCTACCGCTCTGCATGGCGCTGGGGATGAATACTGCCGCGAGCACGAGGGTGATCGCCACGATGGCGCCGCTGATCTGGCGCATCGCCTTGCGCGCTGCCTCCTTGGGCGGCAGATGCTCCTCGTGCATGATACGGTCGACCGCTTCGACGACCACGATCGCATCGTCGACGACGATGCCGATGGCGAGCACCATCGCGAAGAGCGTCAGCTGATTGATCGAGTAGCCGAGCGCATACACCCCGATGAGGGCGCCGAGCAGGGCCGTGGGCACGACCAGCATCGGGATCAGGGTGGCGCGCAGGCTCTGGAGGAAAATCAGCATCACGAGGAAGACGAGGCCGATGGCCTCGAGAAGCGTGAACATCACATCGTGGATGGCTGCGTTGATGAAAAGCGTCTGGTCCACCGGGGTGAACCAGGTGATTCCAGGCGGCAAAGTCTTCTGCAGCCGCGTCATCTCTGCGGTCACGGCCTTCATCACCGCTAGCGCGTTGGCGCCGGGCAGGGCCTGAATGCCGAACGCAGCCACGGGGGTGGCGTTCACCTTGGTGGCGAACGAGTAGTTCTGCGATCCGAGGCCGATCGTCGCCACGTCGCCGAGGTGGACCGATGTGCCGTTGGGATTGGTGCGCAGCAGGATGTTCCGGAACTGCTGCACCGAGTTGAACTGGCCCTCCGTGGTCACGGTGGCGGTCAATTCCTGACCCGCCACCGCCGGCGCCGCGCCGACCGAGCCGGAGGCGATCTGGATGTTCTGTCCCTTCACCGCATTGAGGGCATCGGCCGCCGAAAGCCCGTAAGCATGCAGCTTGTCGGGGTCGAGCCAGATCCGCATCGCGAAATCCGAGCCGAAGAGATTCGCCGAGCCGACGCCGGGAATGCGCTCTATGGGATCGAGGACCCGCGAGGCGACCAGGTGGTTGAGCTGCGCGGGGTCCGGTCCGCCGGGCCCGGACTGCAGCGCGATGACTCCCAGGAATCCCGCGCTGGTCTTGTTGACGTGAATGCCCTGCTGGGTGACCTCAGCCGGCAGGAGGGGATCGGCCAGCGAGACCCGATTCTGCGTCTGCACCGCCGCGATGTCGGGATCCGTGCCGCTCGCGAACGTCAGGGTGAGCTGCGCCTGGCCGAAGCTCGACTGCGCGGTGAAGTAGAGCAGATTGTCGATGCTGGTGAGCTGTTGCTCGATGACCTGGGTGACTGTCGTTTCCACCGTGGCGGCATTCGCCCCGGGATAGTTGGCGCTGACGACGACCTGCGGCGGGGCGATGTTGGGATATGAGTCACTCGGCAGCCGCGACAAGGCGATTCCGCCCATCAACATGACGAGCAGTGCAATGACCCAGGCGAAGACCGGGCGGTCGATGAAGAACTGCGGCACGCGCCGGTCCCGCTACTGAGCGTCGGCGGCTGCGGCCATGCGACGCACCCCCGTCGCAGGCGTGACTTCGGTGGCGGCGGCGCGCGGTCGGGCGCCGCTCTTGGGCTCCTCAGTGGCGGCAACCTTGGCGCCCGGATGCGCGCTCTGGATGCCGGCGACGATGATCCGATCACCGGCCGTGAGCCCGTTCGATACGATCCAGTTGATGCCGGAGGATCCGACGGTCTGCACGCGCTTCTCGACGACCGTCTGGTCGGTATCGACCGTGTAGACGTAGGCCCCCTGCGTATCGCGCTGCACCGCACCCTGGGGCACGAGGAAGGCGTTGGGCGCCACGGCAACGGTCAACCGCAGGTTGACGTACATGCCGGGCAGCAGAGTATGGTCCGGATTGGGAAGGATGCCGCGCAGAGCCGCTGTGCCGGTATTCGGATCGACCGTGGCGGCGCGGAAATCGAGCGTCCCGGGAATGCCATATGGCGTACCGTCCGGCAGAGCGAGCTGGACCTTCGCGTCGCTGCGACTCGCGGCGATGAGCCGGCCCGACTGCTCCTGGCTGGACAGCTCCTCGATCTGCGCCGCAGGCTCGTCGAATTTCACATAGATCGGATCGAGCTGGTCGACAGTGGTCAGCAGTGTCGGCGTGCCCTGGCCGACCAGCGCTCCCTCCGTCACCTGCTGCTCGCCGGCGATGCCCGTGATCGGCGAAGTCACGTTGGTGTAGCCGAGATTGATGCGCGCCGACTCGACGTTGGCCTGAGCCTGTTTGACGGCGGCGGCGGTCGAGCGCTCAGCGGCCTCGTCGGTGTCGAGCTGCTGCTGGGAAACGAGATGGCTCGAGATGAGATCGCGGTCCCGCTGCGCGGTGGCATGGGCGTTGGTTGCGTTCGCCCGTGCCTGCGCCAGGGCAGCCAGCGCCGCATCGAGCGCTGCCTTGTAGGGCGCCGGATCGATCTCGAAGAGCGGCTGACCCGCTTTGACCTGCGTCCCTTCCTTGTAACGACGTTTGAGGAGGATGCCCGAGACGCGAGCGAGGACGTTCGCCTCACGATACGCGGACAGCCGCCCCGTGAAGCTCGCCGTGAGCGGGACCTGCTGCGGCTCGACCGCGAGCACGGTGACGGGGGGCGGTTCGGCCGCCGCACCCTGGGGCGCGTTCCGGCCAGACGAGCCGCAGCCCGCGAGCGATGCGGCCGCGACGATGAGAAGCGCACCGGCGGCGCACCTTTTGACAATTCTTGACAGACGCATTCGGGGACTGGGGAAACGTACTGCCACAGCAGCAACTCTCGCGGCGGTGGCCTCGCGGTCAGCAATTTTTACTGGCGGGTTCCTCGATAGCAAGCAATGGTCGACAGCCCGACAGGTTCACGCGGCGGCACGGCATGCCCTGCTCCTCCCCGCATGGCCAGCTTGATCGGGCCTGCATCCGCGCCGGGCGGCCCGGCCGCCGGGGCCTGAAGCGATGTCTCGGCCGGCTCACCGGAAGGGACAGCGCCCGCGGGGCAGAGTTCACCGCATGGAGCGCGGCGGCAATGGGCGCGCGCCCATTTGCGAGTATCATCGGGCGGATAGATTCGGGCAATCGCATGCAAGCACACGAGTTGACGACGGCACGGCGGGGCGGGGTTTGGGGCACCGCGGCCCGCGCGCTGGGTGGCACGCCGGCGCGGTTGGATTCGCGCGGTGCGGTGCAGCCGCTCTCCTGCGATCTTTTCCGCTCAGCCGGCATCGTTCCGACCGCTGCTGGCGGCGCAAGCGTCCCGCGGGAAGCGGTGGATCTCAGCCGGAGCCTTCCGCCGCGCGGATGACGACCGCCGAGTTCAATCGGAGCTTTCCGCCGCGCGGATGACGGCGACCGACTTCAGCCGGAGCTTCCGCCGCGTGGATGACGGCGACCGAGTTCAGCCGGAGCTTTCCGCCGCGTGGATCACATAGCCGCCTGATTTCTCGTCGCGCTCGATCGCCAGCAAGTGGCGCTGCGCCGCCTCCTCGAGCAGCTTGTTGAACGAACGGAAGCCGTAATAGCTCTCGTTGAATCCGGGCCGGCGGCGCTTCAGGGCCTGCTTCACCATGGAGCCCCAGATCCGATCGTCCGCGCCGCGTTCCGCCAGCAGAGCGTCGAGCGTCGCCAGGACCAGGTCGAAGGCTTCCTGCTTGCGATCCTCCTCCATATGCGTGTGCTCGCCATCCTTGGCCTCCGGCGCGCCGTGCGCCGCGTCCGGTGTGTGCGCCCGCTTGCGTGGCGCGCGGCGCGGCTTTTGCTGCTCACGCACCAGGTCATCGTAATAGATGAACTCGTCGCAATTGGCGATGAGGAGGTCGGAGGTCGAGTTCTTCACGCCGACGCCGATCACCCCCTTGTTGTTCTCGCGCAGCTTGCTGACCAGAGGCGAGAAATCCGAGTCGCCGCTGATGATGACGAAGGTGTCCACGTGCGGCTTGGTGTAGCAGAGATCGAGCGCGTCGACCACCATGCGGATGTCGGCGGAGTTCTTGCCTGACTGCTTGACGTGGGGGATCTCGATCAGCTCGAAACCGGCGTGGTGCATGCCGGCCCTGAGATCCTTGTAGCGCTCCCAGTCGCAGTAGGCCTTCTTGACGACAATCGAGCCCTTGAGCAGGAGCCGCTCCAGCACCCGGGTGATGTCGAACTGGGCGTAGCGGGCGTCGCGCACTCCGAGTGCGATGTTTTCGAAGTCGCAGAAGAGTGCGAGGTTGGCGTCATCGGCGGTGGTTGTCATGGTGCTTGTAGGATATATCCCGTGGACCCAGAGCCTCAAGTGAAAGAATCATCGGATGTGCAACAGATCCTTCTGCAATGCATGGGGAAACGGCGCTGCCAAACGATCATATCGCAACCGCTTTCGGCCGGGTGCTGCGCGAGCAGCGCGAGACCCGCGGTATTTCCCAGGAGGATCTCGCTCTGAGCGCCGATGTCGACAGGTCTTTCGTCAGCCAGATGGAGCGCGGCATCCGCCAGCCTACTCTGACGACTCTCGTGAAGCTCTGCAAGGCGCTCGGCGTAGCGCCCTCGACGCTCGTCGGCCGCATGGAGCGGCTGCTCGACTGACGTACCATGGCTGCGCGCCGCACACGATCCGTGACTCGCGAGGCGGCCGAGGAGGCCGTGCGGACCTTGCTGCGCTGGGCCGGCGACGATCCCACGCGCGAGGGACTGCGCGACACGCCGTCGCGGGTGGTGTCGGCCTACCAGGATTGGTTCGCAGGGTACGGCACCGACCCCGCCGACTATCTGCGGCGCACCTTCGAGGAAGTCGGCGGCTATGACGAGATGGTCGTGTTGCGCGACATCGCCTTCGAATCCCACTGCGAGCACCATCTGGCGCCGATCATCGGGCGCGTGCACGTTGGCTACCTGCCCACCGACAAGGTCGTCGGGATCAGCAAGCTGGCGCGGGTGGTGGAGGGTTACGCGCGGCGCCTGCAGGTACAGGAGAAGCTGACGGCACAGGTCGCCGGGTGCATCGATGAGGTGTTGCGGCCGCGAGGAGTGGGCGTGGTGGTGGATGCGGTGCATCAATGCATGACCACGCGCGGCGTACACAAGCGCGGCGTGTCGATGATCACCAGCCGCATGACGGGCACCTTCCGCGAGGACGCGCGTACCCGGGCCGAGTTTCTGCAATTCATCGGCATCACGGGTGCGAGACCGGTCTAGAGATCAGGCGGTGAGCGCCGCATCCTGACGCTCCGCGCGCTTGCGGTCCTGCTCTTTCAGGAAGCGCTTGCGGATGCGGATGGAGGCCGGGGTGACCTCGACCAGCTCGTCGTCCGCGATGAATTCGACGGCGTACTCCAGCGTCAGGAGGATCGGCGGCGTCAGCAGGACCGCATCGTCCTTGCCGGCGGCGCGGATGTTGGTGAGCTTCTTGGTCTTGATCGGGTTGACGACGAGGTCGTTGTCCCGGCTGTGGATGCCGATGATCATCCCCTCGTAGAGCTTCTCGCCGGGGCTCAGGAACAGGCGGCCGCGCTCCTGCAGGTTGAAGAGCGCGTAAGCGACGGCCTCGCCTTGCTCGTTGCTCACCAGCACGCCGTTGTGGCGGTCCGGAATGTCACCCTTCACCGGCGCGAACCCATCGAAGATGTGACTCATGAGCCCGGTGCCGCGCGTGAGCGTCATGAATTCGCCCTGGAACCCGATCAGCCCGCGCGCGGGGACCCGGTAATCGAGCCGCACGCGCCCATTGCCATCGACGGCCATGTCGGTCAGTTCCGCGCGGCGGGTACCGAGCGCTTCCATCACGGCGCCCTGGTTCGCGTCCTCGACGTCGACGGTGAGCGCTTCGTAAGGCTCGTGCACTTCGCCATCGACGACGTGCGTCAGGACCTGCGGGCGCGAAACCGCGAGCTCGTACCCCTCGCGGCGCATGTTCTCGATGAGGATGGTGAGGTGCAGCTCCCCGCGACCCGACACCCGGAAAACGTCCGGCTCTTCCGTGTCCTCGACGCGCAGTGCCACGTTGCTCTGCAGCTCGCGGTAGAGGCGTTCGCGGATCTGTCGGCTGGTGACGAACTTGCCTTCGCGTCCGGCGAACGGCGAGGTGTTGACCTGGAAATTCATGGCGAGCGTCGGCTCATCGACGCGGATGGGCGGCATCCCCTCGGCCGACTGCGGATCACACACGGTGAGGCCGATGTTGACCTCCTCGATGCCGGTGATCGCGACGATGTCGCCCGCAATCGCCTCCTCCACGGGACGGCGCTCCAGGCCGGTGAAGGTGAGCACCTGACCGATCTTCGCCGGACCGCGATCTTCCTCGCCGTAACGCAGCACGACGGGCTGGCCGGGCCGTACGCTGCCGCGGCGGATGCGCCCGATGCCGATGCGGCCGACGTAGCTGTTGTAATCCAGTGTGGAGATCTGCAGCTGCAATGGCAGCGCGGAGTCCGCGGCGGGCGGAGGAACGTACTTCAGGATCGCCTCGAAGAGCGCCGACATGTCGGGGCGGCGCTCGAGGTGATCGGTGCCGGCCCAGCCCTGCAGGGCCGAGGCGTAGATCACGGGGAAGTCGAGCTGCTCGTCGTTGGCGCCGAGCTTGTCGAAGAGCTCGAACGTCTGGTCGACCACCCAGCCGGGACGCGCGCCCGGGCGATCGATCTTGTTGACCACCACGATGGCCTTGAGGCCGAGCGCCAGCGCCTTGCGGGTGACGAAGCGCGTCTGCGGCATAGGACCCTCGACCGCATCCACGAGCAGCAGGACGCCATCCACCATCGAGAGCACACGCTCGACTTCGCCGCCGAAATCCGCATGTCCCGGGGTGTCCACGATGTTGATGCGCGTGCCGCCGTACTCGATCGCGCAGTTCTTGGCGAGAATGGTGATGCCGCGCTCGCGCTCGATGTCGTTGGAGTCCATGACGCGCTCCGTCAGTCTCTCGTGAGCCGCGAAGGTGCCGGACTGCCGCAGCAGACAATCGACGAGAGTCGTCTTGCCGTGGTCGACGTGCGCGATGATGGCGATATTGCGGATCGGACGGTTCATGGGATGGGGGCCGGTATCCTGGGGGGCTTCCGTTCGCGGCAGCGCGTCCTCTTGAGGCCGGCTTGGCCTGCGCTGTGCAAAGACTATCAAGACTATCAGAATGCCGCGTAATTTGCGAGAACCACCGCTCGTCACGGGTATCATGCCGCCCCATGCCACAGTCCAGTAGCGCCAACGATAGCGCCAGGCTGATCGACGTGTGCCGCGTGCGCTCACTCGATCTTCTGCGCCGAAATCTCACACCGGCCGGCATCCTCGCGGCCACGCCAGGAGACAGGGCCCGGCGGCGCGGTTACACCGCCATATTCGGCAGGGACGCGGCCATCTGCGCAATCGGGATGGCCCTTTCCGGCGACCCGTTGCTCGAGCGCGCGGCCGCGGCCGGCCTCGCGACATTGGTCGAGCATCAGGCGCCGAACGGCCAGATCCCGAAATTCGTCGAGCCAGGCGCGCGCGAGGCCGACTTCTGGTATCTCGGCTGCATCGACTCGACCCTCTGGTGGCTGCTCGCGCTCGATTTCCTCGAGCGCCGCAAGCCGCCAGCCGGCCCGCGAGGGCTCGCCGCGGGGCCCGGGCCACGCAAACGCTCGCGCCACATCGAGCTGGCGCTGCAATGGCTCCTCGCACAGGAGCATCAGCGCTTCTTCCTGCTGCAGCAGAACGAAGCCAGCGACTGGGCCGACATCATGCCCCGCTCCGGATTCGTGCTCTACACCAACGCGCTGTGGTATGCAGTCAAGCGCCGTTACGGGTTGGATCGCGCCGAGGAAACGCGCGACAACTTCAACGGTCTCTTCCATCCGTTCTCGGCCGCTCTCCCGCAGTATCGGCGCGCCCGCCTGCTCAATGAATACGTCCTGCGCCGGGCGCGCAACCGCGACTTGTATCTGAGCTTCGTCAACTTCTCCTTCTTCGGTGAGGAGGGCGATGTCTTCGGCAATCTCCTCGCGCTGCTCTGCGGTCTCGCCGATCGTCAGGCGACCCGCCGTACCCTCGATGCGTTGCAGCGGGCGAAGGTGAGTCGCCTCTATCCCGTCCGCGCAGTCACTCACCCCATCAAACGGCGCAGCGCGCTCTGGCGTCCCTACATGGCCCGCCACCGCCAGAACGAGGTCTGGCAATACCACAATGGCGGCATCTGGCCGATGCTTGGTGGCTTCTGGGTGGTCGCGCTGGCCGCCGCCGGCCGCCTGCCGCAGGCGCGGCTAGAGCTCGCAAATCTGGCGCGCGCGTGCGCCGTACGCAATTGGGCCTTCACCGAATGGCTACACGGCACCCGAGCCACCCCCCGCGGCATGCCCGGCCAGTCCTGGAACGCCGCGGCCTTCCTGATGGCCGACCGCGCCGTTGCCGAAAAACGCAGCGTCCTCCTCCTCTAGTGCGCACAGCACGCACGCCGCTCCCGCAAGAGAGAGCGATTGACTCCGCGCCGGCGACTCTCATGATGTGCAGAGTCCTCACCCCGACTCTTCCACAGGACGAATACACGGTTGCAGCCGCTATCCGCTTGCCCGTGGACCGCCCTCTTGCTTCAGCTCGGCCTTCCCCTGGAACGGGGTCACTCGAGGATGAGTCCGGACACGCTTGCGGCGTTCTGGCCGGGGAGCATTTTGTGATGCGCTCGAAGACCGACCCGCCATCGTTTTGGATCCGCTCGAGACCGACCCGCCAACGTCTTGATCCGCCCGGAGACCAGGCCGCCCCATTGGTTTCCCCGCCAAAAGCCCCAAGCTAAGGCCTGAATGCCAGCCGCCGCCCGCCCCCAAACTCTCCGCCATCCCCCGCCCTCCGCCCCCGACAAGCTCACCCTCCGCGGCTTTTTCGGCGTCTTCCGCTACAGCCGCCGCGCCATCGAGCTGGTCTGGCGCACCAACCGCCCCCTCACCGTCTCACTAGCCGGTCTCACGCTCATTGCCGGCCTGCTTCCCGCCTCAGTTTTCTACGTAGGCTCTCTCATGGTGGATGCGGTCGTCTCCGCCATCAGAGCCGGAGGCGCCGATACCCGGCGTGTAATCGAGCTCGTCGTCATCGAAGGGCTCCTCGGAGCCGGCATCGCCGGCGCCCAACGCGGCATCTCCCTCTGCCAGTCCCTGTTACGGGTGCAGCTCGGACAGCGCATCAACGAGCTGATTCTCGAGAAGGCCCTTACCCTCGAGCTGCGGCACTTCGAGGACTCCGAGTTCTATGACAAGCTGACACGCGCCCGGCGGGAAGCCTCCAGCCGCCCGCTCAGCCTCGTCACGCGCACTTTCGGCCTGGCCCAGAACGGCATCACCCTCATCACTTATGCGGTGGGGCTCGCGCGCTTTTCGCCCTGGGCGGTCGGCGTGCTTCTGCTCGCGGGTCTGCCCGCGTTCATCGCGGAGGCGAAGTTCTCGGGTGACGCATTCCGCCTCTTCCGCTGGCGCTCGCCCGAGACCCGTATGCAGACCTACCTCGAAACGGTTCTCGCGCGCGAGGATCACGCCAAGGAGGTGAAGCTCTACGGGTTGGGGCCACGGTTGCTGCAGCGCTACCGCGATATCTTCCAGGCTCTTTACGAGGAGGACCGTGCGCTGACCGTGCGTCGCGATGCCTGGGGCTTCGGCCTCGGCCTCATCGCGACCCTGACGTCCTACGCGGCCTACGCCTGGATAGCGGTCAGCACCGTCAGACGCGCGATCACTCTCGGCCAGATGACCATGTACCTGTCCTTCTTCCGCCAGGGCCAATCGGCTGTGACCGCTATATTGTCGGCCGTCAGCGGCATGTACGAGGACAATCTCTACCTCTCGACCTTGTATGAGTACCTGGAAACCGAAGTCCCGCCGCCCGCCGGGACGGTGGCGCGCGGCCCCCACCCGGAAGACGGAGTCCGCTTCGAGAATGTCAGCTTCACCTATCCCGGCGCGGAGGCCCCGGCGCTCGAGAACGTCACTCTGCACCTGAAGCCCGGTACCAGCCTGGCGCTCGTGGGCGAGAACGGCTCGGGCAAGACGACCCTCATCAAGCTGCTGACACGGCTCTATTTGCCGACCGGCGGCAGGATTCTCCTCGACGGCGAGGACCTGGCGAGCTTCGAGGAGCGCGCGCTGCGGGAGCGGATCGGCGTGATCTTCCAGGACTTCACCCGTTACCAGATGCGTGTCGGCGAGAACGTGGGAGCGGGTGACGAGCGCTATTTCGAGGACGAAGCGCGCTGGCGCGACGCAGCCGACAAGGGCCGGGCGAGCGCCTTCATCGAGACACTGCCGAAGGGATACCACACCCAGCTCGGCAAATGGTTTCAGGACGGCCGTGAGCTATCCGGCGGCCAATGGCAGAAGGTGGCGCTGTCACGCGCCTTCATGCGCTCCCGCGCGGACGTGCTGGTGTTGGATGAGCCAACGTCGGCGATCGACGCGCAAGCTGAGACCGAGGTCTTCGAGCACTTCCGCCAGCTCGCCCGCGAGCGCATCACGATTCTCATCTCGCACCGCTTCTCCACGGTGCGAATGGCAGATCAGATCGTGGTCCTCGACGGCGGCCGGATCAGGGAGAGCGGCAGCCACGAAGAATTGATGCGCCTCGACGGCACGTACGCGCGCCTGTTCACGCTGCAGGCTCGTGGGTACCGCTGATGCCTCTCAGGCGCCACTTTTCTCGGCCTGCTTGGCCGCCTGGCGCTGCTGTTTGAGATCGCGCTGCATCCTGCGGTAGTCGACCGGACGGATGGTATCGATGATGCAGCGCCAGCCATCGGCCCGGACCGTATCGAAGTGTGCGTAGACGGTGTTCGCCGATGAGGTGAGTCCGATTCTTCGGGCGAACATCAGGTCGGTGCAGGGATGGAAGACCGTGATGAGATACGCCTCATTGATATCCGTCCAGACCACGAGCTGATTGGCTGAAATCGGCTCCCAACCCTCGTAGCGGGTGAACCAGGTGAAGTGGTCCACCGGCTTGCCGGCATAAGCCTCGAAGCGGGCGCGCTCGGCGTCCTGACGCTGTTTGAGTGGGATCCCCGAGCAGGAGGCGAGGAGTGCCGCTGCGACCGGCAGCCAGGCGAATCGGCTGTAGGACTTTGAGCATGACATGAGATCGCCTCCATTGCCCCGCGTGAACATAGAACGCATGACATGCCCTGGGGTTGACTTCGCCCCGGCGGCGGGGGCTCGTCGCAGCGTCATCCACTGCCTGTCAGCAAGGCCACCGGAAACGATTGCAGCGCCGTCGCGGCACTGATCGCCGCGCGCCCTTCACTGGCCATCTGCGGCACTTCAGCCCCGTCCAGCACGCCACGCAACGGCGTGCTGAGACTCGACGGGAGTTGCACCGAGGTGTCGGCCCACACCTCCGCGCCGAGGGGCAGGCGCTGGCTGCCGTCCTCCGCGGCGCTTGCGGCACCCATCAGCTTGAGGTGCAGGCGCGGTGCCAACACGACCGCGAGCCTGCCCTCCAGACGACGCGCGAAGGCACAAAGCTGCGGCGCGCGCCGCCCGGCCACCTTCAGTGGTAGGTACTCCCCGAGCTCGAAAAGTTCAGGGTCGCGCCGCCTGAGGTCCAGTATCCTGACGTGGAGAAAGAGCTTGCAGCGCGGATCGGCCACGTTGGCGGCGAACGCGCGCGCAGTCCGGGCGATCTCGGCGGGATTGCCCGCCAGGCCTTCGAGCAATCGGCAGCGTAGAGCATAGTCGACAGGCCGGCGATTGTCCGGATCGACCAGCGAGAAGTCCCACAGCTCGTTGCCCTGATAGATATCAGGGACGCCGGGCGCGGTGAGCTTCAGCAGCGTCTGCGACAGACCGTTCAACAATCCAAAGCGCACGATGCGCCGGTTGAAGGCGCAGAAGTCGGCCAGGAAGAGGTTCCCCTCACGCCGCTCGAGCGCTGCGCGGATGAACTGCATCAGTGCATCTTCGTATTCGCCGTCGGGCGCGGCCCAGCTCGTGCGCGCCTTGGCCTCGCGCGCGGCTTTGATCATGTACGCTTCGATGCGCTGGCGGTACGTTTCGAGCGCGGCGTCGTCCGGCTCCTCGAGCGGCCAGCTGCCTACCAGGGTCTGGTAGAGCAGGTACTCGTCATCGGGTGACGGCGCCGGCAGTCCGCCGACCTCCCGCCGCCGCGTCCGATTGAATCGCCGCCATCGATCCACCGCGCGCCGCCACTCGGCGGGCATCTCCGACAGCACGCTGATCCGGGCGCGCACGTCCTCGGAGCGTTTGGTGTCGTGCGTGGAGGTCGTGAGCATCTCGTGCGGCCAGTGCCTGGCGCGGTATTGGGCGTCGGTGTGGAAGGCGCCGACGCTGGAGCCGAAGAGGTCGGGCTCGCCGCCCACCTCATTCAGCGAGATCAGGCGATTGAAGCGATAAAGCGCGGTGTCCTCGATGCCCTTGGCCGTGATGGGCGCCGTGATCTGCTGGAACTTCATCGCGAAGCGGCGGATGCGCTCGCGCGCGCTCTCGCTCTGGGCGGGAAGCTCGAGCAGCAGGGCGCTGCGTACGAAATCGAATACGGGCCGCTCGATCGAGGCGCCGCGGCGGCGCGCAGCCGCGATCGCCCAGTCGATGTAACGCCGGTCGGTGTCGGAAACGCTTTCCGTCACGTAGGTCCGATACACCGGGAAACAGGCTATGACCTCCGCCAGCGCCCGCCAGAGACTGGCGAGCGTGAAATCGCGCGTGCACCGGTCACCGTCCGCAATGCGTGCGAGGAGGTTCGCGGCAGTGGTGAGCTCGGAGGCGAGTGATTTGCGCAGCACGCGGTGCTGGCACTCGTAGGTGATGTCGGGCCACAGCCGCGGCTCGCCGACGAAAGAGCGGTAGATCCGGCCCATGCGGCCCTTGCCGCCGCTGTCGGCCAGCAGCCGATTGACGACGTTGGCGAAGTGATAGCCCGTCTCACCGTGCAGCGGCCAGTCCGCGGGCAAGCGCTCGAACGAGGCGGTGATTTTCTCGGCGATCAGATAAATCGGACGCTCGGGGCCGTTCGCGGTCGTCACTTGCGCGATTCCCGCCGTCAGACGCCGGAAGTAGCCAAGCGGATCATACAGGCCATCCGCGTGATCGATCCGCAGTCCATCGAGCGCGCCTGATCCGATGAGCTCGAGGACGAGGCGGTGGGTCGCCTCGAACACAGCCTCATTCTCCACCCGCAGCGCGGCGAGATCATTGACATCGAAGAAGCGGCGGTAGTTGATGTCATCGGACGCGACCCGCCAGTAAGCCAGCCGGAAGGCCTGCGACTCCAACAGCTCGTGCAGGGAGTCGAAGCTCGCCGGGTCGCCGGGACTGCCGCGGAGGCGCGCCAGCGCCTGCTCCAGTGCCGCGCGGATGCCGGCGTCGTTTGCGACCAGCGCCGCCAAAGCCTGCTTGTGAGTTTCCTTGTCGCGGTTACGCTCTGCAATCTGCTCCGACGTCGCTCCGCGCCGGTCGGGCAGCGAGCCGAAGAGGCGTCGCAGGCTCTCGAGCTCCGCGCTGCGCTCGAGCGCCAGCACCGCATCCAGGATGCGCGGGTAGGTGCGCGGATCGAGCGGCAACCGATGCTCGTGGTAATGGATTGCGAAGGAGCCGGATTCGGGCTCGAATTCCAGCTTGAGATCGCCGCGCTCGAGGACTAACCCGTAGACGTCGGCGAGCACCGGCACCAGTACCTTGTCGACCAGCGCCGCGTTCGCGGGATTCCAATCGATGTCGAAATAATCCGCATAGATGGAGGCTTGCCCGTTCTCGAGCACATCCATCCACCAGGCGTTGTCGGATCCCATGACCCCGACGTGATTCGGAACGATGTCCAGGATGTGACCCATGCGGTGCGCGCGCAGTGCCGCCACGAGACGCTCGAGGTCCTCGCGGCTGCCGATCTCCGGGTTGAACGAGTTGTGATCGACTACGTCGTAACCGTGAGCGCTGCCCGCGCGCGCGCGGAAGTAAGGCGAGCAGTAGACATGGCTGATCCCAAGCCTGGCGAGGTACGGCACGATTGCCGTCAGGTCATTGAAGGTGAAACGGGCGTTGAGCTGCACGCGATAGGTGGCGCGCGGGATCCGCTCGACCGCCGGCGCGCTGCTGCTGTTGTCGCTAGTCACAGGGATGTGCCCCGCCGCCGCAAGTGGCGGAGGCAAAAACCGACTTTTTCCCCCGGAGCGCGCTAAGCCGGGCAGGAGCCCGGATCCAGCGCTTCAAACTAGCGGACACGGCTGCGCTCCAGGAGCCAGGTGACGCTCCAGGCTGCCAGCTCATTACGAGTCAGGGCGGCACGGATGCCGGGATGCGTCGCGAAGATCATGCGCCCGGCCGGCTGACCGACGACCGGCGCCGTCGTGCTCTTCAGGTTGGCGAGGAGGTGCAGCACACCGCCCTCGCGCAGCTTCCAGTCCACCGCGAAGGCGCCGGCCGGATCGAACGCGACACAGGCGCCTTCGAGAATTCGCGGCAGGAGCGGCACGATGTCGCGCCGCCGGATGGCAAGGAGGCGACGATAGTGATCGAACATCTTGGCGTGCTGGGGCGCCGTCACGCGGGCCCACTGCAGATGTGCCGACTCATACGTGGCCGCATCGCACGGGTCGGGTATCGAGCCGGCGAAGTGCGCGAACTCGCGCTGCCGTCCCGCACGCACCTTCTCGGCGAGCTGCGCCTCGAAGTCACAGAAGTAGGGGAAAGCCTCGGTGGCGGCCCACTCCTCACCCATGAAGAGCATCGGCGGGGAGGGGGCGAGCAGCAGCACCGCCGCCGCAGCGCGCAGGGCTTCGGGAGGCGCGAGCTGTGTCAACCGCTCGCCGCGGGCACGGTTCCCCACCTGGTCGTGGTTCTGCAGGAAGTTGACGAACGCCGAGGGCGGCAGATGACTGCTGCGTTCCCCGCGCGGGCGGCCGAGGTGGCCGGAGCTCTCGCCCTGGTATGCGAACCCTTCCGCGAGGGCGCGGCAGAGGAGCCGGTGCGGGCGCTCCCGATAGTCCTGGTAGTAGCTGTCGGATTCACCCGTCATGAGGACATGCAGGCAGTGATGCGTGTCGTCATTCCACTGCGCGTCGAAAGAGTCTCGGGCGCCGGCAGGGCCGAGGCGGCGCGCCTGGTTGTCGAGGTTCTCCAGCACGAGATACACCGGCCGCTCGCGTCCCGGCCCGGTGCGCGCGGCGCGCGCGATCTCGGTGAGGATGTGCGGCTCGCCACCATCGAAGATCGCGTGCACGGCATCGAATCTGAGTCCGTCGAGATGATATTCCTCGAGCCAGTAGAGCGCGTTGTGGATGAAGAAATCGCGCACCGCGCGGCTGTCCGGGCTTTCGAAGTCGATGGCCGCGCCCCAGGGGGTCGAGTGACGGCCGGTGAAGAACTGCGGAGCATAAAGATGGAGGAAGTTGCCCTCCGGACCGAAGTGGTTGTAGACCACATCGAGCATCACCGCGATGCCGTGCGCGTGCGCCGCGCAAACGAGTGATTTCAAGTCATCCGGGGATCCGTATGCCGATGCCGGCGCATACGGCAGCACACCGTCGTAGCCCCAGCCGCGCGAGCCGGGAAACTCTGCGATCGGCATGAGCTCGATCGCCGTCACCCCCAGCCGCTGCAGATGCTCCAGCTTGCCGGCGACGCCGGCGAAGGTGCCCTCCGGCGTGAAGGCGCCGACGTGCAGCTCGTAGATCACGGAATTCGGCCAGGGCGGGGCGCGCCAGCCGTCGTCCGTCCACTCGAAGGTTTCGGGATCGACGACTTCGCTCGGGCCGTGCACACCTCGTGGGTTGCGGCGCGATGCGGGATCGGGCACCAGCGTCTCGCCGTCGAGCGAGAAGCGGTAGCGGCTGCCGGCATGCGCCTGGTCGGTCACGAGCTCGGTCCAGCCGCCGGTGCCGGTCGCGAGCGGCAATACCTGCGCCGGCCCCGAAGGCTGTTCCAACACGAGCTCCACGCGCCTGGCCGCGGGTGCCCACAAGCGGAAGCACACCCGCCCATCCGGCAGGACGCTGGCCCCGAAGGGCATCTCGTGACGCCGCCGCGTCATCGGTATGCGGTCTCACGCAAGAGCGCGAGCGACCGCCCCTGCAGCGGGTAGTGGGTGCCGGCTTCGAGGCGCTGCTGCGCGAAGGGCTCACCGGCGGCGGTGTCGAGGACGGTCCACCAGACTTTCTCCGCCAGCAGGTCGGGAAGCCGGAATGGGATGGGCTCGTGATGCGCGTTGCAGAGCAGGACGAAGTTATTGTCCGTCACCAGCCGTCCGCGCCGGTCGCGTCGCTCGATGGCGGCGCCGGCGAGATAGAGACCGAGGCAGCGCGCAAACGGCACGGCCCATTCCGCGTCGGTCATCTCGCGCCCATCGGGACTCAGCCAGATGATCTCGCGCGAGCCGTCCGCGGCGACGGTATCGCCCTGGAGGAAGCGCCGCCGGCTGAACACGGGATGGCGGCGGCGCAGTGCGATCAGCCGGCAGGCGAACTCGAGGAACGCCTGGTGGTCGGCATCGAGCTCCCAATCGATCCAGGAGAGCTCGTTGTCCTGGCAGTAGGCGTTGTTGTTGCCGAGCTGAGTGTGGCCGAGCTCGTCGCCTCCGAGCACCATGGGCACGCCCTGGGAGAGGAGCAGCGTTGCGATCAGATTGCGCTTCTGTCGCGCTCGCAATGTACGAACCGCCTGATCCTCGGAGGGCCCTTCCGCACCGCAGTTCCACGAGCGGTTCTCGTTCGCGCCGTCGCGGTTGTCCTCGCCGTTCGCCTCGTTGTGCTTCCCGTTGTAGCTCACCAGGTCTTCGAGCGTGAAGCCGTCATGGGCCGTGATGAAATTGATGCTGGCATGCGGCTTCCTGCCGCTCGCCTCGTAGAGGTCCGCGGAGCCGGTGAAGCGGCGCGCGAACTCGCCGATCAGGCCGCCGTCCCCCTTCCAGTAGGCGCGCATGCTGTCGCGGTACTTGTCGTTCCATTCGTTCCATCCGGGAGGGAAGTTACCGACCTGATAGCCGCCGCTGCCGATGTCCCAGGGCTCGGCGATGAGCTTCACCTGGGAGAGCACCGGGTCCTGGCCGATGGTGTCGAAGAAGGAGCCCAGCCGGTCGACGTCGTAGAGCTCGCGCGCCAGCGCCGAGGCGAGGTCGAAGCGGAAGCCGTCGACGTGCATCTCCAGCACCCAGTAGCGCAGGCTGTCCATGATGAGCTGCAGCACCCGCGGGTGCTGGAGGTTGAGCGTGTTGCCCGTCCCGGTGAAATCCATGTAGTAGCGCGGGCTCTCCGGGCTCAGGCGATAGTAGGCCGCGTTGTCGATGCCGCGCATCGAAAGCGTCGGCCCGAGCTCGTTACCCTCGGCCGTATGGTTGTAGACCACGTCGAGGATCACCTCGATGCCGGCCGAATGCAGCGTCTTCACCATCGTCTTGAATTCGCTGATTTGCCCGGTGGCCGAATAGCGCCGCTCCGGCGCGAAGAAGCCGATGGTGTTGTAACCCCAGTAGTTGCGCAGTCCTTTGTCCAGTAACGTGCGGTCGTCGACGAACGCATGCACCGGCATCAGCTCGAGAGTCGTGATGCCGAGGCGCAGGAAGTGCTCGATCATCGGCGCGGTCGCAAGTCCCGCATACGTACCGCGCAGCGGCGGCGGCACGTCGGGATGACGCATGGTCAAGCCCCGCACGTGCGCCTCGTAGATCACCGTGTCGTGCCACGGAACCCGCGGCGGCCTGTCGTCGCCCCAGGTGAAGGCCGAGTCGGTGACGCGGCACTTGGGCGTGCCCGCGGCGCTGTCACGCTTGTCGAAGGAAAGGTCCGCCTTCGGGCTCCCCAGGCGGTAGCCGAAATGGGCATCGCTCCAGACGAGCGCGCCTTCCAACCGCTTGGCGTACGGCTCGATCAGCAGCTTGTTGGAATTGAAGCGCAGTCCCTGCTCCGGGCGATACGGTCCGTGGACGCGGTAGCCGTAGAGCAGTCCGGGGCGGGCCTCGGGAAGGTAGCAGTGACAGACCTCGTCCGTGCGCTCGCGCAGCGTGATCCGCTGTACCTCGTGGCGGCCGGAGGGGTCGAAGAGGCACAGTTCCACCTTCTCGGCGTTGGCTGCGAAGAGTGAGAAGTTGACGCCTTCGCCGTCCCAGGTGGCTCCGCGGGGATAGGGTTGACCGGGCCAGACGGCGGCGATCCGTTGCGCTTCCCCACGGTCCGGTTGCGAGCTGCCTGCCGCGCGGCGGCGGGTCGATGGTTGGTCCAAGGCGCCTCCCTACCTTCACTCGGTGAGCCCGAGGAGACTATGGAGGGGAATGCGGGTCCAGTCCGGGCGGTTCCCAAGCTCGTAGCGCACCTCGTACAGCGCCTTGTCGATCTCGAACAGAGCGAGGAGAGGTTTCGCGCGCTGAAAGGACTCGTACAGGCCCGTGTCGCCCGCAACCTCGTCGTAGCAGCGGATGAAGGTGCGGCGGACTTCCTGCTCCCAGGCGCGCAGCTGCTGCCCCCAGCGGCCGTGCTCGTCCCCGCCCTGGAACGCGGCGCGCTCCAGCGCGGCGTGGTGCGCGTAGGCGAAGGAGCGCAACATGCCCGCCACGTCCGTCAACGGGGAATGCTTGTGGCGGCGCTCCGCGAGCGTACGTCCGGGCTCGCCCTCGAAATCGACGATGATGAAATCGTTGCGTTTGAGCAGCACTTGTGCGAGGTGGTAGTCGCCGTGCCGTCTCGTCTTGAGCCCGCGTGGTGCCTCGGCCATGCAGGCATCGATGCGTTGCAACAGCAACTCGCGGCGGGCGAGCAGGGCGTGCGCATCGGCGGCCACCGCCGCGGAAAGCTGGTTGAGTCGGCCCGACAGCAGCGTCAGGGTGGTATCGGCCACCGCGCGCGTGGCCGCGACCCACGCCGCCACGTCCTCCGCGGTAATGGGCTCCGGCGCGAAGGCCGGATCGTCTGTCGGCCTGGCGAGCGCGCGATGCAGCTCCGCCGTGCGGATGGCGAGCGTCCTGATCAGCGAGAGGTACAGGCCGTGCGCGTCATCGAGCATCGGGACGCCGCTGCGGCGATCCTCGAGGAAGCGGGCGAGATAGTCGAGAGTGTAGGTCCAGGCATCGCCCTGGTTCGTGACGAACGCCTGCAACAGTGCCATGGTGTACCGGGTGGACTCGCGGTCGGTGTACTCCACGGCTCCCGCGACCGGCACGATGTTGGGGAAGTGGGCGACCTCGGTGAGATAGCGCCCGATCTCGAGCTCTGGGTTGATACCGGACTGCAGCTTGCGGTAGATCTTGAGGAAGAGACCATCACCCACGCGCAGCGTGGTGTTGCTCGTCTGAGCGCCCGTCGGATTGACCGGCAGCTCCGCGGACGGATCGCCGCGCAGCTCTGCGTAGAGCGCGGTGGGCATGAAGCGCACGCGCCCCTCCTGGGTGGGCAGTTCCGCCGCCGCGCCGATCGCATCGATGATGGCGCGGGCGAACCCGTCGTCGCCGCAGGCATCGGCGAGAACGCCGACAGTCGCCTGTTGCCGCACGCGCGCGAGCGCCGCGGGCTGCAGCCGCCGCCAGCGCGCCTCCTCGGTATCCTCGAACGCGATGGCGAGCGGCACGAAATAGTGCTCGCGGATACCCTGGCTTTCTACTTCGTAAATGCCGGCGAACCACCGGGGCAGCGGATCCTGGCGCTCGGTGTGATCGAGCAGGCGCGTGGCCGCGATGGATGCGCCCTTGCCCGCGAACCAGCGCTGCGCGGCGATGTATTGCGGCACGATGCGCTCTTCCAGCTGGGTGCGCAGCCGCCGTGCGAGTCCGGCCCGCCAGGACGCGACCTTGTCGGGGAAGAAGCTGTTCCAGCCTTCCACCAGCACCAGCACCGGCAGATCCTCGCGCTGCAGCCGCTCATCGTGCCAGGGCGGCGGGGTCGCCTCGCGGCTCAGGCGAAACCAGTAGAAGCCATAGGCAGGCAGGGTGAGGAGATACGGCAGCTCCCCCACCGGCGGGAACGGCGTGCGGCCGAGCAGCTCGATGGGGATCGTGCCCTTGTGCTCGGAAAGATCGATTTCCACGGGTTGTGCCGAGCGCGAGAGATTGACCACGCAGAGGATGGTGTCATCGGCGTACTGACGCAGATAGACCAGCACCTTGCGGTTTCCCGGGCGTATGAAGCGCAGGCTTCCGCGGCCGAACGCCTGTGAGGTCTTGCGCACGGCGAGCATGCGCCGCATCCAGTTGAGGAGCGAGGAGCGGTCGCGGGTCTGCGCCTCGACGTTGACCGCCTCGTAGCCGTAGATCGGATCCATGATGGGCGGCAGGTAGAGCTGCTGCGGATCGGCGCGCGAGAACCCTGCATTGCGGTCCGGGCTCCACTGCATCGGCGTGCGTACCCCGTTGCGGTCGCCGAGATAGAAGTTGTCCCCCATGCCGATCTCATCGCCGTAGTAGATGATCGGCGAGCCGGGCATGGAGAGCAGGAGACTGTTCATGAGCTTGATGCGCTCCGGATCGTTCTCCATCAGGGGCGCGAGGCGCCGGCGGATGCCGAGATTGAGGCGCGCGCGGGTATCGGCCGCGTATGCCTGATACATGTAGTCGCGCTCGCGGCTGGTCACCATTTCGAGCGTCAGCTCGTCGTGGTTGCGTAGAAAGACCGCCCACTGGCAGGTGTCGGGGATGTCGGGAGTCTGGTCCATGATCTCGACGATCGGATGCCGGTCTTCCTGCGCGATCGCCATGTACATGCGCGGCATGAGCGGGAAGTGATAGGCCATGTGGCACTCGTCACCCTCGCCGAAATAGTCGCGCACGTCCTCGGGCCATTGATTGGCTTCGGCGAGCAGCATCCCTTCGGGGTGACGGGCCGAGATCACCTTGCGGATGCGCTTGATGATCTCGTGGGTCTCCCGCAGGTTCTCGTTGTTCGTGCCTTCACGCTCGACGAGGTAGGGGATGGCGTCCAGCCGGAAGCCATCGACTCCGTACGACAGCCAGAACTCCATGATCCGGATCACCGCGCGCACGACGTGCGGATTGTCGAAGTTGAGATCGGGCTGGTGGCTGAAGAACCGGTGCCAGTAATACTGCTTGGCCACCGGGTCCCAGCTCCAGTTGGAGCTTTCCGTATCGCGGAAGATGATGCGTGTGCCCGCGTACCGGTCCGGCGTGTCGCTCCACACGTAGAAGTCGCGCTTGGCCGAGTCTGCCGGCGCGCGCCGCGCGGCCTGGAACCAGGGATGCGCGTCGGAGGTGTGATTGATCACGAGCTCGGTGATGACGCGCAGGCCCCTGCGATGCGCCTCGCGCACGAAGGTGCGGAACTCCCGGCGGGTGCCGTACTGTGGATGGATGTTGTGGTAGTCGGCGATGTCGTACCCGTCGTCGCGGCCCGGAGACGGGTAGAAGGGCAGCAGCCAGATGGTGTTGACGCCGAGCTCCTGGATATAGTCGAGCTTGCGCGTGATGCCCGCGAAGTCGCCGATGCCGTCTTCATTGCTGTCGAAGAAGGCACGGACATGCACTTCGTAAATGACGGCATCCTTGTACCAAAGGGGGTCGCCGGTGAACGGCGGTGGCTCGACCAGGGCGCTCATTTAGAGAAAATAATCGAAATCGCGCTCGGTGCGCACCTTGCGGCGGATCCGGAAGAGATGCGCCGCGGTACCGCCGGGATCGAGGGCCACGTAGTTGCGGGGGCCGCGCCAGAGGAAGCGTGCCCCAGAGAGGAGATCGTCCACCTGGTACGGCGCATCCGCGGGCAGTTCCAAGGCGGCCAGATCGAGCTGCACCCACCCGGTCTGGGAATGGTGGGGGTCGACGTTGACCACCACCAGCACGGAGTCCTCGCCGGCTGTCTTGCTGTAGGCGATCAGCGCCTCGTTGTCCAGGGCATGGAACTTAAGCGTTGCATCGCCCTGCAGGGCCGGATTCTCGCGGCGGATGCGGTTCAGCCGTGTGATGAGGTCCTTGAGACTCGCGGGCTCGTCACGGTTCCACGCGCGCACCTGGTACTTCTCCGAGTCCAGGTACTCCTCCGAGCCGCTCTCGCGCGGCCGGTTCTCCATGAGCTCGAACGCGGGTCCGTAGATGCCATAGCTCGCCCCGAGCGTGGCGGCCAGGATGAGCCGCGTCACGAAGGCCGGCCGGCCGCCGAATTGCAGGTACTCCGTGAGGATGTCCGGCGTGTTGGGCCAGAGGCTCGGGCGGAAGAACTCGCACACCGGGCGCGAGGAGAGCTCGGTGAAGTAGGCGATGATCTCGCGCTTGCTGTTGCGCCAGGGGAAGTAGTTGTAGGACTGCGTGAACCCGAGCTTGGCCAGGCGGTACATCACTTTGGGCCGCGTGAATGCCTCGGCGAGGAAGATCACTTCGGGGTGCGCGCGGCGGACCTCGCCGATCAGCCACTCCCAGAATGCAAAGGGCTTCGTATGCGGGTTGTCGACCCGGAAGATGCGTACGCCCTGGGCGATCCAGAACTCGAACACGCTCTTCAGCTCCGCCCACAGCGCCTGCCAGTCGTCGCACTCGAACCAGAAGGGATAGATGTCCTGATACTTCTTCGGCGGGTTCTCCGCGTATTGCACCGACCCGTCCGGCCGCTTCAGGAACCATTCCGGGTGCTCGCGCACGTACGGATGGTCGGGCGCGCACTGGAAGGCGATGTCCATGGCGATCTCGAGCCCCAAGCTGCCGGCGCTCGCGAGCAGCCGGCGGAAGTCATCCAGCGTGCCGAGCCGCGGGTGTACCGCCTTGTGTCCGCCCTCGCGGCTGCCGATGGCCCAGGGGCTTCCCGGGTCATCGGGCGAGGCGCCGGTCCGGTTGTTGGGGCCTTTACGCTCGATCTCGCCGATCGGATGGATCGGCGGCAGGTAGAGGACGTCGAAGCCCATCGACGCGACATAGGGCAGGTGCGCCTCCACATCCGCGAGCGTGCCGTGCCTGCCGGCGTCGGGCGCGGCCGAACGCGGAAACATCTCGTACCAGCTGGAGAAGCGGGCACGCTCCCGATCGACGTCGATGGGGAGCGGCGGCTCGTGACGCTGGATGAGCTCGGGGTCGGGGCTGCGCCGGGCGAGCTCGTGCAGCGCGTCGCTTTGCGCGAGCAGGGCGCGCTCCTCGCGATCACGCACCGGGTCGGCCAAGGCGTTGGCCCATTCCTGCAGGCGACGCGCGTCGGCCTCGGCCATGCGGCCCGCATGCGCGAGCGCGAGCGCCGCGCCCTGCTGCAGATCGATCTCGATGTCCTGCGCCGCCTCGTGCTTCTTGGCGAGGCCGCGGCGCCAGCTCTCGAGGTGATCGACCCAGGCCTCCACGGTGAAGAGGTAGCGGCCGAGCGTCTGCGCCGTGAATTTCCCCTGCCAGCGGTCATTGCCCAGGAAGCTCATCGGCATCCCGTGCCACTGCGATTCGCTCTCGTGCCGATACAACACCGACGCGGCAACTGCGTCGTGACCGTCGGCGAACACGTCGGCCTCCACCACGACGGTATCACCCAACACGCGTCGCGCAGGAAACCGGCCGCAGTCCACCTGCGGAGTCAAGCCCTCGATGACGACGCGTGCCTTGGTCATCAGCCTCCCTACGCGTGCCGTCAGTCGGGCGTCAGGACGAGTGCGGCGAGAGGCGGCAGGTGCAGTGCCAGGGAGTGTGTCATCCCATGCGATGACAAAGGCGATGCTTCCACGGCACCGAAGTTGCCGATCCCGCTGCCGCCGTATTCCGTTGCGTCGCTGTTCAGGCGCTCGCGCCACCAGCCGCCGCGAGGCACACCGATGCGATAATTGTCGCGCGGCACGGGCGTGAAGTTGCAGGCGACCAGAGCCACGTCCTCAGCGCGCTGCCCTTTGCGCAGATAGACGATGATGCTTTGATCGGCGTTGTTGCAGTCGATCCACTGAAAACCGTCCGCGGTGAAATCGCGCTGGTAGAGAGCCGGAGTTTCGCGATAGACGCGGTTGAGGTCCCGCATCCAGCGGCGAACACCCTCGTGCAGCGGGTACTGCAGGACATGCCATTGCAGGCTCTCGTCGTGCTGCCACTCGCGTCTCTGGCCGAACTCCCCGCCCATGAAGAGGAGCTTCTTGCCGGGATGGCTCCACATGTAACCGTAGAGCAGCCGCAGCGAGGCGAACTGCTGCCACTCATCGCCCGGCATCTTGCCGATGAGCGAGCCCTTGCCGTGCACGACCTCGTCGTGGGAAAGGGGCAGCACGAAGTTCTCGCTGAAGGCGTACCAGATGCTGAAGGTGAGCTGGTTCTGCTGGTACTTGCGGAAAACCGGATTGGTCTGCAGGTACTTCAGAGTGTCGTGCATCCAGCCCATGTTCCATTTCAGGCCGAATCCGAGGCCGCCGAGGTAAGTGGGGCGAGAGACCATCGGCCAGGCGGTGGACTCTTCGGCGATGGTCTGCGTGTCGTGATGGTCGCGGTAGACGGCGAGATTCAACTGCTTGAGGAACTCCACGGCCTGCAGGTTCTCGTTGCCGCCGAAGCGGTTCGGGATCCACTCGCCGGCGCGCCGGCCGTAGTCGAGATAGAGCATGGAGGCGACCGCGTCCACGCGCAGGGCGTCGATGTGATAGGTGTCGAGCCAGAAGAGCGCGCTGCTCGCCAGGAAGTTGCGCACCTCCGCCCGGCCGTAATTGAAGATCGCGCTGCTCCACTCCGGATGGAAGCCCTGGCGCGGATCGGCGTGCTCGTAGAGGTGGGTGCCGTCGAAGTAGGCGAGCCCGTGCTCGTCGCTGGGAAAGTGCGAGGGCACCCAATCGAGGATGACGCCGATCCCCCGCCGGTGCAGGTGATCCACGAAGTACATGAAGTCCTGGGGTGTGCCGTAGCGGGAGGTCGGCGCGAAGTAACCGGTGACCTGATAACCCCATGATCCGTAGAAGGGATGCTCCATGATGGGCAGCAGCTCCACGTGCGTGAAGCCCATTTCCACCGCGTAGTCGCCGACGGCGTGCGCCAGCTCCCGGTAGGTCATCCAGCGGTCGTGCTCTTCGGGAACGCGCCGCCAGGAGCCCAGATGCAGCTCGTAGATGGACCACGGGGCGTCGTGCGCGTTGGCCCGGCCACGGGCGCCCATCCACTGGTCGTCGCCCCACTCATACGACAGATCCCACACCACGGACGCCGTCCGCGGCGGCGTCTCGCAGTAGAAGGCGAATGGATCAGCCTTGTCGACGGTGTATCCCGCTTGTCGGGAGACTATGTGATACTTGTAGAGCGCGCCCGGCCGCACACCGGGCACGAAGCCTTCCCAGATGCCGGAGGAGTCGGAGCGGGCAGTCAGCGGATGGGTCGCGGGATTCCAACCGTTGAAATCGCCGACCACCGACGCGCTGGCGGCGTTCGGGGCCCAGAGAGCGAATTCCGTTCCCTGCTCCCGATCGGGGCTGCGCGGCAGCGCGTGTGCCCCCAGCTTCTCGTAGGCGCGCACGTGCGTGCCTTCGCGGAAGAGATAAATGTCGTGGTCGGTGAGCAGCACTTGGCGAGTGTAGCAATTACCATACCTGAATGCCGCAACCTTTAGTCATAGCGCACCGCGGCGCGAGCGGGTATGCGCCGGAGCATACTCTGGTCTCGTATTTCACCGCCATCGCGCAGGGCGCCGACTACATCGAGCCGGATCTCGTCATGACGCGCGACGGCGTCATGGTGGCCCGGCACGAAAACGAGATCGGCGGCACTACGGACGTCGCGAGCCGCAGGGAATTCGCCGAGAGACGCACGACCAAGGTGATCGACGGGGTAGGCATCACAGGTTGGTTCACGGAGGATTTCCTGCTGGAGGAGTTGAAGACGCTGCGGGCGCGTGAGCGCATCCCGCAAGTGCGCCCGGCCAACGCCCGCCTCGACGGCAGCCTCGAGATTCCAACGTTGGAGGAGATCCTCGGGCTGGCGCGCGGCGTGGACGAGCAGCGGCGCGCGCGTGCGCGCGAGCTCGGACTTCCGCCGCCGCGGCCGATCGGAGTGTATCCGGAGACCAAGCATCCGAGTTATTTCGCCGGTGTCGGCCTGGCGATGGAGGAGCGGCTGGTCGCGGCGCTGGAGCGACATGGCTATCGGGGTCCCGACGGAGCCGCCTACCTGCAGTCGTTCGAGACCGGCAATCTCAAGCTATTGCGCCGCCTCACGCGCCTGCCGCTGGTGCAACTCATCGAGGCGGGGGGAGCGCCGTATGATCTGGTGGAAGGCGGCGATGCGCGCACGTACTCGGATCTCGTGACACCGAAGGGGCTGGAGGAGATCGCCGGTTATGCCTCATGCATCGGGCCGGCGAAGTCGCTCGTCATTCCGCGGGATGGAGAGGGGAGATTGATGCGGCCGACATCGCTGGTGGCTGATTGCCATGCGGCGGGGTTGGGCGTGCATCCATGGACGTTCCGGGCGGAGAGGGAGTTTCTGCCGGCGGGGCTGGATCTGGAGGGGGAGTTGCGCGAGTTTCTGGCGGCGGGTGTGGACGGGCTTTTTGCTGATAACCCGGACGTGGCCGTGCGCGCCCGGGATGCTTTCCGCTAGGCGGGGAGGGGGCGTTTGCGGGAAGCGATGAGGGTCAGAGGCGGCGCCGAGGAGGCGGCCAGCAGCGTGCGGCAGCGCTCGGCGGCGGCTTTGGCTTCGTCGGGGGCGGCCGCGGCTTCCACGGGGTGGGCCAGGAGGTAGCCCTGCACGGCGATCGGGCCGCCGCAGTGCGTCAGGAATTCGAGCTGGGTGGGACGCTCGACGCCCTCGGCGACCACCTGCAGGCCGAGGCCGTGGCAAAGGGTCACGATCGAGCGCACGATGGCGGCGGAGCGCGGGTTGGAGTCGATGCCCTCGATGAGCATGCGATCGAGCTTCACGCGATTGATCGGCAGCTGCTCGAGTGAGGTCAGGGAGGAGTAGCCGATGCCGAAGTCGTCGAGGGCGATGGAGACCCCGAGCTCGCGCAGGCGCCGCAGGGCATCGATGGTCGCGCTGCCGGTCTGCAGTACGGTCTCGGTCAACTCGAGCTCGAGGGCGCTCGCCGGCAGGCCGGCGCTCTCCAGGGTGCGGGCGATGTGGCCGACGAAGTCGCTTTCGAAGAACTGGGGCGGTGAGACGTTGATCGCGACTCTGGCCTCCGGCCAGCCGGCGGCGCGCCAGGCGGCGGCCGTGGAAGTCGCGGAGCGAAGCACCCAGCCTGTCAGCTCATGGATGAGCCCGCTCTTCTCGGCGATGTGGATGAATTCCGAGGCGGTCGCGATCCGCCCGCCGGGCTTGCGCCAGCGCAGGAGCGCTTCGAGCGCGCCGACTTCGCAGCCCCCGAGCGTCACCTCCGGCTGGAACATGAGCAGCAGCTCGTTGGCTTCGACCGCCTGCCGGAGCGCCTGCTCCAGGCGGAAGCGCTGCGCAGCCGCGTCGTACAGCGCCGGGCGATAGAGCGCGAACCGATTGCGGCCGAGCTCCTTGGCCCGGAACAAGGCCACGTCCGCGGCGCGCAGCAGGCCGTCCGGGTCGTCGGCGTGATCCGGAAAGAGGCTCGCGCCCACGCTGGCCGTGGTGGCGAGCGCCCGGCCCTCGATCGTGAGCGGTTGCTGCAGCGTCGTGACCAGCGCGGCGGCGCGGTGCTCGACTTCCCCCACCGTGCGCAGCTCCTCGATGAGGAGGGTGAACTCATCGCCGCCGAGCCGCGCAACCAGACTGTTGGCGCCGGCCGCCGCCTGCAGCCGTTCGGCGATGCCCTGCAGCACGCGGTCGCCGTAGTTGTGACCCAGCGTGTCGTTCAGCGATTTGAAGTTGTCCATGTCGACGAAGAGCAGCGCCACCCGCCGACCGGTCTGCCTCGCGCGCGCCAGCGCGCTCGCCAGGCGCCCTGCGAGCTGACGCCGATTGGGTAGTTGCGTCAGCGGGTCATGGTGAGCCAGATGATGCAGCTGTTGGGTGCGCTCCGCGACGTGCCGTTCGAGCTCCGCCTGGTGGGCGCGCAGCTCGGCCTCCGCCTGCGAAATGCGGTCGGCCATGGTGTTGAACGACTCGGCCAGCTCGTCGATCTCCGCCGAGCCGCCCCTGGGGGCGCGCACGCTGCGGTCGCCACTCGCCAGCAGGCGTGTCGCGGCCGTGAGGCGGCGCACGGGCAGGCTGATGCTGGCGAGCAGTAGCGCCGAGACGATCGCCATGACGATGAGGACCGCCATTCCGGAGACGGTCACCGTGTGCTGGGCTGCCTCGGCCGAAACCGCCGCATAATGAGCCGCGTCCAACAACCCACGCCGCGCGGGCGCCAGCAGCTCGTTCTGCACGCCCGACGTGAGGACGTTGCTCTGCTCCAGCAGCGCGCGTCTCGCCGACATGTCGCGGGCGTCGATACGCTCCACGTCGCGCCGCAGTCGAACCGCGCGGCCGAAGTCGGACTGCACTACCTCCATCCAGGCCCGCCCCGGCGAGTGTGCGAGGTCCTGCGCATGCGTGCGGAGCACTGTCTCGAAATGGCGTTCGCTCGCCGCGACCTGCGCGGGCGACCCATAGCTGTTGCGGACGGCATCGATGGCGGTCGCGAGGGCCGCGAGGGAGGGGCGGGCGATGACCTGACCGTGAATGGTGAGCCCGGTGCCACCGGCTGTGGCGATGAGCTGGTAAACGCGATTGAGCGCCTCCCAATGCTGCTGGCGCCACTGCGCGCGCTGCGCCGCATCCAACGCCAGCCGGCGGCCGTTCTGAATGTGGGCCCGAAGGTCGTCGCGCAACTGCCGGGTGGTCGGGGTCAGCTCCACTGCCGAGTCGAAATAGTGATCGACCGCGTTCTGCAGGGCATCGCCCGCCGCGCTGAGCGTCCGAAAATCACCGTCGTTGGACTGAAGGGCGTCATCGACCGCGCCGTCGTACGCGCTCAGCCTGTCCAGAATGGCGCTCGCGCGGTGTGCCAGCGGCTCATGCCGGGTGCGCATGCTCTGCACGGCTTCCACGGCCTCACGGGTGGTACGTGTTGCGAGCACGTGGGCGACCATGACCACGGCCGCAACGGCGGTGAGGCCCAGTACCAACCGAGTGCCAATGCCGAATCGCGCCCGCAGACGGCGCCGGTGTATGTGCTCAGGCTTTTGCATGCGACATAAGCCGGGGTACGGGCCGAATTCGGCCAAGGCTGCCCCCGAGCTTAATCCGATCATGCGCCCGCTTCCTACGGCGCGTCCGTGGCGGGCATCTCAGATGGGGCCGACGGCCCAATCCGGCGGCCAAACGTACGCGGGGATTGCCTTATACTAGCTGCATGATCGAGAGCAGGGCGCATGACCGAGATCGCTGACACATTCGACTCTGCCTTCACCAAGGCGGTCGATCTGGGCAACCGGCTGGCCGACAAGGACAGGGATGCCGACCTCTGGGACATCGCCGACGGATTGCTCGCCGGCGCCCTGCAATACTGGCTGTACTCCCGCCAGCCCTGCGGCGATCCGCGCTGCCAGGACTGCATGCCGATCAGCACGGCCGAGGGCCGCATGGCGGAGCTGAGGCGGCTGATCGATCAACTGGCCTCGGAGAGCGAGTACTTCCATACCCCTACCGACGCGAACGCCGGCCGCGCGTAGTCGCGCCTCCCTGTGGTAGCGCTATCTTAATCACCCGAAAGGGGCCGAATTGAGCGTGAATTCCTCGATAGCCGGCGGCGAGCCGATCGCAGCGGAAGTGGTCATCGTCGGTGCGGGTCCCTGCGGGCTGTTCCAGGTGTTTGAGCTTGGCCTGCTTGGCATCAGCGCCCATGTGATCGACTCCCTGGCCGGTCCCGGCGGACAGTGCACGGAGCTCTACCCCGACAAGCCGATCTACGACATTCCGGCGCTGCCCGTTTGCGGCGCACAGGAGCTGGTCGACCGGCTGATGCAGCAGATCAAGCCCTTCAACCCGCAGTTTCACCTCGGGCAGGAGGTCGTCGAATTCGCGCGGCGCGAGGATGGGCGATTCTCGCTCGCTACCGCGGCGGGTACGCGCTTCGATGCGGGCGCGGTGGTGATCGCCGCCGGCGTCGGCTCCTTTCAGGCCCGGCGAATCGGCATCGAGGGCGTCGAGCCCTTCGAGGGCCGAAGCATCCTGTATCGCGTGAAGGACGCCGGCGCGCTCGAGGGCAAGCGGCTGGTCATCTTCGGCGGGGGCGACTCGGCGCTCGATTGGACGCTGGAGCTGACACCGCGCGCGAGGAGCGTGACATTGGTGCACCGGCGAGCGGAGTTTCGTGCGGCCCCGGCCTCGGTCGCCAGGATGAAGGAGCTGGTCGCGGCCGGGCGCATGCGCTGCTTCGAGGCGCTGCCACATTCGCTGATCACCGCGGACGGGGCGCTCGGCGGTATCAACATCAAGGCTCCCGACGGCACCGTGCACGCGCTCGAGGCGGATCACGTTCTCGTCTTCTTCGGGCTGCATCCGAAGCTCGGGCCGATCGCCGAGTGGGGGCTCGATCTCGAGAAGAAGGCCCTCAAGGTCGACACCGAGAAGTTCCAGACGAGCCTCCCGGGAGTCTTCGCCGTGGGCGATATCAACACCTATCCCGGCAAGAAGAAACTCATCCTCTCCGGCTTCCACGAAGCGGCGCTCGCCGCCTTCGGCATCCAACACCACCTCTATCCGCAGAAGCGGCAGTTCCTGCAATACACCACCACGAGCCCGATCATGCATCAGCGGCTTGGAGTACCGGACTGAACGCACAGCTGGCGGATCTGCTGAAGCTGCTGGAGCTCGAGCCCCTCGAGGTGAATCTCTTCCGGGGCGCGAGCCGTGACATCGGCAGCCCGCAGGTGTTCGGCGGCCAGGTGCTCGGCCAGGCGCTGACGGCCGCCTCCGCGACGGTCGAAGATCGTATAGTGCATTCGCTGCACGCGTATTTCCTTCGCCGCGGCGACTTCGACGCGCCGATCGTGTATCAGGTGGACCGCAGCCTCGACGGCCACAGCTTCTCCAACCGCCGCGTGGTCGCGATCCAGCACGGCGAGCCGATTTTCAACATGGCGGCGTCCTTCCAGGTGGCGGAGGAGGGCTTCGAGCACCAGCTCGCCATGCCCGCAGTGCCGCCGCCGGAGGAGCTGCCAGACTCGAGCCGCCCGCCGCCGGAGCTGCTGGCGCGCCTGCCGGAGCGGCTGCGGCGCTTTCTCGAGAAGCCGCGGCCGTTCGAATTCCGGTTGGTGCAGCCGTTCGACTACGTGGCGCCGCGGAGTGCGCCACCCTCGCGGCAGGTATGGTTTCGGGCGGTGGACCGCCTACCGTCCGATGAACGGCTGCATCGACGTCTTCTCGCGTACCTATCCGATTACTTCCTGCTCGACACGGCAACGCTGCCCCATGAGGCAGTCATCCGCGGTAATCCCGTTGTGATGGCCAGCATCGACCACGCGATGTGGTTTCACCGGTCGCTGCGTGTCGACGACTGGCTGCTCTACGCGGTGGAGAGCCCGAGCGCCTCGGGGGCGCGGGGGTTCGCGCGGGCCGGCGTGTACGCGCGGGACGGCAGGCTGGTCGCCAGCACGGCGCAGGAAGGGCTGGTGAGATTGCGTCGGGAGAAGGCCACCTAGGCGCGGCAACGCGCCGCCGCAGTCGGCTTCAACGGTTCCGCAGGACCTTGCCCGGGTTGAGAATGCCGTTGGGATCGAGTGCGTGCTTGATCGCGCGCATGAGCTGCAACTCGATGGGCGGCGCGTAGCGCTCGAGCTCGTCCACTTTGAGCCGGCCGATGCCGTGCTCGGCGCTGAAGCTGCCGCCGAAATCCCGCACCAGGTCGTGAATGGCGCGCTTGATCGGCTCCTCGCGGGCGAGGAATGCGGTGCGATCGGCGCCCGGCGCCTGGTTCAGATTGAAATGCAGATTGCCATCGCCGACGTGGCCGTAGGCCACCAACCGGCCGTCGGGCACATTGCCGCCGATCCAAGCCGAGGCCTGTTCGATGAAGTCGGGGATCGATGCGACGGGCACGGAGATGTCGTGTTTGAGACTGCCGCCGTCGCGGCGCTGGGCCTCCGGAATGGTCTCGCGCAGCTTCCAGAAGGCCGCGCGGTCGCTCTCGCCGCGCGCCACCGCCGCATCCAACACGAGCCCCTCCTCCATGGCGCCGGTGAGGCCTTGCTCCAGCAGGCTCTCGAGCGGATCGTCGCCGCGGGAAGAGGTGAGCTCGCAGAGCACATACCATTCATGGGCAGCGTCGAGCGGGTCGCGAACGCCGGGAATGTGCCGGGTGGTGAGCTCGACGGCGATCCGGGGAATCAGCTCGAAGGAGCTGACGCGGTCACCGCTCGCGTCGCGCAGTCGGGCGAGCAGCGTCACGGCAGCGCGCGGATCGGCGACGGCGGCGAACGCCGCCGCGAAGGCGTGCGGTTTCGGGTAGAGCTTCAGGCTCGCCGCGGTGATGATGCCGAGCGTGCCTTCCGCGCCGAGGAATAGGGACTTGACGTCATAGCCGGTGTTGTCCTTGCGCAGCGTGCCCAGCGAGGAGAGCAGGCGTCCGTCGGCCAGGGCCACCTCCAGGCCCAACACGAGGTCGCGCATCATTCCATAGCGCAGCACATGCACGCCGCCGGCGTTGGTGGCGAGATTGCCGCCGAGCTGACAGGTACCCTGGGAGCCGAGGCTGAGGGGAAAGAAGCGTTGTGCCTCGTCCGCCGCCTGTTGGATCTGCGCGAGCACGCATCCCGCCTCGGCCACCATCGAATAGTTGAGCGCATCGAGGCGCCGGATGCGGTTGAGACGTGAGAGCGAGACCACGATCTGCCGGCCGGAGTCGTCCGGCGTCGCGCCACCGCAGTAGCCGGTGTTGCCGCCCTGCGGGACGACGCCGATGCCGTGCCGATTGCAGAAGGCAAGAATCTCGGTGACTTCCGTCACCGCACGAGGCAGGGCGACGGCGAGGGCACGCCCGCGATAGAGCCGGCGCTGGTCGATCAGGTAGGGCTCGAGGTCGGCCCGGGAAGCGGACGATGACCCCGGCCCTTCGGCCGTCAGAATGCCTCGTGCCCCGAGGATGCGCTCGAGGCCGCTGAGGGCTTGTGCGGGCGTCAGGGGCGGCACCGAGACGGTATCTTTCAGGCCACCGCCAGGGTGCGCAGCGCCGCGATACGCTCATCGAGCGGCGGGTGACTCATGAAGAGGCGCTGGATGCCGCGCGATACCGGCCCGGTGATGCCGAAGGCGGCGAACTGTTGCGCGGGCAGCGGCTCGTGCGACCTCTTCAGGGCCTCCAGAGCCGCGATCATGTTGGGTACCCCCGCAAGGTGCGCTCCGCCCCGGTCGGCGCGGAATTCGCGCCAGCGGGAGAAGGCCATGACGATCATGTTGGCCAGGATGCCGAGAAGGACCTGGGAGACGATCACCGACAGAAAGTAGGCGGGTCCGCGGCCATCCTCCGAGCGGAAGAGCGTGCGGTCGACGACATTGCCGATGATGCGCGACAGGAAGATGACGAAGGTGTTGACCACTCCCTGGATCAGAGTCAGGGTGACCATGTCGCCATTGGCGACATGCGTCAGCTCGTGCCCCAGCACCGCCTCGACCTCCTCCTCGTTCATGGCCGCAAGAAGACCTGTGCTGACCGCCACCAGCGCGGCATCGCGGCGGTATCCCGTGGCGAAGGCGTTGGGCTGCGGTGACTGGAACACGCCGACTTCGGGCATGCCGACGCCGGCGGCGCGCGCCAGCCGTGCCACCATGTCGACCAGCCACTGCTCGGTCGGCGTCGTGGGCTGGCTGATGATCCGCACTCCCATGGCAGTGCGGGCCATCCACTTCGACATGAGAAGCGATATGAACGCGCCGCCGAAGCCGAACACGGCCGCGAGGACGAGCAGGGCGCCGAGACTGCTGCCGCGCACCGCGAGCCAGCGATCGAGGCCTATCAGGTGGGCCACGATCGTCAGCACCGCGAGCACCGCGAGGTTGGTGACGAGGAGCAGGAAAATGCGTTTCATGGCGCTGCTCTGGGGCCGCGAAGCCGGCTTTTCAAGCCCTTTGGCAGCATACTCCCTCCCGGGACGAGGGGCGCGACGGGTGCGCTAGTGGATGATCGCCCCGAGCGCGCGCCCGACCCCGAAGGCTACGACCCCGGCACCGCCGCCTATGAGCACCATGCGCAGCGCGCCGCGCAACGCCTGCCTCCCGGTGAAGAGGCTGAGGGCGAGCCCGACCACGAACAGCGCGAGGGCGGTGAGCACCGCGGTGCCGACGAGCGCGCGGCGCCCCGCCATGTCCGCGAGGAAGGGGATGAGCGGCACGGTGGCACCTGCCCCGAAGGACAGAAACGAGGCCGCGGCGGCGCCCGACGGTGAGCCGAGATCGTCCGGGTTCAAGCCGAGCTCTTCGCGCGACAGGACATCGAGCGCCTGCTCCGGGCGGGCGAGCAGCGCCTGGCTGACTTCCCGGGCCTGTGCCAGGGCTACGCCGCGCGCCTCGTAGATGAGCGCCAGCTCTTCCGCTTCCTCCTCGGGATACTCGGCGATCTCCTCGCGCTCGAGCGCGATCTGATACTCGTACATCTCACGCTGCGAGCGCACCGAGACATATTCGCCCGCCGCCATGGACAGAGCGCCGGCCAGCAGACCGGCGACGCCGCTCACCAGCACGAAGGAGCTCGGAGCGGAGGCCCCCGCAACGCCCAACACCAGGCTGGCATTGGAGACCAGGCCATCGTTCACGCCGAACACCGTGGCTCTCAGGTTGCCGCCCAGTCCGCCGCGATGACGGACTCCGACCTCGGACAATGTAGTTGGCATGGCGTGCCCGCGAGCGATGGGCGCGGTGTAGATGGACAGACCGCGCAACTTCATCGCGGCGAGCACCGAGCGCACGGCGCGCGGGCCGAGCAACCGGAGCAGCCGCGCGACCACGCGCGCGCGCAGCGAGGGCACGAAAACGCGCGCCGCCGCCCCCGGCGACCCCTTGTTCTGCGAAGAGACTTCCCACTTGGCCGCCTGTTCCTCGGCGGCAGCCGCGAGCTGCGTGAAGAGCCGCTGCTTATGAGGATCCGGCTCTGCGGCGGCAACGTGGTGGTACAACCACGCGGATTCCTTCTCGTGGTACCAACTGTCTGGGTTCATGGGCTAAAACAGGCCTGCGGCCGTTTCAGCGGCAACTAGTATTCGTCCCGCTCGTCTTCCTCGTCCTCGTCCCAGTCATCGTCATCCTCGTCGTCCTCATCCTCGTCCCAATCGTCCTCGTCATCCTCGTCGTCTTCTTCTTCCTCGTCCTCATCCTCGTCAGACTTCGCCCAGCCTTCCGGCTCGTCGGTCTGCTCCAGGTCCATCTCATGCCATGTCTCGAGATCGATCTCCTCGATCTCACCGTCGAGATACTCGATCTCGACCAGCTCGGAGTCCTCGTCGACCTTGAGGACACGAAAGGATTCCTCGTCTTCCACGTTCTCGTACCACTGACCGGGAACCGGCTCGTAATCTCTGCTCACCGCTTTGCTTCCTCAGGTTGGCGGCTGCAAGTTTAGCGTATAGTTTTCCCATGACCATCCCCCGCCCGTCCTCCTCCTCGCCCCTTGCCGGGGCGCGGCGCGTCGTGGTGAAGGTCGGTTCTGCACTTCTGACGGACGCCGAGACCGGACGCATCAACCGGGCCTGGCTCGAGAGCCTGGTCGAGGACCTCATGCGCCTGAGGCGGCGAGGTCAGCAGGTCATTCTCGTTTCTTCGGGGGCCATCGCGCTCGGCCGGCGCCAGCTCGGTCTCGCAAAAGGTCCGCTGCGGCTAGAGGAGAGCCAGGCGGCCGCGGCGGTCGGGCAGATCCGCCTCGCCCATGCGTACAAGGACCTGCTGGAGAGCCGGGATGTGACGGTCGCCCAGGTGCTGCTCACCCTGGAAGACAGCGAGCGGCGACATCGGTACCTCAATGCCCGGGCGACTCTGGAGACACTGCTGTCCCTGGGCGCGCTGCCCGTGATCAACGAGAACGATACCGTGGCGACGGCGGAGATTCGCTACGGCGACAACGACCGGCTGGCGGCCCGGGTGGCGCAGATGGCCGCTGCCGACTGCCTGGTGCTGCTGTCGGACGTCGATGGTCTTTATACCGCCGACCCGAACAGGGATCCGACGGCCACTTTCATCGAGGAGGTACTCAAGATCACGCCGGAGATCGAGGCCATGGGCGGGCGCTCGGCCTCGGATGTCGGTTCGGGCGGCATGGCGACCAAGATACTGGCCGCGCGCATCGCCGTCTCGGCCGGCTGCCACATGTGTATCGCCGCCGGTCGCCATCGACATCCGGTCAGACGGATCGAGGAGGGCGCGCGATGCACCTGGTTCGTGCCGAGCGCCACGCCGGTTGCGGCCCGCAAGCAGTGGATCGCCGGGACGTTGCGGCCCGCAGGCGCCGTGACGATCGATCCGGGCGCCTTGCGCGCGTTGCTCGATGGCCGCAGCCTGCTGCCGGCGGGCGTGATCAGCGCGCGCGGCAGATTCGAGCGCGGCGACACCGTAAGCGTCCTCGGCACGGATGGCGCCGAGATTGCGCGCGGGATCATCGCCTACTCGGATGTCGATGCGGCAAAGATCATGGGCCGCAAGTCATCGGATATCGAGAGCATCCTCGGCTTCCGCGGGCGCGATGAGATGATTCATCGCGACGACCTCGTGCTCCTCAATCAGGAGCCGGCGGCGAAAGAGCGCGTCGGGAGCTGATCGGTGAGTGTGGATCCGGCAAGGGCGGATCTCGGCGAGCTGATGGAGCGGCTCGGCCGCAATGCGGTCGCGGCCGCCTCGGTCTTGGCTCTGGCCGGCGCCGCCGCAAAGGATGCGGCGCTGAGAGCCGCGGCCGCCGCGATGCGAGCGGGCGCCACCGGGATCCTCGCGGCCAACGAGCGCGACATGTCGGCGGCGCGCGCCGGCAACCTGACGGGCGCTCTGCTCGACCGGCTGGCGCTCGACGCGAGGCGGGTCGAGTCCATGGCCCGAGGCATCGAGGATGTCATGGCGCTGTCAGACCCGGTCGGTTCCATCGCGGCCGAATGGCAGCGCCCTAACGGGCTGAGCATCCAACGGGTGCGAGTGCCGCTCGGTGTCATCGGGATCATCTACGAGAGCCGCCCGAACGTGACCGCCGACGCCGGCGCGCTCTGTCTGAAATCGGGCAACGCCGTCATCCTGCGTGGCGGCTCGGAGAGCCGGCACTCGAACGCCGCCATACATGCATGCCTGCGCGAGGGGCTGAGCGCGGCGGGGCTTCCCGTCGACTGTATTCAGCTCGTGCCAACCATCGATCGCGCTGCGGTCGGCTACATGCTTGCGGGGATGGCGGATTACCTGGACGTGATCGTGCCTCGCGGCGGCAAGAGTCTGGTGGCCCGTGTCCAGCAGGAGGCACGCGTGCCGGTCATCGGCCACTTGGAAGGCAACTGCCACGTGTATGTCGATCGGGATGCCGACCTGCGCATGGCGCAGACCATTGCCCTCAACGCGAAGATGCGCCGCACCGGAATATGCGGAGCCGCCGAGACCCTTCTCGTCGACAGCGGTTGCGTCGACAGCCATCTGACTCCGGTGATCCGCAGCCTGTTGGATGCCGGCTGCGAGGTTCGCGGCGATGCGATCGTGCAGAAGGCCGACGGGCGAGTCCGTGCGGCGACTGAAGACGACTGGTATACGGAATATCTCGACGCGATCATCGCCGCGCGCGTGGTAGACGGCGTGGATGGCGCGATCGCGCACATCGGCAAATACGGCTCGGCGCATACCGAATCCATCGTCACCGGGAATGAGGCCACGGCCGAGCGCTTCCTGCGACAGGTCGATAGCGCCATCGTGCTCCACAACGCGTCGACGCAATTCGCGGATGGAGGCGAATTCGGCATGGGAGCGGAGATCGGTATCTCCACCGATCGCTTCCACGCCCGCGGCCCGGTAGGCGTGGAGCAGTTGACGAGCTACAAGTACGTCGTGCGCGGCTCGGGCCAGGTCAGGCCTTGAGCGCGGCTCAGGCCTTGAGCGCCGCGATGCCGCCGCGCAGCGAGAACACGTCGCCGTAACCGCGCGAACGCAGCTCTTGCGCCGCCGCCAGGCTGCGCTTGCCGCTGGCACAGACGAGCAGATACTTGCCGGTGGGCGCCATGGCCGCGGGACCGTGGAGCAACTGCGCGATGGGAAGATGCCGGGCAGCCGAGCAGGGCGTCGCGGCTCGCGCCAATTCATGCGCCTCGCGGATGTCGATCACTTCGAAGCCGTCCGCGAGCGCTTCCTCCAGCGGGTCGAAGGCCAATTCGATGGCGTTCGCCGCGGCTCGTGCCATGGCCGTATCGCCCCCGGTGACGCCGCCTCGTAACGCATGGCCCGGACAATCGGCTGCGCGCCGCGTGCGCACACGGGTGATGCCCAAGCCGAGCAGATCCAGCATCAGCAGCTCGTCCGTGAGCTGTCCGGGCAGATCCAACAGCAGCTTCAGCGCCTCGAGCGCCTGCAGGCTGCCGAAGGTGCCGGGCACCGGGCCGAGAACGCCGGCCTCGGCACAATTGCCGACTAGGCCGTCACGGGTCGCCTCCGGCCAAACACACCGCAGGCAGGCGCTGCCGCGCTCCGGCCGGACGACCTGAAGCTGGCCTTCGTACTGGTACACGCTGGAGAAGATGATCGGCTTGCCCAAGCGCACGCACGTGTCATTCAACAGGAACTTGGCGGCAAAGTTGTCCGTGCAGTCGATGACCAGGGAATAGGGCTGGATGATTTCCCCCGCGCATGCCGCATCGAGCCTGATCGGATGTGTGCGCACGGCTACCGCGGGATTGAGCGCATGCAGCCGGGCAGCTGCGAGCTCCACCTTGGGACGGCCTACGTCGGCCAGCGAGTAGAGCGTCTGGCGGTGCAGATTCGAGGCCTCGAGCCGGTCGCTGTCGACCAACCCCACACAGCCGACCCCGGCGGCGGCGAGATAGGTCATGACCGGGACGCCCAGGCCCCCACAGCCCACCACCAACACCGCGGCGCGGCGCAGCTTTTCCTGACCGGCCGGGCCGACTTCTTTCAGCGCCATCTGCCGCGAGTAATCGGGGGGGGGCACCGGCGCCGGCGGAGGGTGGGGTGCGTCATGCGCGTGCCCTGAATGCCCGGCATCCTGCGCCTGCCCGGCGTCGCCGGCGTGCTCGGCGCAGCGCTCGCAGTTCACCCAGCCGGAGTCGCCGTTCTCGTAGTGCTCCTTCTTCCAGATGGGCACCCGATGCTTGACCTCGTCGATGATGTAGCGGCAGGCGCGGAATGCTTCGTCACGGTGGCGCGCAGTGACGCCTACCCATACGGCGTTCTCGCCGATTGCGAGCGCTCCGATGCGGTGCACGCACGCGGCATGCTCCACGCCGAACCGCGCGATCGCCTCGGCGAGGATGCGCTCGCCTTCCTTGATCGCGAGCGGCTCGAAGGCCTCATATTCCAGCCGCCGCACGCGCAGCCCCTCATTGTGATTGCGCACCCAACCCTCGAAGGCGGCATAGCCGCCGCAGGCGGGATCGATGAGCTCCGCCCGCAGGGCGGATTCATCGAGAGGGGTGGAAGAGAAGCGGAAGCTCATGGGTCTGAAGCGTACCACTGACCGCCGTGGTGGCAGGGCATCAGGCTTACCCACCTGCCACGGGCGGAATGAACACCACTGCATCGCCTTCGCGCAAGCGCTGCTCCCAGTCGGCAAACTCGGAATTCACGGCGACCCGCAGCATCTCCGGCGCGAGCGAGAACGGGTAGCGTCCCTTGAGCTCCTGATAAAGATCGCGTGGAGTGGCCGCTGTGGTAACGAGCGATTCGGAGCTGCGTCCGGCCTGCTCGCGCAGCAGCGCGTAGTACTGGACGTTGATTTGCCGCGGGGCTGAGCCTTCGCGTGTGGAAGGCGCGGAATCGCCCGACCGCAGGAGGCGATCGATCGCGGAGCCGTATTCCTTCGGCGTATTCACGTTGTCCAGCGCGCCGGGCTCGGGCTGATCGAGCAGCGCGGCGTCCGCGCCGATGAGGAATTTCCGCGGACAGTCGCGGCCGCTTGCGATGTAGGCGCGGAGTGCTTCGCGACTCGACGGCTCGTAGATGGCGCACAGTGGCTCCGGCAAACCGTCGTGGCTGGACCGGTACGCCGTCGCCTGCTTCTGCGAGTGCCGGGAGCGCAGGAGATGTTGGAGCGTATCCCGATCAAGCAGGGGAAGATCGCACGCCAGCACGAGCCAGGCCGCATCCGGATACCGCGACTGTGCGGCAATGATGCCTGCTACCGGCCCGGCGACCTCTCCGGAGTCGACGATCTGCGCAAAACGCGCACGCAGGGGGTCGCCGGTCTGGTCGGGACGGACGGAGACGAAGACCCGTTCGACGAGAGGGGTGATCAGCTCGACCGCCCGGTCGAGCTGGTTGCGTCCTGCGTAATCGAGTCCCGCCTTGTCGCGCTGCATGCGCGTGCTGCGGCCGCCGGCGAGCACGAGCCCGTAGAGGCGCGCCGGGGAAGTACCGGCGCGCTGCGTCGGAGAGGCGGCGATCGGCTGCTCCATGTCAGGCTCCTGTTCGCTTGTAGGCGCGCTTGCCGCCGGTCTTCTCGAGCAGGCGAACGCCTGTGATCTCGATGTCGTGCGAGAGCGCCTTGCACATGTCATAAATGGTGAGCGCCGCGACGGTCGCGCCGGTCAGCGCCTCCATCTCCACCCCGGTGCGATGATGAACGGCGACCCGGCAACGAATCACGATTTCACCGCCGCGTCGGTCCTCGACCTCCACCGAGCAGTGCTCCAGTCCCAGTGGATGGCAGAACGGAATGAGCTCGTGGGTGCGCTTCGCGGCCATGACACCGGCAACGATGGCCGTGTCGAAGACCGGCCCCTTCTTGGTGCGATGGCCGCTGGCGCGCAGCGCCGCGGCCACGGTGCGCGGCAGACGCACTCTCGCCTCCGCGACCGCCTCCCGGTGCGTGGCCTCCTTGCTGCCAACATCCACCATGGTCGGGCGATTGCGGTTGTCGAGGTGAGAGAGTCCGGAGCGCGCCATCAGCCACCGATGTAGAACATCTCGACCTTGCGCGCGTCGCCGGCCGAGTCCCGCTGCGCCTGCCGCTGCTCGCTGTAGTTGTCGCCACGTCCCAGCCACACGCGGCGCAGGATCTCGAGCAGCTGATCATCGCTCGCGCCGCTGCGCAGCGAGTCCCTCAGCCCGGTGCCCTGCGTAGCGAAGAGGCAAGTGTAAAGAACGCCATCCGACGACAGGCGCGCGCGCGAGCAATCGCCGCAGAAGGGCTGCGTCACGGAGGAGATGAAGCCCACCTCGCCGCCGCCGTCGGCGAAGGCATAGCGCTCCGCCACTTCTCCCGGGTACTCGCGACCGCGCGGCTCGAGGGGCCAGCGCTCACCGATACGCGCCAACAGCTCCCGTGAAGGCACGACGAGCTGCGGGCGCCAGTCGTTGCGGTTGCCGACATCCATGTACTCGATGAAGCGGACGATCACTCCCGTGCCGCGGAAGCGCTCGATGAGATCGAGCACGGTGTGGTCATTGACTCCACGCTGTACGACCGCGTTGATTTTGATGGGCTCGAGACCCGCGTGCCGCGCGTGCTCGATCCCCGAGAGGACGTCTTCGGGCCCGCCGAAGCCGCCGCTCATGCGGCGAAAGACCTCAGGGTCGGTACTGTCGAGGCTGACGGTGATGCGCTGCAGTCCGGCTGCGCGCAGCTCGAACGCGTACTTCGCGAGTAGGACACCGTTAGTCGTCAGGGCGATGTCCTCGATGCCGTCGATGGCCGTCAGGTCGCCGATCAGGTCGGTCAGATTGGGCCGCAGCAGCGGCTCGCCGCCCGTGAGGCGGAGCTTGCGCACGCCCAGCCGCGCGAAGAGTCGCGCCAGGCGCACGATCTCGTCGAAGGACAGGCGCTCGTGCGAGCCGAGGAAGCGGTACCGGTCATGGAAGGTCTCCCGCGGCATGCAGTACGGGCAGCGGAAGTTGCAGCGGTCCATGACCGAGATCCTGAGGTCGCGCAACGGCCGCCCGCGCCGGTCGCGCGGTCCTCCGGACCCTGGCAGGGCAATCACATCGGGCTTGCTCATCGGACAACCAGCCTACCACCGGTATATGCGGGTCACGAACCCCTTCGGATAGGTATTGGGGCCGGGAGGCAGCTCCACGAAGCCATCGGTGCCGGCCAGAGCCGTGAAATCACCCGAGCCGTTCGTAGGCGCCGGCATGGCCCAGCTTCGCCCCCAGTCATCGATCTGGATATGGACGGGCAGGAAGAGGGTGAGGGGGGGATCGACCGTGACCGGAGCCCCGAGTGCCATGCGGTCCGGCGCGGGCAGGGTCTGGCCTTGGCTCGCGGCGAGAGCCGGCAGTACGTAGCGGGAGACGCATACCGCCGTCGATACGGGGTTGCCGGGCAGCGCCAGGACCGCGGCGCCCGAGCTCGCGATGCCGAACCAGAGGGGCTTCCCCGGCCGCTGGGCCACCTTGTGGAACACGCAGCGTACGCCGAGCTCTTCCAGCACCCGCGGTACGAGGTCGAGCTTACCCATCGAGACGCCGCCGCTCAGCACGAGCACGTCGTGGGTCTCCAGGTGAAATTTGAGCCGGCGCCTCAGCTCGGTCGCGTCGTCCTCGATGTGGTCGTCCGCCACTCGCTGCAGGCCATGCAAACGCAGGGCGGCGACAATCGCGTAGGCATTGGAGCGCCGAATCTGGTGCGGGAGGATGGGCTCGCCGGGCTCGACGAGCTCGTTTCCCGTCGAGATGACCACCAGCATCGGCTGGCTGCTCACCCGGACACGCGGCATCCCGGCGCCCGCCGCGATGGCGATCTCCGGCGGGCCGAGCCGCGTGCCCGTGGCGAGCAGCAGATTGCCTTGGCGGGTATCCGTGCCGCGTTTGTGCACGTTCAGGTCCGGTTGCACCGTGACATCGGCGGCGAGCTCCGCTTCCCCGCCGGTCACCGTGATCCGCTCCACCGGTACGACGGCATCGCACCCCGCAGGCAGCACCGCCCCGGTCATGACCTCTATGCAGCGGTCTCGTCCAGCCAGTGTGAGCGGCGGGTCGCCGGCGGCCTGCATCGCCTGGATGCGCAGGCGGCGCACACCGTCGCGCACGCCCCGGCTGTCGAGCGCGATGCCGTCCATGGTCACGCGGTCGAAAGGCGGCTGATCCCGCTCGGCGTAGATGTTCTCGCGCAGCACCGCTCCGGCGCATTGCGCCAGAGGCAGCGACTCGATCGGCAGACACGTCAGATGCTGCGCGATGAGCTCATCCGCCTGAGAGGGAGTGAGCACGGTCAGTCGGACTTCTTGTCCTTGGCCTTGAAGATCTTCACTTGCGCGTTGAACTGGTCGGCCACGGAGTGCAACTGGTCGACGGCGGCGTTGTTCTTCTGGGCCTCGATGGCTTCGAGCGCCTGCTTCTGCTGCTTGGTCAGCTTATCGCCGGCCTGCGCCACGCGGCTGTCGCGCTCGAGCTTGATGCACGAGAGATAGGCAGTCATCTCCTCGTTGTAGTTCTTCACGACCTTCTGCGCGGCAAGCATCTCGGCGAGAGTCGCCGTATTGCCGTCCGGGAGGTGGGTGGGCGCGCGCGGATAGCTGCAATCGGCATAGGCCGCGGGCGCGAGGGCAGTCGCGGCAATGGCGACCGCCGTTAGGAAGGACTTCATGAAAGGATCCCCTGGATTGAAAGAGCGACTATCTTAAGAGCGCGACGCTTTGCGGGCCACCCGTGCCGCCGCGGGGCGGGACTGATACAGGTAGCAGCCGGCGGTGTGGTCGTTGACCACGCCCACGGCCTGCAGGTACGCGTAAATGATCGTCGAGCCGACGAAGCGGAATCCCCGCTTCTTGAGATCCCGGGAGATCCGGTCACTCAGCTCGGTGCTGGCCGGCACCTGACCGCGCGTCTGCCAGCCGTTCAGCACGGGCCGGCCGCCCACCCAGTCCCAGAGGTAGCGGCTGAAAGACCCGAATTCCCTCTGTAGGGCAAGGAAAGCCCGGGCGTTGCTCACCGTGGACTCGATCTTGAGCCGGTTACGGACGATTCCAGAATCCTGCAGCAGCGCGGCCCGGCGGCGCGCATCGAAGCGCGCCACCTTGGCGGGATCGAAATTCGCGAATGCCTTTCGATAGGCGGCCCGTTTGCGCAAAATGGTGGACCACGACAGTCCAGCCTGCGCGCCCTCCAGCGTGAGCATCTCGAAGAGATGGCGGTCATCCTGCACCGGCCGTCCCCATTCCTCGTCGTGGTAGCGGGCATACTCCTCATCGTCGGCCGGAACCCAGCCGCAGCGGGTTCTCTCTATCGGCATGCCGAGGCGGGTAGCGCGCTTGGAAGCCACGGATATATCACCTGATGAAGAAACCGATCCCATCCGGAAGTGCGGGACCTGACTTTGCCCGAGCCTGGGCTCTGGAGCCGCAGAGTAGCATGGGCGCGGCATGAGGCGCGGATGGCTCTGGAGCGCCGTGCTCGCGCTGGCGTGCATGGTCCAAGCCGGCAGCGCCATGGGCGTCGGCGAGCGTCCGGCCGACATGATCCTCTATGACGCGGCACCGTTTTTCTTCGCCCCCGGCGGCCGCAACGGCTTCGCAGCCATTCAGGCTCGCTTGCCGGCCATTGCCGCGCTGGGCGCCAACGCGATCCTCCTTTCTCCGGTGACCGCGTCCTCGCCCGGCGATTTCGGCTATGCGGTGACCGATGATTTCCGTTTGCGCACGAGGTTCGGGTCGGCGGCGCAGCTGCGATCGCTCATTCACGCCGCGCACGCGCACGGTCTGCGGGTGCTGCTGGACATGGCCGCCAATCATCTCTCGGATCAGTCTCCCTACTACCGCGATGCGCAGCGCCGCGGCCGGAAATCGCCGTACTACGCCTGGTTTCAGCGCGACGGCTCGGGACGGCCGGTGCACTACTTCGATTGGACGAATCTCGAGAATCTCGACTATGGCAATCCGGCGGTGCTCGGCTACATGTTGGATGCCTTCTCGTATTGGCTGCGCGAATATCACGTCGATGGCTTCCGTCTGGATGCGGCCTGGGCCGTGCGTCAGCGCAATCCGCGGTTCTGGCCGACGCTGCGCGCGCGGGCCGAGCGCATCGATCCCGACGTCGTCCTGATCGCGGAAGCCTCCGGCCGAGATGCTTACTACGTCACTCACGGATTCGACGCCGCGTACGATTGGACCTCGCGACTGGGGCAGTGGGCCTGGGACGGTGTGTTCGCCCCGACCGGCGGTGTGCCGGACCTCGCGCGGCTGCGCGCCGCATTGACCAACGGCGGCAAGGGCTATCCTGAGCACACGCTGATGCTGCGATTTCTCGACAACAACGATACGGGGGAGCGCTTCATCACCCGCTACGGCATCGGTACGACCCGCGCGGCGATCGAGCTGTTGTTCACGCTGCCCGGCATTCCGCTGATCTACGATGGCGATGAGGTCGGGGCAGCCTTCCAGCCGTACGATGAAGGACCACCCATCAAGTGGCGGGATCCGCACGGACTCACGGCGCTCTACGCGCGAATGTCGCTGGAACGGCGCACTATAGGTGCGCTGACCTCGCCGGGACTGCGGCTGCTCGCCACCGATCACGACCGGGAGGTTCTGGCTTATCTGCGGCCGGGTACCGATGGCGATGCGCAGGCCCTGGTCGCCCTCAACTTCGGCCGCGTCCCGGTCCGCGCGCGGCTCCGCGGCACGCCGGCTGTCGCTCTTTTCGCAGGGGCGAGTGCGCGGGACATGGCGAGTGGCCGTCGGTGGCGAGTCGATTTGCCCGATGACGCCCTTGCCTTGCCTCCGTATGGCGGCGTCATCGTCGTCTCCAGGGTAAGATCGCATCCAGCCGGCGCGGCCGCCCGCGCGAAACGATAAGGGGTCTTTCGTGTCGCAATCCGAGTCGCACCTGTCGCGCAACCTGCGCAGCCGCCACATTCAGCTCATCGCCCTGGGCGGCACGATCGGCGTAGGACTGTTCCTGGGCTCCGCGCAGGCCATCCACAACGCCGGTCCCGGGCTTCTGCTGACTTACGTGGTCGGCGGCATCGCGATCTTCTTCATCATGCGCGCGCTGGGGGAGCTGCTGACTTACCGGCCGGTCGCGGGCTCGTTCGCCACTTATGCCGACGAGTTCTGCGGACCCTTCGCCGGTTTCGTCACCGGCTGGTCCTACTGGTTCATGTGGATCGCGACGGTGATGGCGGAGATCACCGCCATCGGCATTTACGTGCGCTTCTGGCTGCCCTGGGTGCCGCAATGGCTGCCGCCGCTCATAGCACTCATTGCGCTCTACGGCGCCAACCTGCTCGCCGTGCGCATGTTCGGCGAGCTCGAGTTCTGGTTTGCCCTCATCAAGATCGTGACCATCCTCGCCCTCATCCTGGGCGGTCTCGGCGTCATCTTCTTCCACTTCGGCAGCTTCGGCTCGCAGGCCAGCTTCTCGAACCTGTGGACTCATGGCGGCTTCCTGCCGTTCGGCATGCTGGGCGTGCTGCTGACCCTGCAGATCGTGACCTTCGCCTACTCGGGCGTGGAGCTGATCGGGGTCACGGCGGGCGAGGCGGAGAATCCGGCCGTGGTACTGCCGCGGGCCACCAACGGCATCATTTTTCGCATCCTACTTTTCTACATCGGAGCGCTCGTCGTCATCATGGCGCTCGTTCCCTGGAATCAGCTCAGCCCCGACACGAGCCCGTTCGTCTTCGTATTCGAGAAGCTGGGCATTCCAGCAGCGGCGAGCATCATCAACATCGTGGTCATCACCGCCGCATCCTCGTCATGTAACAGCGGCATCTACAGCACCGGCCGCATGCTCTATTCCCTGGCGTGCCGCGGCCAAGCCCCGCGCGCCTTCGCTTCCGTGAGCGGCAGGAACGTGCCGGCAGCGGGCATCCACGTCTCGGCGGCAATCATGCTGTTCGGCGTGTTCCTGAACTATGTGGTCCCGAAGCACGTGTTCATCTGGGTGACGAGCGTCTCGCTGATCGGGACGCTCTGGACTTGGGGCATCATCATGATTTCGCACCTGGGATACCGGCGCGCGGTCCGTGAGGGGCAGGTGGCGGCCGCGACCTTCCGCATGGCGGGAGCGCCGGTGGTGAACTGGCTGGTAGTGGCCTTCCTGCTCTTCGTCACCGCCATGCTCTCGCTGCAAGCGGACACCCGGGTGGCGCTCTACGTCGCACCGGTATGGTTCGGGCTGCTGGCGGTCGGCTATTTCCTGGGGGTGAAGCCGCAGTCGGCAGGGCAGCCTGATAAAATACCCGCGCCGCGCCCGTAGCTCAGTTGGATAGAGTACCTGGCTTCGAACCAGGTGGTCGGGGGTTCGACAAAATCGCCGGGAGCGATTTTGGACGCGCGCAGCGCGGGCCCGCAGGGCCGAGGCCCAGGATGGGCCGAGCAATCCCTCCGGGCAAGACCGAATGCAATAGAATGCCGTACCAGCCGCGCGCCCGTAGCTCAGTTGGATAGAGTACCTGGCTTCGAACCAGGTGGTCGGGGGTTCGAATCCCTCCGGGCGCGCCAATTCCGAAGACATAGGTAACACTCTGCCTATTCGGGGGCGAGCAGCGCGTAGCGTCGCCCGTGCGGCAGCTGATAGCGGCGGACGATGCGTGCGGTCCCCTCCGCCTGAAGCTCGCCGACTACGCCATCACCCGCAGTCCGTCCGAGATGCACGCGCTGCAATAACGGCGTGAGCTCGCCCGGCGCATGCCCGGGCAGTAGCACGAGCACGCGTGCGCGAGCGCCGTGCACGGCAAACCAGTGGCTTACCGCGTTCTGTGGAGAGGTTGCACCCGCTGTCAGGACGGCGAATGGGGTGCGCAGGCGGCGATCGAGCATGGCCACCGTCGTCTCGTCCGGATTCAGGAGAGCGAGGCTGGCGTGCTCGGTGTCAGAATGAATCTGCGCGGCCAGCCGGGGAAGGTGCTGCCAGCGGTCCACCGTGGGAAATGCGATGAGTGAGGCGATACAGAAGGCCGCGGCGTATGCGGCATACGCCCACTGGAAGCCTCGCAGTACCTGCGCTCCGTGGCGGCAGTTCGCCGCTTGCCGCAGGCCATACACTGCCAGCGCGAGCGTGATCACAAGTGCAACAGAGTATTTGCCGATGGTGAGCGCACGGTCGCCGAGGCGCGCGCTGTTCGATGTCACCGCGCCGATACCGAGCACCACGAGCGCCGTGGCACAGAGACATGCGATCGTGGCGACCAGGACACGTGTCCAGAGCAGCGTATCGCGGTGAGCCGGACTGTCGAGCCGCTGCACTTCGCTCAAGTAAAGCGCGATGAGGAGGCTCACTCCGAGCAACGCTGGCGCCGCATAAATGTCGCGTGCCGTTGCCGCAAGGCTGAGGAGCAGCAGGAAGGGCAGTGCGGCAGCTACCGCGAATCGCCAGGCGGTGCCCATCGCGCCCGGCAGGCGCAGCCGCGTGCGCGCATGCCAGACCGCCGCGGCGGCGAGGGCGGTCCACGGCAGCAGGTAAACCGGAAGCTCGATGAAATATTTCGCCGGTGAGTTGGGATGTCCGGCGCTGTAGCGATACGCGGCCGGGGCCGCAACGTGGGTGAAGCGCCCGGCCAGGTTGTACCAGAAGAAAACGCGCAGCGATTCAGCGCCATCGGACGTATGCGCGACGGCGAGAATCCAGGGACCGATGAGGGCCGCCTGCAGGAGGACGCCCGCATAGAGCTCCGGCCGGCGCAGCTCCGACCAGCGCCGCTCCCACGCGACGAGCGTGAGCAGCGCCAGGCCCGGCACCAGCCACCCCGGCGCACTCTTCGCCATGAAGCCGACTGCGGCGCCGGCGTGCATCAGCAGATAGCCGTAAAGCTTGCGGCGTCCCGGCGCGGCTGTGTAGCCGAGATACGCTCCCAGGAGGGAGACGGCGCAGCCGGCCAGAAGGCAGGCGTCGGGCGCCAGCCACATCATGACACGGAATGCCGCGAGCGCCGTGCCGGCCACCAGCCCCGCGACGATCGCCGCGGTGACACCGTCCATCGCGAATCCGAGAGCGCCCATGGCGAGGGCCGTGATCGCGGCATAGAGCAGGTTGGGCAGGCGTGCCGCGCGGACGGATGGTCCGAAAACGCGCATCGAAGCGGCTGACATCCAGTACGAGAGAGGCGGCTTCTCGCGAAAGGGTTGACCTGCGAGCTGCGGCAGCACCCAGTGGCTCTGCACGCTCATGCGCCAGGCGATGTCGGCTTCGCGCGGCTCATCCGGCGTCCAGGCGCCACGGTCGAGTGTGCCGATGAGCCACATCGGCGCGAGAGCGAGGAGGACCGCAAGGATCCAGCCGCGGGCGCTGAGGGTGGCAGGCGGGCGCATGGAGCCTCGATTATGCGCTGCCCGCTTTTCTGGCTGCGCAGGTTCGCTCGGCAGGCTCCGGTGAGAGGGGTCGGCGGTCAGCGTCCGACGTCTGCACTGCGCGGTGCAGCGGTGCAGCAGTGCAGCGGTCGGCGGTCAGCGTCCGACGCCGGCCGACGCCTGCGCTGCGCGTTGCGTCAGCCACTCCTCGAGCCGTGCCGCCCCGCCTGTCCCAACACGCAGCCCCAGCCGCGTCCGCCGCCAGAGAATGTCCTCCGCCGTCCGCGCAAACTCCACGCGACAGAGGTAGGCGACTTCCCGCTCGTAGAGCTGGGGCAGCAGCTCCTCGCCCAGATCGGCCAGCGAGCGCGCCCCCTCGAGAATGCGAGCGATGCGGGTCCCGTACGCGTTGGCGTACCGGTATCGCAACTCTGCCGGGAGCCATGGGTACTTGCGCTCAAGGCTACGCAGAAACCTTGCGTAAACGCCTCCCGGCAAATCGCCCCCCGGAAGCAGTGCGCGGGCTGTCCACGCTCGCGCGGAAGAGCCGAGCTCGCGCGCCAGCATGTCGACCGCGCTCTCGGCGAGCTTGCGGTAGGTGGTGATCTTGCCGCCGAAAACCGTGAGGAGCGGCGCCGGATGCCGGTCGAGCTCGAGCGCGTAGTCGCGGGTGACGCTCGCCGGGTCCGCGGCCTCATCATCCAACAGGGGGCGCACACCGCTGTAGCTCCAGACAACCTCTTCAGGACGCACGGGTGTCGCGAAGTAGCGGCTGACGGCGGCGCAGAGGTAGGCCACTTCTTCGGGGCCGATGCGCACGGCGGCAGGATCACCCGTGTACTCGACATCCGTCGTGCCGATGAGCGTGAAGTCGTGCTCATAGGGAATTGCAAACACGATCCGATGATCGTCGTTCTGGAAGAGATAGGCGAAACGGTGCGCGAAGACACGCGGGACAACGATGTGACTGCCCTTCACCAGCCGGACCGAATGACAGACACTCACCGGCGAAGCTTCGCGCACGAACCGGCTCACCCAGGGCCCTGTCGCATTGACCGCGGCTCGCGCCGTGATCGTGCGCGGCCCGGAAGGCGTCGCGAGTGTGGCGGCCCATTGGCCGCGCGATGCCTCCAACTTCTCACAGCGAGTGCGTGTCAGTATCTCGGCGCCGCGCTCGCGCGCATCGATCGCGTTCGACACCACGAGGCGCGCGTCATTGGTCCAGCCGTCCGAGTACACGAACCCCTGCGTGTATTGCGGCTTGAGTACCGCGCCCGCCACGTGACGCCGCAGGTCGATGCGAGCGGAACCCGGCAGATGGCGCCGGCGAGCCAGGTGATCGTAGATGAAGAGCCCCGCCTCGATCATCCACGCCGGCCGCAAATGCGCATCGTGCGGCAGGACGAAGCGCAGTGGACGCATGAGATGCGGGGCGGAGGCGAGCAGGATCTCGCGCTCGATGAGCGCCTTGCGCACGAGCGAGAACTGCATGTGCTCGAGGTACCGCAGGCCGCCGTGGATGAGCTTGGTGCTGGCGGATGAGGTGTGGGCGGCGAGGTCGTCCTGCTCGCAAAGCAGAACCGAGAAGTCTCGGCCGGCGGCATCCCGCGCGATGCCGACACCGTTGATGCCGCCGCCGACGATCAGCAGATCGTATGTGCCAGAATACCGCATGGTGAGATCATATCGGGACAAAGGCGTCAGGAGCGACTTTAGACGGCGAACGCCGGCCCGAACGCCTCGGCGCAGCGGCGGGGACGGGCATTCCCGTTACGTCGAAGTGCACCTGGACGGCGTGCGCCTCGATCGCAACGGGCGGCGGGTTCTCGAGGATGTGAGCTGGACCATCCGTCCCGGCGAGAGATGGGTGTTGGCAGGCGCGAACGGCGCCGGGAAGACCCAGCTGCTGAAGCTCGTCGCCGGCGCGGTATGGCCCACGCCCACCGGCTGCGAGCTACGCCACTACTTGTGGAAGGGCGAGCTATGGCGTACCCCGCATGAGATACAGGACGAGATCGGATATGTCGGGCCCGAGCGCCAGGATCGATATACGCGCTACGGCTGGAATCACATCGTCGAGCAGGTGGTTGCTACCGGCGTCCATCGTACCGACATTCCCCTTCACTCCATCAGCGATGCGGATCGCGGGCGCGTCGGCGCGGTCCTGCGACGGCTGCGGATAGAGCCGCTGGCCGGGCGCCGCTTTCTCACGCTCTCGTACGGGGAGCGGCGGCTCACGCTGCTCGCGCGTGCGCTTGCCTCCCGGCCGAGGATGCTGCTGCTCGATGAGCTGTTGAACGGATTGGACGAAGCCAACCACGTGCGCGCGCTGCGTTGGCTGGAGGGAACGGCGCGCTCCGCGCTGCCATGGGTGTTGTCCACTCATCGTGTGGAGGACGTTCCCGCGGCCGCCACGCATGCCCTCGTGCTGGAGCATGGGCGCATCGTGTATCGCGGCGCCATCCGTCGCGCGCCGCTGACTCGATGGCTGGACCGGCGGGTCGAGACCGGCGTGACCGCACGGCCGCGCGCGCGAGTGTCCAGGTCTCCCGACCGGGCATTGCTGCGATTGACCCACGCTCACGTGCACCTCGACGAGCACGTTGCCTTGAAGAATGTCTCGATGACGGTCCATGCGGGCGAGTGCTGGGTGGTGCACGGACATAACGGCTCCGGCAAGACGACTCTGCTGCGCACACTGTATGGCGATCACGGGGTGGCGGTGGGCGGACGCATCGAGCGCGCGGGGATCGAGCCTGGCGTCCCCCTGCAAGCATTCAAGGAGCGCGTGGGCCTGGTCGCGGCGCACCTGCAGGCGGACCATCCTCAGGATCTCACCGCCGGTGCGGTCGTGCAGTCAGGCCGCTACGCGAGCATCGGCCTGAATGATGCGCCGAGTGCCGCGGATCGAGCCGCTGCCCGCCGCGCGCTGCGGACATTTGGTCTGGGCTCGCTCGCATCCCGTCCGCTGCGGGAGCTCTCTTACGGCCAGTTGCGGCGGGTACTCTTCGCGCGGGCCTGGGTGCGGGACCCCACTCTGTTGCTTCTGGATGAGCCGTTCTCGGGTGTGGACGGGCCCACGCGGCGCGATTTGTCGGAGCGCATCGAGAACCGGGTCGCCGCGGGCACGGCAGTCGTCATGACGACCCACCGCCGCTCGGAATGGCCGCGCTGCGCCAGTCACGAGCTGGAGCTGGCGCGCGGGGAGGTTCGTTATGCGGGACCGGTCAGAGAGCGATCTCGGTCTCGAACACCGAGATCGCCTGCCCGACGATCCACACCCCGGTGACGGTCCCATCCTTGAGTTCGAGCTCCACCTCGACTCGTCCGGGGCGGTGCTGGTACTGACCCTGCACGCCGTGGAAGGATGCACGGCGCAGGTCGTGTGTCAGAAACCCGTAGTGGGCGAGATAGACGCCGAGCAGCCCGTGAGCATTGCCGCTCACCGGATCCTCCGCGATGCCGAGCGCCGGGCAGAACATGCGCGATTCGGTGAGATGGTCTTCCTTGTCGGGTGTCATGGCAAAGACGAAGTATCCGGCGGCGCCGATCTGCGCCGATAGCGTCGTCAGGCGAGTCATGTCCGGCTTCAGATGCTTCAATGAGTCCGTGCCGCGCACGCCGATGAGCAGCCGCGTGCTGTTCGAGCCGGCAATGCGCAATGGGCAGCGGGTATCCAGGTCATCCGTGGCGAGCGCCAGGGCATCCAGTACCGCGAGCCGCTCGCGGTCGTTGAGCTCCCGCCCGAGGGGCGGTGCGTTCTGGCGGACCGCGATCTTGCGACCCTCGCCGCTGCCGCGGATCTCGACGTCGACGATGCCGGCTTTGGACTTCTGGCGCAGTTGGCGGGGTGCGGCGTGCCTGCGTGAGAGCACATAGTGCGCTGCTACCGTCGCGTGGCCGACGAAACCGACTTCGGCGCGTGGGGTGAAAAACCGCGCTCGCAGGTCGTGGCCGTCGCCCTCCGGGGCAAGAATGAACGCGGTGTCGGCGTTGTTGAGCTCCCGGGCGATGGCGAGCATCTGCGCGTCCGTCAACCCGTCGGCATTGAGCACCACACCGGCGGGATTCCCGGTGAAGCGTTCCACCGTAAAGGCATCCACCTGATGGACCTGGATTTTTTGAGTCATCGCTCCCGTTCCCCGTCCGGGGCGGACGGTCGGCGGCGGCCGAGGGCCGCCATTCTAGCCCATGAATTACAATAGCTCCCATGGAGATCGGCGTCGAAATCAGTCTGTACCCGCTGGCGGAGCAGTTCGTTCCACAAATACACGATTTCATCGCCCGGGTGTCCGCGGCGGGCGAGCTGAAAGTGGTGAGCGGCAGCCTCAGCACGCAGATCTTCGGGGAGTACGAGCGGGTCTTCGAGACCCTTCGCCGGGAGCTGCGCGCCACTTTCGATAGCCGGGGGGAGCAGGGCGGCAAGGCAGCGTTCGTCCTGAAGGTGCTGGGCCCTCTGTGACTTGCCGCAGCCCTCGAAGTGGCGAGATGCGTCCCGAATCGGCAAACTAGAAGGCTTGGCCTTTGGTGCACCAAGGCCTTTCGTGAGATGAGAATAGAGGTGGGTGAATGGCGTTGCTGCGCGTGATCGACCGCGATGGTCAGGAGCATGAGGTCGATGCAAAGGCGGGTCTCAAGATCATGGAGACCCTGCGGGAGCTCGACTACGGGGTCGCGGCGATCTGCGGTGGAATGTGCTCATGTGCAACCTGCCACGTCTACGTCGATCCCGAGTGGCAGGCGCGGCTGCCGGCGCCGATGTCGGATGAGCGCGAGCTGCTTACGGAGCTGTCGCACACGCAGGACAACTCGCGCCTGTCCTGTCAGGTCGAGTTCACTGCGGAGCTCGCCGGCCTGCGCGTCACGATCGCGCCGGACGAGTAGAGCGGGAGACTCCCATTCGCGTCATCTGGCTGATCATCATCTGTGCCGCAGTCGCCGCATTCCTCCTGGCGCGCCTCTACTTCACCCTGCGCAAATTACGTCCGGCACATCAGGAAAGCGCGGACGAGAAGATGATCGAGCGCCTCCGGGCCAAGGGATACGCTCCTTTCAACGAGTACCCGGTTGCGTTCTTCCTGGCGTTGCCCGATGAGGCCGCCTGCGGCGCGGTTCGCGCGCGCCTGGAGCCCGAGGGCTTCAGCGTGGACGTGAGGCCGATGACGGCGCGATTGTTCGGCGAGTCGGAGAGCGGCGGCACCCTGCAGTTGAGCCTGCACGCGACCAAGTCCATGCGTCTGATCCTCGTCGACGTGGTGGAAGTCAGCAAGCGGATGAGCGCGATAGCCAGCGAATTCCAGGGTCACTACGACGGATGGGCGGCGTAGGCGTCAGGTTCGTTTACTTGCGCTCGGTTTGACGGCGCACCGCTTCCGCGGCTGCCGCGACCGCCGCGGGGTCGCCGAGATAGCGACTGCCGAGGGGCTTGAGCTGCGCATCGAGCTCGTAGAGCAGCGGCACGCCCGTGGGGATATTGAGCTCGACGATCGCGCTCTCCGACACATCGTCCAGCATCTTCACCATCGCGCGCAGGCTGTTGCCGTGCGCGGCCACCATCACGTTGCGCCCGCGGCGCAGCTCCGGCGCGATGCGGCTGTGCCAGAAGGGAAGAACCCGCGCGAGCGTATCCTTCAGTGACTCGGCGGCTGGCAGCTCCGCGGCAGGCACATCGGCATAGCGCGGATCGAAGCGCGGGTGACGTGGATCGTCGCCCGGCAGCGGGGGCGGGGGGATGTCGTAGCTGCGACGCCAGATCTTCACCTGGGTCTCGCCGTGGCGCTCGACGGTCTGCGCCTTGTCGAGACCCTGCAGCGCGCCATAGTGACGCTCGTTCAGGCGCCAGGACCGCTCGACCGGAATCCACATCCGGTCCATCTCATCGAGCATGATCCAGAGTGTGCGGATCGCCCGCTTCAGCACGGAGGTGAAGGCGATATCCACCACCAGTTTCTCCTCGAGAAGCTGGCGTCCGGCGCGCGCGGCCTCCTCGCGTCCCTGTGCCGCCAGGTCGACATCGGTCCAGCCGGTGAAGAGGTTCTCCAGGTTCCAGACGCTCTGGCCGTGGCGGACCAGTATCAACTTTCCAGGGGTGCTCATGACCGTTCGAATCCCGTAGCTATTCCGCGAGTTTCCGCAATGACTCGACGCCGACCGTGAGCGTCGCGAAGTCGGCCGCGCCGGCCGCACGCATGTCGGCGAGAGTGCGCTGCCAGTGTGTCAGCTCCTTGCCCGCCGATTCCTGCCAGGCAGCGACGCGCTCCTCGGCATTGCCGCCGCGGCCGCGGCTCAACACTCGCTCCGCCAGCCGGCGGTGCAGCCGCAGGGCCGCATCGCGCAGGCCCGTGCGCGCCGTCGCCTGCCAGGGTCCTTCGACCGGCAGTCGATCGATCTGCTGCCGCAGCCAATCGAGTCCCGTGCGGGCGCCGGCCTCGAAGTACAGGCGCGCGGCCTCCATCACTCCGATCCGCTGCGAGCTGGCGAGCTCGACGATGTCGAGCGATGCGTTGTGCGCCTCGAGACTGGCCACGCGTGCGGCGAGGTCGGGCGGCAGGCCCGCCTCCAGATGCTGCGCGCGTACCTGATCGAACTGCTCGCGCCACGAGCCGCAGAGCACGTGACCGATACGCGACTCGAGCTCGTGTACGCCGGCGCGAAATTCCGCGACCGCGGTATCGACCTTGAGCGCGCGCCGGCGGGCCAGCAGCCAGTAGGTCGCATGGCGCAGCAGGCGGCTCGTCTCGAACGCGGCCGTGTACTGCACTTTCGCCGGCACGCGGTTGTCGAGCTCCTCGATCCGCGCCCAGACCGTACGGACCTCGAAGATCTCGCGCGCCGCGGTGTAGGCGCGCGCGATCTGCGCCGGCTCAGCGCCCGTATCCTCCTGCGCACGCGGCACGAACGTCGGGCCCATCCGATTGATGAGGCTGTTGGTGGTCGCCGTGGCGATGATTTCCCGGCGCAACCGGTGGCGGGAGATGGCGCGCGCAAATCGCCGGCGCACCGGGCCGGGGAAGTAGCGATCGAGCTCGGCGGAGAGGTAGGCGTCCTCGGGCACGTCGGAGTCGAGAAGATGGTTGTTGAGCCAGATCTTGCTGTAGGCGAGCAGGATCGCGAGCTCCGGGCGGGTGAGGCCGGCGCCGGCCTTGCGCCGCTCGGTGAGCTCATCGTCCGTGGGCAGGAATTCGAGCGCGCGGTTGAGCTCGCCCGAGCGCTCGAGCGAGCGGATCAGGTGCTGGAACTCCGCCATCCGAGCGCGAGCCTGCAGCTCCAGAGTGCTGATCGCCTGGCTCTGCAGATAGTTGTTGCGCAGCACGAGCGAGCAGACCTCGCTCGACATGCTGGCGAGCAGACGGTTGCGCTCGCCCGCCGTGAGCCCGCCCGCCTGGACGATGGGATTCAGCAGGATCTTGAGATTGACCTCGACGTCGGAGGTGTTGACGCCGGCCGAGTTGTCGATGAAATCGGTGTTGAGGCGCCCGCCGGCGAGCGCGTATTCGATGCGCCCGCGTTGCGTGAAGCCGAGATTGCCGCCCTCGCCGACCACTTTCGCCTTGAGCTCCCGGCCGTTGATCCGCAGGCCGTCGTTGGCGCGATCGCCGACCTCGGCGTTGGACTCCCGGCTGGCCTTGACGTAGGTACCGATCCCGCCGTTCCACAGCAGGTCCACCGGCATGCGCAGGATGGCGCGCATGATCTCGGTGGGTGTGTTGGCGGCCGTCTCCAGGCCGAGGAGCGTACGCGCCTCCGGCGAGAGAGTGATCGACTTGGCGCTGCGGGCGAAGACGCCGCCCCCCTTGGAGATGCGGGTGCGGTCGTAGTCGTCCCAGCTCGAGCGCGGCAGATCGAACAGTCGCTGCCGCTCGGCGAAGCTCACCGCGGGATCCGGGTTGGGATCGAGGAAGACGTGACGGTGATCGAAAGCGGCCTGCAGGCGGATGTGGCGGGAGAGCAGCATGCCGTTGCCGAAGACATCACCCGACATGTCGCCGATGCCGATGACCGTGAAGTCGGTCTTCTGGATGTCGATACCGAGCTCGCGGAAGTGCCGCTTGACACATTCCCAGCCGCCGCGGGCGGTGATGGCGAGCTTCTTGTGGTCGTAGCCGGCCGAGCCGCCCGAGGCGAACGCGTCGCCCAGCCAGAAGCCGTACTCGGCGGAAATGGCGTTGGCGATGTCGGAGAAAGTCGCAGTGCCCTTGTCGGCGGCGACGACGAGGTAGGCATCATCGTCGTCGCGGCGCACCACCTGGGGCGGTGGCACGAGCCGGCCGCCGATGATGTTGTCGGTCAGATCGAGGAGGCCGCGGATGAACGTGCGATAGCAGGCGATGACCTCGGCCTGCACCTCCTCGCGCGTGCCGGATGGTAATCGCTTGGGGACGAACCCGCCCTTCGCGCCGACCGGCACGATCAGCGTGTTCTTCACGTTCTGAGCCTTCATCAGGCCGAGGACCTCGGTGCGGAAGTCCTCGCGGCGGTCGGACCAGCGGATGCCGCCGCGCGCCACGTAGCCCATGCGCAAGTGCACGCCCTCGACTCTCGGGCTGTAGACGAAGATCTCGAACTTCGGGCGCGGCAGCGGCAGGTCGGCGATGGCGGCCGGATCGAGCTTGAGCGAGAGATACGGCAGCGGCGCGCCGCCCGGATCCCGGCGATAGAAGTTGGTGCGCAGGGTCGCCTGCACCAGTCCGAGATACGCGCGCAGGATCCGGTCCTCATCGAGACTCGCGACCGAGTCGAGGCTGGCCCGGATCTGGGCGGCAATCTGCTCGGAGGGGCTGCCGCTGCCGTCGGGCCGCTTTGGGCCGTGCCACTGGCCTTCCTTGGCGGCAGGCCCCCCGGCCCGGACGTCGTGTCCGGGCGCTCGCCGCTGCGCGCCTCGCCCGCGGCGGCCCGCGGGAGGCTGTGCGACCGGATCGTGAAGCGCTTCGAACAGACGCACCAGGCCGGCTGCGATCGCCGGATTGGCGGCGAGCGCGCGCTCCATGTAGGCCTGGCTGAAGGGCACACCCGTCTGCAGCAGGTAACGGCAGTACGCCCGCAACACCGTGATCTCGCGCGCCGTGAGATCGGCGCCGAGCAGCAGGCGATTGAAGCCGTCGTTCTCGGTGTCGCCGCTCCAGGTGAGCGTGAGGGCTTCCTTGAAGCGCGTGTCGATGTGGCCGATGTCGATCGGCAGCCCGTCCCGGTGCTCGAGCTCGAAGTCCTGGATCCAGGCGGCGCCGCCTTCGGGCCAGGCGAGCTCGTAGGGCCGCTCCGCGATGACCCGCAGGGCGAAGTTCTCGAGAATCGGCAGCAGGTCCGAGATCGGCACCGGCTCGCCGAGCCGCACGATCTTCAGGTGGAGCCGCGCGGGCTTCTGCAGCGGCGGACGATGCAGACTGAGCCGGCGCGCCTCGGGAGTGCCGCGCAGCTGCTCGAGATATGCGATGTCGACCAGTGCGTCGGCGGGCGCGACATCCTCCTCGTACGCGAGCGGAAAGACGCGCCTATAGCGTGTCGCGAGCGCGATGCCCGCGGCCTCTCCTTCGCGCGCGACCAGCACTTCACGCAGGCGATCGGTCCAGGTCAGCGCGGCTTCGGCGATGCGCCGCTCGATCGCCGCGATGTCCACCTTGCGCGGTCCCGGGGGCTCGGTGCGCACGACGACGTGCACGCGCGCATGGCTCGAGCCGGAGATCTGCACCTGACTTTCCACCGACTGGCCGGCAAATCCTTCGAGCACGATCTGCTCGATGCGCTGGCGCACCTCGGTGTTGTAGCGGTCGCGCGGCACATAGACGAGGCAGGAGTAGAAGCGGTGATAGGGATCGCGCCTTGCCAGCAGGCGTACGGTGCGCCGCTCGTACAGGTTCACGACGCCACGGGCAATCCGGATCAGGTCATCGATGCTCGCCTGGAAGAGCTCGTCGCGCGGGTAGGTCTCCAGCACGTTGAGGACGGCCTTGCCGTCGTGACCGTGCGGGTCGAGGCCGAAATATTGGATGACGCGGTCGACCTTGCGCCGCAGCACGGGGATGTCGCGCGGACTGCGATGATAAGCGGTCGAGGTCCACAGGCCCAGGAACCGGTGCTCACCGGTGACGCGGCCGCGGGCATCGAAGGTCTTCACCCCCGCGTAGTCGAGATACTCGGCGCGATGTACCGTCGAGGCGGAGTTGGCCTTGGTGAGGACGAGGAGCTCGCGGTCGCGGGCGCGGGCACGCACGTCTCCCGTCAGCACGGTCACGGCGGGTTTGCCACCCGTGCCGCGCATGCGCAGGATGCCGAGGCCGCTGCGGGTGTCCGCAACCAGACGATCCTCGCGAGCCTCGCGCTCGAGCCGGTAGTACCGATACCCGAGGAATACGAAGTGACGCTCCTCCATCCACTCGAGGAGTTGGCGCGCCTCCGTGACGTCCTCGGAGGGGAGCGGCGGCGGATCGCGCTCGAGATCCGCGACCAGCGAGCGCACGCGCTCGCGCATCGCCGGCCAATCGTCGACCGCGAGGCTGACATCAGTCAGTGTCGACTCGATATCGTGGCGCAGCCGCTCGATCGCCGCCGGATCGGTCTGACGGTCGATCTCGTACAGCTCCCACGACTCCGCCTTTTCCGGCTCGTTGCGGTTCGCGCCCAAGCCGGCGATGCGTCCGCGCCCGTCGCGGCGGACCTCGAGCACCGGATGGACGATCAGGTGCATGGCGAGCCCGGCACGGCTGAAGGCGATGCCGACGGAGTCGACCAGGAACGGCCGATCATCGGTGACGATCTGCACCAGCGTGTGCGGCGACTCGAAGCCGTCGCGCTCGGGGTCGGGATTGAAGATCCGGACCAGCGACTGTCCCGGCGCCCGGCGCCAGCCGAGCTCCAGGTGTGATCGCGCCGCGGTCGCGAGAGGTGCCGGCGCGCGCTCTGCCAGGTCCTCCTCGCCGACACCCCGGAAGTACGCCCTCAGGAACGGCTGCTGGATTTCACGGTAGCGAGCCGCGTCCGAAGTACCTGATGGCGCCTGCCCTGGCGCAATACGCGTGCGAACGATACGTTCGATCAGCGCCAGGCGGGCAGGTGGGATGCTACGCAGCAGACGGCTGTCGTCTGACGAGAGATTGGGTGAATGCATGATGGGGCGCGATTATAGTTTATGGGCAGCCATGACGGCCGCACATTGATGGGCGGCTTCGCGCGCTCACACTTATGGCAACCGGGGTTCCGAGCGGTATAATAGTTGCACGCGCAACCAGATGGCGTCGGAGATGCACATGAGCCAGTCCCGCGAGAACCCAATGGGCACCGACGGCTTCGAGTTCGTCGAGTACACCGCGCCCGACCCGCAGCTGCTACGGACGCTCTTCGAGCGGATGGGTTTCCCAGTCAAGGCGCACCACCGGTCGAAGAACGTGACGCTGCATGGCCAGGGAGCCATCAATTTCATCATCAATGCCGAACCGGAGTCCTTCGCTCAACGGTTTGCGCGCCAGCACGGGCCGTCCGCCTGTGCAATGGCCTTCCGCGTCAAGGACGCGGCGTACGCCTATCGACGCGCGCTCGAGCTGGGTGCCAAGCCCGGTCCGCAAAGCGCGGGTCCGATGGAGCTGAACATTCCGTGCATCGAAGGCATCGGCGGCTCGCTGGTCTACCTGGTCGACCGCTATGGTGATCAGTCGATTTACGACGTCGACTTCCGGTCTGTGTCGGCGCCAACTGCCGAGGATGCGGGGCTGACGTGCATCGATCACTTGACGCACAACGTGCAGCGCGGCCACATGGATCTGTGGAAGGGCTTCTACGAGAAGCTGTTCAACTTCCGCGAGATCCGCTACTTCGATATCGAGGGCCAGCAGACGGGCCTCTTCTCACGCGCGATGACCAGTCCGTGCGGGAAGATCCGCATCCCCATCAACGAGTCGCAGGACGACAAGAGCCAGATCGAGGAGTATCTGCGGGAGTATCACGGGGAGGGCATTCAGCACATCGCGCTCGCCACGGACGACATCTATCGGACCGTCGATGCGCTGCGCAGCCGCGGGCTGGCCTTCCAGGACACGCCCGATACGTATTACGAAGGCGTCGATGCGCGTGTCACCGGACATCGCGAGCCGCTGGAGGAGTTGCGGCGCCGCAGCATCCTGGTCGATGGCAATCCAGAGCGCGGCGAGGGTCTGCTGCTGCAGATCTTCACCCGCAATGTCATCGGGCCGATCTTCTTCGAGATCATCCAGCGCAAGGGCAATGAGGGCTTCGGCGAGGGCAACTTCCGCGCCCTGTTCGAGTCCATCGAGCAGGACCAGATCCGCCGTGGTGTGATCTAGGGGATGTCCATCCGCGCCTGCTCCGGCGGCGGCGCTCAATTACACTTCAGAGGATGGAGGCTCCCGTCCGCGGCGGACCACGGCCCGCACTCCCGATAAAGCTCGACTACGATCCGGGGCTGCCGATCACGGCGCACCGCGCCGAGATCGTGGCGGCGCTCGCGCGCCATCCGGCCCTCATCATCTGCGGGGCCACGGGCTCGGGTAAGTCGACGCAGCTGCCCAAGCTCTGCCTGGAGGCGGGGCGTGGCACCGCGGGACTCATCGGGCACACGCAACCGCGACGCATCGCCGCGCGCGCTCTTGCGACGCGGCTTGCAGAGGAGCTTGGAACTACCGTGGGAGGCGCTGTCGGCTACCAGGTACGGTTCACGGATCACACGGGCCCGCAGGGCCGCGTGAAGCTGATGACCGACGGTATCCTGCTGCAGGAGCTCGAGAGCGATCCGCGGCTTCGCCGTTATGACACGCTGATCATCGACGAGGCACACGAGCGCAGCCTCAACATCGATCTCTTGCTCGGCGTGGTGAAACGACTCCTGCCACGGCGTTCCGACCTGCGGCTGATCGTAACCTCCGCGACCATCGATCCGGGCAGGTTGTCGGCGTTTTTCGCTGCGGCGCCCATCATCGAGGTGTCGGGCCGCAGCTATCCGGTGGAGGTCCGTTACCGTCCGCTCGTTGCCGAAGACGAAGACGCCGCGGAGCTCTCGCTGCCGGAGGGCATCGTCGAGGCCGTGCGTGAGCTCGATTTGCGCATGGGCGGGGCCAGCGCGGATACGCTCGTCTTCCTTCCAGGCGAGAAGCACATTCGCGAGGCGGCCGACGCCTTGTCGAAAGCGCGGCTCGCGGGCACCGAGATGCTGTCGCTCTACGCGCGGCTCTCGGCCGCCGATCAGGCGCGAATTTTCCAAAAGCACTCGCAAAGGCGCGTGATACTGGCGACCAACGTCGCGGAGACCTCACTCACCGTGCCTGGTATCCGCCACGTCGTCGACTCGGGCCTGGCACGGATCAGCCGTTACAGTCTACGCGGCAAGGTGCAGCGGCTGCACGTGGAGCGGATCTCCAGGGCCAGCGCGGAGCAGCGCAAAGGCCGCTGCGGCCGCGAGGCCGAGGGCATCTGCATTCGCCTTTATTCCGAGGAGGATTTCGCGGCGCGCGAGGCCTACACGCCTCCGGAGATCCTGCGCACCAACCTGGCGAGCGTGATCCTGCGCATGGCGACGCTGGGGCTCGGGGATCCGGAGAGCTTCCCGTTCCTCGATCCGCCGGATACGCGTCTCATCAACGACGGAGTGCGGCTCCTCGAGGAGCTGCAGGCCATGGATGCCGAACGGCGCGTGACGAGTCTCGGCCGCAAGGTCGCCGCGCTGCCGGTCGATCCACGGCTCGGCCGCATGCTGCTCGCCGCGGCCCGCCAGCGCTGCCTCGCGGAGATGCTGGTGATCGCGGCTTTCCTCGAGACGCAGGATCCGCGCGAGCGCCCCGCCGACATGCAACGGCAGGCGGACGAGAAGCACGCTCTGTTCGCGGACAGCCGCTCCGATTTCGTCACGGTGCTCAATCTCTGGCGCGCCTTCGGCGAGCAGGCCGCGGCCTTGTCCGGCAATCAACTGCGCAAATGGTGCCGGGAGCACTTCCTGTCCTTCCTGCGCATGCGCGAGTGGCAGGATCTTCACCACCAGCTGACCCGCAGCGTCCGCGAGCTCGACCTGCGCCCGAATCACAATCCCGCGAGTTATGCGGAGCTGCACCAGGCGATCCTGACGGGCTTCCTCGGCTCGGTTGGCACGCTCAATCAGAAGCGCGAATATGACGGCCCGCGCGGCATGCGCTTCGTGGTCGCGCCGGGCTCGCCGCTCGCAGCCAAGCCGCCCAAATGGCTCGTCGCCGGCAGCCTCGTCGAGACCACTCGGCTGTATGCGCGGATGGTGGCGTCGATCAATCCGGCCTGGATCGAGCGGGCGGGCGCGCATCTCGTGAAGCGCGCCTACAGCGAGCCGCACTGGGTGGCGAGTCGCGGGTTCGTGGCGGCATACGAGTCCGTGTCGCTCTACGGGCTCGCTCTCGCTACGCAGCGGCGGGTCAACTACGGTCCGGTGGCGCCGAAGGAGGCGCGGGAGATCTTCATCCGCGAGGCACTGCTCACTCCCGCGGCCGCGACGGGCGCGACCCTGGTTCGCGGCGGGTTTTTGGAAGCCAACCGCGGACTGCGCGAGGAGATCGAGCGCCTCGAAGCCAAGATCCGCCGCCGGGATATCCTCGTCGGCGAGCGGAGTGAGATCGACTTCTACGCAGCCCGGATCCCCGAGCGAGTCAGCTCGATTGGCGATTTCGAGCAGTGGCGCGCGCAGGCCGAGCGCGGCGATCCGCGGGTGTTGTACATGTCGCATGCCGACCTGATGGAGCGCGAGGCCGGCGAGGTCGATGACATCCAATACCCGGATGCTCTCGAAGTTGGCGGAAACAAGCTGCCGCTGCGCTATCGGTTCGAGCCCGCCGAGCCGGATGACGGTGTCACGCTGATCGTTCCCGACCTTCTGCTCGATGCACTCGAGGCGGATCGGTTGGCGTGGCTGATTCCAGGCTGGCGACTGGAGAAGATCATCGCCGTGCTGCGCGAGCTGCCAAAGGCTCAGCGCAAGCTGCTCGTGCCCGTGCCGGAGCACGCCCGCCGGGCTCTCGAGGCGCTGACGGCGCGCCCGAGCCACATCGCGAATGGGGCGACGACAGCGGCCGCTGTGAGCGATCCCGTGGCGCACGAAAGCTTGCCGGGCTTCTACGCCGGCCTGGCCGCGTGGATTTCGGAGCGGATCGGCGGAGTGGTGACGCCGGCGGACCTCGCGGCTCTACCGCTGCCCGACTGGTTGCGGGTGAACATCCGTGTCATCGATGCGCAGGATCTGGTGTTGGCCGAAGGTCGCGATCTCCTCGCCCTCAAGCGGAAAGTACTGGGGACTGGGGCGAGCACCCGGAAAGCGGCGGAGGAGGGCGCGTCGCTGCATCGCCAGTGGGACTTCGGCGATTTGCCTGTGAGCCGCCAGATCGAGCGCAATGGATTGCTCCTGACGGTCTACCCGGCGATCGAGGACCGGCGCAGCGCTGTGGCATGGGTGGAGGCCCGTGGGCCGGCCCACGCCGAGGAGCTGACACGCCGAGGCGTGACGCGTCTCGCGCTTCTCGCATTGCCGCAGCAGGCGCGCTACTGGCAAAAGCGGATCGCGGAAGACCGGCAGCTCGTGTTGCAAAGCCGTGGGCTCGAATTGGTCCAACCGCTGGCCGACGCCCTCAGCGAGCGTATCTTTCTCGATTGCTTCGCGGCGGCGGATGCTCCCCTGCCGCGTGATCGCGAGGCGTTCACCCGGCGGATGGACGAGGGGCGGACCCGATTGGAAGAAGCAGGCGGCCGAGTGGTCGAGGTCGTCAGGGGCGTGCTCAAGGAGTGGCGCGCCGTGCGCGGCGCGCTCGATGCGGCTCGGAATCCGGCATCGGCCGCGGCCGTCACCGACATCAACGCCCAACTTGCCGCGTTGCTGCCGGCTGATTTCATCGAGTCGACACCGTATCCGTGGCTCGGCCATCTGCCGCGTTATCTCAAGGCCATCGTGCGCCGGCTGAGTCGACTGCCGGCGGAGGCCCGACGCGACGGGGAGTTGGCCTCGCGCGTTCGGCCGTTCGTAGCAGCCGTCCGTGATCTGCAGGCGAGTTTTCCTGCGGCAAGCGTACGAAGCGAGCTCACGATGCTGCGTTGGATGATCGAGGAGCTCCGCGTGTCGCTGTATGCGCAGGACCTGAAGGCGGCCGTGCGAGTCTCGGAGCAGCGCCTCGCCGAGCAGCTCGAGCGGGCGAAGGCCGAGGCGCGCAAGTGATGGGGACGGCAGGTAGAGCGGCCAGCCATGCAGCGTGATTTACAGCGCTTAGATGGGTTTACTAAAAGAATCAATCGACTAGGACGGTCCAGAACGGCCAGCAGATCGGCCAGAGGCCTGTCGGGCATGATCGGCCAAAAGATCGGCCATCGATGGAAACAATACAATATAATCACTTGATTTTCATGATGTTATGGAACAAATAGATCGGCCAAAATGAGCGAGATCGAATCCGGGGCACGTCGCCGGCGTCGGTGCGCATGGGCTCTGGTCCATATCGCGTGGCCTCGCGCGGGGACTCGAAAGTCGTCGTGACTACAAGAGCATGATGGATCGCGCGGATACACCGCGGCAAGGAGACCTCGATGGCCGCGGCAATCTCTCTCAGCGTGCCCTCCTCGACTTCGTGCAGTGGTTTCTCGAGGTCGCACTGGATCAGGTGCAATTCATGAAAAGCCTGTTTGAGCTCGATACGCTGGCGCAGCGACTGCGCCGTTACGTCGAGCGTAGCGACAAGCTCAGGCCTGAGGCCGCACGTCTTCTGGAAGAGGCTCTGATCCGCGGTGAATTCCAGCGCGGTGAAACTGCGCGCATAACGGGTCTGCCGGAGCGAACTGCACGCCGCGTTCTCAACGATGTGACTTCCGTCGGTTTGCTCAGATCGGACACGCCCAAGGGCGCCCTGACCCTGCGTTTTCCCGTCGAGACACTGGATGCGCTCTTCCCGAGACTCTTCCCGGAGACCTGAACGGACTCGATAGCGTGCTATGCCCGGTGCTGGCGCGCGAGGTATTCCTCGCTCTGCATCTCCGTGAGGCGGCTCGCGGTGCGCTGGAACTCGAGCACCAGGCGCTCGCCGCGATAGAGCTGCGGGGGAGGCGCGGCGGCGGAAACGACCAGCTTCACGCAGCGGTCATAAAGCTCATCGACCAGGGCGATGAAACGGCGCGCCTCATTCTCCTGCAGCGTATCCATCACGGGTACGTCGGAGACGAAGACGGACTGGTAGTTGCGCGCGATCTCGATGTAGTCGTCCTGACTGCGCGGGCCGCCGCACAGCGCGCTGAATTCGAACCACACGGCGGCGTCACTCTGGCGCACGACGGGAATCGGCCGGCCTTCGATCTCGACCGTCCCATCCGATGCGTCTCCCTGACCCGAGAGCTCCGCGAAGAGCGCACGGAGCCTCGCGCCCGTGCCCGCGTCTGCGGACGGCAGGTACGTGCCGGCCTGAGTGAGTTGCCGCAGCCGGTAGTCGCGGTCGCCGCCGGCGGCGACGACCTTCACGTGCCGCTCGATGAGCTCGATCGCGGGCAGGAACCGCTGGCGCTGCAGGCCGTCGTGGTAGAGGTCGCCGGGAGGTACGTTGGAAGTTGCCACGAGCGTCACGCCGCGGCGGAAGAGCCCGCCGAAGAGGCCCCCCAGGATCATTGCATCGGCGATGTCGGTGACGAAGAGCTCATCGAAGCACAGTACCCGGACCTCCGCCGCCAGGCGCTCCGCCACGGCTTCGAGCGGCGCCTCGACGTCCGGCAGCGTTTTGAGCTCCGCATGGACATCGTGCATGAACCGATGGAAGTGGCGGCGGCGGCGCTCCGGGAACGGCAGGCTCTGGAAGAAGAGATCCATCAGCCAGGTCTTGCCGCGCCCCACCGGGCCCCACAGATACAGGCCCTGTTCCGCCCTGGATGTGCCGCGGCCGCCGATGGCGCGCAACAGCCGTCCTCCGAGTGAGGCACGTGAGCGGTGGGCGGCAATCAGCCGTGAGCGCAATGCCTCCAGCCGGCTCACGACGGCGAGTTGCGCCGGATCGGTGCGAAAGCCGCGCTCGGCAATCTGACGCTCGTAGACTTCGCGCAGCGTCCTCGCGGCTGCATCGTTCATCCGGGGTCAGTCCGTGGCGAGCTCGGGCAGATTCCGGAAGTGCTCCAGCGCCTGCGGGTTGGCGAGCGCGTCGAGGTTCTTGACGGGCCGGCCGTGGATCACGTTGCGCACGGCGAGCTCGGTGAGCTTGCCGGAGAGGGTGCGCGGTATATCGGCGACCGCGATGATCTTGGCCGGCACGTGACGCGGTGTCGTGTGCGCGCGTATGACGTCCCGGATCCTTTTTTGCAATGCCTCGTCGAGCTCCGCTCCCGGCCGCAGGCGTACGAAGAGCACGACACGCACGTCGTCGCGCCATTCCTGTCCCACCGCGATGGCCTCCATCACCGGCTCCAGGCTTTCCACCGCGGAGTAGATCTCCGCGGTGCCGATGCGAACGCCGCCCGGATTCAACACCGCGTCGGAGCGGCCGTAGATGACGATCCCGCCGTGCTCAGTGAGCGCGGCATAGTCACCGTGGTGCCATACGCCGGGGAAGCGCTCGAAGTAGGCTGCGCGATAGCGCCTGCCGTCGGGATCGTTCCAGAAGCCGACCGGCATGGAAGGGAAGGGTGCGGTGCACACGAGCTCGCCGCGCTCACCGCGGACCGGCTTGCCGGAATCATCGAAGATGTCGACGGCCATGCCGAGCCCGCGGCACTGGATCTCGCCGCGATGCACGGGCAATGTCGGGCAGCCGAGGGCGAAGCAGGAGACGATGTCGGTTCCGCCGGAGATGGAGGCGAGGTGCAAGTCCGATTTGATCGCGCGGTAGACGAAGTCGAAGCCTTCCGGCAGCAACGGCGAGCCGGTGGAGAGCAGTGCCTCGAGCGCCCCGAGCTCGACGCTGTCGGCGGGCTGATAGCCGTTCTTCTCCAGTGCGGAGAGATATTTGGCGCTGGTACCGAAGACCGTCACGCGCTCCTCCTGCGCCAGCCTCCAGAGCACGCCGGGATCGGGATGAAACGGGCTGCCGTCATAGAGGATGAGCGTCGCTCCGGTGGCGAGCGCGCTCACCAGCCAGTTCCACATCATCCAGCCGCAGGTGGTGAAATAGAAGATGCGATCGCCGCGCCGCAGGTCCGTATGCAGCAAGTGCTCCTTCTGGTGCTGCAGCAGGGTCCCGCCGGCACCATGCACGATGCACTTCGGCACGCCCGTCGTCCCGGAGGAGTAGAGGATGTACAGCGGGTGGTTGAAGGGCATGGACGCAAACCGCAGGGGCGCGCCACTCTCCCCGAGCGCACCCCAGTGCCGGGCGCGCGCTGCGCCTGTCCCGAGCCGTTCGAGTTTCGGGTCTAATTCCACATAGGGAATCACGACGATCAACTCGACGCTCGGCAGCTTCGCGGCCACTTCGGCCATTTGCGCGAGGGAATCGAGCGTCTTGCCGGCGTAGAAATAGCCATCCGCCGTGAAGAGCACCTTGGGCGCGATCTGTCCGAAACGATCGAGCACACCGTGCGCGCCGAAGTCCGGCGAGCAGGAGGACCAGGTCGCGCCGAGGCTCGCCGTTGCCAGCATGGCGATGGTCGTCTCCGGCAGGTTGGGCAGGAAGGCGGCGACGCGATCGCCCTCACCGACGCCCGCGGCCTGCAATCCAGCCGCGACGCGTGCGACTTCCTGGCGCAGCTCCCGATGGGAGAGTTGGCGGCGCATGCCGCGCTCATTGACGAAGACGATGGCCGTATGGTCATCGTCATGCCGCAGGAGGTTCTCCGCGAAGTTGAGCCGCGCGTTGGGAAAGAATCGCGCGCCGGGCATGCGATCGGCATGCTCCAGCGCCGGGCCCCGGCCCCAGTCGGCACGGATGTCGGCGAATCGTGCGAGCTCGACCCAGAATTCTTCCGGATGTGACACCGACCAGGCATATGTCCGCTCGTATCCGTCGAGCTTCAGGCCCTTGCGGGCGCTCACGCAAGCGGCGAATCGCGTGAGGTTCGAATCGGCGACACGGGCCGCCGACGGGCGCCAGATCTCAGTCATAGATATCTCAAATTCGCCATAGTTTCGCACGAGATCGAGTATGCCGCACAGGCACAGGGAAGTGCCCCGCCGCCGCAGGTGGCGGGCGTTGAGCAGAAAAACCACGCTTTTTGCTCAACGCGCGCTGGGCCGGGCAGGAGCCCGGATCCAGCGCATGTCAAAGAGACTGGTAGTTGGGTCCGGAGCCGCCCTCCGGGGGCGTCCAGTTGATGATCTCGTAGGGATCCTTGATGTCGCAAGCCTTGCAATGCACGCAGTTGGCGGCGTTGATCTGCAGCCGCTTGCCACCCGTGCCGTCGTCGACCATCTCGTAGACGTTCGCCGGACAGAACCGCTGGCAGGGATTGCCGAATTCCCGCGCGCAACGGTCGATGCAGATGCTGGTGTCGAGCACCTTCAGGTGCGCGGGCTGGCTCTCGTCGTGGTTGGTCGATGCAAAGAACACCGATGCGAGACGGTCTCGCGGCGGCAAGGTCCGCTCCACCCATTCCCGGTCGGGGCTCTCGTAGGCGGGCAACTCCTTGAGCCGCGCGTGATCGGGCACGCGATTCGCGAGCGTCCAGGGGGTGCGTCCGCCCGTCACGGTCTCCAGGCCCGCATTCGCGATGCCGAGCCAGAGGCCGCGCTTGAAGCCGGGCTTGAAATTGCGCACCGCACGCAACTCGCGGCCGCCCGGGGAGGCGCGCCAGCGGGCATCGAACCCTTCGGGGCTGCCGGTCTCCGCCAGATGCTCCGCGGCCAGCATTCCCGAGCGAATCGCCTGGTGCACGCCCTTGATCTTCGGCACGTTGACGCCGCCGCCGGAGTCACCGATCAACATGGCGCCGGGCATCTCGAGCCGCGGGATCGCTTGCCAGCCACCCGCCGCGATGGTGCGCGCCCCGGCCGCGAGGATTTCGCCGCCCTCGAGGAGCGGCCTGACCTGCGGATGATGCTTGAACTGTTGGAATGCCTCGAAGGGCGTCAGCCGCGGGTCCTCGTAGTCGAGCCCGACCACGAAGCCGACGTAGACACGATCCTTATCGAGATGGTAGATGAAGCTGCCGCCATAGGTGCGCGCGTCGAGCGGCCAACCGAGCGTATGCTGCACCAGTCCGGGCTGCGCCCGGCCTTGCGGGAGTTGCCACAGCTCCTTCATTCCCAGGCCGTACGACTGCGGGCTGCAGCGGGCGTCGAGGCCGAAACGGCGGATGAGCTGCTTCGCCAGGCTGCCACGCGCGCCCTCCGCGACGACCGTGGTGCGCGCGCGCACCTCGGCGCCGGGGGTGAAGTTGGGTCCCGGATTGCCGTCCTTCTGCAATCCCATGTCACCCAGCTGCACGCCGGTGATGACTCCGTCCGCGGTGAGGAGCGGGACCGCCGCCGCGAAGCCGGGGAAGACATCGACGCCAAGGGACTCAGCTTTCTGCGCCAGCCAGGGAGTCAGCAGGCCGAGGGAGATGATGAAGTTGCCGCGATTGTGCAGCTGCGGCGGCAGAGGCAGCCGCGTGCTGCCCTTGCGGGTGAGCAGCCGGAATTCGTCGCGAACGGCCGGCACGCAGATCTCGGGGGGTGACTCGCGCCATTCCGGGGCCAGAGCATCGAGAGGCCCCGGCTCGATGACGGCTCCCGAGAGGGCGTGGGCGCCGACGGCGGCCGCCTTCTCGAGCACGCAGACATTCAGCCCGGGCTCGAGCTGCTTCAGCCTGATGGCGCACGACAGTCCCGCCGGGCCGGCGCCCACGATGACGACGTCGTATTCCATGACGTCACGTTGAATGCTGCTTTGCTCGACCATGGACGCGCTCATCACTGCGGCTGCATGCGGACCGCGCCGTCGAGGCGGATGGTCTCGCCATTCAACATGGGGATCTCGAACGCCGCGACGACCAGTCGCGCGAACTCCTCGGGCTTGCCGAGGCGCTTGGGGAACGGGATCTGCGACGCCAGTGACGCCTGGATCTCCGCGCTCATGGAATCCACCATCGGTGTATGGAAGATGCCGGGGGCGATGGAGATGCAGCGGATTCCGAACCTCGCCAGCTCCCTGGCGATGGGCAGTGTCATGCCGGCGAGCCCAGCCTTGGTCGCGGAATACGCCGATTGGCCGATCTGGCCTTCGAAAGCAGCCACCGAGGAGGTGTGCACCAGAAGGCCCCGCTCGCCATCCTCGCTCGGTGTGTTGTGCTGCATCAGGGCGGCCGCGGCCTTGTCGCAAAGGAAGGTGCCGATCAGGTTGATGTGCACCACCTTGGTGAAGAAGTCGCCCGCCATCGGCCCGTTCTTGCCCAACACACGCCCGGCGCCGATCACGCCGGCGCAATTGACGAGCAGATTGATGCCGCCCATTTGGGTCTGTGCGGCTTCCATCGCGGATGTGACCTCCGCTTCGGACGTGACGTCACAGCGCACGAAGGAAGCGTTGGATCCGAGGTCCGCTGATGCGGCGCGCCCAGGCCCATCCTGAACGTCGAGGATGACGACCTTGGCCCCGAGCGCGACCAGTTGGCGCGCAACGGCATGACCGAGCCCGGAGGCGCCGCCGGTGACGACGGCGCGGGCGCTTTCAATCTTCATAGGCTCCCCAGACTAACCTAGATACACGCTAGGCACACGGATGTGCCCCGCCGCCGCAGGTGGCGGAGCTTTCGGCAAAAACCACGCTTTTTGCCGAAAGCAGCGCTGGGCCGGGCAGGAGCCCGGATCCAGCGCCTCAAAGAGTTTAGCCGATCAGCTCGACCGCGACGGCCACCGCTTCGCCTCCGCCGATGCATAGGGAGGCGATGCCCCGCCGCCCGCCCCGGTGACGCAGAGCATGCAGCAGGGTGGTCAGGATACGCGCGCCGGTGGCGCCGATCGGATGGCCGAGGGCGCATGCGCCGCCATTGACATTGACGCGTGCAGGGTCGATGTCGATTTCCCGCATCGCCGCCAAAGGGACCGTGGCGAACGCTTCGTTGATCTCGTAGAGATCGGCGTCGTGCGGCTTCCACCCGAGCCGGGCCAGGACCTTGCGGATGGCGCCCACGGGGGCGGTCGTGAACCACTCCGGCTCCTGGGCATGGCTCGCCTGGGCCAGAATGCGGGCCAGCGGCTTCAGTCCGCGAGCCGCCGCGGTCTCCGCGCTCGCGATGACGAGTGCCGCCGCGCCGTCCGAGATCGAGGACGAACTGGCCGCCGTCACTGTCCCATCCTTGCCGAAGGCCGGCTTCAGCTTCGGGATGCGGCTGATGTCGCAGGTGCCCGGCGTCTCGTCGCGTGCGACGACCGTCTCCCCTTTCCTGCCCTTGACGGTGACGGGTGTGACTTCGGCGTCGAACTCGCCCGAGTCGACTGCGCGTAGCGCACGACGTACCGACTCCGCGGCAAAAGCGTCCTGGTCCTCCCGGCTGAAGCGGTATTTGCTCGCCGTCGCTTCGGCGAAGCAGCCCATGAGCTTGCCATCGAACGGGCTCTGCAGCCCGTCATAGAACATGTGATCGAGCACTTCGCCGTGGCCCATGCGATAGCCGCCGCGCGCCTTGGGCAACAGGTAAGGCGCGTTGGTCATCGACTCCAGCCCGCCGGCGAGCACGATGTCGGCGTTACCGGCGCGGATCTGGTCGGCGGCCATCATCACGGCCTTCAATCCCGAGCCGCACATCTTGTTGATGGTGGTGGCGGGGGTGGCGAGCGGAATCCCGGCGCCGATGGCCGCCTGGCGGGCGGGCGCCTGGCCGAGCCCGGCCGGCAGCACGCAGCCGAGGATGACCTCCTGCACATCCGCCGCGCGGATGCCGGCGGCCTCCACGGCGGCCTTGGCTGCGACAGCGCCGAGCTGGGGCGCGGTTACCGGCGCGAGGGCGCCTTGGAACGCGCCGATCGGCGTGCGCCTGGCCGAGACGATGACGACTTCGATTGGCGACGTACTGGGCGACATGTTGGATCCTCGTTGGAAATCTCGGGGCGAGGCCTCAGGCCGATGTCGAATACCGCGATGAAGGCCTCGGCGATCTCGGCGCCGGTCATAGACTGGCTCTCGCGATACCAGTGGGCGATCCAGTTGAGCGCGCCGGCGAGCGCGAAGGCGGTCATCTTGGGATCGCAGGGGTGGATCGAGCCGTCCTCGATGCCTTCGCGCAGCAGCCGGCGGATCCCCTGATCGATCTCGGACTTCATGGCCTTGATGTGCGCGCTCATGTCGGGCGACAGGTCCTGGTCTTCCGCCCGCACCATGCACCAGCCGAACTCCGAGGCGACGGCGGCACCGTAGTGGCGCAGCACGGCCTGCAGCCGCTCCCGCGCCGGAGTCGCGAGGGAGCGTGTGTCGCGGAAGGCGGCGCGGATCTCTTCGATGCCGGCGACGAAGCACTCGAAGAGGAGCTGCTCTTTGTTGCTGACGTAGTAGTAGACGGTGGGCTTGGTTACCTCGAGCGCCGCCGCGATGTCATCCAGCGAGGTGTTGTGATAGCCCTTGCGGTTGAAGGCGCGCGCGGCGGCGCGGATCACCGCTTCGCGCTTGACCTCGCGGTCGCGCAGCCGCTCGCGGCTGGCGCGCCACGGGGAGGCGGCGGAATTCTCGCGCGCCGCCAGCGAGGGCGCCTGTGGCGAGCCGGTTTTGGGACGGTTGCTCGGCATATTGCTTACGCGGATGGGTGCGCCGGCCAGTATAGCGACAGCACGAGCGCGCCGCGCGCCGGGAGCGTTGACCCCGGGGCCGCCGGTGGACCATACTCACCAGTAGCCATTCTACCGGCGCGTAAAGGTAAGGTATTCCCTCCGCCGCGAGCTTGCAAGCGAGCACCCCCCATGGCACCCAAAACCAGCACCGGCGCACAGGCCGCCGCACCGTCGCACCTCCAGACCGCCGTCCCGCCGGAGACGGAAGCCGGCAGCGCAGGGCCTCCGCTGCGGTTCGTCTCCGCGGCCTCGCTCTTCGACGGTCACGACGCGGCGATCAACATGATCCGGCGCCTGCTGCAGGCCCACGGCGCCGAGGTGGTCCACCTCGGCCATAACCGCAGCGTCGCGGAGATCGTCAGGGCCGCAATCCAGGAGGATGCCGATGCGATCGCCGCGAGCTCTTATCAGGGCGGCCACAACGAATACTTCGCCTACATGGTGGACATGCTGCGGGAGCGCGGCTGCGAGCATATCCGAGTCATCGTGGGCGGCGGCGGGACGATCGCGCCTCACGAGATCGAGTCGCTGCAGCGCTACGGGGTGGAGCGCATCTACACCCCGGAAGACGGCCGAAGGCTGGGCCTGGACGGGATGGTGGATGACGTATTTGCGCGCGTCCGATCCGCCACCAAGCCGGTTTACGAGCCGCGGCCCCTGAATGCTCAGGACCATGCGCAAATCGCCCGCGCCATCACACTGCTCGAGAACGCGCCGCCCGGAAGCAGCGATGCGGAGCAGCTCCGGCGGGCCGTGGCCCGCGCCCGTACCCGGGCGCCCGTCATCGGCATCACCGGCAGCGGTGGCGCCGGCAAATCGAGCCTCACCGACGAGCTGCTGGCGCGTCTCACCCGCCATTTTCCCGACCGGCGCATCGCGGTGGTCGCGATGGATCCGACCCGCCGCAGGAGCGGCGGCGCCCTGCTGGGCGATCGCATCCGCATGAACAGCCTTGGCTGCGACGCCATCTTCATGCGCTCGCTGGCGACGCGCCGGCAACATCTCGCCACCTCGGCGGTGCTGAAGGAAGTGATTCAGCTCTACCAGGCCGCCGGGTTCGATCTCGTCATCGTCGAGACCGCCGGCACGGGTCAGGCGGATACCGAGATCGTGGACCTCGTCGACGCGTCGCTCTATGTGATGACGGGGGAGTATGGGGCCGCGAGCCAGCTCGAGAAGATCGACATGCTGGATTACGCCGATCTGATCGTGCTCAACAAGAGCGACAAGCGCGGCGCGCAGGACAGTCTGCGCGACGTGCGCAAGCAGTGGCGGCGCAATCATCCGGCGCAGGCGCGCCTGCCGGATGCGGACCTGCCGGTCTTTCCGACGATCGCGAGCCGCTTCAACGATCCCGGCGTCAACCGCCTCTTCGCCGCCCTCTGCGCGATCCTCGCCGCCAAAGGCGCGGGCGCCACGAGCTGGCAGGTTTCCGACCCGGGTCCGGTGGAGCTGACTCAACGCGAGCCGTTGATTCCCGGTGGGCGGGTGCGTTATCTGGCGGAGATCGCGCAGGGCGGCCGTGGAGCACGCGAGTCGACGGAGCGCCAGGCGGCCGCGGCGCGGCGGGCATTCGGGCTGTATCAGTCCCTGCAGGCGCTCGACGATGCCGCGCTTCCCGCGCCGCTCGATCGGTACGCCGAGGTGGCGCTGGCCGACTCCAGCGCCGATGCCACCCGCCGGGAGCTGCGGGCCGCCTACAACCGGGCGCTGGAGGAGGTCGGCGCCGAGGGAGTCAACGACCTCAAGGCCTGGCCGGCGCGCACGCGGGCGGCCACGGAAGAGACGTACTCCTACAAGGTGCGCAATCGTGAGGTCACGGGAGAGAACTACACCGAGACGCTCTCGCATCAGCGCGTTCCCAAGATTGCCGTGCCGCGGTTCGCCGATTGGGGCGAGCTGCTGCGCTTCATCCGTACGGAGAACCTGCCGGGCTTCTATCCTTACACGGGCGGCGTGTATCCGTACCGCCGCGAGCAGGAGGACCCGACCCGGATGTTCGCGGGCGAGGGCCCGCCGGAGCGGACCAACCGCCGCTTCCATTACCTGGCTCGGGGCGGCAACGCCGTGCGGCTCTCGACCGCCTTCGATTCGACGACCCTTTACGGCGAGGATCCCGACACGCGGCCTGACATCTACGGGCGCACCGGCAACTCCGGCGTATCGGTGGCGACCCTCGATGACATGAAGAAGCTCTACTCGGGCTTCGATCTGACGCTGCCGTCCACCTCGGTCTCGATGACCATCAATGGCCCCGCGCCCATGATTCTCGCGATGTTCATGAACACCGCGATCGACCAGCGGGTGGAGCATTACCTGCGCGGCGAAGGGCGCTGGAGCGAGGCGGAGCGGCGCATCGCGGAGCTTCATCGCGCGGTGGCCGAGGGCGGCACCGCGCCGCCCACCTACAAGGGTGAGCGCCCCACGGGTCACGATGGCTCGGGGCTGGCGCTCCTCGGCGTCAGCGGCGATCAGCTGGTGGCGCCGGAGGTCTACGAGCGCATCAAGTCCGAGACGCTGCAGGCGGTGCGCGGCACGGTGCAGGCCGACATCCTGAAGGAGGACCAGGCACAGAACACCTGCATATTCTCGACGGAATTCGCGCTGCGCATGATGGGCGACGTGCAGCAGTACTTCATCGACCGGCGGGTGCGCAATTTCTATTCGGTCTCGGTCTCCGGTTATCACATCGCCGAGGCCGGCGCCAACCCGATCTCGCAGCTCGCCTTCACGCTCGCCAACGGCTTCACCATCGTCGAGTACTATCTTGCCCGCGGCATGGCGGTCGACGACTTCGCGCCGAACCTGTCGTTCTTCTTCTCGAACGGCATGGATCCGGAGTACGCCGTCATCGGCAGGGTTGCACGCCGCATCTGGGCGCGGGCCATGCGCGACCTCTACCGCGCCGGGCCCCGCAGCCAGATGCTGAAGTACCACGTGCAGACCTCCGGCCGCAGTCTCCATGCGCGCGAGATCTCGTTCAACGACATCCGTACGACGCTGCAGGCGCTCTACGCGCTGTTCGACAACTGCAACAGTCTCCATACCAACGCGTATGACGAGGCGTTGACCACGCCGACGGAGGAGAGCGTGCGCCGCGCCATCGCGATCCAGCTAGTCATCAACCGCGAGCTCGGCCTCAATAAGACGCAGAACCCCTGGCAGGGCTCGTTCGCGATCGACTACCTGACAGACCTGGTGGAGGAGGCGGTGTACCGCGAGTTCGAGGCTCTCTCGGAGCGCGGCGGTGTCCTCGGCGCCATGGAGACGATGTACCAGCGGGGCAAGATCCAGGAGGAGTCGCTCTACTACGAGACGAAGAAGCACGACGGGAGCCTGCCCATCGTCGGAGTCAACACTTTCCTGTCCAAGACCGATGCGGGTGAGGAGCATGCCGGCGCGGCGCTCATCCGCTCCACGGAAGAGGAGAAGCAGGATCAGGTTGCCGCGGTGCGCGCCTTCCAGGCCCGCAATGCCGGCCGCGCGCCGGCCGCTCTCGCGCGGCTGAAGCAGATCGCTTGCGGCGGCGGGAACGTCTTCGCGGAGCTGATGGAATCGGTCAAGGCCTGCTCGCTCGGGCAGATTTCGCAGGCTCTGTACGAGGTGGGAGGGCGCTATCGCCGGAACATGTGAGGTCCGGCTCCCCGAGCGCCAGCAAGATTGCCTGCCGGGCGCGGTCCCGCAACGCCGCGGAAGAGGCTTCCTCCCCCTGCGGCTGGGGATGGATCGGCGGCAGGATGTCGACCTGGATCCGGCCGGGTCGCGGCAATGCACCCGTCGGCGATAGTGCGGCACGGGTGCCGCGCACCACCGCCGGAATGACCGGACAGCCGGCCCGCGCGGCGGTGACGAAGGCGCCGGTGTGGAACTTCAACAGGCCCGGCGTGCGGGTGAAGGTGCCTTCCGGGAAGAACACCAGCGAGTGGCCGCTTGCGGCATTGCGCAGCACCCGCCGCGCGTCCGCTGCCCCCCGATTGCGGTCGAAGCGCTCCACGAATTCCGAGCCGATGCGCCGCAGGAAGAGCCCCGCGAGCGGCACCGCCGACATCTCTCGCTTGATCACGAAGCTGAAGCGCGCAGGCAGCGCGGCCGTGAACACCAGTCCGTCGAGATAGCTCGCGTGATTGGAGACCACCACGCATTGGCCGGGCGTCAGCCGCTCCATGCCGCGCACGGTGAGCGGCATGCCCGCCAGCCACAGGAAGGCGCGCGCCGTCGCGCGTGCCGCGGCCCGGCGCCGGTACACACCGGGCAGGATCAGCGTGGCGAGAAGCGCGGCGAGGCCCAGCACGACGAAGGCCACCAGCGCGTAAAGCGCGTAAGCGACCCGCCCGGGAGCCATGGCGAGCGCTCGCAAATGTGATCGGGTTCTCTTTATGTTAATGCTCGGACTCAGATGTGAAGGTCATCACGTCGGCCAGTCGGCCGCGCTCACCATACTGCGGCCGCTACCTTGACCGCGACCAGCGCGCGGAGACGGGAATTGTCGAACCATTCTGCCGCAATTGCCATGACTCCTCAGGCCGACTCCACGGATCCGGCGGTCGCTCGTTTTCTCGACGCGGTCTGGTTGGAGCGAGGCCTCTCGGCCAACACCCTGGCCGCATATCGCGCCGATCTCACCGCGCTGGCGCGCTGGCTGACCGAGCGCAAGGTACCGATCGTGCGGACCACGCGGGCCGACCTGCAGGACTTCATCGCCTGGCGGGTGCGCGAAGGCGCCCGCCCGCGGTCCACCGCGCGGCAGCTCTCGAGCTTTCGTCGCTTTTTCCGTTACCTGCTGCGCGAGGGCGGCATCCAGGAGGATCCCACCGCGCAGATCGCGATGCCCAAGATCGGGCGCTCGCTGCCGAAATCGCTCACGGAGGAGGAAGTCGAGGCGCTGCTCGGCGCGCCGGTGGTGAGCGATCCGCTCGGCAACCGTGACCGGACCATGCTAGAGGTGCTCTATGCCACCGGGCTGCGTGTCTCGGAACTGGTGAACCTGCGTCACGGCCAGGTCAATCTGAACCAGGGCGTGATCCGCATCCTCGGCAAAGGCAACCGCGAGCGGCTGATTCCGCTGGGCGAGGAGGCGGTGCACTGGCTGACGGACTTCGAGCACGGGTCGCGTGGAGAAATCCTGCTCGAGCGGCAGACGGACTTTCTCTTTCCGACCCGGCGCGGCGACCGCATGACCCGCCAGGCGTTCTGGCACATCATCAAGCGCTACGCGCGCAAGGCCGGGATCTCCAAGGAGCTCTCGCCGCACACGCTGCGCCACGCGTTTGCAACGCACCTACTGAACCACGGGGCGGACCTGCGCGTCGTGCAGATGCTGCTGGGACATAGCGATCTGTCCACGACCCAGATCTATACGCACGTCGCGCGAGAGCGGATGAAAGAGCTGCACTCGCAGCATCATCCAAGGGGGTGAGGGCGGTGCCTTCATCGACGACACTCAATGTGTCGTCGATCCGCCCGAACGCCCGGCCGGGACAGTCCGGGCCGGGGGCCCTGCCTGCAGGGACGGTCAGTGGCACGGCCTTCTGAAAGCCGTTACTTCTCCAACAGTTTGAGCTTGTCCGGCTTGCCGTCCCACTCCTTGGCGTCGGCCGGGGCTTCCTTCTTTTCCGCGATCACCGGCCATTGCTTGGCGAGCTCCGCGTTGAGCTTCTTGAACTGCTCCTGACCGGGGGGCAGCTCCTCCTCGGAGAAGATCGCCTCGGCAGGACATTCGGGCTCGCACAGCGTGCAATCGATGCACTCGTCCGGGTCTATGGCGAGGAAGTTCGGCCCCTCGTGAAAGCAGTCCACGGGGCAGACTTCCACGCAGTCCATGTATTTGCACTTGATGCAGTTTTCGGTAACGACGAAGGTCATGAGTGTGTGCGCACTGCGCGCGAGGCCGCGCGCGGAAAACACATATTCTGCCACGCGCGTGGGGCCGGCCGCAAAGTCGGGCCGGTCATGAGCTAAGACCTCAATCCCTGAGCCGCCGATCGAGCGCGGCGAAATGATGCGGCTCGACGCCTGAGGCGCGATCCTCCAGGTAGCGCCTCAGACTGAACTCCGTGCTCGGGAAGGCGATGTCCTGCCAGGGGATCTCCTCCGGGCGCACCAGCCGTACCTCCAGGCTTTCGGGTCCGGCGCCGAACTGTGGCTCACGCAAGATCGCGCGGAAGAACACATGGACCTGCTGAGCATGGAGCACGTGCACGATGCTGAGGAGGGACCCAACCTCGACCTCTGCCAAGGCTTCCTCGCGGGACTCCCGCGCCGCGCCCTGCTGCAGGGTCTCGCCGTTCTCGAAGAAACCGGCCGGCACCGTCCAGTAACCGCGCCGCGGCTCGATGGCGCGGCGGCAGAGGAGGATGCGGCCCTGGTGCTCGGGCACGCAGCCGACCACCAGCCGCGGGTTCTGATAGTGGATGGTCCCGCATGTATCGCACACATGGCGGGCGAGGTGATCGCCCGGCGGCACGCGGAACTCGAGCTGGCCGCCGCACTGGGGGCAGAACTTCATGGTATGCCACGATACGGACCGGTAGGAGCCTTGTCGATGGCCCCTGCGATGCTGCCCTGCAGGCGGGCTGGCGCCAGAGGCCGCCGACCTTCCTGCGTCCGCATCCGGCGCTCGCATCCGGGCCGGGTTAGCCCGGACGCGCCCCATCACCCGCTAACGCAGGTGCAACGCGCGCCGCACGCCCGTTGAGGCGGTCTGATAGCTCTCGCGATCGATGCGCACCAGATCCCGCCCCTCATTCTTTGCCTCGTACAGGGCGGCGTCGGCGCGGGCGATGATCTCATCGAGTGAGCGCGCGCCTTCGGCGGTGGTGGCGAGACCGGCGCTGAAAGTGACCCGCATCGGCGGCTCGCCTTCCGCACAGGGCACCTGGATGGAGAGTGCGAGTACCCGCAGCCGCTCGACGCTGGCCAATGCCGCATCGAGCGTCGTGTCGGGAAGAATCAGCAGGAATTCCTCTCCGCCCCAGCGGCCGAGGATGTCCGCGGCACGCAGCGAGCCGCGGCCGACGCGCGCAAACTCCCTGAGCACGAGGTCGCCGGTCGCATGCCCGCAGCGGTCGTTGATGGTCTTGAAATGATCGAGATCGATGATGGCGATCGTCAGCGGCTGACGCTGTGCGGCCGCGGCAGCCAGCGCCGCCTTCGCAAGCGCTACGGTGCGGCCGCGGTTCGGCATGCCGGTCAGGTTGTCCTCGGCGGCTATGCGCATCAGTTGGCGTCTGTGCCGCAGCGCGGTGATCAGAATGTACGACAGCAGGGCGATTACCAGCACTCCCGCCGTGTCCGCCGCCTTGATCCAACGCAGCGTCTCGGTCTGGCGCGTGGCGCGTTGCTGAGTCACCTCGAGCTGATGCTGCAGGACCGCGTTGCGCGCGACCTCCTTCTCGGCCAGCGCGCGCTCCTTCACGGTCTCCTGCAGGCGGAGCTGCCGGGCGAGGTTCTCGGCACGGTCGCGCTGCACGTATTCCTCGAGATCGGAATACGCCTGGTTGTAGTCGTGAAGAGCGGCATAGGCTTGTGCACGGGTGCGGTAGGTAGCCCCGACCCGCCGTGGATCCATGTCGGTCCCATTGTGGTCGAGCACGCCATTCAGCGTCTGCAGCGCCTTGTGCGCCTTTCCTTCGCTCAGATCGATGCTGGCCAGGTATCCCTGGGTCTCCTTCAACACGTCCGTGGTCTTGCTGGCGGCGAACACCCGGGCGGCGCTGTCACAGCTCGAGCGCGCGGCCTGGTACTGATTCAACTCGATCAGGACCTGACAGATCCGCATGTCCGAGAAGGCCACGCCCTGAGTGTCGCCGAGAGACACGCTGAGCCTGCGCGCCTCCTGAAAGGTGGCGATCGCGGCATGGAACTCGCGCACCGCCTCGAGGATCTCCCCCTCGAGGTAGGTGGATACCGAGAGGGCGAGGGAGTTGCCGTGCGCGGTATCCCATGCGATCCGCTCGCGCTGCAGCGTGAGCGCTTCCTCGAAATCGCCCACGGCACGCAGCGCCGAGGAGAGGGCGCTCGCCGCCATGGAGTGCGCCTCGGCGCGATCCGGCGTCTCGGTATCGTGATAAGCGCGGATCAGGGTTCGCGTGGCCTGAACGTTATCGCCAGCGCGGCGCTGCAGGGCGCCGAGAGTGATCTCGAGACACGTCCGTGACAGTGAGCCGTCGGGCTGCGCATCGCGGGCCTTCTCGATGGTGCCGATGGCTTCGCGAATGCCGTCCTGGGTATAGATGTTGAGGGCGGAGGTCGCGAGCAGCTCGAGGCGCAAGGGGTCGTTCTGACCGGCGAGGAGCGCAAGGCCCTTCAGGGCCGTGGCACGCGCTTCGTGATCGAGCTCCAGGATCGAGTAGGCGTCTGCCTGCACTGCGTACAGCGCCGCGAGTCGCCGCGAGCCCACCGGCGAGCCGGCATGATCGAGAGCCCGCAGGCGTGCGGCGAGCGCGGTCAGGGTCTGGGTGGCGTTCTTGTCCACCTGTGGGTCGAGCGACACGTATGCCGCGTCGGAAACGGGAAAGCAGTTCGCCCATGCCGCGACGGGTTTCGCGGCGTAGAGCGTCAGCAAGAGCAAGGCGGCCCACCTGAGGGCCGCCCCGGCTCCGCGTGAGTTTCCCGGGCTGAAGACGCGCCTATGCATGAAGAGCACGACATTACGTGCTTGCGCCATCATGGACGCCATCGGACTTCACGCTTCCGTTTGCTCGCCTGCGGCTCCCGCCGCGATGTGCGAAGCCGTTCCCCAGGGCAAGTCAAGCGCGATCGGGCAGTGCGCGAGAGGGGGCCCGTGACGGGATTCACACTCTCCGCCGCCCGGGCCCGGTACCGCGGTTATGTTAGAGCTGCATCCCGGATTGGAGCGACCGCCCCGTCTACGCTCGGGCGAGCATGCAAGCCCTCGAGGCTGTCCATGCGATCTTACGTAATCCGGAGAGCCATCCCATTTCGGCGAAGCGTGACAACGCGCCTGTTCACGCCAGTGCGGCGGCGGTCATCGATGCGCCGCCGCGCGGGCGTCCTGCGTACGGCGCCGACGTGTTGGTCGAGGCGCTCCCGGATCTCGCCCTTTTGGTGCGACGCGATGGCGTCGTGCTCGCTCAGGGGGGCGGACGCGACACGGCAGGCTTGCGACCGGAGTCCGATCCGGCGGGCAAGCCGCTGGACGCCTCGTGGCCGGCGTCCGTGGCGGCGTTGTTCCTGCAGCTCACTCGCAAGGCGATCGCGCAGCGCACGACCGTCGAGGCGCGCTTCAACAGCGGCGGGACCGAGTACACGGCGCAGGCGTCGGCCCGGGGTCCGGATTGGGCCGTCTGCATCGTCCGGGCTGTCCCCAACGTCGCGGCGGAGGACTCCTCCGATACCGGAGCGCATCCGCGGCCGCAGCTCGATCGGCGCGGGTTCCTGCGGCGCTTCAAGGAGTCGATGTCGTGGGCGGCATTGCGAGAGATGCCCATAGCACTGGCCCTCGTCCACATCGACGGCATCGCGGATATCGGGCAAGTGCTCGCCTCGCAGGTGTCGGAGCAGGTGATGAGCGTGGCGATACGCAGGCTGCCGACGCAGACCCCGGAGTCCGCGGCAGGGCCGAACTGGTATCTCGGGCAGATGAGTGAAAGCCTGCTCGCCGTCGTCCTCGAGACGGGCGACCGGGAGGCGATCGCCGCCTGTATCGCCCGGATCTGCGCGAGTCTGCGTGAGCCCATCCCGACCGGCGATGCGGAATTTCATCTGACTCCCTACGCGGGCATCGCCATCCTCGGGCAGGACGCTTCGACGCCGAAGCTCCTCCTGGAGCAGGCACGCACCGCGGCGCTGGAGGCTCGCCGCGCGGCCTCCGTGCAAACGCCTCGTTTCTTCACGGATACCGTGAAATTGCGGACGCTGGCGCGGCTCGACCTGGCGCGCGAGCTGCGCAACGCGATCGCCGGCGGAGACATCCGCCTGCGCTACACGGGCCGATACGACTTGCGGAGCGGCAGTCTCACCGGCTGCGTGGGTTATCTGCGCTGGCCGCATCCCCTGCGCGGGGAGATCCGTCCCGCGGAGTTCCTCCGTGTCGCAGCGGCAACGGGCCTCTCAGCCTCGTTGTCGCGGGCCGTCCTCGAGTGTTTGCGTCGCGATTTTGCCGTGCTCTCCTCCCGCTGCGGGCCCGAGGTGTGCGTTTCCTTCGGCGCTTTGCGTCATCACGTGCTGCACGAGGAGTTCGTGAATGACGTGACGCGCCTGATCGCGGACGGTGGAGTGCCCCCGGGGCGACTCGAGCTGCGAATCGCCGAGAAGGTCTTCATCACGCGCGAGCCGGGCCATTTCGAGGCGCTTGAGCGCCTCGGCATCCGGCTGCTCGTCGATGAGGTGGGTCGCGGCATGGGCTCCCTCGACAGGCTGGCACGGGCACCGATCTGGGGTCTGCAGCTCGACCGAGCCTGGGTGGCGGCGCTGCGCACGGACCCCATCGCGCGCAGAGTCTGCCGAGCCGGCATCGAGATGGCCGCGGCGCTCGGAATCGTGCCGATTGCGACCGGGGTCGATGATGCGCAAACGCGGGACGCGCTGCTCGAGCTCGGGTGCTCCTACGGCAGCGGCGATCTCTACCGCCGGGACTGTTTGGACATAACGATTTGACGGACCGTTATGTGACGGACGTCACAGGGACGCGGCGGCTCCGTGCGTGTCCCTCGACTGCGACAACGGTCACATCCCCGGAGAATGCGTTGCACACAACAAACGCCGCCTGAGCATTCCCCCATGCGCATTCCTCACCCAGTCCGGACTCTGACCCTGGCCTTCGCGCTCGGCGCGGCGGCGCCGGCAGCCAACGCCGCAACGAGCCTGTATATCGTGCAGGCTCAGAGCACGGCCGCCGCCCGTGCCAGCGTGCTTCGGGTACACGGGGCCGTTGAGAGCGACCTCTCTATCATCCACGCCGTCGCCGCGCGCCTCGATCCACAGCAGAGCGCGCGGCTGCGCGCCACCTCCGGGGTGCGCCTGTTCGAAGATCGCAAAGTCGCGGCGCACTCGCTTCTCTCGAGCCTCACCAAGACCCTGAGCCAGACGACGAACTCGCTCGATCAGACGCTCGCAACGAGCCCTCTGGTGTCGACTGTCACGAGTACGACCGTTCCCCTCGTCACGACTGTCACCGGGAACTCGTTGACGAGCACCGTAACGGCTCCCCTCGTCTCGACACTGAGCACTGCGACGGACACGCAGGACGGAAAGGGCGTCTTGGCACTCACCCTGACCTATCAGACGAACTACCCGATGCTGGTCGGCGCCGACGCGCTGCAGCAGGCGGGAGTCACCGGTAAGGGCGTCACCATCGCGGTGCTCGACTCGGGGCTGTGGCAGGATGTGCTGCAGAACTACGGCGCGCGCGTCCTGGCTACCCGGGATGTCACCAATGGGGGCACGGGCCCCGTCACCGGTGATCCGTACGGCCATGGCACCCACGTCACGTCCATAGCCGCGGGTGGCGCGCAGAACATCGCCGGGCAGTACCTGAGCATCGCGCCGAAGGCGAACCTCGTCATCGTGCGCGCGCTCGACGGCGACGGCGCGGGCAGCTACTCCGACATCATCGCGGGCATCAACTGGATCGTCGCCAATCGGCAGAAATACAACATCCGCATCCTCAACCTGTCGCTCGGCGCCTCGCCGCAGTCGTACTACTGGGATGACCCTCTCGACCAGGCCGTGATGGCGGCCTGGAAGGCCGGCATCGTCGTAGTCGCGGCGGCCGGCAATGATGGGCCGAGCCCGATGACCGTCGACGTGCCCGGCAACGTGCCTTATGTCATCACGGTTGGCGCGCTCACGGACAACTATCAGCCCTACAACACGAGCGACTGGCGCCTGGCCTCCTTCTCGTCCACGGGTCCGACCTACGAGGGCTTCGTCAAGCCGGAGATGGTCGCTCCCGGCGGCCACATGGTCGCCTCGATGGGGAGCGGCAGCTATCTGGCGAACATCGATCCGAACTCGATGGACATCGTCGAGCAGATGTTCACGATGTCCGGCACGTCGCAGGCCGCGGCGGTGACATCCGGCATCGTTGCTCTGATGCTGCAGGAAGATCCCACGCTGACGCCGGACAACGTGAAGTGCCGTTTGATGAGCTCCGCGCGGCCCGCCGTGACATCGTCGGGCAAGCTCGCCTACAGCGTTTTCCAGCAGGGTGCCGGCCTCGTCAACGCGGTCGCGGCGGTCAACAGCTCCGCGGTCGGCTGCGCCAACGTCGGCCTCAACATCAGCGCCGATCTCGGCGGCACGGAGCACTTCGGCGGTCCCGCCAACCGTGATTCGAGCGGCAACTACTACATCATGAACATGCAGTCGTGGTGGCCGGGCACCGCGCAGCCGGGAGACGGGTTCACCTGGTCGAGCTCTTACCCGGGAACCCAGGGTTACGCCTGGAACGCGAGCTACCCCTGGAGCCAGGGGTTCGTGTGGACCCAGGCCTACGTCTGGTCGAACAACTTCGCCTGGGCGAGAAATTTCGCATGGGCCCGCAACTTCGCCTGGGCGCGAACCCTTCCCTGGTGGAACGACTCGCAGGCTCCGGCACCGCAAGCGCCCGCCCCGGTCGTGCCTTGGGTGCCCAACCAGTAGGAGCACGATGGCCCCGTGACCAAGATCGAACGCGCCAGCGCCTCGGGGCGGCGCAACATCGGCTCAGCGCTAGTGTTGATGGCGGCGGCCCCGTTGGCCGCCGCCTCGTTGTCTGCTGCGGCCGATGCGCCGCCTCTCGTTCTCACCCATCTGACGACCGCGGACGGCCTGCCGCAGGGCGGTGTGCATGCCATCCTGCAGGATTCGCAGGGGTTCATGTGGTTCGGCACGGAGGATGGCCTCGTCAGGTACGATGGCCAGGAGCTCGTTCGCTACGGGTACTCGCCCAAGGCGGATCACGGGCTGCCGGGCAACTACATCAATCAGATCGCCGAAGGTCCGCACCACGATCTGTGGCTCGCGATCAACGGCGGCCTGGCCCGTTGGAATCGAGCCGATGATCGCTTCACGGTCTACCGTCACGACCCCCACGATCCCGGCTCACTGGCGAGCGACCAGGTCAACACAATCTCGGTCGACGCACGGGGACTGATCTGGATCGGAACGACCGACGCGGGTCTCGACATATTCGATCCCCGCAGCGGCCGATTCGACAACCTGAGGCACGAGCCTGCGGATCCTGCCTCGCTGGTGAGCAATCACGTCACGACCGTGACGCGCGATAGCGCCGGCAACCTGTGGGTGGGTACCGATCAGGGGCTGGACGAGCTCGAGCCCGGCCGTCGGTCATTCCGCCATTTCCGGCACGTCGACGGCGATCCCCGGACGCTGAGCGGCAACAATGTCTGGCAGGTGCTCGAGGATTCGAGCGGCTCGATCTGGATCGCCACCGACGGCGCCGGACTCGACCGGATGGACGCCAACGGCAATGTCCTGCAGGTCTTCCGGCACGATCCGCGCCAGCCGGGATCGCTCTCCAGCGATACCGTGCAGGCGCTCCTGGAAGACCGGCAGGGCCACTTTTGGGTCGGCACTTCTGACGGCCTGGATTTGCTCGACCGTGTGTCGGGAACGATCGCCCACTATCGCCACGAGCGCCAGAATCCCGATTCCCTCAACGACTCGTCCGTCTTTTCCGTGTATCAGGATCTGAGCGGCCTCGTCTGGATCGGAACCGCGACGGGAGGCGTCAGCCGCTGGGATCCGCGCAGCGCAGAGCTCGGCGCCCACCAGCCCGATTGGCTCGGCAAATTCGTCACGGCCTTCGCCGATGCTCCCGACGATAGGGTCTGGATCGCCTCGATGGGCGGCGGCCTGGTCGAGTACGATCCGGGCACCGGCCGCGAGACCGATCTTCGCGCGCTCATCGGCCAGCGAGCGGTTCTCGACACCGGCTCGGTGATGTCGTTGCGCCAGGCTCGCGGCGGCGTGCTCTGGATCGGCACCATGTACAAGGGAGTCGCGACCCTAGACCGCCACGACAAACTCGCCTGGATTCCGGTCAAGCGCGGCGATCCACACGCCCTCAGCGCCCCTGGAATCATGACACTCTTCGAGGCGCGCGACGGAAAGATGTGGATCGGCACCTGGGGCGGCGGTGCCAACATCGTCGATCCCGCGACCGGTCTCGTGCGGCAGCTGCCGTACGGGTCCGCGCCGGGCGCCGTCAGCGCCGACAGCGTCACCGCTTATGCGCAGGATTCGCAGGGCTACATGTGGATCGGAACGGATGGCGGAGGACTGGATCTCGCCCGGCCGGACGGAAGTGTGATCAAGGTGTTCCGCCACGATCCGCATGATCCCACCAGCCTCCCGGCGAATACCGTCTACTCGCTCGCGGTGGATTCGCACGACAGGGTCTGGGTTGGAACGAGCGGTGGGGGCCTTGCGCTCGCGATGGGCGCCGTCTCGGCGCCGCAGTCGCTGCGGTTCAGAACGTACTCCCTCGGTCAAGGGCTGACGAGCGACACGATCTATGGCGTGCTGATCGACGGAGACGGCCGCGTCTGGTTGAGCGGCAATGCCGGGCTCATGCGCCTCGATCCCGATACAGGCGCGGTGAAAACCTTCCATGTAGCGGACGGTGCGGCTGGCGAGGAGTTCACCACCAACGCGTACTTTCGCATGCGGGACGGCCGGCTCTGCTTCGGCGGCCCGGGCGGTTTCAACATCTTCGATCCCTCGCATCTCACCGAGAGATCGCAGACCCCGCGACTGGCGCTCACACGGGTGGAGATCCTCGGGGCACCCGCGCCGGGGCGGATACCCTACTGGCTGCGTCGCCGCATTCCGCTCAGTTATCGCGACAACATCGTCTCGCTCGATGTCAGCGTGCTGGATTTCACCTCGCCCAGGCACAACGTCCTCGCGTACCGGATGACGGGGCTGACCGATCGCTGGATAGGCCTGGGCGCGCAGCATCGCATCACGCTCACCAACCTCGAGCCGGGCAACCATGTCCTCGAGGTTCGCGGCGCCAACTCCGATTCGGTGTGGAGCGCGCCGCTGAAGATCACGCTGCATCGCGACCCGGCCCCGTGGGCATCCCCGTGGGCCTACGCGGCATATGCCCTTCTGGTGCTCGCCTTCGTGGGCCACCGGCTGCGCAAGCAGGCGCTCGAGCGCAGGCATCAGGCGCGCGAGCGTGAGCGCCTGGAAGCGGAGGTCGCTCTGCGTACGCGCGAGCTCTCCGAGAGTAATCGCCAGCTGGCCGAGGCGGCGCGTGCCAAGAGCGACTTCCTCGACCGCATGAGCCACGAGTTGCGCACGCCGATGAACGGCGTGGTCGGTATGACAGAGTTGCTGGCGCGCACGCCGCAGTCTGCCACCCAGTCGCGGCTCACTCAGACCATCCGCTCCTCCGCGCAGGTGCTGCTGCGGATCGTCAACGACCTGCTCGACCTATCGAGAGCCCAGGCGGGCAAGATCGCGCTCGAAGCGCTGCCCATCGACCTCGATCGTGTCCTGGATGAGTGCGCCAACCTGTTCAGCGGCACGACCCAGGCCAAGGGAATCCGGCTCAACGTGCAGCCGCCCGCGTCCGACCGACGGGTGCCAGCGGGGCGCACTCTGGTCGGCGATCCGTTCCGGATACGGCAGGTCGTGATGAATCTCATCGGCAACGCGGTGAAGTTCACCGAGCACGGCGAGATCCGGCTGCGGGCGGACGTCGAGAATTCGGGCGCGGACCGGGCGACCGTGCACATCGCCGTCTCCGACACGGGCATCGGCATGGATGGCGCGACCGTGGCGAAAATCTTCCAGCCTTTCACACAGGCTGACGAATCGACCAGCCGCCGCTTCGGCGGCAGCGGCCTCGGGCTCGCGATCTGTCGCGAGCTCGCGGAGTTGATGGGCGGACGGATCACCGTGGAGAGCACGCCCGGCACGGGCTCCACCTTCCATGTGTCCCTGCCCCTGCAACTGAGCGCCGCTCAGGCGACATCCGCGGCGGCGGCCTCCGGGAATGCGAGCGCTGCCGCCGGGGGCGCGACAGGCGCGATCGGCGCTCACGTGCTCCTCGTCGAGGACGAGCCGGTCAACGCGGCAGTCGCGCAAGGTTATCTCGAGGCGCTCGGCTGCACGTCCGTATGGACCAAAGACGGCGCGGAAGCTCTCGCCCGCAGCGCCACCGAGCGTTTCGATCTGATCCTGATGGACATCAACATGCCGGCATTCGATGGCTACGAGACGGCGAAATTGATCCGCGAGCGGGCCGGAACGGGCCGTCGTGTCCCGATCATCGCCCTGACGGCGCACACGCCCGCACAGGTTCGTGAGCGTTGCGAGACTGCGGGTATCGATGACGTGCTGAGCAAGCCCTATACACCGGAGGATTGCGAAAAGATGCTGCGGTATTGGATTCCGCGCGATCGGCAGCCGCGGCTGGCGGCGCAGCCGGGAGCCGGCGGCGCAACCGCCGAGACCGCGGGACAGCGCGAGGTGCTCCCCAGCACCGAGGAGACGCGCCAGGTCCCCGCGGTCGACCTCTCGAAGCTCGACGAGGCCACCGTCATGCGCTTGCGCGGCTCGGGCGCCAAGGGCCGGCCCAACCTCTACTCCAGGTTGGTCGAGCTCTTCCGCGCCGGATCGACCGCCGCTCTCGATGAGCTGCGGGTTGCGCTTCGCGCCGGCGACATGGCGGCGGCGCGCGCGATCTGCCACAAGCTGAAGTCCAGCGCCGCCAATGTCGGCGCGATGGCCTTCTCGGACGATGTGCGTCGGCTCGAGCAGCTCTGTGCGGGCGGCGAGGCGACAGCGGCGTGGAGCACCTGCGAGCGCCTGGGTGCGGCTCATCCGACACTCATCGCGGAGCTGGCAGCCTTCGAGCGAAGGGAGATCGCATGAATCCGCAGGCCGCGGCGAAGCCGGTAGCCATCATCGCCGACGATGAGGAGACCGGACGGCTCCTTCTCGCCGAGTCGGCCGAGCAGGTGGGCCTTGCGCCCCTCATGTTCGACAACGGCTCCCAGGCGCTGGAGGCGGCGCTCTCTCATGGCGCGGCCATGGTTCTCCTGGATGTGGAGATGCCGGGGCTCGACGGTTACGCCGTTTGCCGGCGATTGCGCGGTGATCCGCGCTTCACCAGTACGCCCATCGTGATGGTCACCGGTCACGAGGATTCGACAGCGATCACGCTCGCTTTCGATGCCGGCGCGACCGACTTCGTGTCGAAGCCGGTCAACTGGGCTCTCCTGCCGCGCCGGCTGGAATACATCCTGCGCAATGGAGCCGCGGCCGAGCGGATCGAGCGGCTCGCTTATTTCGATTCCCTCACCGGCCTGCCCAACCGGCAACGCTGTCTCGAGACCGCCGAGCGGCAGTTCGCGGAGGCGGCCGACGCCGGTCAGGCCGTTGCGGTCGTGTATCTGGACCTCAACAGCTTCAAGCGAATCAACGACACCTTCGGCCACTCGGCGGGCGATGCGGTGTTGCGTACGGTAGCCGGCAGGCTGACACGCTCATTGGAGCGTCCGGAGGGAATGCCTGCGCACGTGTCGCTCGCGCGATTCGGCGGCGACGAGTTCGTGATCCTGGTCCGCCATCACGGCGCCGGTGCGCTCGCCCTGCGTCTGGCCGAGAAGTGCAGCGCCGCCTTCAAGGAACCGATCGTCCATGAGGGACTCGAGTTCTACTCCACGCCAAGCATCGGTGTCGCCATCTATCCGCAGGACGGCGGCGACGTTGCCACGGTGCTCAAACACGCCGATACCGCGATGTATCAGGCCAAGACCGGCAATGCGGCGCCCATAGCGGTGTACGTTCCCGCGATGAGCAGCCGCCTGCGCGACTGGCTGGAGCTCGAGGCGCGCCTGCGTCGAGCCGTCCAGGAAGACCGTGTGCACCTGCGCTACCAGCCCAAGTTCAGTTTGAAGGACCAACGACTGTCCGGAGTGGAGGCGCTGCTGCGCTGGCACGACAGTGAGCACGGCGAGGTCTCGCCGACCCGTTTCATCGAGATTGCCGAAGACAGCGGACTCATCCTCGAGATGGGTAGTTGGGTGGTGCGCGCGGCGTGCCGTCAGCTGCGTAAATGGCTCGACGCTGGCTTCCCCGTCCCGGTGGCGATCAACGTATCCGGCAAGGAGCTCCTGCACGGCGACCCGGCCCGCGTCGTGGAAGTGGAAGCGGCGGCGGCCCGCGTGCCGACTTCGCTCATCGAGATCGAGATCACGGAGTCGGTCCTGGTGCAGGACTCCGCCAAGGTGCGCCGCGCGCTCGAAAGACTGCGTCAGCTCGGCTGCCGCATCGCGCTCGATGACTTCGGTACGGGCTACTCGTCACTGGCCTACATCACGCGCTTTCCGCCCGACCGTCTCAAGATCGACAAGGCGTTCGTGCGCAACGTGGATCGCTCCGCGAGTGACGCGGCGATCGCCAACGCCATTCTCTCTCTCGCCAAGACTTTGGGGCTGACGGTGACCGCCGAGGGCATCGAGCGTGCGAGCCAGCTGGAATGGCTGCGAACGCGCGGCTGCGACGAGGTGCAGGGCTTCCTGCTCGCCAAGCCGCTCGCAGCGGCGGAGCTGGAGGAGCAGTACCTGCGCGGTGCTGCCGCGGGGTCGGCCCTGCCGGAGAGACCGGTGCAGGCCCTGCGGGGCTGATCCGGCCGTAACCGCATCGCCGCCTCCGCCGCCTTGGAGACATCGTGTCGCTCGAGCCGCGTAGCCGCGAGCCGGCCTGATCACCGGTCGGACCGCGGCCGAGTGCTATGATGAAGGCGTGACCGGACGAGCGAGAGGAGAGCGGTGGCTCCAACAGGCCGGCCCCGGGTGTTTGCGCGCCGGGACTCTCGGGATGCTTGCGGTGGCGATCGTTCTGGTGACGAGCGCGACAGCGGTATCCGCCGAACACCGGCGCGCGTCTCATGCCGCATCTCGAACTGATGCATCTCGAGCTGATCCGGCCCACGGCGGCGCGGCTACCGCCGACGCCGTCGTGGCGAAGCTGCGGGAACTGCCGCTGCCGTTAAGGTCATTTCCGCAGGGAGTTCCTTCCACGAAGACGGCGCCGGCGCCCTTGCCGGCTCTGGAGTCCCGACGCCAGCAGGTGTATGCGGAGCTCCATGCGCTCGGGCCGGTGAGCGTGCCCGCCCTGGCCCGCGCGCTGCGCGATCCTGATCCGGAAATGCGCCGCAACGTGGCGGTGGCGCTGGACGTCGTCGGCGGCGGTTGGTGGCACTTCCCCGACGGCTCCGCGAAACTGGACCTCCGTCCGGCCCTGCCGGCGCTGCTGGCGACCCTGCAGGACTCCGATCCGGGCGTTCGCGCCTGGGCTGCACAGGACATCAGCGATATCGGGGCGGCCGCGGCGAAGGCGGTGTCACGCCTGCGCACCATGCTGCACAGCACGGATGCAGGCTCACGGGGCAGCGCCTGCAGCGCGCTCGGCGGCATCGGATTTCCCGCGCGCGGCGCATTGCCGGAGCTGCGCAACGCTCTCAGCGATTCCAGCCCGGCGGTTCGACAAGCGGCACGCGCCGCAATCACGAGCATCAGCCGCGCCAGCGCGCCGCATTGAGCGGCCGGTCGCGTCAACACGTACCGCGGCATGCCGCGCAATGATTCGAACGGCGGCAGGCGAAGCATCGCGGGCGAATCAGGGCGTCTGGGGAATGAGCAGGAATGCGCGCGTCGAACCTGCGTTCAAACCCGTGTCGCGGCTATCCTTGCCGTTGACGGCGATCCAACCGTTCGAGCTGATACTCGCCGCGGCTTCCAGCGTGACTTGTCCGGCGAGCGGGCTTTGTGGGTCGACCAAGGTGTTGAGATCGTGCATCTGGCCGTCCTCGTACAGGAACGCATGCGTCGTGTTGCCATCGTCCGAGGAGCCGACGACCTGGCCGGCATCGTTGATGGCGTTCGCGGAGCTGTTCGTGTCGCCGGGGAGGGTGCCGAGGTCGACCATCAGCTCACCGTGATACAAAAACGCATGGGTCGGCGCTCCGGCGGCCGGACTGATCCTCGACCCGCCGACGATGTCGCCCCCGTCATTGATTCCATATGCATCGCTGGTGCCTGAATGCTGCAAAGATCCCAGGCTCGTGACCGCGTCGGATTGCCATTCGACGGCGAGCAGGCCATTGCCCACCAGGCCTCCACTGCTGTCGTACACCGCATACGAACTGTGACCGACGGCCGCTCCACCCTTGTTGATTGCGTTGACGGCAATATTGACGCGGAGGCAAAAATCGCAGCGAAGCCCCGGGAGGGCTGTTTCCGCATAGCCGGGCGCAGTCCACATGAGCGCCACATTTCCAGGGGCTCCCGAGGCACCGAAATCTCCCACGATCGTCCCGCCGTCGTTTGCCGCAACCGCCCAATCATTGCCCTGCGATCCTCCGCTGAACAAAATCGCGCCGCCCGTAACGGTCCAGAAGCCGGCTTGCAGTCCGGACGAGCCGCCGATTTCCTCTCCCGCGATGATTCCGCCATCACTGATGCCGTTGGCCGCCGCGCCTCGTTCCGCCGGGTCGAATGTGAGCTCGCTCAAGGAGCCGCTGCTCTGTTGATACATCCAAGCCCGCGATGGCGGACCGCCGCAGTCGGGCGTGCAGATACTCTCGTAGTTGCCGACGATGACACCCTGACTGTTGACGGCGCTCGCGCCTACCGAGCCGGTGGCGGTGAGACGGGGAATCTCGACGATTTCGTAGATGGCAGCAGCAGGAGTCTGCGATGGTGTCGGGCTCGTCGGAGCGGCAGGGCCAGGCGCCGGATTCGGAGGTGGTGTCGATGTCGCCGGAGGTGAGGGCTGGGAGGGCGGTACCGTCGCGGGCGGAGGTGGATTTGAATCCGGCGGGGGTGCGGGGTCTGACGTCGACGCGCTGACGGACGCTGCTGAAGCGCTCGAGCTCATTGCAGACCCGGGTGATGCGCCGGATCCGCCCCCGCACGATGCACAAATCAGTGCGGCCGCCGCAACAGTCGCTGCTGATCGCATGACGGGTGCACCTCGGCTCCTCAACACGACACTTCGCGCCGGATCGGCCTCCGTGTCAATGTTGAGCGCGGACTCGGCGTGTGGCGCGCGCGCACCGGCAAAGTGGCGTTGCGAAATCGCCACGGGCGATCGTCATGCGCGAGGCAGTGCGTGACGCTACTGTGAGTGTCGATCGCGCCGGCGCCCCCATCGGCCGCGGAGCTTGCCGGCGTCATGCGCGGCCGGCGGCAGTCTTGCATTCGCCGGCGTGAATCGCCAGACTCCCCGCACTACAACAATCGGGGGTTCGATGAAAAGCTTCGACCGCGCATATCTGATCTGGGCGTTGAGCTATGCCGCCGCCGGCATGGGCCTCGGAATCTTCATGGCCGCATCGAAGAATCACGGGCAATTCGTCACGCACGCGCACATCCTGTTGGTGGGCTTCGTGACTTCGCTCATCTACGCGGTCATCCACAAACTGTGGCTGCCGGCTGCGCCGCGAGTGATGGGCACGGTGCAGTTCGTGCTGCATCAGGCCGGGTGTCTGGCGATGTTCGGGGGGCTGCTGCTGCTCTACGGCCATGCCGCAACGGACGAGCAACTCTCGCCGCTGCTCGGATCAGCCTCGGTGTCCGTAATACTCGGTATGTTGCTGATGTTGACGATGGTCGTCAGGGCCGGGGAGGCGCAGCCTCACAGTGTGGACGGCGCCGAGGGACGGAGAGCCGCCACCAACTGAGCGGTGAGCCGCGCGCCGGGCAGCCTGCGTTGCATGGAAGGCCGATTTTTCAGGATCCACAGGACCAACGCTATGAGCGATCCGCCGGGCAGAATGAGCTCGATCGCCAGATAGGGCGCCGCCTGGCGGCCGAAGGCGATGATCTTGGCGATGCGCAGGCTCATGACACTCTCGTGATTCGTTGCGATTTGCCTGCTCGATAGACGAAGGCGCGGCGCGCAATTCGACATCGGTCACGATCGCGGCGGTCTTGCGGAGCCGGCCGGCATCTTTGAGCCGATGGTGAGACCTTTTGCGCGGCTCGGGCGTCTAATGGATGTGCCAGCGAGACTCCTCATTCTCGTGACGTGGTGCGCGGCGGTGGCTGCGGCCCTCCCGCTGTCGGCATCGGCCGCCGCTCCACCGCTGCCCGTGATCGTGACTCCGGACCCCGTCCAGGCGAGGCTGCAGGCGCAGTTCGCGGCTCAGCGGGCGCAGGCTCAGGCGCGGCTGGCCGCGGACCAGGCCAGAGTGCAGGCCCAGCTCGACGCCAATCAGGCCAGACTCCGGGGGGAGCTCGCTGCGCAGCAGGAGGGGGCGCGGGCGCAGCTCGAGGGTGCGCGGCAGAGCATGGTGACTGCGGGCCAGCTGGCGGCTCTGTCATTACCCATGGCGGCGCGGGCGCAGGAGCCGCTGTGGGCTCGCCCGCCTGGCACCATGGAGCTCATCACGCTGACGCCCCGGCTGGGGCACTATTTCGGCACCGATCACGGAGTGCTGGTGGTCCGTGCGCCGACCCGCGGGGTGCTGAAGCTACAAGACGGGGACGTCATCCTGTCGATCGGCGGCCGTGTTCCCGCCAGCGGCTCGCAGGCGATCCGCATCCTGACTTCCTACGACCCGGGTGAGAAGATCAGGCTGGTGATCCTGCGCGAGCACCATCAGATCGATGTCACGGCCACCATGCCTTCGACGCCTGCGCCGCCCGGGCCACGCGAGCCGCCTGCGCCGCCCGGGCCACGCGAGCCGCCCGGGCCGCCCGGGCCGCCTCCGCGTCCCTGAGGACGCCGCGGATGTACTAAACGCCCAGCCGCAGTCCGGCGCTCTCGTAAATCCGCGAAATCGCCACCATGTCCTGCAGGCCCTCCGCGCCGTCCGTCTTCGGCTCGCGGTCGTTCCACACGCAGTCGGCGAAATAGTCCGCCTCCGCGCTGAATTGCCCCGGCTCGCGGACCGGATCAGGCAGATCGAGTTTCCCGCCGCCTGCCAGCCCCGCGGTCAGGTGCATGCCGCTGTAGTTGAATCCGTCCATGTAGATCCACCCCTGTGATGCGTGCACGCGGAAGAAGCCGTCCATGACGGCGCCGTAAGACGTGCTGCAGCTCGCGACGATTCCCGATGGGAATCTCATCGTCCAGCCGTCGTTCTCCTCCACCTGCGTGAAGCGTCCGTCGTGGTCGATCACCGATGCATAGCCCTTGAATTCTCCCGGATTCTCGCCAGTCAGATAGCGGGCCGCGTTCAGGCAATAGATGCCCACGTCCACGAGCGGGCCGCCCCCCGCCATGTTCCTGTTCAACCGCCACTCACCCGGCACGATGTTGAATCCAAAAGCGCTCTCGATCGCCAGTACCTTCCCCACGGCTCCGCTGCGGATGAGCTCGATAACCTTCAGGTGCGACGGGTGGTATTGGCAGCGGTAGGCGATCATCAGCTTCACGTTCGCCTTGCGACAGGCATCGATCATGGCCCGGCAATCGGCCAGGCTCGTCGCCATTGGCTTCTCGCACAACACGTGCTTGCCCGCCTGCGCCGCGCGGATCGTGTATTCGGCATGCATGGAGTTGGGTAACGCGATGTATACGGCGTCGATCTCCCTGTTGCGCCGGATCTCGTCGAAGCTCGCGTAGCTGTAGATCGCGGACGAACGCACGCCGTACGAGGCTGCCTGCTTTTCCGCCTTTTCGCGATGTCCGCTCACCAGCGCCGTGACGCTTCCCGTCCGCGACAGATGCAGTCCCGGCATGAACTGCCCCATGGAGATGCGTCCCAGCCCGACGATGCACCAGCGGAGCCTGCGGCCGTCCGTTTTTGCCCGTAGCGGCAGGGTCGTGCACAAGGCGGTCATCGCGCTCAGGCGCGCAAAGTCACGGCGAGTCAGCTTCATCGCGAAATTCCTCCGCGCCCATTGCAGGACTTCAATCCCGCCGATGTGTTGGCGGTTACTTGGGGTACGTCAGCCGGTCCTGTATGGCAAGGAGCACGTCGCTGCGCGACACCTCGCCGATCAGCGTATGGCGCCACTGCCCCGGGGTGACCGGAAGAGCGGTCGCCTGTTCCCGGAGGAAGCCATCGAGAGCCTCGCAGAGCGGCATGTCGGGAGAGAGCGCAAACTTCACGGGCACTGCGATCGCCTCGGCCGGCATGCCCCAGTCGATCTCGCCCCTGCGCAGGCGCTCGAGCACCTTGCGCGGGTCGAACCAGGCAATCAGGTCATCGCCGCTGGTGAGATAGACCCGCTGTAGCGGCCGCTTGGGCAGTTGGTCGAAGATGTCCGCGAGGCTCGTCGAAGCGGTGACGACGGCTGCCGGCGGCTTCACCAGCGCCTCGACGGTGCGCAGCCGCCAGTCGTCCCCATGTTCCGCAACCATCGCTCGATTGAGCGTGGCGTGATAGACGGACTGCCCTTTACGGTAGACCTTCGCCGTGTAATGCGCCGTCACGCACGCGAGCATCAGGGGCAGCAGGATGTCGTAGTCGAGAGTCAACTCGAAGATCATCACGATCGAGGTGAGCGGGGCTTGCGTCGTCGCCGCGAGGAACCCGCCCATGCCGACGAGCGCGTAAGCGGCGGGCACGGAGGCGATGTGGGGCAGGAGGGTGTGGAATGCAAAGCCGAAAAGCGACCCGACGGCCGCACCGACGAAGAGTGAGGGCGTGAGCACGCCACCAACACCTCCGGAGCCCACCGTTGCGGAGGTCGCCAGCACCTTGGCGAGCAGGACGACGAGCAGCCATAGGCCGAAGACCTGCCCGAGCAGGATCTGGCTCACTACGCTGTATCCGTTGCCCCAGACCTCCGGGACGAAGGCGGAGATGCAACCGACGATCACGCCGCCCAGGCCGAGCTGCCAATAGAGCGGAAGCTTCAGCCGCACGAACTGGGATTTGGCAAAGTCGATCAGCGCCAGGAAGGCGGGCGCCAGGTGCCCGAGCAGGATGCCGAGGAAGACGTAGAAGATCAGTTCCCAGTTGTTCGGCGCGAATACGTGGGTCGGCATGTCGTAGACCGGCCCGTAACCGAGGAAGCGGCGGACCGTGGAGCTGGCGATCACCGAGGCGATGACCAACGGACCAAAGCTCTCCATGCTGGTCGAGCCGAGGACGATCTCCGAAGCGAACAGGGCGCCCGACAGAGGAGCGTTGTAGGCTGCGGCGATACCGGCTGCGACGCCGCAAGCCACCATGAGCCGCCGGCGCGGAACCGGAGCGCGTGCCAGCAGGCCGAGCCGGGAGCCGAGCATGGCGGCGAGCTGCACCATCGATCCTTCTCGTCCGATCGAGCCGCCCGAGGAGATGGTCAGCAGCGAGCCGAAGCTCTTGAAGATCGAGGCACGGAATCCGATCTTGCCGTCGCCGACTTTCACCGCCTCGATGTAATCGACGGCCTTGTGGGAAACGAATGTGCGGCCGACGAAATGCAGCACGGCACCTGCCAGCACGCCGCCCACGATCGGCACGAGCGCGCGGTGCCACCACACCAGACTCGAGGCGGCGCCCACGAGTCCCGAGCCGTGCTCGGCAAGGCTGGCATAGCCGGTGAAGAGCTTGGTGAAGAGGCGGATCAGCTCGCGAAAGATGACGCTGGCGAGCGCACCGGCGAGTCCGACCAGCGTCGCCCAGAAGACGATGCCGGCCAGGTCCTCGTGCCCGAAGAGGATCAGGCGCAGCCGCGTGAGCAGCGAAAGAGGTACGCGTGCGAACTCTTGTGCCCTGACGTGCAACTTCCGACTCGGCCCCGTCTCCACCACGCCGGCGGAAGATCTATGCTTACAAGGCTAGCAGCGCCCGCGGTTCTCGACTCAGTGAGGGTTCACAGCCTCAACACGCGCCCGAGCGAAGGCTGTGGTGCCCGAGGCCGGAATCGAACCGGCACGCTTTTAAGGGCGGCGGATTTTCATCCCGCTGCGGCTTTCGCCGCCCCGCGCGGAGGATCCGCGGGTTCGTGGGCTGGAGCACGCCTTCACCGTAGCCTTGCGGCCTTAGGTGCCCGCCGTCTGCTCTCTACACCTTCCCCGGACTTGCCGGGGCTTGGCTCGGCATTAGCTCGAAGCGGCACGCTTCAGGGCCTCTACCGACTTTGACGGGCTTCACCCCGGGGATTTCTCCCCGGGGGCTCAACTGAAATGGTCTGAGTCCGCTGCGTCTACCAATTCCGCCACTCGGGCACGAGGGGTAAGTATATAGGGCGAGCGGTGGCGGGCGCATGGACTTGCGACCTTTCGGCCCGCTCGCGCATCTAAGTAGATCGTGAGCCGGCTGGTAGACATTCCGATTCCCGAAGACCTGATTGCGCGGGCACGCGCCGGCGACGAGGCGGCGCAGGCGGGGATTTATCGGGCGCTGGCGCCCGCGGTGTTCGGGCTCATCCGCAGGCTCGTGGGGAATAGGGCGGTGGCCGAGGACCTGTTCCAGGACACGATGATGGCTTTGTTCCAGCGCCTCGGGGACTTCCGCGGCGACGCGCCGCTCGGCGCGTGGCTGCGGCAAATCGCGGTGACCCGTTGTCTCATGTACTTGCGCTCGCCCTGGCATCGGGCGCGGCTGCAGTGGGAGTCGGACGAAGCCTCGCTCCATTCCGCGGTGCTGCCCGTCATGTCGGCGACTTCCCCTGACGCGCTGGACGTCGAGCGCGCGCTAGCGAGTCTGACGCCGATGGGGCGCGCAGTTGTCTGGTTGTTCGAGGTCGAGGGTTACTCGCACGAGGAGATCGCGCGATTGTTTGGACGCTCTGTGAGCTTCTCGAAGTCACAGCTTGCGCGCGCTCTCGCGCGCCTGCGCCAGGGCTTGGCGCCCCAGGAGGATCAAGAGGCATGCACACCGATCTGAACGAGAAACTCATCGCTGGGCGTCTGCGCGCGGCGGATGAGAAGCAGCATGAGGCGCCTTACGACTGGGCTGATTTTCAGCGCAGGCGGCACCGCTCCTCGCTGACGAAGGTCATCGAGCGCCACCGACCGGTTGCCATCGCCGCGGCGGTCTTGGCGACGGTGCTGGTCACGGCGGCGCCGTATCTTCGTCCAGCTCATGTACACACGCCGGCGCTCGCGCCGTCGGGCCCCATCGCGCGCAACGACGTCAGCGATCGGCAAGAACGGGCGCGTACACGCGCCATCGAAGGTTGGCTGGCACGCTTGCCGCACGATCGGGCGATCGTGCGGGTCGGCACGCACGCCGCGGTCAGCGGCCTTCAGGACCAGATTGCCGCGCTGGATGACCTGATGAGCACCGAGCGAGCGGCCGGCGCGCAGCCGGCCCGGCTGGACGCCCTCGAGCAGCAGCGCGCGCAACTCGTCAGCTCGCTCGCGCAACTGCAATACGCGGAACTGTTGGCTTCGGCGACGCCATGATCGCCCATAGAAGGTTTCACATGAGAATCCCTGTCAGATCCCGTCCAACCGCCCTGGCACTGTGTCTCGCGATCGCGTCGGCCGCAGCGTTTGCCAGCGATCAGGCGGCGTCGCCGTCCGCACCTCCAGCGCCAGCCGTCCCTGCGATCCCGCAGGCGCCCGCTGATGTCCCTGCCGTCCCTGTCGCTGCGCCCGCACCCGCTGATGCGGCTGCCGCTCCGACCTCCCCGGACGTGGACGAAGTAGCCTTGCAGGCCCGTGCCGAAGCACAGGCGCGCCGCGCAGAAGCGAGGCTACGGCGGCGCGAAGCGCAGCTGCACCTTCAAATGGATGCAGCGGCACGCAGCGCTGACGAGGCGACCCGACAGCGCGAAGCGGCGCTGCGGGGTCAGATGGACGCCGCGCGTCATCGCCTGGAGGTCGCGGCGCAGCAGCTCGCGGCACTCTCAGCGCAGATGTATGGGCCGATGGCGAAGCGCTTCGAGGCTCTGGTGGGACCGTCGCATGTCCTGGTCGGTGTCCAACTCGACGATGGGACCGGGGATGCGGGTGCGCGAGTTCGCGAAGTGAGCCCGGGAGGACCCGCGGAACAGGCGGGCCTGCGCGCCGGCGATCTGATCGTCGCGGTGAACGGGACCAATGTCCGCGGCCGGGAGCCCGCGGCGCACGTCGTCGAGTTACTCCGTGACGTCAAGCCCGGCGACAAGGTGGATCTGAAGGTGGCGCGGGACGGCAAGACGCGCGACCTCACCGTGACCGCCCGCCCGGACGGCAATGAATTCTTCATCGCGCGGCAATTGCCGGACGTCCCGCCGCTCCCCAACGTCAGGGCGCTTGCGCAGTGGGACGGTGCTCCGATGATCATTCGCGGGCCCGTGGCCGACATGGAGCTCGCGAGACTCACGCCGGGGCTCGGCCGTTACTTCGGAACGGATAGTGGGGTGCTGGTGGTCCGCGCGCCGCCGGAGGGAGGGCTAGGCCTGCAGGATGGTGACGTCATCCTGTCCATCGGCGGCCGCAAACCGACCGACAGCTCCCACGTGATCCGGATCCTCGGCTCCTACGACCCGGGGGAGAAGATCACGCTGGAAGTGATGCGGCTGCATCGCAGGATCTCGTTCGCTGCCACGCTGCCGGCGGAACGGTCTTCACGGCGGCGACCGATCATGCTGCACAAGGGAGACGTGTTCGGGCCCGGCCCCGTGGTCAAGCTCAAAGCGGACCACGCACCGGCGTTTTGAGCCCAAGCGCCGCGCCAGTACCATGCGCGCGTGCTGCGCACCGACTTCACCTATGACCTGCCACCCGAGCTGATCGCGCAGGCTCCGCCCCCGGAGCGCTCCGGGGGCCGGATGCTCGTGCTCGACCGCGCGACAGGCACGATGGCCGACCGGCGCATCCGCGATCTGCCGGACTTCCTCGCCCCCGGCGACCTGCTGGTGCTGAACGACACGCGCGTGGTCGCCGCAAGAGTCTTCGGCATGAAGCCTTCCGGCGGCCGAGTCGAGATCCTCCTCGAGCGGCCCGTCGGCGAGCGGGAGGCTCTCGCGCAGCTGCGGGCGAGCAAGTCTGTCCGTGACGGGCTGGAAATCTCGACGTCGGGGGGCACCGTCCAGGTGCTCGGGCGAGAGAGCGACCTCTGGCGCATCCGATTGCCCGCACCCGTGCTCGATTTCTTCGAGCGCTGGGGGCAGATGCCACTGCCTCCGTATATCCAGCGCCCGGCGAGCGAGCTCGATCAGCAGCGCTACCAGACGATTTTCGCGCGAGAGCGGGGCGCCGTAGCCGCGCCCACGGCGAGCCTGCATTTTGACGAGCCTCTGCTCGCGGAACTCGCGGCCCGCGGGGTGAGTCTTGCGTTCGTGACCCTGCACGTGGGCGCGGGCACTTTTCAGCCGGTACGCAGTGATGACGTCGAGTCGCACGTGATGCACGCCGAACGGGCATTCGTCGGCGCTGGTACCTGCGAAGCAGTTATGCGGGCACGTGGCGCAGGGCGTCGGGTCGTCGCTGCTGGGACGACGGTGGTGAGAGCCCTGGAGTCTGCGGCGCTAGCCACCTCTGAGCCCGCGGAGCCGGGCACCTTTGAATCCGCGGCAGGGAGCGCGGCAGATGCGCCCGGAGAACTCTCTGGAGCGGCTGGAGCGCCGCTGCGGCTGGCGCCGTGGTCCGGCGACACGCGACTCTTCATCAAGCCGGGCTTCAGATTCCGGGTGGTCGACAGCCTGCTCACGAATTTCCACCTGCCCGAGTCGACGCTGCTCATGCTCGTCTGTGCGTTCGCCGGCCTCGAGCCGGTGCTGCGGGCGTACCGGCATGCCGTCGAGGAGCGATACCGCTTTTTCAGTTATGGCGACGCAATGTTGTTGACTTCCGAGGTGAGGGATTGAAACCGGTCTTCGAGCTGACTGCATCCGACGGCGCGGCCCGCAGCGGCAGGCTGCAAACCGGACATGGCGAGATCGAGACGCCGGCCTTCATGCCGGTCGGCACGTATGGCACGGTGAAGGCGATGACGCCCGAGGAGCTCTATGACCTCGGCGCGCAGATCGTGCTCGGCAACACCTTCCACCTGATGCTGCGTCCCGGCGTTTCGATCGTGGCCGCTCACGGCGGCCTGCACCGGTTCATGAGCTGGAAGCGGCCCATCCTGACCGACTCCGGCGGTTTTCAGGTGTTCAGCCTCAAGAGTCTGCGCCGGATCACGGAAGAGGGAGTGCGCTTCCGCTCGCCGGTCGACGGCAGCGAGGTGCGGCTGACCCCGGAGGATTCAATGGAGGTGCAGTTGGGATTGCGCTCGGACATCGCCATGGCGCTGGATGATTGCACGCCTCATCCGGCCACGGAGGCCGAAGCGCGGGAGTCGATGGAGCGCTCCATGCGCTGGGCGGCCCGCAGCCATGCGCGCTACCACCGCGACGAGCCTCCCGGGGGACTCTTCGGCATCGTGCAGGGGGGAATGCACGGGGCGCTGCGGCTCGCATCGCTCGAGGCTTTGCTGCGGCTCGACTGGCCCGGCCTGGCCGTCGGCGGCCTGGCGGTGGGCGAGCCGGAGGAGGAGCGGCTGCGCATCCTGGAGACCGTGGTCCCGCACATGCCGGCCGACCGCCCCCGCTACCTCATGGGCGTAGGGCGGCCGGAGGATATCGTCGCCGCGGTTCTCCGTGGCATCGATATGTTCGATTGTGTGATGCCGACCCGCCATGCACGCAACGGCCATCTCTTCACCGAGACCGGTGTCATCAACATCCGCAACCGCGTCCATCAATCGGATTTGGGTCCCATCGACCCCCAATGCGACTGCTACACCTGCCGGCACTACACCCGGGCGTATCTGCGGCATCTCGACCGCTGCAACGAGATCCTGGGCTGCCGGCTGAACACCATTCACAACCTGGCCTTCTACCTGCGCCTGATGCGGGCACTGCGGCAGGCGATCGCCGAGGGCCGGGCGGCGACGTTCGCCGCCGCTTATCTGGCGCGCCGGGCGGCGGCGGACGCTGTGGCATAATGGCTCCTTTTCGTTCCCGGCCGCGACCGGCGCGGGCTTTCCCGACGTGGTGAGTGCATGAATTCATTGATTCCTCCCGCTTGGGCGCAGGGCGCGCCGGCTTCTCCCGCCAGCCAGATCCCGTTCCTTCTGGTGATGGCGGCGATCTTCGTGATGTTCTACCTCGTGCTGTGGCGCCCGCAGCAGAAGAAACAGAAGGAGCATCAGAGTCTCATTTCCAAGCTGTCGGCCGGCGATGAAGTCGTCACCACCGGCGGGCTGCTGGGGAAGATCACGGACGTCGGCGACAGCTTCATCACCCTCGAGATCGCCGACGGGGTACGCATCAAGGTGCAGAAATTCCAAGTCAGCGCCCTGATGCCCAAGGGCACCCTGAAGAGCGCCTGAGCCATGCTCGAGTACGCCCGTTGGAAGTACATCCTCATTGCCGCAGTGCTGGTCGCTGCCCTGCTGCTGGCGCTACCCAACGTCTTCGGCTCGGCGCAGGCACTGCAGCTCGCCCACCGGGATCACAGCCCGGTCACGGCCGCCGAGGCGACGTCGATCTCCGGTTACCTCACCCAGCATGGCGTCCACTTCGACAAGTCCTATGTGGACGGCAGCGGCCGGCTCATGATCCAGTTCGCCGACGTACCGGATCAGCTTCAGGCTCGCGACCTCGTGGACGCGAAGTATCAGGAAGCCTATATCTCGGCCCTGTCGATGGTGCCGCGCACGCCGCGGTTCCTGAGCGTGCTCGGGTTGCGGCCCATGCCGCTCGGCCTCGATCTGCGCGGCGGCCTCGATCTCCTGTATCAGGTGGACATCGACAGCGCCATCGTGCAGTCGCTGCAGAACTATTCGCAGGATTCCGGCCGGGCCCTGGCGGCAGCGAAGATCCCGTTCCGTAACATCGCCTTCACCAAGGCTGGCGGCAGCGCCCTGCAGAACGCGATCCAGATCAGCTTTGCGCCGGGCACCGATCTCAGCGCGGCGCAACGGGCGCTCGCCACGACTCTGCAGGGCCTCACGATCACGCCGCAAAACGGGCCGGATGGCCCGCAGCTCGTGGCCGCGATGACGCCCGCGCAGCTCAAACAGCGGGAGGACTACGCGATCGAGCAAAGCGTCACGATCCTGAGGAATCGCGTCAATCAGATGGGGGTCTCCGAGCCCACCGTGCAGCGCCAGGGGCTCGACCGGATCGATGTGCAGCTCCCCGGCGTGCAGAACGCCGCCGAGGTGAAGAACCTCCTGGGCCGGTTCGCGACGCTCGAGTTCCGCTTGAACGACATGCAGGGGAATGCGGTCGCGGCGGCGCAGACCGGCAATGTCCCGCTCGGCGACAAGCTGTACACCAAAACGCCGACCGGCATGCCGCTGCTGCTGAAGCGCGAGGTCATCGCCACGGGCGACCAGCTCACCAATGCGACCGCCGACCAGGGTCAGGAGGGCCCGCAGGTGGAGATCACGCTCAACAGCAAGGCCGGCGACAATATGCTGCGCACGACGCGGCAGAACGTCGGCAAGCAGATGGCGGTGGTGCTGATCGAGAAGCGCCAGGAGACTTCCACCGTCAACGGCAAGAAAGTCAGCCGCGAAGTGACGGAGCAGCGAGTCATCAACGACGCCACGATCCAGGGCGTATTCGCCAACCGGTTCCAGATCACCGGTCTCAGCTCGGGAGAGGCCAACGACCTCGCCATCCTCCTGCGCTCCGGGTCGCTGCCGACCCCGATCCTGCTGGTTTCCGAGCAGGTCGTCGGTCCCAGCCTCGGCCGGGAGAACATCAGGACGGGCATCGCCGCGCTGGTCATCGGTATGGCCGGGGTGCTCGGCTTCATGCTGATCTATTACAAGGTCTTCGGACTGGTGGCGGACCTCGTTCTGATCGCCAACGTGGTCCTGCTGACCGCGCTGCTGTCCCTCATGGGCGCAACCCTGTCCCTGCCTGGCATCGCGGGCATCATCCTTACGGTCGGCATCGCGGTGGATGCCAACGTCCTGATCTATGAGCGTATCCGCGAGGAGATCCGCAAGGGGGTCACGCCGCAGGCCGCCATCCGCGCCGGCTTCGAAAAAGCGTTCTCCGCCATCGCCGATTCCAATATCACGACCCTCATCGCCGGGATCGTGCTGTGGGTGTTCGGCACCGGGGCGATCCGCGGCTTCGCCGTCGTGCTGACGCTGGGAATTGCCACTTCCATGTTCACCTCGCTCATGGGCAGCCGCGCTCTCGTCACCCTCATGTATGGGCGCAAGCGCAAAGTCGCCCGGTTACCGATCTAGCTCAGGACTCATCCGTGGAATTCTTCAGTCATCAAACCGACTTCAAGTTCATGGCCACACGGCACGTGTGGTACGGCCTGTCGGCGATCCTCATGATCGCCTCCATCGTGATGCTCTTCACGCGGGGGCTCAACCTCGCCATCGATTTCACGGGCGGCGTGAGCGCGCAGGCCACCTTCCCGGTGACCGCCGATCTCGGCGCGGTGCGCCAGCGGCTCGTCGCCGCGGGCTTCCGCGATCCGCAGGTGCAGAATTTCGGCTCCTCGCGCAACATCGCGATCCGCCTGCCGCCCGAGCCGAAGATGACCTCTCAGGACGTGCTGCGCGAGCGCCTGGAGACGGCGCTCAAGGCCGTCAATGCGGGCGCCACGGTGCAGCAGCTCTCCGTGGTCGGACCCCAGGTGGGCAGTCAGCTCGAGACGAGCGCCGCGTGGGCGTTGTTCTTCACGCTGATCCTGATCTTTCTGTACATCGCCGTGCGCTTTCACACCTGGCGGCTGTCCCTCGGGGCCATCCTCGCGGTGCTGCACGACCCGATCCTGGTGCTCGGCTGGTTCGCGGCTTCACAGACGTCGTTCGATCTTGCGGTCGTGGCGGCCATTCTCGCCGTCATCGGCTACTCGCTGAATGACACCGTGGTGGTGTTCGACCGGATCCGTGAGCGTTTCGAGAGCAACCGCCGGCTGCCGCCGAACGTGGTGCTCGATCAATCGATCAACCAGACCCTGTCACGAACCATCATGACGAAGGTCGTGACCGCCATCGTGGTGGTGGCGCTGCTGGTACTGGGCGGCCCCGTCCTCAAGGGATTCTCCGAGGCGTTGCTCATCGGCATCCTGGCAGGCACGTACTCGTCTATCTACATCTCGAGCGCGGTGGCGTTGGAGTGCGGCCTGACGGCCGAGCACATCTTCCCGACCATCAAGAAGACGGCGGTCGACCACCTGCCTTAGTTTATTGGCGAAGATCGTCGAGACGATTTTCGCAAGACCCTGCACATTTCGCCGCGGGCCAGGGAACGGCCCTGGCCCGCTATGTCAGGGAGCGATGCCCCGGGGAGCGGCCACTTACTAACCGGCGGAGCCAACCGGCTGGCCGGCCGTCTTCGCTCTCACCTTGCTGTGGCGGTAGCCGTAGACCGCGTACATCACCACACCGATGGCCGTCCAGACCGCGAGGCGGATCCAGGTGCTGAGGGGCAGGGAGTACATCATCAGGAGGCAGATGATGGCGCCGGCGAGACAGGTGAACCAAGGCCACGGTGCCTTGAAGGGGCGCGGCAGGTCCGGACGGGTGTAACGCAGGACGAGCACGCCGATACAGACCGTGACGAATGCCAGCAGGGTGCCGATGGACACCAACTCACCCAGGATGCCGACCGGGAACAACCCACCGATGATCGCGGCGCAGGTGGCCGTGACCACGGTCCCCGTCGAGGGCGTGCGGAACTTCGCATGCACGCGCCCGAACACCTTCGGCATCAGGCCGTCCTGCGACATCGAAAGAAAGATGCGCGCCTGGGCGATGGTCATCACCAGCATGACCGAGGTCATTCCGGCGATGGCGCCGAGCTTGATCGGCAGACCCAGCCAGCGCAACGAAGGATAGGCATCGAGCGCCACGGCGAGAGGGGCGGCTACGTTGAGCTTCGTGTAGCTCACCATGCCCGTGAGCACCACCGAGACGGCGACGTAGAGAACGGTGCAGATGACCAGGCTTGCGAGAATGCCGATCGGCATGTCGCGCTGCGGGTTCTTGGTCTCCTGGGCACACGTGGAGATGGCATCGAAGCCGATGTAGGCGAAGAAAATCACCCCGGAGGCGGCGAGCACCCCGCTCCAGCCGAAGACGCCGGACGTGCCGGTGTTCGGCGGGATGAAGGGATGCCAGTTGGCATGTTGAATGTAGCCGACGCCGAGGAATACGAAGAGCAGCACGACGGTGACCTTGATGGCCACGATGACCGAGTTGAAGGCCGAAGACTGCTTGATTCCGACGTAGCAGATGGTGCCGAGCGCCGCTACGATCGCCACCGCCGGGACGTTGAGAATCGCGCCCGTGCGCACGACCGAGAAGCTGTCCCCGCCCATACTGCCCTGGGCGAAAGGCGCATGCGAGAGCGCGTAGGGCAGGTGGATCCCGAACTGGTCGAGCAGACTGAGCACATAACCGGACCATCCGACTGAGACGGTGGCGACGGCGAACAGATACTCGAGGATGAGATTCCAGCCGATGAACCAGGCGATGCCCTCGCCGAGCGTCGCGTAGGAATATGAATACGCGCTGCCCGTGACCGGGATCATCGCGGAGAACTCCGCGTAGCAGAGCCCGGCGAACGCCGAGCCCAGGCCGGCCACGATGAAGGATAGCGCCAGCGCGGGCCCGGCGTGGTTGGCCGCGGCGGTGCCGGTCAGCACGAAAATCCCGGTGCCGATGATTCCGCCGATACCGAGAAGGGTGAGCGCCGTGGCCGAGAGCGTGCGGTTCAACTGCTGATGACCCGACGCGTCGGCTTCCTTGATTTCGGCGATCGATTTGGTGGCAAAAAGTTGGCTTGGCATGCGGCGGGACTCTACACAACCGGTCCCGGCAAAGCCAGCAAGGGGGACGGCGGCGGGCGCGCCGCGCCAGCGGATCGACGCAAATCAGGAGGCGCGCAAGACTTCGGGGACGTGCGGCGCGAAGAGCTCGAGCAGCGCCGCGTACACTTTGGGCGTGCCGGCGATCACGTCGCCGCCCTGGCAATACTCGGCGCCGGTGAGCGTGCCGATGCGGCCGCCCGCCTCCTGGATGAGCAGGGTGCCGGCCGCCGTATCCCACGGCGAGAGCCCGATTTCCCAGAACCCGTCGATCCTGCCGGCAGCGACATAAGCCAGGTCCAGCGCCGCCGCCCCGGGGCGGCGCACGCCCGCCGTGCTCTGCATCGCAGCCTTCAGCATCGCCAGATACGCGTCGATGTAGTGGATATTCGAGCGAAAAGGGAATCCCGTGCCGATGAGCGCACCCTCGAGCGTGCGCTGCTTGCTGACACGCATGCGGTAATTGTCGAGGTGCGCGCCGGCGCCCCGCGTCGCGGTGAAGAGCTCCTGGCGCATGGGATCGTAGACGACGGCGTGCTCGAGCCGTCCTTTCTGCTGGCAGGCGATGGACACGGCGAAAGTCGGAAAGCCATGCAGGAAGTTGGTCGTGCCGTCCAGCGGATCGATGATCCAGACGGTCTCGTGATCGCCGCTGCGGCCGCTCTCCTCGGCGAGCACCGCGTGGTCCGGATAGTGGCGCCGGATGGTGCCGATGATCTCCTGCTCCGCGTTGCGGTCGACCTCGCTGACGAAATCGTTGCGCCCCTTGGTGGCGATGGTGAGCGATTCCAGCCGGTTGAGGCTGCGGACGATGACTTCGCCGGCGCGGCGCGCGGCACGGATTGCGATATTGAGAAGCGGGTGCACTGAAGCTCGCGTGAAGGGCGGGGCCCTTGCGGCCACCGCTGATCCGCCCTAGGGTAACACACAGCAGCAGAGCGCCATGGACACCTCCCCCATCCGAATCGTTCTCGTGGAGCCCTCACACCCCGGCAACATCGGGGCCGTGGCCCGCGCCATGAAGAACATGGGCCTCGAGGAGCTGGTGCTGGTCGGTCCGCGGCAGTTTCCGCACAGCGAGGCGACCGCACGCGCTTCCGGCGCGGACGACGTGCTGGCGAAGGCGCGCATCGTCGCGACACTCGCGGAGGGCATCGCGGGCTGCGGGCTCATCGTGGCAACGACGGCGCGGGCGCGCGACCAGTATTTCCGCGTCGCGGATGTGCGGGATGCGGCGGAGCGCGTAATGCGGGAATCGCAGCGCAGCCCGGCGGCGGTGCTCTTCGGCTCGGAGCGCGCGGGGCTCACCAACGAGCAGCTCGAGGCCGCGCACCTGCTGATCCGGATTCCGGCAAGCGACTCCTACCCGTCGCTCAATCTGGCCATGGCGGTGCAGATCGTCGCCTACGAGCTCTTTCGAGCCCGCGGCGTGCAGGTCGACACCTCGCCGGCGGCGGGCCCGCTCGCCGACCCCGCGGAGATGGAGCGGCTGTACGAGCATCTCGCCCGGGTGTTGGAAGAGGTCGATTTTCGCGACCGCACGCAGGGCGGCACTCATCTCATGGCGCGGCTGCGGCGCCTCTTCCAGCGCGCGGCGCTGGACCGCAACGAAGTCAACATCCTGCGGGGCATTCTGACAGCGGTGCAGAGCCGCCGGCGGCGGGCAGGCGCCGCCGCGGAGCGCGAATGAACGCGTCCGAGCCCGTCTATCTCGATTACGCCGCCACGACGCCCGTGGACCCGGCCGTCGCCGCGGCGATGGCGCGTTGCCTGGCCGGGCCGGAGGGGCTCGGCAACGCCTCCTCGGCGACGCACCTCTTTGGCCGCCGGGTGGCGGAGCAGATCGAGCGTGCGCGCGCGCAGGTCGCGGCGCTCATCGGCGCGGCGCCCGCGGAGATCGTCTTCACATCGGGTGCCACGGAGTCCAACAACCTGGCCGTCCTCGGTGCGACGCGCGCCAATGCGCATCGCGGGCGGCACATCGTGAGCTCGCGCATCGAGCACAAGGCGGTGCTCGATCCGGTGAAACGCCTGGAAAAGGAAGGCTTCACCGTCACTCTGCTCGCGCCGGACCACTGCGGCAGAATCGATCCCGGCGCCGTGGCGGCGGCGCTGCGCCCGGACACGGTGTTGGCCTCGATCATGCTCGTCAACAACGAGATCGGCGTGATCCAGGACATCGCTGCGATCGGCGCGCTCTGCCATGCGCGCGGCGTGCTCTTCCACAGCGACGCGGCGCAGGCGGTCGGCAAGATCCCCCTCGAAGTGCACGCGCTGCCGCTCGATTTCATGTCCATGACGGCGCACAAGCTCTATGGCCCCAAGGGTGTTGGAGCGCTGTACGTGCGCAGCGAGGCGCGGCCGCACCTGCAGCCGATCGTGTTCGGCGGTGGCCAGGAGAGGGGCCTCAGGCCCGGAACTCTCCCCACCCACCAGATCGTCGGTCTCGGGGAGGCCTGCGCTCTCGCCAGCCGCGGCCTGACGGTGGAGTACGCCCGTCTCGCCGGCTTGCGGCAGCGCTTATCTAAGGGGCTCCACACACTCGCGGGCGTGCATGCGAATGGGGAGGGAGCTCCGTGCGTCCCGGGGATCTTCAGCGTGTCCTTCGAGGGTGTCGAGGGGGAGAGCCTGATCACGGGCGTACACGAGATTGCGGCCTCGAGCGGGTCCGCCTGCAACTCTGCGTCCGCGGAGCCTTCCTACGTGCTCCGCGCCCTCGGAAGGGATACGCAGCTTGCCCAGAGCACCTTGCGATTGAGCTTCGGACGGTTCAGCCAGCCGGAGCACATCGACCTTGCCATCAGTGCCATACGCCGTGAGGTCACACGGCTGCGTACGCTCTCGCCCGCGTCAGAGCCACCAGAAGGGCCGTATGAGGCGACGGCCGACGCCGGTACGTCGGCAAGCGGCGTCCGGGTCGTCGGGGAGGCGGGCGGGCCCGGGCAAGAAGCCTGGGTCCGGTTCACGCTTCGCGTCCGGGACGACGTCGTGAAGAGCGCCCTGTTCAAGGCCTATGGCTGTCCCCATACTCTGATGGTTGCCGGCTGGGTAGCCGAGCGGTTGCGCGGCCGGGGCCGCGCCGATCTGGCCCCGGGAGCGCCGGCCGACTGGGCTGCGGCGCTTGCCGTCCCGGTCGAGAAACTTGGACGCCTGCTGGTGGTCGAAGATGCGCTCGCGGACTGTGCCCGGCACTGGCCCGAGCAAGGGTAAAATGACGCGCATGGCCATTTCGCTGACCGAATCCGCCGCCGATCGGATCAAGACATTTCTCGCCGCCCGCGGCCATGGCATCGGGCTGCGGCTCGGGGTGCGCAAGACCGGCTGCTCCGGCTTCGCGTACGTCGTGAACTACGCCGATGACCTCCAGACGGGGGACGTGGTGTTCGAGGATCGGGGGGTGAAGGTTTGCGTCGATCCGGAAAGCCTGCCGCTGATCGACGGGACCACCGTGGACTTCGTCAAGCAGGGGCTCAACGAGGCGTTTCGCTTCCGCAACCCGAACGTCAAAGGCGAGTGCGGCTGCGGAGAGAGCTTCAGTGTGTAGATTGGCCCACAAAATCGCCTGGAGCGATTTTGGACGGCGGTAGCCGGCCCGTCAGGGCTCGGTGCAGGAACGGGGCCGAGCAACGTCGCCTGCGGCGCTTTGGGCGGCCAACCCACCGACTGGAGCGACCCCGCGGGCAAAGGGCCGCCTTTGCCCGCTCAATGACTTGCCGTTGACAGTCGCACGAATTGGCGCGGTGGCTGGCTCGAGGCTAAACTGTACGGCTGCGTTTCGAATTTTTACCCGAAAGGACCCTAAATGGCGCTCGAGCGCACCTTGTCCATCGTCAAGCCTGACGGCGTCAGCCGCAATCTCATCGGCGAGGTATACCGCCGTTTCGAGAAGGCGGGTCTCACCATCGTCGCCGCCCGCATGCTGCGCCTCTCCCAGCTCGAGGCGGAGGGCTTCTACGCCGTCCATCGGGAGCGTCCGTTTTTCAAGGATCTGGTGCGTTACATGACATCGGGCCCGGTCGTCGTGCAAGTGCTCGAGGGCGAGAACGCCATCGCGCGCAACCGCGAGATCATGGGTGCAACCGATCCGAAGAAGGCGGCCCCGGGGACCATCCGTGCCGACCTCGCCCTGAGCATCGAGCAGAACGTCGTCCATGGCTCCGATGCGCCGGACACGGCAGCCAAGGAAATCGCGTATTTCTTCAGCACCACGGAGCTGCATCCGCGCGGCTGAGGCCGCCGAGTCCGCCATGACCTCTCCCGACACGACCGCGACGAATCTGCTCGGGCTGCCGCGCCCGGCGCTCGAGTCGTTCGTGGCGGACCTCGGAGGGAAGCCTTTCCGCGCACGCCAGCTCATGAACTGGGTGTACAAGCGCGGCGAGTCGTCGTTCGAGCGCATGACGGACCTTGCCAAGGATTTCCGCGCCCAGCTCGCCGAGCGGGCCTGCATCGCCACACCGCAGATCGTCAGTGCGCAGCAGTCAGCCGACGGTACGCGCAAGTGGCTGCTGCGGGCCGACGCGTCGCAGGCCTTCGAGATGGTTTTCATCCCGGAGACGGACCGCGGCACGCTCTGCATCTCCTCGCAGGTGGGCTGTGCGCTCGACTGCTCGTTCTGCTCGACGGCGCAGCAGGGCTTCAACCGCAATCTGACCACCGCCGAGATCGTCGGCCAGGTCTGGCTCGCCAACCGCGAGCTCTCGGGCTCTTTCGCGCATGATGCGGCGCGCGAGCGGATCGTCACCAACGTCGTCCTGATGGGCATGGGCGAGCCGCTCGCGAATTTCCGCAACGTCGTGCCGGCGCTCGAGATCTTCCTCGATGACTTCGGCTTCGATCTGTCGCGCCGGCGCGTGACGTTGTCGACCTCCGGCCTGGTACCGCAGATCTACAAGCTCGCGGAGCACAGCAACGTGGCGCTGGCCGTCTCCCTGCATGCGCCCGATGACGAGCTGCGCAACGAGCTGGTGCCGATCAACCGCAAGCATCCGATCGCGGAGCTGCTCGAAGCCTGCTGGCATTACATCGACGAGCAGAACGGCCGCAGCGTCACCTTCGAGTACGTCCTGCTCGCGGGTGTCAACGACTCCCCCACCCAGGCGCGCGCCCTCGCCAGGCTCCTCGCGGGGCATCCGGCGAAGGTGAACCTCATCCCGTTCAATCCCTTTCCGGGTACGCGGTATCAGCGCTCCGCGCCCGAAGCGGTACAGCGCTTCCGCGACGAGCTGATCCGCCGCGGTGTCCTGGCAACCGTCCGCCGCACGCGGGGCGATGATATCGATGCCGCCTGCGGCCAGCTCGCCGGGCGAGTGATCGATCGCACGACCGTGCGGCTCGGCAGCCGGGTATTCGGGGTCGCGGTGCAGGCATGAGCAGATGCGCTCCCCATGAGTCCGCTCGCGCGCGAGGCGCTGCGAGTTTGTGGCGCGGTGCCACCGCAGCCATGGGCGGCGTTCTTTTGGCTGCCGTTCTTTCCGGCTGTGCCAATCAGCAGGCCGTGCAGCGGCGTCACGATGCCGCCATTTACAACACGGAGCTCGGAATCGCCTACTTGCGCCGCGGCGATTTGGCCGTCGCGCAGACCAAGCTCGATCGCGCGCTGGAGGAAAATTCCGACGATCCGAACGTGCACAGCGCGCGCGCTCTCCTTTTCGCCCGGATGCAAGACTCCAAGCGCGCAGACGAGGAATTCCGCGAGGCGCTGCGGCTTGCGCCCAAGAACCCGGACTTCCAGAACAACTACGCGGTCTACCTGTGCAGCGTCGGCCGCGTCGATGAGGGCGTGCAGAGCTTCCTGAAGGCCGCACGCAACCCGCTCTACATGACGCCGGAGCTTGCTTACGATAACGCGGGTGTCTGCCTGCACACCGTCCACAAGGACGTCGAAGCAACGCAGATGTTCACGGACGCCCTTACCATACGTCCCAACTTCGCTCAGGCCCTGTGGCAGCTCGCGGATCTCGACTTCTCGCAGGGCAAGCTCGCGCAGGCGCGACGGGAGATCGACGCCTTCCTCGCCGCCAACCAGGAGACCCCGGACCTGCTGCTGCTCGCGGTGAAGGTGACGCGCGCGCAGGGAGACAAGCTCGATTCGGAGTTGTACGCGCGCCGGCTGCAGCTCGACTTCCCGGGCTCGGCCCAGGCGCATGCGCTGGCCGATCTCGGCCACAACCCGGGCTGACCGTCATGGCGGAAGGCATCGGCGCGCGGCTGCGCAGCGCCCGTGAGCGCAGCCGCCTCACCATCCTGCAAGCGGCCGAGAAGCTGCACGTCGATCCCGACATCCTGGAAGCGCTCGAGGCGGATGACTTCGCGGCGCTCGGCGCGCCGGTCTATGTCAAAGGACACCTGCGCCACTACGCGGAGCTCGTCGGCGAGCCGGTGGAGGCCCTGCTCGAGCTCTACTCGCAGGGTGCGGGCGTTCCGCCGCCTGACCTGACGCGTATCCCCAAAGCCATGCCGGATGATGCGGGCAGGCTGGTTGCCCCGGCGGTGATAGTCGTGGTCGTCTTCGCAGTCGCGGGCACCGTATGGTGGGGCATCTCACTATCGCATCGGCATTGGATCACCGTGGCAGCGCGCCCTGTGCCGGTCAGCGTCGAGGCCCCCATGCCCGTGCGGCAGGCGCAGCCTGTCCGGGTGGCCGCAACCGCAACGGAGGCCTCACCGCAGCGCGCACTGGGGACCGAGCTGGCGCCGGCCGGTGCAGTGACGCACGGGCAGATCGACGCGGTATTCACTTACTCCGCCGACAGTTGGACGGAGGTCTACGACGCCACCGGCCGGCGCCTGCTCTATGGTTTGTCGACCGGACCCGCGACCCACAAGCTGGAGGGCGTGCCGCCGCTCAGCGTCATGTTGGGAGACGCGAACGACGTGACGATCGAGATCGCCGGGCGGCCGGCGTCGATTTCGAGATTCGTGCGGTCCGATCACACCGCCCGATTCCTCATTGCCGCCGACGGACGCGCATTCGCCGCGCCGCGCAAGAATGGAGGTTGAGTTGACGGTCGAAGTCCAGCCGGTGCGCGGAATGAACGACGTGCTGCCCGCCGAGATCGGCGCCTGGCAGCGGTTGGAGGCATGCATACGCGAGTTGCTCGCGGCCTATGGCTACGAGGAGATTCGCGTACCCATCGTGGAGCACACCGCACTCTTCAAGCGCGCGATCGGCGAATTCACCGACGTGGTCGAGAAGGAGATGTACACCTTTGCCGATCAGGGCGGTGAGAGCCTGACCCTGCGTCCGGAGGCGACCGCCGGTATCGTGCGGGCGCTGATCTCGAACGGCATGTTGCGCGGCCAGCGGCACAAGCTCTGGTGCATCGGCCCGATGTTCCGCCACGAGCGGCCGCAGAAAGGCCGCTACCGCCAGTTCAACCAACTCGACGTGGAGGCGGTGGGCATCCCCGGCCCCGATGTGGATGCGGAGCTGATCGCTCTCACGGCGCGGCTCTGGCGCCGGCTCGGGATCGAGCGGATACGGCTGGAGATCAACTCCCTCGGCACGCCGGAGTCGCGGCGCGCCTACCGTGAGATGCTGGTCGGGTATTTCCGCGCCCACGAGAGCGCGCTCGATGCCGACAGCCGGCGGCGGCTCGAGGGCAACCCGTTGCGCATCCTGGACAGCAAGAATCCCGAGATGCGCGCGGTCATTGCCGGCGCGCCGCTGCTCACCGATCATCTGGACACGCAGTCGCGGGAACACTTCGCTGCGCTCTGCGTCGCGCTGGAGACCCTGGGCATTCCGTTTCGCGTCAATCCGCGGCTGGTCCGCGGCCTGGACTACTACACACGCACGGTGTTCGAGTGGATCACCGACGCACTCGGCGCCCAGGATGCCGTATGCTCCGGCGGCCGCTACGATGGGCTCATCGAGCAGCTGGGGGGTGAGCCCACGCCGGGGATCGGGTTTGCAATGGGGATGGAACGGGCCGTGGAGCTGCTGGTGCAAACCGGCCGCGTTCCGGCACCGATCCCCGCGGACGTCTATGTGGTCGTCAGCGGCGCCCGGGCAACCGCCGCCGGTACCGGGCTGGTCGAGCGGCTGCGGGACGAGCTGCCGGGGCGGCGGTTCGACCTCAACCTCGGCGGCGGCAATTTCAAGGCGCAGTTTCGCCGTGCCGACCGCAGCGGCGCGGCGCTCGCGGTGATCCTGGGCGATGACGAGCTGGCACGCGGCGTGGCGGCCGTGAAACCTTTGCGGTGGGAGGCGGGTCAGAGCGAATGCCCGCTGCCAGAGCTAGCCGCGGCCATCGAAGCGGCACTCGCCGGCGCCCCCGCGCCGGCACAATGACTCCTCGAGGAGGGGTGGTGGACGATTTTTTACTGAGCGAAAGAGAACAGTGGGATGCCCTCAAGCGCTGGGTGCGGGAGAGCGGACCGGCCATTGTGGCCGGTGTCGCCATCGCCGCCCTGGGCCTCGGCGGCTATCGCTGGTGGCAGGCCCATGAGAACAACGTGGACCTCGCGGCGGGCGCGATGTACGTCCAGATGGAAAATGCCTTCGCGCAGGGTAACCGCACACAGGCGTTCATTCTTCTCGGAGACCTGGAGCGTCAGTACCCGTCTTCGCCGTACGCCGATCAGGCGAAGCTCGCCTCAGCAAAGGCGTTTGTCGAGGACGGAGAGCTTGGGCGAGCGGCCGATGAGCTGCAGGACGTCATGCGGCACGCCGGTGATCCCCTTCTGCGGCCTATCGCACGGCTGCGACTCGCCCGCGTGCAAACCGCGGAGCACAAGGCATCTGAAGCCATTGCCACCCTCAACGCCGCCGCTCCCGGCGCGCTGGCGCCGCAATACGCGGAGGCGCGGGGTGATGCTTATTACGCCTTGGGCGACAAATCCGCCGCTCTCGCGCAATACCGGCTCGCGCGCGCGACCGACGGCGGCAGTGACGGTGAGGGCGGCACCGGGTTGCTCGACCTGAAGATCTCCGACCTCGCGGCCGATGTGGGTACACCTGCCGCGCCGCAGGGTGCCAAACCGAGCGGCCAGAACCCCGGTAAACCGTGAGGGCTCTCTTGCAAACCAACACTCTGCGCTCGCTGCGCTTCTGGACCGCGCTGGCGGCGATCCTGTGCCTGCTGGCCGCCTGCTCCAAGAACAAGGCGCCGGACCAGCCGGCGAAGCTCGGCCCGATCAAGACGACTCTGCGCGTGCAGCACATGTGGAGTGCCTCGGTCGGCGATCGCGGTGCCAAGCGGCTGCGGCTCGGCCTGGGTCTCGCCCTCGACGGCAGTCGGGTGTTCGCGTCGGGTCACGGCGGCGATGTCGCCGCGTTCGATCTGGCTACGGGTCGCAGGCTATGGCGCACCAAGACGAAGCTGCCACTGGGAGGTGGTCCTGCGGTGCACGGCAACCTGGTGGTCGTGGGCGCAAGCGACGGCCATGTGATCGCCCTGAATGCCGCTGACGGCAAGGCACTCTGGACGGTCCTGATCAATGGGGCGGTGATCGCCGCGCCAGCCATATCTGACAACGTCGTGGCAGTGCGCTCTGTCGACGGCAAGCTGCGGGCTCTCTCGCCGACCGATGGCCACGAGTTGTGGGAGGCGGACCAGCAAGTGCCATCCCTGTCGGTGCGTGGCACCTCGAGCCCCGTCATCGTGGGCGACCTCATCATCTGTGGTTTCGACAACGGGAAGGTCCTTGCGGTCAACGCCGGTGATGGCTCTCAGGTGTGGCTGTCCACCGTCTCGGCGCCGCATGGCCGCACGGAGATCCAACGACTCGCGGACGTGGATGGTCCAGTGGACGTTTCGGGCAAGGACGTCTACACCGTCGGCTATCACGGTAACGTCACCATGCTCGCGCTCGACAGCGGCCAAACGTGGTGGTCTCATGAGGCTTCCAGCTATCGTGCACTGACCATGGGAAGTGACGCGGTCTATATGTCGACGGCGGAAGGACGGGTCGTCGCGCTCAATCGCACCAACGGGTCCGCGATCTGGACGCAGCCGGCGCTGGCTTACCGGGGGCTGACGGCCGTTGCGGTGAGCGACGACGCGGTGATCACTGCGGACTTCCAGGGCTATGTGCACTTCCTGGACAAGCACACCGGTGCCTTCATCGCACGGGTGCGCAGCGGGAGGCTGCGCATCAGCAATCCGCCGATCGTGGAAGGTAACGAGGTCGTGGTCATCAATGACGGGGGCCACATCAGCGCATACCGGATGTCGCCCCGCACCTAAACACCAGCAGCACCCATGCTGCCCGTCGTCGCCCTCGTAGGCCGACCCAACGTCGGCAAGTCGACCCTGTTCAACGTGCTCACCGGTACGCGCGACGCCATTGTTGCGGACGTGCCGGGACTCACGCGTGATCGCCAATACGGCTTCGGGCGCGTGGGGCCGATGCCTTTCGTGGTCATCGACACCGGAGGACTGGTCGAGAACCCGAAGGGAATCGAGGCGCAGATGCGCGCACAGACCGAGCGCGCAGTTGCGGAGGCCGACCGACTCATCCTGCTGGTCGACGGGCGGGCAGGTCTCACGCCTCAGGATGATTTCGTCGCCCGGGAGATCCGCAAGTCCGGCAAGCCGACGACGCTCGCCGTCAACAAGTCGGAGGGGCTGGATCTCGACGTCGTCGCGGCCGATTTTCATGCGCTCGGACTCGGAGAGCCGCTCGCGATCGCGGCCAGTCACGGACAGGGCTGCGAGGACCTGATGGCGCAGGCTCTCGCCGGTCTCGAGCTGGAGCCGGCGGCGGGAGCGACGGATCCTGCCGCGGAAGGGGTCCGTATTGCCATCATCGGCCGGCCGAATGTCGGCAAATCCACGCTCGTCAACCGTCTGATCGGTCAGGAGCGGGTCATCGCGAGCGATCAGCCGGGCACCACCCGGGACAGCATCCTCGTGCCGTTCGAGCGTGACGGGCGCAAGTTCCAACTCATCGATACCGCCGGGATGCGTCGCCGCGCCAGGGTGGAGGATGTGATCGAGCGCGCGAGCGTCGCCAAGACACTGCAGGCGATCGACGAGGCGCACGTGGTGATTCTCGTCGTAGATGCGCATGACACCGTGTCGGATCAGGATGCGAGCGTCCTCGGAGTCGCATTGCACCGCGGGCGGGCGCTCATCATCGCCATCAACAAGTGGGACGGGATTCCGCCGGAGCAGCGCGAGGATATCCATCGTCAACTGGCGCTGAAGCTGGATTTCGTGCCCTTCGCGCCGCTGCACTTCATCTCCGCGCGGCATGGCACGGGCGTCGGTGAGCTGATGCAGTCGACCGTGCGCGCCTACGAAGCGGCCATGCGGGAAATGCCGACGAAGGAGCTGACACGGACGCTGGAGCGTGCGTTGACGGTACATCAGCCGCCGCTGGTGCACGGCAGGCGGATCAAGCTGCGGTACGCGCATCAGGGCGGCCGCAATCCGCCGCGGATCGTCATCCATGGCAATCAAACCACCTCCGTTCCGGATGCGTACACGCGGTACCTGGTGAACATTTTCCGCAAGACGTTCGACCTCTTCGCGACGCCCGTGGTCATCGAGTACCGCACGGACGCGAACCCCTACGACAGAGCCCGAAAAGCCCGTCGCGGATCGCGGCCGAAGGCGCGCTGATCATGGCGGGCAGAAGCTGCGCGGCTCTTTTCATCAGCGCCCCCGCCTCGGGTCAGGGAAAGACGACGGTGACCGCAGCGCTGGCGCGGTATCACGCCTCGCGCGGACGCGCAGTGCAGGTTTTCAAGACGGGCCCGGACTTTCTCGATCCCATGATCCTCGAGCGCGCGAGCGGGAGACCTGTCTATCAGCTCGATCTGTGGATGGGGGGTGAGGCGCATTGCCAGAGGCTTCTCTACGAAGCGGCGGGGACGGCGGACCTCATCCTGATCGAAGGCGTCATGGGTCTGTACGACGGAGCGCCGAGCAGCGCCGACCTGGCGCGACTCTTCGGGGTCCCGGTGCTTGCCGTGATCGACGCGCAGGCGATGGCGCAGACCTTCGGTGCGGTCGCATACGGACTGGCCCACTATTCGCCGGGCCTTCCCTTTTATGGAGTGTTGGCCAACCGAGTGGCGGGCGCGGGCCACGCAAAGATCGCGCAGGCCGGCATTCCGGCAGGACTGCGCTTCGTCGGCGCGCTGACACGCGAGGCCGCCATCGAGCTGCCGGATCGGCATCTCGGCCTGGTGCAGGCGGAGGAGATCGCCGACCTCGACCAGCGGCTCGCGTCGGCGGCAGCGGCGTTGCAGGGAACCGGCCTGGAGAGCCTGCCGCCCGCGATCGGGCTATCGGCACCCACGGGCGATGCGCCGCCATCGGACACCCTGCTCGCCGGCGTGCGCATCGCGGTCGCGCGCGATCGCGCCTTCTCGTTCATCTACCACGCGAATCTCGATGTGTTGCGGGCCATGGGGGCGGAGCTCGTGTTCTTTTCCCCATTGGCGGATGCGGACCTGCCGTCGGTCGACAGCGTCTATCTGCCGGGGGGCTATCCGGAGCTGCACATGGAGCAACTGAGCGCAAACCAGGCGCTCGCGCAGACGCTGCAGCGACATATCGAGGCGGGAAAGCCGCTGTATGCCGAATGTGGCGGCATGCTCTACTTGCTGGAGTCTCTGACGGACGCTCGGGGAAATCGCGCGACTCTGGCGGGTATCCTGCCGGGCCATGCGCAGCTGCACGCGCGCCTGCAGGCGATCGGCTACCAGACCGCGCCGTTTTCAGGCGGAAGCCTGCGCGGCCACGCCTTCCACCATTCCACGATCTCGACGACGCTGGTTCCGTCTGCGCAAACCGAGAGCGCGCCCGGCTCTTCCAGGGGAGAAGCCATCTATCGACACAAGCGCCTGGTGGCGACTTACTTCCACGGGTACTTTCCTTCCAATCCGCGCGCCGCAGCGCAGTTGTTCCATCCCGCGCCGCGCGAAGCTCTTACTGAAACGTAAGCCGAATACCGGCCCACAGCGCGAACGGCGCGCCGGGCGATACGGCATTCTCGTTCGTCCAGTCGCCGGGGTCGAAGCGGTACGTCCCGTTGGGATTGAAGGTGCTCGTGGTCAGGAAGCCCGCGGTCGCATATTGGCGGTTCAGCAGGTTCGCGCAGCGCGCAAATACATCGAAGCGCGGAGAGACATGGTAAGTCCCCTGAAGGTTCACCACGACGTATCCGCCGATATGGCCCGATCCCATGATGTACTGTCCCTCACCGTTGGTGCCGCCGGCCCGGTTGGCATTGTTCTCATCGCCGTGAAGGTAGGAGCCGGAAGTCACCACCATGTTTGCGCCGACGTTCATTTTTCGCGTCAATTGGTAGTTGACCGTGAGCTTGCCGGTGTGACGCGGAATGAGCGGAATGCGGTCGCCGGCCCTGATCAGAATGTCGCCGTTGGCATCCGCGGTGCTGTTTGATCCGGCGCTGACGTCGAATTCCGACTGAAACGTCGCGTCAACCAGGCTGTAGCTGAGGTTCCAGCGGAACTTGCCCTCCTGGCCGCCGAGGGCGAGGTCGATTCCCTGCCGCCGGGTGTTGCCGACGTTGGCGAAGTATCCGGAATTGGTGGTGGTGGCGATGAACTGGATGTCGTCCCTGTTTGCCGTTCGAAACGCATCGGCGCTCCACCTGAGCCGCTGATCCGGCAGGTTGCCGCGCAGCCCGAGCTCGAAGGTGCGCGCCACGACCTGCTCGAGATCCGGGTCGCTGGCAAAGTCGTTCGGCAATCCGCACGGCAGCTCGGGATTCGAGCAGCCCAGCTCGATCACGGTCGGCGCGCGGCTCGCCTCGTTGTAGTTCATGTAGTAGGTCGTGATTGCTGTCGGCGTGTACGTAACGCCGACGGCGGGATTCAGCCGGACAAAGACATGATCGCCTGTGACCACCGAAGGCTCGCCGTACCCTTCCCCGAAGTCTCCCAGATCCGTGTCGACGCTGTAGCCGTCGACCGTCTCGGTGCTGCGGTTGTAGCGCGCGGCGATGTTCACGTGAAAGTACGCAGAGGGGGAAAACGTGTCCGTCAAGTAGGCGCCGAAAATCTTGTCGCTGCCGCTGACCGAAATGGCCGTCGGGTCATTGAACGGGCTCTGCACATAGTCCAGCAGATGCCGCTCGTCGAAGAATCCATACAGAAACGATTGGACGAATGCATTTTCAGCATCGCCATAGGCCACTCCCACGATGGCCTGATTCTGTTTCCCGAACAGGTCGTCAGTATCAGTCAGTTGGAGTCCGGCGCCCGCCGATCTTTGCACCAGCCTGGATACCTGGCTGGCCGAGTTGGTGCAGTAGGCGAGCGAGGCGCCGGCGGTGAATGGCGCACTGCAATCGATCGCAGGCCCGGGATAACCCTCGTTCAGGTAATTGTCATTGTCGCTGCCGTTGTTGCTGCCGGTGACGAGGTGTCTGTAATACGCGTTTGCCGACAAAAGAAGGTGTGCGGTGAAATCGTGCGTAGCGGTCAAGTTGGCGAAATGCAGCAGGTTTTGCGTGATATCCGGCGTGTAGCTTTGCTCCTTGAGGTAGTTGTACATGCTCTGCGGAATTGCGCCGTTGCCGAACAGGTCGGTATCGGCGTACGTGTAGCTCAGGTGCAGGTCCGTATCTTCAGTGTGATAGCCGGCCTTGCCGAACAACTGGTAGACCTGCGACGTGGAGATGTCGCGCCACCCGGTTTCGTAAAAGTAGGTTCCGGTCGCGAAGTAATCGAATGGTCCATCCGACCCGCCGGTCTGCATTTGAAACGAGCGGCGGCCGAAGCTGCCCCCGTATGCCTCGAGCCGGGTGCCGGGGTCGTCGTGTCCGTTCTTGGTTTGAATCGAGAGTGCGCCGCCGAGGGTATTCAGGCCGAATACGGGGTTCGAACCCGAGATGAGCGCAACGCCCGAAATGGCGGACTGGGGAATGAGATCCCAGTTGACCGTGTCGCCGAAGGATTCGTTCACCCGGACACCGTCCACGTAGACGGAAAGGCCCTCCGGCGTGCCCACCAGCGGTGACGCTGTAAAGCCGTGGTAATTGATGTCGAGCTGGAAGGGGTTGTCGGCGCTGTCGCTGACATTCACGCCCATGAAGCGTTCGCTCAGATAGTGGGCGACGTCATTGACCTGTGCATTCTGCATGTCCAGGCTGGTTGCCGTCTGTACGTTCGCAGGTATCTGAGTCAGCGGCAGCCCGAAGCCCGGCAGCGGGGCGTTCGCGATGATGAGGACTTCCTGGAGCGGGACGGTGGAACCGGTCGCTGCGGAAACTGAGCTGGCCTTGGCGGAAGGTCCGCTGGATGTATCCGCCGCGCAAACGCCCGCGCCTGCGGCCAGAGCGACGAGCGCGGCGATTGCACTGATCCGCAACCGGTGCATCAATCCCCCTCTCGGCGCGGACCGTGAATCATCGAAGGCACCCCTTTTCCAGCGCACGGCTCACCCCCCGCCGGCCAGGGGCGCAAGAGATGCCTGTTCGTGCATTTACGGCATGGTTGTGGGGGCGCCGGGGGGTGCGCAAGGGAGTTTTTCCTGATTCCCCGCCGTTTCCAGGGGGGGAGGACGTGCGCCGAGCACGGAACACTCCCGATGCCGTCCGCGGTAGACTGGCCGGCGCCGGATTCGGCAGGCAGTGCACGAAATCGAAGGCCATTGGAGCATTCGCCATGTCGGCTCGTCTCCATCCTGTATGCGACTCGATAGCCGTTTCGGCCGAGTCTCCATCCTCGCTGGGCGGTTTACTTCCGCAAGACCCGCTTCGGCGGGCGCAGGTGCGGGACGCCGCCCTCATCGTCATCACGGCAGTTGGCGCGTGGGTGCTGTGTGCATTCTTCAACCTGACGGAGACGTTGCGTCACCTGACAGCGCCGTACGAGCGATACCAGCTCGATGAGCTGCCCTCGATGCTGCTCGTGCTGGGCCTGGGCCTGACCTGGTTCGCGACCCGCCGCTATCGCGAAGCCAGGCAGGAGATCGCGCGGCGCATAGTGGCGGAGGCGCAGTTGTCGGCGGCCCTGGCCGACAACCGTCGCCTGGCCCAGCAGTATGTCGAGCTTCAGGAGGCCGAGCGCAAGACGCTCGCGCGCGAGCTGCATGATGAGCTGGGGCAATACCTGAATGTGATCAAGCTCGACGCCGTCGGGCTGCGCGACGATCCGCGGGGATCGACGATGACGATGCGCCAGCGGGCGAGTGCGATCGTCGAGAACTGTAACCACATCCACGGGGCGCTGGCGAGTCTGATCCGTGAGCTGCGGCCAGCGGGCCTGGACGAGCTGGGACTCGCGGCCGCGGTCGAGCATTGCGTGCAGATATGGCGCACTCGCCTGCCCGAGGTCTCTTTGAGGCTGGCGATCGAAGGCGACTTCACGACGCTCCCCGAGAGCGTTGCGGTGACCCTGTACCGGCTCGTTCAGGAGGCGCTGACCAACATCGCGAAGCACGCCGCGGCGCGCCACGTAGCCGTTCGCCTGGACCGTTCCGGAAGCGGCGCGGCCGCCGATAGCATCGAAGTGACGGTCGCGGATGACGGAGTGGGCACGGCGGCCGGCCTTCCCACCCGGGGGCTTGGGTTGATCGGCATGCGCGAACGGGTCCTGGCGTTACAGGGCGAGCTCGTGTTCACCAGCACGCCGGGCGAGGGGTGCGAGCTCTCGGCACGCATTCCCGTGCCTTCGGATGCGGGGTCCGCGCGATGACCGTACCGACCAGGATTCTGCTGGTGGACGACCACGCCATAGTGCGCGAGGGCTATCGGCGACTCCTCGAGGGCGACTCCGACATCCGGGTGGTCGGGGAGGCCAGTGATGCTTCGCAGGCGTGCCAGAGTGCGCGCGCACTCAATCCCGACGTGGTGGTGATGGACATCGCTCTACCGGGAACGAGCGGGATAGAAGCGACGCGCCGCATGCTGAAGGACCAACCGCAGCTGCACATACTGATGTTCAGCATGTACGACGATGCGATCTATGCGTCCCGCGCGCTCGAGGCCGGAGCGCGGGGCTACATCAGCAAGGCGAGCGCGCCGGAAGTGCTGGTGCAGGCCATCTATGCGGTCTCCCGGGGGGAGTCATACGTGAGTCCCGACGTGGCGGCCAACATGACCCGGTCGGCTGTGCAGCCCGGAAAAACGGAGCTCGATACCTTGAGTCCGCGCGAATTCGAGGTTCTGCGGCTTCTTGCGCAGGGCGAAACGGTCCGCAGCATCGGTGAGAAGCTCGGTCTCTCGGAGAAGACCATTGCCAACCATCAGTCGGCGATCCGCGAGAAACTCGGGGCACGCAACAGCGCGCAGCTTGCGCGGTTTGCCGCGCAGATGGGGCTGACGCGATAACCCCCGCGGCCAGAGGGGCCCGCGAGCTTATACGCGCGGCAGCGGAGAGACCGGCGCCGGGCTGACCCGTGTCCTTTGCAACACGCCCAGATAATAGAGGACGTAATAACCCACGAGCACGCCGAGTACCGCGAACGTGAACGGACCGTGAAGCATCGCTTTGAATCCACCGCCCGCAGGAGCAGAGGGGAGGGAGCCGTTGGAAATAGAAAGGTACCGGTAGGCCAGCCTGCCGACGAAGAGCGCGGTAACTGCAAGGCCCATGTAGGTATGGGGCGTGTAGTAGCGCCCCTCGGAGGTGACTTCGAACTTGGTGTGCCGCAGTCCTACATAACCCAGCACGGCGCCGCAGGCGATGCCGGCGACCATCCCCCCGAGAACCTCGAGGTCGTGTGCCGCCACCGTGCTTGCGGCCACCAGGACGGTGATGACCGTAAAGATGCCAATCCTGAGCCACATGCGCCCTTCGGTGACGCGTTGGCGTCCGAAGGAGCGTCGCATGCGCCGGTAGAGGCCAAAGATGACCAGGGCAGCTATCAGATAAGGCGTGACGAGTCGCGGATCCATAGTCACCTCGGTCCGAAAGGCACGAGCATGGGCACCGTGCGACGATAGTCATCGTAGGCGCCCGGTTCCAGCTCCTTGCGCAGCCAGCTTTCCTCGAGCCGTGCCTTCATCCACACACCCAGGGTGATGAGCAACGCGCCGAGCAACCCCAGTATCGTACCTTTGGCTGCGGCGGTCGCATAGACACCGAGCAGTAGTCCGGTATAGATCGGGTGGCGCACGATGCCGTAAGGACCGGTATCGACGACACGATGGTCGGCCTTGCGGGTGATCCAACCGCTCCACAGCGTCCCCAAATGGATGCGTGCCCACCAGGCGAAGCAGAGCCCGAGAGCGAGCGCGGCGACACACGCCCAGGCCCCATCACGCGTAACGAGCCAGAGCCGCATCGGTCCGTAATAACCGTGCGCGGGGGGCAGGAAAGCGAGCGTGCCGATGACGAGCACGATGCGGTAGGCGAGCTCGCCCTGCATCCCAACACGACGCTCGGTTTTCGCGCTCCAGCCGGCGGCTGCGAACCACGATATCCAGAAGGCCACCCAGAGGATGATGATCACGAGTCCAGGTCGTAACATTTCTCGGCCCTACGCTTCTTCAGTTGCCGCAGGCTCGCCCCAGCCCGCCATCTCGGCGAGCGCCGCGAGTGCCACGCGGGTGTGCTCCACGCATTGCTGCCCGACCTTCGCCAGCAGGGCCGCATCGACGCGCTCACGGGCCGCCGCCTGCGTCGCGGCAGCGGCACGTCCACGGTCGGTCAAGGTCACGACCAATCGGCGGCGGTCCTGCTCGTCCACGGTGCGAGCCAGATAGCCACGGCTCACCAGGGCGTCGACCAGTTGGCCCGCGGCCTGCTTCGAGATACGCAGGTCCCGTATCAGCACAGCGAGTGGAATGTCTCCGGCCGTCCCAAGCGCCAGGCCGCCGATGACGTAAAGGCCATTCTTCGGGATGTCGCCGTAGCCCCCCTCCTCGAGGGCTCCGCGCATGGCGGAGCCGTAGGCGGTGCGGGCATGACGAAGCAGGGCCGGCAGGGGGATGGCGGAGAGTGGTAGTTCGAGGTTCGTCATGGGGACAGCCTAGCCCCAGGTGACCAGAAAGTCAAAAAATTAGACTATCTTGATATCTTACCAAATGACTTAAATATACTTGCTCAAAAAGGCGTAAACGATAAACTATATTTGTCATGCCAAAGAATGCCCCTGCACTGGATGCTCTCCCCCCTGCCGCAGCGCAAGCGCTTCGCGGGTTGGGTGAGAACCTGGCGATTGCTCGCCTCAGACGCCGGGAATCGCAGCGCGAGTGGGCGGGCCGCCTGGGCTGCTCGGTGCCCACCCTGATCCGGCTCGAGCGGGGCGATCCGGGCGTCGCTGCCGGGCTCTACACAACGGCGCTCTGGCTGATCGGCAGGGTGGGCGGATTGCCCGGGCTTGCAGCGCCGGCGGATGATCGCGGAGCACTCGAGGGGGATGTTCGTGAGGCGCTCGAGCGACGCGCGGCCCGTAGCGCCGCCTCGGCACGGGCACGCCTGGCGCGCGGGCGGCCCGACAAGGGGCGGCCATGAACGCGACGACCACGGCCGATCCGAGCGTTTCCCGATACCAGCCCGTCGATCGGCTCTATCTCTGGTCCCTGCTCGTGCCCGCGCGGCCCGTTCCCGTGGGCGAGCTCAATCTGGTGCGCTCGAATCAAGGTGTCTCGCTGAGATATTTCCCTCACTGGCGTGAGCAAGGGTTCGCGCTCAGCGAGGATCTGCCGCTGATCGATCAGGAGTTCCTGCCGCTCGAGCGCAATACTGCGGTGGGTGCCGTGGACGATGCACGGCCGGACCGTTGGGGCGAGCGTGTCATCCGGTTCATCGACAAGCCTGCGCGCCTCTCGCTGCTCGAGTATCTCTATTTCGCGGGCGACGACCGCTTCGGAGCGCTGGGAGTCTCGACCTCCGCCGATGAGTATCTGCCGCGGCGCCTCGGTCCGTTGCCGACGCTGCGGGAGGCTGACCGGATCCACGAGCTCATCCGTAAAGTGCAGGACAATGAGCCGATCCCCACAGAGCTGCGCAGACTCGTCTCGCCGGGGGCCTCCATGGGAGGCGCCCGGCCCAAGGCGCTGCTCAACCTGGACGGGGGGCAATGGGTCATCAAGTTCTCCGACGGCGAGCCCGCGGATACTCCGCTGATCGAGCATGCGACGATGAGTCTGGCGCAAACGGCGCAGATACGCAGCGCAGCCACTCTGGCGGTGCGGTTGACCGTCGGGCACGCGGTGGCGATCAGTCGCTTCGATCGCGCTGGCGCGCGCCGTCGCCACTGCCTTTCGGCAGCCGTGGCGCTGCGTGCCGCCGGCGATCAATTCGGCTATCCGGAGCTGGCGCAGCTCCTGCGGCGCAAGGGTGTCGCGCAGGGGGAGAGGTATGCGCAGGACATGCGGGAGCTCTTTCGCCGCATGGTGTTCAATATCCTGATCGACAACACGGACGACCACGAGAAGAATCATGCGCTCATCGTGACCGGGCGCGGGCAATACGAGCTGGCTCCCGCGTTCGATGTGTTGCCCTCCGGCCAGGCCCTCGGATTCCAACAGATGCGCGTGGGCGAGCAGGCCGCCGACTCCACTCTCGCCAACGCGTTGTCCATGTCCACCCTGTTCGGGCTCACCAGCGACGCGGCGGCGCGGGAAGCGCGCGCGGTCGCGCAGGTGGTGAGCGGGTGGAAGGAGCACTTTGCCGCCTGCGGGGTCACGGCCGCGGACATCGAGCTCTATGCCGGGCAAATCGACCGGCCTTTCCTGCGGGAACAGCGCCAGGGAGCCGTGGCCGCGGGCCGGCGGCCCTGATCTGCGGTAGACTGCTTCTCTCCTCAATCGCGAGCCAACAAGCATCCGAATGGAACCCGGACAGCCGTCCTTCTGCCCACACGCAGTGGAGCGCCGCCGGTGCTGATCCGGCTGTTGCGCGGGCATCTGCGGCCCTATGCCCGCGCGCTGCTCGGCGTGGCCCTGTTCCAGCTGCTGGCGACCATCGCCTCGCTCTACCTGCCTACCCTCAATGCCGACATCATCGACCTCGGCATCGTGAAGGGCGATACGAGTTACATCCTGCGGACCGGCGGCTGGATGCTGCTCATGACTCTGGGGCAGATCGGCTTCTCGGTGGCGGCGGCGTATTTCGGCGCACGCGCCTCGATGCGCTTCGGGCGGGATCTGCGTGCGACCCTGTTTCGCGGCGTCATGGGATTCTCCGGACGGGAGGTGGCGAAGTTCGGCGCTCCCTCACTCATCACGCGGACCACCAACGACGTGCAACAGCTCCAGGCTCTCGTGGCGGTGAGCAGCACCACGATGATCTCCGCGCCGATCATGGGCGTGGGCGCCATCATCGTCGCGATCCGCGAGGACCCGGGCCTCTCCTGGCTATTGGGAGTCAGCGTCCCCGTGCTGGCCATCGTCATCGGGCTCGTGGTCGTGCGGATGGTGCCGCAGTTCCGGCGCATGCAGAAGCTCGTCGATGTCGTCAACCGCATCCTGCGGGAGCAGATCGGCGGCATCCGCGTGGTGCGCGCCTTCGTGCGCGAGCCCGCCGAGAGCGCGCGGTTCGAGGAGGCGAACGCCGACCTCATGGATACGGCATTGCGGGCGGGCCGGCTGATGGTGCTGCTCTTTCCGGCCATCGTGATCATCATGAACGTCTCGAGCGTCGCGGTGTTGTGGTTCGGTGCCGCGAGGATCGGCGCGGGACAGACGCAGATCGGGGACCTCACGGCCTTCCTGGTCTATCTCGCGCAGATCCTGCTCGCCGTGATGATGGCAACCTTCATGCTGATGATGATTCCGCGGGCGGCCGTGTCGGCGGAGCGGATCGGGGAAGTGATCGGCACCACCTCCTCCGTCGCGCCGCCGCGGCCGGCGGTTACGTCGGTCGAGCTGCGCGCGCAGCTCGAGTTCCGGCAGGTGAAGTTCCAGTATCCGGGCGCCGCCGAGCCGGTGCTCCATGATGTCTCTTTCCGTGTGACGCAAGGCCAGACGTTCGCCATCATCGGCAGCACCGGGGCGGGGAAGACCACGCTGGTCTCTCTCATTCCACGGCTGTTCGATGTCAGTGAAGGCGCGGTGCTGATCGACGGTGTCGATGTGCGCGGGCTCGATCCCGATCTGCTCTGGGGCCGCATCGGTCTCGTGCCGCAGAAGACTTACCTTTTCTCCGGCACGGTGGCGAGCAACCTCCGCTATGGCAACCCCGAGGCCACGGAGGAGCAGATGTGGCGGGCGCTCGAGGTCGCACAGGCGCGCGAGTTCGTGGAGGCGATGAAGGGAGGGCTCGAGGCGCCCATCGCTCAGGGCGGCACCAACGTCTCGGGGGGGCAGCGCCAGCGGCTGGCCATCGCCCGGGCCCTGGTCCGCGATCCGGAGATCTATCTTTTCGACGAGTCCTTCTCCGCACTCGATCTCGGCACCGAGGCGCGGCTGCGAGCGGCGCTGCGTCCCATCACCCGTCACGCCGCGGTGATCATCGTGGCGCAGCGAGTCTCCACGATCATCGATGCGAATCAGATCGGGGTGCTCGACGGCGGAACCCTGATCGCCGTCGGCCGACACGCCGATCTGCTGCGACACTGCCCCACGTATGCGGAGATCGTCGCCTCGCAGCTGTCGCCGGAGCAGGCGGCATGAGAGGTGAGCCGCAAAGCGGCCGCGCGGGACGCGGATCGCCCGCGGGCAGGCTCCCGGCCGCGGGGCTCGCGGGCCGCGGCCCGGCCTGGATGAGCCTGGGCACGCCGGGGGAAAAAGCGACGAGCTTCTGGCCTTCCACGCGCCGCCTGTTGGCGCGGCTGATGCCACACAGACTGGTGTTGGTCCTCGTCGCCGTGCTCTCCCTTGCCAGCGTCGGTCTGTCAGTGATCGGTCCGATGCTCATCGGCTATGCCACCGATATCATCTTCTCCGGTGTCATCGGCGAGCACCTCGCCGCGGGCCAGTCGCAACAGCAGGCCGTGATGGCGCAACGGGAAGCCGGTCACAGTCATCTGGCGGCGATGTTCGCGCGCATGCACCTGGTGCCGGGTGCGGGCATCGATTTCCACGCGCTTGCGGTGACGTTGCTCGAAGCCATTGCTCTTTATGTCGGTTCCGCCGCATTTCTCTGGGCCCAGGGCTATCTCCTCAATGACATCGTGCAGGCCGTGGTGCGCAAGCTGCGCACCGACGTCGAGGAGAAGATCCACCGGCTGCCTCTGCGCTACTTCGATGGGCAGACCCGGGGAGAGCTCTTGAGCCGCGTCACCAATGACATCGGCAACATTTCCCAGAGCCTGCAGCAGTCCATCAGTCAGCTTCTTACCTCGCTCCTCACGCTGATCGGCGTCGTAGCGATGATGCTGGTCGTCTCGCCGCTGCTTGCGTTGATCGCGTTGGTCACCATCCCGCTGGCACTCCTCCTCACCCGAGTGATCTCCAAGCGCTCCCGGCGCCACTTCGTCGCCCAGTGGACGCGGACCGGCGAGCTCAACGGTCAAATCGAGGAGGCGTTCACCGGCCATGAGCTGGTCAAGGTGTTCGGCCGCCACCGCGAGGTCGTGCAGCGCTTCGATGCGAAGAACGAGCAGCTGCTCGAGGCCGCTTTCGCCGCGCAGTTCATCTCCGGGCTGATCATGCCTTCGGTGATGTTCATCGGCAGCCTCAACTACGTGCTCGTCGCCGTCATCGGCGGCCTGCGCGTGGCGACCGGCGCCATGACTCTCGGCGCCGTGCAGGCGTTCATTCAGTACTCGCGCTCGTTCAATCGGCCGCTCACACAGGTGGCCTCCATGGCCGGGACGATGCAGTCCGGTGTCGCCTCGGCGGAGCGCGTGTTCGATCTGCTGGATGAGCAGGAGCTGCGGCCAGAGTCCCGGCCGTTGGCAGTTGCGGCGGCAGTGCGGGGACGCGTCGAATTTCAGGGTGTCTCGTTCCGCTACCAGGCGGACAAGCCGCTCATCGAGGATCTCTCACTGGTCGCCGAGCCCGGGCACACGGTCGCGATCGTAGGGCCGACCGGAGCCGGCAAGACCACGCTCGTCAACCTCATCCTGCGCTTCTACGAGCTGGACCGGGGCCGGATCACCCTCGACGGCGTCGACATCTCGACCCTGAGACGAGACGAGCTGCGCTCGCGGATCGGCATGGTGCTGCAGGACGCCTGGCTCTTCAACGGCACCATCCGTGACAACATCCGTTATGGCCGGCCCGATGCGACGGACGAGGAGGTGATCGAGGCCGCAAGGGCAACGTCCGTCGATCGTTTCGTGCGCGGCCTGCCCGACGGTTACGACACGATGATCGACGAGGAGTCGAGCAACATCAGCGCCGGGCAGAAGCAGCTCATCACGATCGCCCGCGCGTTCGTCACGCGTCCGGCGCTGCTCATACTCGATGAGGCGACCAGCTCGGTGGACACGCGGACCGAGACGCTCGTGCAACACGCCATGGCCGCTCTGCGCACCAACCGCACGAGCTTTGTCATCGCGCACAGGTTGTCGACCATTCGCGATGCCGATCTCATCCTGGTGATGCGTGACGGCCGTATCGTCGAGCAGGGCACGCACGAGACGCTGTTGTCGCGCGAAGGCGCCTATCGTGCGCTTTATGACGCGCAATTCGGGGGCCCGGAGGTCGAGGACGATCGTCCGCGTCAGGCCGCCGCGCGCGGCTGAGGAACGGGCGGAGTCGTATGCCAAACGGACAACGTCCATGAGTCTCTCGGGCCTGCCCCTTGCGGACACGGTGGGATGGGCCGCGACCGCTGTATTCGTGGCCTCGTATTTCTTCTCCAGGCCCACGATGCTGCGCGGCTTGCAGATGCTCGGTGCGGCACTGTGGATGGCCTTCGGTGTGTTGATTGCCTCGAAGCCAGTCATTGTCTCCAACGTGCTCGTGTTCGCCGCCGCGGGCTGGACGCTGTTCCGCGGGCGCGGCCCGGGCGCCGGCCAGTCGGGTCGAGTGGCAGCGGCGTCGCGGCGATAGCCCTGGCCGTTGCAGGGACCGGACGGTCCGGCTGGATTGCTGCCAGAGACGGGGCGCCGCCCGGCATTGCGGCGAGCTGAGAGAGAACCCCGCCACAAACCCAGGCGCCGGACTTGCCGCCGGGCACCGGGAGCGAATAGGCTGGCGGCCAGCGAGGACATGGTGTCCTTGCCCCATCGAGCCGCCGCAGCGGCGTAGCGCTGCCCCCGACGCTCCCATGAACGCGCCCCCTCTGCCGAATCGCCTGGACCGGTTCTTCCTGTATTTCGGGCGGCAGTTTCTCTGGGGCTGCCTGGGACTGCTCATCTTCCCGGTGCTCGGGCGGGCGATATTTGCCTCCATCGCCTTCGCCACCCGGTGGCTGACCAATACGGTACTCGCCATGCACGGGCCGACACCCGACGTCAGCCGGGCGCTCGTGGCTCCATTCGTTCTCTTCGCCGCCCTGGTGGGCGCGCGGTTCTTCTGTGACGCGGGTATGTGGTTCTGCTCCTACCACACACGGTCGCCCATGCTGATCCGCATCAAGGAGGAGGTGTTTGCGTACGCGCAACGGCTCTCGCCCGCCTACTTCGAGAGCACGCTGTCGGGGAAGATCGCGCATCGCGCCGTCATGCTGCCCGACCAGGTGCTGATGCTGTTCGACATGACCGTGTTCGACTTCATTCCGGGCGCGATGTTCTTCGTGTTCGTCGCGGCGTATTTCTATATCGCGAGCCCGGCATTCTGCGCGGCCGCCGCAGTCGGCATCGTCATCTATTTCTCCGGCAGCCTGTTACTCGGACGGGAATGCGCCAAACGGGCTGCGGCCAACAACGAGACACGCGCGGCGGTGACCGGGCGGATCGTCGATGTCATCACGAACGTGCGGAATGTCTTCTGCTTCGCCAATCAGGCGCTCGAGGATCACGAGCTGACCCGATACACCGGCGAGGAGCGGGATCGGCGCATGGCGCTCTATCGCTCCGTGGTGCGGCTGCGCTGCTCGCAGTACGTCATGGACATCCTGATGTGGCTCGGGTTCGTGGGCGGTGCCCTCTACGGTTGGGTGCACGGCCGCATGACCGCGGGCGATTTCGTCATGGTGACAGCGCTCACGGGGTCGCTGCTGCAGACGGCGTACAACCTGGGTCAGCGCATACCGGATTTCTATGACCAGCTCGGCTCCGCGCGCGAGAGCATCGCGACGCTGATCGTACCGGCGACGATCCAGGACCGGCCGGGCGCGGCGACGCTGGCGGTCCCGCATGGGGTCATCCATTTCGATCGCATCGCGTTCGCCTACGAGCCCAGGGGCCGGGGGCGCGGCTCGCGCAACATCGTGCATGACTTCGAGCTCTACATTCCGTCCGGACAGCGCGTGGGACTCGTCGGCCCGAGCGGCGCCGGCAAGACGACCCTCATGGGTCTGCTGATGCGCATGCACGACGTGACGGCGGGTGCGATCCGGATAGACGGCCAGGACATCCGTGAGGTGACGCAGGAGAGCCTGCGCGGCTCGATAGGCCTGATACCTCAGGATACGAACCTTTTTCATCGGAGCCTGCTCGAGAACATCCGCTACGGGCGGCCGGATGCGACGGACGAGGAGGTGGTCGAGGCCGCCAAGCGCGCGCATGCGCACGAGTTCGTCGTCGAGCTGGAGCACGGCTATGACACGCTGGTCGGCGAGCGCGGCATCAAGATATCCGGCGGCCAGCGCCAGCGAATCGCGATCGCGCGGGCGATCCTGCGCGATGCGCCCATCCTGCTGCTCGATGAGGCGACGAGCGCGCTCGACAGTCACAGCGAGCAGATGATCCAGCAGGCCATGAAGGAGGCGATGGCCGGCAAGACCGTGATCGCCATCGCCCACCGTCTGAGCACCGTGATGGATATGGACCGCCTGATCGTCCTCGAGCGCGGTGCCGTCGTCGCGGACGGATCGCACGCGGAGTTGCTCCTCCAGGGCGGCCTGTACGCGGAGCTCTGGCGCAAGCAGTCCGGCGGCTTCAATCCGGTTGGCCGGCAGGAGGAAGTGGAGCCCGCGGCGGCCGGCGACGACGATCTTCGCGATGTCGAGAAGATGCGCTCATCGCCGGCGGCGTGAATCCCTGGACCCTGAGATGACTCGGCTGCACCTCCGCCCGTGCGGGAGCGCGCAGCCCGTCAGACTGACCGGTTCATTCCAATGTCCCCGGGAGGAAATCGCGTATCGCCGACGCGATCTCTGCCGCGTGGGTCTCGAGCGCGAAATGGCCGCTGTCGACGAAGCGCACGACTGCCTTGGGTATGTCGCGTTTGAAGGCTTCCGCCCCCGCAGGCAGGAAGAACGGGTCGTTCTTGCCCCAGATGGCAAGGAAAGGCGGCTGATGAGTGCGGAAGTACTTCTGGAAAGCCGGATACAGGGCGACGTTGCTCTTGTAGTCGCCGAAGAGGTCGAGCTGCAGCTCATCAGTGCCAGGGCGCGTCAGATAGAAGTTGTCCAGGGAGTAGCCGTCCGGCGAGACCGCCGTCGTATCCGATACGCCGTGGGTATACTGCCAAACAGTCGTCTCGGGCTTGAGAAAAGCACGTAGCGCTTCACGATTGGCCGGCGAGGCGTTCTCCCAGTATGCGCGGATCGGATTCCAACCCTCGCTGAGGCCTTCCTCGTAGGCATTGCCGTTCTGCGAGATGATCGCGGTGATCCGCTCCGGGTGCTTCGCGGCCAGACGGAAGCCGGTCGGCGCGCCGTAGTCGAAGACGTAGACGGCATAACGATCCAGTCCGACGATCTCCGTGAAGCGGTCGATGGTGGCCGCGATACGTTCGAATGTATGGCCGCGTCCGGGCAGTTCGGATTGCCCGAAGCCCGGGAGGTCCGGTGCAACGATATGGAAGCGGTCGGACAGCAGCGGGATGAGGTCGCGGAACATATGGCCGGCGCTCGGAAAGCCATGGAGGAGGAGCAGGTTCGGCGCGCCCGGTTTGCCCGCCTCGCGGTAGAAGATCTCGAGGCCGTTCACGTCGACTTTTCGATAGTGGAGGGTAGTCATGGTGTGTCTCCGCGAGTAGATGCTGTCACAGGCTCCGGAGCGCTTCCCGGATGAGATCGACGACGACGGCGGGCGCTGTGGCGAGCGGTGTGTGATCGACGGGATGAGAGCGCACACGCGCTTGCATGCGCTCGGACAAGAAATGCTGCGTCTGCCGGATGATCATCCGATTCTGCGCCCGCATAGGCGTGGCCGACGAGCACGACGGGTTCGCTGACACGTTCGAGAGTCCGGTTGAGCGCGGCGAGGGCATCCGGCAAGAAGGTGAGGGGCGGAGGCGCCGCGACCGACGCGATACCTTCGGCCGCGAGCGCGCCGATCACTTTCGCCCAGCTCGAGCCGTCGGCCCGAGCGCCATGGACGAGAACTACGCCGGCATCGTTGCGGGACATTTCTGCTCCTGTGTCTGTTGACGGGCGGTTCGTAACCATATTAACGACATCAATATGGTTATGAAAGTGGCGTAACTTGTCAAGGGGTATTTGATCGGTTATTAAAGGAGCGTCATTTTCTGACGCGTGGAGGAGATCGGATGGGATCACGTCCTGCGGCAATATTTGTCGGCGACGCGCCGGGCCTCGATTTCCTGAACTCGCTGGCGACCCCCGTGGATACCGCCATCGACTGGATCGATGACGGGGCAGGACTCGTCGACTGGCTGGGGCAGGCGCGGCTCGTACCCGCCGAGGTGCTGCATTCGGTCCGCGCACGGGCTCGCCCGGGCGAGCTCGACAAGGTCGCCGCTCAGGCGAGGCAGCTGCGCGAGTGGTTCAGAGGATTCGTCAGCGAGCACAGGGGCCGGCGCCTGGCGCCGCAGGCTCTCGGAGAGCTCGAGCCGCTGAACCGCCTGCTGGAGCGCGACGCGCGCTTCAGTCGGATCGTGTTGCGACAGGACAGTCGGCCGGCCGCCTCTCTCGAGTTGCAGGAGATGCGTCCCTGGCGCTCGCCGGACGAACTGCTCATGCCGATCGTTGCGACGCTGGCAAGCCTGGTGGTGACGGAGGACTTCTCATTCGTGAAGGCTTGCGAGGGACCGGCCTGCACACTGCTCTTCGCGGATCACACTCGCGGCCGCGCACGCCGCTGGTGCAGCATGGCCATCTGTGGCAATCGGGCCAAGCAGGCGGCACACCGGCAGCGACTCAAGGCGCGTCAACGGCACAGATCGCGCGGAAGCGGCGTGAAATGAGTCTGTTGCGTAAAGCGACGCCAGAGCGGCTGAGCGCTTTGTCAGACGGCATATTCGCCGTCCTGATCACCGTGCTGGTATTGGAACTGAGGCCCCCGGCGCAGCCGACCTTCAAGGCGTTCCTGCTGCTCTGGCCCACGTGGTTGAGTTATGCGGTGAGTTACCTGTTCATCGCCATCGTCTGGATCAATCACCACTATCTGATGCGCTATGCCGTCGAGGCCGGCCACCGCTTGCTGTGGATCAACTTCGCGCACCTCTTCTCCATCTCGCTGCTGCCCCTGTCGACTGCGTGGATGGCCGTCAGTGAGCTGGCCCCGCAGCCGGTTGCCTTCTACGCGGGCATATTTTTTCTGGTGAACGCGACCTACATCGGTTTGATCTGGGAGCTCATCGGGAGCAAGCCCCACGAGCCGGCGTCAGGGAAGGCCCGCAAAGCGATGCTCCTGCGGTCCATCGCGACGCTGTGCCTCTTCGCAATCGCCGCGGCTGTGGCGCTGAAGCATCCGCTCGCCGGTCTCGGAATCTGTATCGGGTGCCTCGCGCTGTATCTGCGGCCCGATCCGCCCGACGTGCCAGCGCGAGCGGCGCGGCGGTAGCATCAAGAGTCCGTGCCGAAGTCGAGATCGACGACGACGCCGAAGTGATCGCTTGCCCAGACGCCGTCGATCGGCGCATCGAATGCGAGGGCGGCGGATTGCACGCGGGCGTGCGCCTTGGGATGGGCTTCCCACGAGCCAACGAGCACATAGTCGAAGCGGTTGCGGTATCCGGGTTGCCTGATGATCTGGCCAGGGCCGGCATTCGCGTTGGGATTCTCGACGCTCCAGGTATAGCCGGGCCCGGTGCCGGCCACAGCCCAGGCATCATGATAGAGGACGCTGCGTCCCGACAGCGACTGGCGGCCCGTCAGATAGCGAATGCTCGCGGTGTCGGGTCCCGCGTTGAGATCCCCGGCGATGATGGTGGGCAGCTCGCGGCGGTGACGCACGTCGAGGTCGGTGATCGCCAGGGCTTGCGATTCGCGCATCGCCTCGGCCGCCGGGCGCCACGCGGCCGTCGCGGCGATGAAGAGCATCTCGCCCAGTCCGGGAAGTGTCACGACGGCAGCCAATGTCGCCCAAGGGATATCGGCTGCGCCTGCTGTGCGCAGATCCAGCACCTCCACCAGCCGGTGCTCCCAGCGCGTCGCGAGCGCACTGCCGCCATAGCGATCGGCGAACGGAGGGCTGAACTGCTGCAGGTCGCATTGGTGCGCCGACTGAAGACCAAGCCCATTGAGCAGCCGGTCCAGCGTCTTCGTCCTGGGGGTCTGCACGACTTCCTGAAGCGCTACGAGGTCCGGCTTCAGGCGATGCAGCTCGCGGTTGATGATATCCGGACGGCGGGAATCGCCTTCCGTATTCCAGACGTTGAGCGTCAAGACCCTTACGCGCATTGCAGCGCAATAGCACGCGGCTGTCCCGCCGCGCACCCGGTCATGTGCTGGCCTTTACTGGCTGCCGGAGGCGGGCATGACGTGCGGGCGATGCTGCGCTTGGGCGCAGAGCCCGGTCCCGCTGGCCCAGCTCGCGCGAGAGCGCTTCGTATTGATCGGTGGCGATGAAATCCACCCCGGCGGCGATCGCCGCGCGCCAGCGTGGAATCACTCGCTGCAGCGATCCGAAGTTGTAATTTGCATCCCAGCCCCTGTCCTGGGCCGCGTCGAAGCCGTCCAGCGTGTAGAAGCGGATCCAGTACCCCTGCCGGTGCGCGTAGTCGACCAGGGCGCGCAGGCGGCGGTCGTCTGCTTTCGTCCAGGCGCCAGCCTGGAGCTGGCCCCCTTGCTCGACGACCCACCAGCTGTTGTTCCACCAGCGGCGATAGTTCGTGGCATGCGTCTTCAGCAGCCGAGCGGGCGGGGCCGTCGCTTCCCAGTGCGGGAGTTGGGTCGAGCTGACGCCAGGTGGAGGGTCTGCGGTGTGGGCCGAGCCGAATAAGCGCAAGCGGCCGCCCACTGGCACATCATCGAAGAACACTTTCGCCTGCGCATCGGAATCCTCGGTCACGACCAGGATGGGCTTGCGATCGATCGGGGACAATTCATGCGGGTCCGCGGTCTTGATCGCGGTCGAGAGCCACGGCTCGTACTGCCCGAGCAAGCGCCATACGGCCTCGAGAATGGCAGGCTGCGTGTCCTTGAAATCGAAGTGCAGAATGATCAGCGGCCACTCGCCGCGCCGGTTCTCCGCCAATGCCTTCTCTATGACGGGGCGCACCTGGTCGAAGAAATAGGCGCGCAAGGCTGGCTCTCTGCCTGTCGGATTGGGCATGTGCGACACGACGACACGGCCCTTGCCCGTCTTCGGATCCACGTACCAGGCGAGGTCCTGCTCGATCGAGACCGGAAAGCCTGAGTCCAGCGCGCGACGTACGCGATCGTCCCAGCGACCATCGTAGGGATAGCAATTGTGCGCATCCAGCACCGGACGGCCGTGGTTGAGGAACGCGAGATCCGCCGCGCCGGCAGCCCCCCAAGACAGCACTACGGCGAGCATACCGGCTCCCCACACTCTGATCACGCTCAAGTCGCCTCCCTCGTAATGGCCGGCCGATGACCGCGCCCCGACGCGCAAGTCTATCGTGAGCGTTACCGACTGTCTCGCCAGCTATCGCTGTCCGTCTTCCTCATCGCAAATGAAGACCCGCACCTCGATCAAGGTAGTGCCGCGGAAGCGGAAACGCTCGGCTATATGCATCGTCGCGTTGCGCTTGGCGATATGGACTCGAGACGTCGAGAAAACGATGTCTCCCTCAGCCACTACATCCGTGAGCTGCCAGGTCGAGAAGTCATAGTACTCCCGGACCTTGTCGTAAAAGCGCGTGAACTCGGCGATGCCCGTGTAGGTTCCGCCGAAGGGCAGTGCCGCAGGCTCGTACACGATGAGGTTCGGATCCACCCGGTCCGGATAGTCTTCGAGGCGTTTCTTCTCGCCGAGCATCTCCAGCACGAAGGCGCGGTTCCGGGCGGCGAAGGAAGTCTCACCCGTCACTGCCGCAGGCCTCATGTGAGCCGGTGTCGTCTGCGCCGATGTCGGCATAAGCGACCTCACCAGTTCCTACCAGCTTCGCCGGCGTGGTCATGATCGGCTCGATCAATTTCACCGCAGGTCCGATCGAGTCGCGCGCGGCGGCCATGTGCTCTGCTGTGTCCCAGAGCGTCACGGTGACGTGTCGACCGTTGCCCAGGTGGGTGACGATGGTGCCCCGGTATCCGGGCTGGGCGGCATGTGCATCCTGAAAGGCGGTGAATTCCGGCCGATCGGCCAGACCCATGTCCACAGGATAGGTGGTCTCTCGAACGACGGCGTACATGCGGATCCTCCTGAGTGAGTGTTCCGGCCGCTATTCCTCGCCGGCCCGCGAAAAAAGCGGTCCGGGGTCCAGGCTATAACTGCTTGCCTGCGCCGACGTTCCCGGGAGACTTCGGGATGCGGGTTGGCCGCCGGAGCAGCTCGCCGCCGCAGTTGGGACAGATCCGGTGCATGGCCGCGGCGCAGTTGGAGCAGAAGGTGCACTCATAGGAGCAGATGAAAGCGTCCTCTGCATCCATCGGCAAATGCTTCGAGCATTTCTCGCAAGTGTCTCGCATCTCGAGCGCCACGCTCTTCTCCCGTTGTTCGAAAGTCCGGTGCCTTACCCGGCGTCCATCCGAGCGAGCAGATACTCAGCCGCCGCCTCGAGATGGCTGCGAAGCACGGCGACCGCACGATCGGTCTCGCCGGCCTCGAGGTGCTGCAGTATCGCGCGGTGATCGTCGAGCCAGCGGGGTTTCTTCTTCGGCATCGTGGCGTATGCGCTGACGAAAAGCCGGCAAGTGCGCCGCAACGTCTCGATCATCGCCAGTTGCCGCAGCCGCCCGGCGGGCAGATACAAAGCCTGGTGAAAGGCCCAATCACCTTCGGCCCATCCGGGGGTGCTCGCATCCAGGTCTGACTTGCGCCGGATCCGGTCGATCTCCTCCAGCGCCCCAGGCGTCATGTTAGCGGCCGCGCGGCGCAGGCAATCGCATTCCAGCAGCACGCGCAGATCGTAGATCTCACGCACTTCGCGCGGCGTCAAAGAGATCGCCTTTGCGCCGCGATTTGGCTGGATGTCGACCAGCCCTTCACCGGCGAGGATACGCAAGGCATCGCGAACGGGAATGCGGCTGACGCCGAACCGCTCTGCGAGAACGACCTGCGACAGCTCGGCACCTGGAGGCAAGCCGCCCGCCATGAGATCGCTTCTCAGCTCGGCCGCTATCATTTCCGGATTCATCTGCTAAGATGTATACACGTATACAAAGGTGGACGTCAATGGCCAAGACCCACGACTACTGCGCGCAGATCGTCTGGACGGGTGACCGCGGAGAAGGCACTAAGCAATACAGGGGCTACGATCGGACATGGCGCATCACGACCGCCGGTAAGCCGGTGATCGAATGCTCGAACGATCCTTTGCTAGGGGGCGATCCCGGCAAGCCCAACCCCGAGGACCTCCTGCTGTCGAGTCTCGCGAGCTGCCACATGCTCTGGTACCTCCATCTGGCGAGCAAGGCGGGAATCGTCGTGCGGGCCTATGAGGACGCGCCTGTCGGTGTGGGCGAGACGGGACCGCGCGGGGAGGGGCGCTTCCTGCGGGCTACTCTGCGTCCGAAGATCACAGTCGAGCGCGGCGCCGATCTGGCTGTCGCGGACTCGCTGCACGGCGAGGTGCATCACTACTGCTTCATTGCGAGATCGGTGAATTTTCCAGTTACCTACGATGCGAGCTACACGGAGCTCTGAGCGCGGCACTACTCCCCGTAGACGGCGGTCATGAGCCGGCCGACAAAGCCACCCGCCATTCCCTCTATCGCAGTGTTGGTCATTGCGATCACGGTCAGTCGGTTGACCGGGTCGACATACCAGTGGTGGCCGTAGACACCGCCCCATTTCCAGGTGCCCAACCCTTGCGCAGTGCCGGCCAGCGCCGCATCCAGGAGCACCGCGCCGCCAAAGCCGAAGCCCCAGGCCGGCCGTTGCTCGGTCGTGATGCGCAGCGCGCCAATCTGATTGCTCATCATCTGACGCGTGGTTGTCGGCTGCAAAATGGGAGCACCGCCCGATTGCAATGCTGTCAGAAACTTGAGGAAGTCTGCCGCCGTCCCCGCCATGCCGACGCCGCCCGAGGCAAACGACTGCGGGTTGAAGATCCGCGACGGTGAGAATCGAATCCCCGCGGTACCGGGCAAGAAAGACACTGTCTCAGGATCGCTCATCCTGCGTTGTGGCTTGCCGCTCACATAGGGCGCCGCCAATCGCGCGAGATCCACGACCGAGAACGCGGTGTCGCGCATGCCCAATGGGCCGGTGACGGTCGTGGCAACGACTTCCTGCAAGGTGGTGCCCGCGGCGCGTGCGAGCACCTCCCCGAGCACGTCGTAGGCCAGCGAGTACCCCCACGCCGAGCCGGGCGGATACTCGAGCGTAGCTCGCGAGAGGCGCTCCAACTCCTCGCTCATCGACAGGCCGGGCTCGGCGAGGCCGTCGGAAATCCCGGCTTGCTCATAGGCTCCGCCGGCAGGCTGGAGCATCCGGTAGCTCAAGCCGGCAGTATGGGTCAGAAGATGGCGGACTTCGATCCGTGCCTCACCGCCACCCACAAGCCTCGGCGTGAACGCGGGCACGTAGCGCGTCACCGGATCATCGAGCCGGATCGTGCCTCGCTCGACGAGAGCCATGGCTGCGGCGGCCACGATCGGCTTCGTCAGCGATGAATAGCGAAAGATCGCATCCCCGGTCATCTTGCGATGTGTTTCCCGGTCGGCCTGACCCGCCACAGCCTCGGCGACCCTCTCGCCGTTCCTGGCCACGATCACGACGCCACCGAGGAGACGATCTTCGGAAACCGCTTGTTCGAGACAAGCCGCTACTCGCTCTTGCAGCATAGGACCAGCACCCATCTTCCTCGCGACATCACGCCTTAGCGACGCATACTGCGGCTGCTCGCGAGCGAGAACCATCTCTCGTTGTGGCTAGGAAGAGGCGACCCCGGCAGGTTCAGAGCGGCCGCAGACGTTGATACTCCGGAGCATATAGTTGAGCATGACAGGCATTAAACGCCTCCCGCGCCGGCTCTAATCTCCGGGACGCGCGACCGGCGGCTGCCGGTCAAATCCACCTTCCGGGCGCGGACGCCACAGCGCGCCACCTACCAGCCATCCGCGCTACTCAACAGGAGCGAAGATCATGTCAAAGCTCGAAGAACTGGACGTCGTCATCCTTGGCAGCGGCCAGGGGGGGAAGTTGCTCGCGTGGCACCTTGGTCGGGCCGGCAAGAAGGTGGCGGTCGTCGAGCGCCGTTGGGTCGGCGGATCCTGTCCCGCCGTCGCATGCATGCCTTCCAAGAACGAGCTGTGGAGCGCGCGCGTCGCGCACCTCGTGCAGAACGCTGCTCAGTTTGGAACGATCACCGGCTCCCCGCGGACCGATATGCGCCAAGTGCGCAGCCGCAAGCAAAACATGATCGATCGCGAAGTCGACTTCCATCTGCGCGCCTATCAGTCAAGCGGCGCAGAGCTCATCATGGGCAGTGGTCGGTTTCTCGGGCCGCGAACGATCGAGGTCGCGTTGAATGCTGGTGGCACGCGTGTGCTCACCGGCAAAGAAGTCGTGATCAACGTCGGTTCTCACGCTGCGATCCCCGACATTCCCGGCCTCGACGGCGTTCGCGCGCTTACCCATATCGAGGCGCTCGAGCTGGATTATCTGCCCGCACACCTCATTGTGTTAGGCGGAGGCTACACCGGGATCGAGATGGCTCAGGCGTACCGCAGGTTCGGAAGCCGAGTGACGATCGTCGAGCCCGGGCGGCAGCTCATGGGTCGCGAGGACGCCGAGGTCGCCGAGGAAATGCGCTCGCTTCTCGCCGCAGAGGACATCGTTGTGATCCTGGGGGCGCAGCCGGTGAATGTTCATGGCCTCTCGGGCGACTCCGTCACCGTCACGATCAGAGATACCACCGGCGAACGCGAAATCGAAGGAAGCGATCTCCTCGTCGCGGTCGGTCGTATCGCAAACACATCCGATGTCGGTCTCGAAGCGGCTGGCGTCGAACTGACTGCTCGCGGTTTCATCCGCGTCAATGAGCGTTTGGAGACCACCGCGCCAGGCGTCTGGGCGATCGGAGAATGCGCAGGCAGCCCGCAATTCACCCATGTCTCCGTCGACGATTTCAGGATCGTCCGCGACAACATGGCCGGCGGCAACCGCCGGACTGATGACCGTCTCGTTCCCTACGTCATGTTCACGGATCCGCCGTTGGCGCGCGTCGGCCTCTCCGAAGGCGAAGCTCAACGCGAAGTTGCCCATGAGCAACGTGCTCAGGACGGAGGCGACGGACGAGACCCGGGGCTTCATGAAGATCCTGGTCAGCACGACCGACGATCTCATCCGCGGATTTTCGATGATCGGATCGGAGGCCGGTGAGGTCATGGCTGTCGTCCAGGCCGCCATGCTCGGCGGCATGCCCTATTCCAGGCTTCGTGACGCCGTGTTCGCGCACCTGACCATTGCGGAAGGCTTTGGTCCGCTCATGAGCAACATCCCTCCTCGAGGCGCCTAAAAGCTTCTGGGCTGAACCGCATCTCTCCGCCACTGTGCCGGCGTGACTCCCATGTGCTGCTTGAAGGCACGCTGGAAAGCCGCTTCGGACCGATACCCGACACTCTCCGCCACCGCGCCCGTCGACGCCGGGGACCGCCGCATTTCGTTTGCGGCGACCGTCATTCGGATGTCGATCAGCATGTCGCTGGCGGAGCGCCCCATCTTCTCGTGGAAGTGCCTCACGAACGTAGCGCGAGACATGCTGCACAAGCTGGCAAGCTCAGGCAGCGACCAGGGGTGCGCCGGCTGGTTGAATAAGGCCGAGAGCGCCGGGGCCAGGCGGGAATGACCAGCAAGGGCAAGAAGCCCCTCGGGCGCTTCTCGCGCCTCGCTCGCCAGTCTCAAGGTCAATGCGAACATGCTCGTCGAAAGCGCCTTCAGCATGGCATGCCCGCCGAGATTCTCCATACCGGACTCCATTCGCATCAGCGCGACCAACGCCGCCAACTGCGAGCCCGTCTCTGGCTGAGCAGTCGAGGCACTGCGCTCGGCCGCTCTCACCACGAGCCGGCGAGGCAAGTAGCTCCGGAGCAATCGCTCGTGCATCGGTGAAACAACGAACCGGCCACAGAGCATGTCGAGCCGCTCCCCGGTGCCATCGTTTTCCGTAAAGGTGAGGGCAAGCCCGTTTCGATCGCGAGCCGGTTTCGGCGCGACGCCGCTACCATCGTGCAGGATGTGCTCGCCCCCGTGCGGAAGCAGCAGAATGTCGCCCGCGATGAGGCGCTGCGGCGGCCCGCTGGATGGCTCTTCCAGGACAACAGAGCCCCCGAGGATGATGTGGTAGTGCATCTGGCCGGCTTCGAGCGAGGGGTTGTCGAGCCGCCAGGGCGCACCGAGAAAGCAGCGGTTGTCCACCCTGCCGTTGACCGGAATCATCTCCAGCAGCCGGCTCAACCAGTCGGTCTCCGTCGGGGCCAAGTCACTCCCACTCGATGGTGGCGGGCGGCTTTCCGGAGATGTCGTAGACCACGCGCGAGATGCCGGCGATCTCATTCACGATCCGGCGGGAGACATGGCCGAGGAACTCGTACGGCAGATGCGCCCAGTGCGCGGTCATGAAATCGACCGTTTCGACCGCGCGCAGCGCGACAACGTAGTCGTAGCGGCGCCCGTCGCCCATGACGCCGACGGACTTCACGGGCAGGAAGACTGCGAACGCCTGACTGGTGCGGTCGTACAGGTCATGTTTGCGCAGCTCTTCGATGAAGATCGCGTCAGCATGACGCAAAAGGTCGGCGTACTCCTTGCGGACCTCTCCCAGGATGCGCACGCCGAGGCCGGGACCGGGGAAGGGATGCCGGTAGACCATCTCCCGCGGCAGCCCGAGCTCGATGCCGAGCCGGCGGACCTCATCCTTGAACAGCTCGCGTAATGGCTCCACGAGCTGCAGATGCATCTTCTCGGGCAGGCCGCCGACGTTGTGATGTGATTTGATGACGTGCGCTTTGCCGGTGCGCGAGCCGGCAGACTCGACCACGTCAGAGTAGATGGTGCCCTGGGCAAGGAAGCCGACGCCGGACAGCTTTTGGGCTTGCTCGTCGAATACTTCGACGAAGGTGCGCCCGATGATCTTGCGCTTCGCCTCCGGGTCGGCGACTCCCGACAGCGCCGAGAGGAAGCGGGCCTCCGCATCCACGCGGATCACCCGGACGCCGAGATGCTCGGCAAAGGTGGCCATGACCTGGTCGCCCTCGCCAAGCCGCAGAAGCCCGTGGTCGACGAATACGCAAACGAGCTGATCGCCAATCGCGCGATGGAGGAGGGCGGCTACCACGGAAGAATCGACGCCTCCGGACAACCCCAACAACACTTTGCCGCTGCCGACCTGAGCCCGTAGCCGCGCGGTCGCGTCCTCGATGATGTTGCCGGTGCTCCAGAGCGCATCGCAGCCGCAGATCTCGCGCACGAAGCGCTCCAGGAGACGCGCGCCCTGGGTCGTGTGCGTCACCTCGGGATGAAATTGCACGCCGTAGAATCGGCGCCGCTCGTCCGTCATGGCGGCAAAGGGAATGGAGCTCGTCGATGCGGCGACGATAAAGCCCTCGGGGAGGGTCCCGACGCGGTCGCCGTGGCTCATCCAGACATCGAGCACAGCCCGGTCCTGGACGTCGCGCCGATCCGCCAGGTGATCGAGCAGACGGCTCGAGTCCGTTACCGTGACTTCGGCATAGCCGAACTCTCGCTCCGTCGAGGCCACGACGTGACCGCCGAGCTGCTTTGCCATCGTCTGCATGCCGTAGCAGATGCCGAGAACCGGAACGCCCAACGTGTAGACCGCTTCGGGCGCTTTCGGCGGATCGGCGTCGGTGACCGACTCCGGACCGCCGGAGAGAATCACGCCTCGGGGTTGGAATGCACGAACTTCCGCGTCCGTGATGTCCCACGGATGAATCTCGCAGTAGACGCCGATCTCGCGCACCCGGCGCGCAATGAGCTGCGTGTACTGTGCTCCGAAATCGAGGATCAGGACGCGGTGGGCATGGATGTCCGCGTGTTGGGCCGCGCAAGAGACGGCGGCAGGTCGGGGACTGGCCATGGGCTCCTAGGACCCCCTGTAGTTGGGCGCCTCTTTCGTGATCGTGACGTCGTGCACGTGACTTTCCCGGACACCGGCGTTGGTGACGCGTACGAATACCGGTCGCGTGCGCAAGTCCGTGACGTCGCGGCTGCCGGTGTAGCCCATAGCGGCCCGAAGACCGCCCGCGAGCTGCTGCAGAATCGCGACGACGCTGCCCTTGTACGGGACGCGGCCCTCGACGCCTTCCGGGACGAGCTTCTCGAGCTCCGACGAGGCGTCCTGAAAGTAACGGTCAGCGGAACCGTGGCGCTCGGCCATGGCGCCGAGCGAGCCCATGCCCCGATATGACTTGTAGGAAGCGCCCTGATACAGCTCGACCTCGCCCGGGGACTCCTCGGTACCTGCGAAGAGGCTGCCGATCATCACCGCGTGCGCGCCGGCCGCGATCGCCTTGGCGATGTCGCCGGAGAAGCGGATACCGCCGTCTGATATCACGGGGACATCACTGCTCTTGAGCGCTTCCGCCACGTTGGCCACCGCGGATATCTGCGGTACTCCGACACCCGCAACGATGCGTGTCGTGCAGATCGAGCCTGGTCCGATGCCGACCTTGACGCCGTCCACGCCGGCGGCGACCAGCGCGAGAGCGGCCTCGCTGGTAGCGATGTTGCCGGCGATCACCTGCTGTTCGGCCCACTGCGATTTGATGCGCTCCACGGTCGCGATGACACCGCGCGAGTGCCCGTGGGCGGTATCGACGACGACGAGATCGACGCCGGCCTCGCGCAGCGCCGCGACGCGATCCATGGTGTCGGGAGTGGTGCCAACGGCCGCGCCGACGCGGAGCCTTCCGGTCTCATCCTTGCAGGCGCGCGGGAACTCCGTCGCCTTCTGGAAATCCTTCACGGTGATCATGCCGGTGAGCTCGTGATCACCGTTGACCACGAGCACCTTCTCGATGCGGTGCTTGTGCAACAGCGCCAGGACTTCTTCCTTCGGCGCGGTCTCGCGCACGGTGATCAGGCGGTCCTGCGGAGTCATGACCGAGGAGACGGGCGCATCGAGTTTCTGCTCGAAGCGCAGATCCCGGTGGGTGACGATGCCGACCGCTTTCCTGCCGACGACCACCGGCACGCCGGAGATGCCGCGCGAGCGGGTGAGGTCGAGCACCTCGCGAATGGTCGTGTTCGGTGAGACGGTGATCGGGTCCTTGATGATGCCGCTCTCGAACTTCTTCACGCGGCCGACCTCGCGCGCTTGCGCGTCGATGGTCATGCTCTTGTGAATGATGCCGATGCCGCCTTCCTGGGCGATGGTGATGGCGAGCCGTGCCTCGGTGACCGTGTCCATGGCGGCCGAGAGCAGGGGCAGATTGAGCCGAATACGGCGGGTGACGCGCGTCCCCAGATCCACCTCTCGGGGCAGGATTTCCGAGTAGGCGGGAACGAGCAGGACGTCGTCGAAGGTGAGGGCTTCTTCGAGGATTCGCATAGCTAATTCTACGCATGAAGGGCGCCGTGGTAAACCTCATGCTATGGTGATCGGCCATGCCCGCCAGCCTGTTCCCCGGTACCGAGCCCGATGCGGCCCCCGAGCGCAGCGTCTATACGGTCTCGCGGCTGAACAAAGAGGTGCGCATAGCCCTCGAGCGGGGCCTGGGGGTCGTCTGGGTGGAAGGCGAGCTTTCGAACTTCAGCCAGCCATCCTCGGGACACTGGTACTTTTCGCTGAAAGACCGTGAGAGCCAAGTGCGCTGCGCCATGTTCAGGGTGAAGAACGCGGCGCTGGGGTTCACGCCCAAGGCCGGCCAGCACGTGATCGCGCGCGGGCGCGTCAGCCTCTACGAGCCTCGCGGCGAATACCAGCTGATCGTGGATCATCTGGAGGATGCCGGCGTCGGCGCGTTGCAGCGCGAGTTCGAGCGGCTGAAGGCCAAGCTTGCCGCCGAGGGTCTGTTTGCGAGTGAACGCAAGCGCGGCCTGCCTCGCTTCCCGCGTCGGATCGCCGTCATCACGTCACCCACGGGCGCGGCCGTGCGCGATGTCATCAATATTCTCGCGCGCCGTTACCCACCGGCCGCGGTCCTCGTGTACCCCACAGCCGTGCAGGGTGCAGCCGCGATACCGGCAATCGTGCAGGCGTTGCAGCTCGCCTCGGCGCGCGCAGAGTGTGACGTCGTGATCCTCGCGCGGGGCGGCGGCTCGTTGGAGGATCTGTGGTCCTTCAATGACGAGCGGGTGGCTCGGGCCATTCGCGCATGCGCCATTCCGGTGGTCACCGGAATCGGCCACGAAATCGATTTTACGATTGCTGACTTCGCAGCCGACGCGCGTGCGCCGACGCCATCCGGAGCCGCGGAGCTGGTGGCACCTGACAGCGTTGCCTGTCTCGAGGCCCTGGCACGAATGGAGAGCCGCATGACAGCGTGCATGCGGCGCGAGCTCCGCGTCGTTTCGACACGGCTTTCGAGCGTCGGTGCGCGCCTCAAGCAAGCGCATCCGGGCATGCGCCTGGCGCATCAGGCGCAGCGCCTCGATGACCTCGAGCAGCGTCTTGCAGGCGCCGTCACCGCAGTGCTGCACACGCGCCGACACCGGTTGAACGACGCCGTCACGAGACTGATCCAGCGCTCGCCGGAGGTGCGTCTGGCGCGGCAGATACAGCGCTTGGACGATTTACGGCAGCGTCTGACCGCCGCCGGCGGGGCAGGGCTCAACGCCCGCCAAAACCGGCTGAGCGAGGCATCGTCGAAACTATTTCGCAGCTCGCCCGAGCGCCTCATCCGCTCACGCAGCCAACAGGCAGAAATCCTGGGGGCCCGGCTGGAGCACGCGGCGGCGCAGTATCTCTCGCGTCTGTCGCATCGGGTGGCGCTGGCCAAGAAGTCGCTTGATCTGGCGAGCCCCCTCGCGACGCTGGCGCGCGGCTTCGCCATCGTGACCCGGCCGGACGGTACGTTGGTCACGGATGCCCGCTCCGTGCCCGCCGGTGAGGAGATCGAGGCGCGCCTGGCCAGCGGTCGGCTGCGGGCCCGGGTCACGGGCTCCCACGACTCCTGACAGGATCGATCCGTGCCGGCCGACATCGATTTCATGCGCCTCGCGCTGCAGCAGGCGGGCACGGCGCGTGCCGCCGGCGAGGTTCCGGTGGGCGCGGTGCTGGTGACGGGCGATCGCGTGATCGCCGAGGGCGCGAACCGTCCGATCGCCGCCAACGATCCCACGGCGCACGCGGAGATCGAGGCGCTTCGCTCCGCAGGGCAGGCGCTCGGCAGCTACAGGCTCACCGACACGACTCTATATGTCACTCTGGAGCCTTGCCCGATGTGCGCAATGGCAATCGTTCATGCGCGTGTGCGCCGGCTGGTGTTCGGCGCGTGGGACCCGCGCGCGGGAGCGGCGGGCAGTATCACCGATATCTTCGCGTTGCCGGGCCTGAATCACCGCGTCGATGTGTTTGGAGGCGTGCTGATGGAGGAGTGCGGCGGGCTCCTCAGGGAATTCTTTGCCGAGCGCCGCGGCTGAGTGTCAGGTTCCGTTGTCGCTGACGGCGCTCGCCGCGCGCTGCGCTTCAGCGACGGCCGCGTGCGGCAAGCCATCCTCGGGCTGCCACTCGAGCAGCTTCATGAACTGACGCACGTGCGCCACGTACTCGACCGGTTGCCATCCCTGCGCGTAGCCGCATTTGGTCCGCGTGAACCAGCGAGGCTCGGCGAGCTTGGGCAGCTCCTGGCTGACATCCTCCCAGGAATCCGGGTTCTTGCCGAGCGTCTGCGCGATGATGCGCGCATCCTCTACGTGTCCGAAGCCGACGTTGTAGGCTGCGATCGTGAACCAAGTGCGGTCAGGCTCCGGGATGTGTGTCGGAACCATGCCGCGGACCTGGGCGAAATAACGCGCCCCGGCGAAGATGCTCTCTTCGGGATTCGTGCGGTGCTTGAGATCCATTGCCTGAGCGGTGCTGGAAGTCAGCATCATCACGCCCACTGCGCCGTTGGGTGAGCTGGCCTGTGGGTCCCAGCGCGACTCCTGAAAGCCGATCGCGGCGAGCAGCCGCCAGTCGAGCCCGTATTTGGCGGCGGCCTGCTGGAACCAGACGCGATAGTGCGGCAGGCGCTGGGTCAGAGAGACCTGAAAGAGGCGCAGCTCCCCGTAATGGAACGAGGTCGCATCGACATCCCCAGACTCCTTCTGCATCAGGTGGCTCAAGTCCCCGGAGGTTTCCTCGACGCGGAAGAAGCGATTCACGGCCTCGACGAGGTCGCCCTCTCCCCTACGCACGATCCATTGGACGGGGCGCTTCTCGGGCAGGGTGAAGCCGACCTTGACGTCCGGATACAGGTGATGGGCATAGGAATAGGCCCGGGCGTCCACGATGGCGTAGCGGGCCTGCCCGGAGTCCACGTCTTCCAGCGGGTCCGCCGTGCTCGGCGCCGTTTCCACCCAGGTGAGATGGGGGGCGAGAATCGCCTTCATCCTTGCGAGCAGTTGCTCTTGCGGACTGCCTGCCCGCACGGCGAGCTTGGCGGTCTCGAGCTGCAGGGTCTCGCGCGGCTTCGCCTCATCCCGGTGGTAGACCACGAGCTGGGGGATCTGCGCATACGGTGCGGTAGCCTTGCCCACCTTCCACCAAGTGGGCCCGGCGGTGAGCTGCGCCGCGGCGAGGTCGGCGTGTCCGGCCGCGAGCTCGGACCGGATGGCGGTTTCACTGGGGACCGCGTAGATCTTGAGGCGGACGCCCAGCTGGGAGGCGAAGCGGCTGGCGAGCTCATACTCCAGGCCCTCGGGTCCCTGGGCACCCAGGTAATAGCAGGTCGGGAGGTTGAGGGTGACGACCCGCAGCTCGCCGCGGGCGCGGATCTGCTGCAGGGCGGAAGGGGCTTGCGAACAGCTCGCCAGGAGCGCCGCGGCCGCTACCGCTAGTGCCACCCTTCCGTTGGCAGGCCGGAGATACTTGTCGGCGCCTCTGTGCGTCAATGCAAATCCCCACTAGCCTCAAATGCTTGGGCTAGAATAGCAGCTCGCGATCCTGGGGTCCCACCGCATGGCGCTCACTCCCGCCATTTAAACATAATGCGGCGCGCTCGAGGGATTTTGAGCAAGGACGGAGAGGTACCGAAGCGGTCATAACGGCGCCGACTCGAAATCGGATGGTCGGGTAAAACCGGCACGTGGGTTCGAATCCCACCCTCTCCGCCATTTTCAAATACTCGCTTATGAGCTTGCAGGGTGGGGTTCGAACCCACGTGCATGGAAGATGGGGTTCGACAAAATCGCCCGGAGCGATTTTGACCGGCCGCAGGCCGGCCCCCGCAGGGGGCGAGGTCCAGGATGGGCCGAGTAATCCCACCCTCTCCGCCATTTTCAAATACTCGCTTATGAGCTTGCAGGGTGGGGTTCGAACCCACGTGCATGGAAGATGGGGCGGGGTACCCTGCGTTGCAGGAAAAATAGTTCGCCTGCCAGTGTCCCTCGGCTTTGCCGAAGCGCTCTAGTGAGCATACGCCTCCCGGGATCCCCAACCCGTCGTCCACCGGATAACAAAAAACTCCATGACTATTCGCCCCTGGCTACCGTGGTCGTTGTTGGCGCTGCAACTCGTCTTCGTCCCCCTGCTGCAGGCACAGCCGCTCGATCCATCGCTGTACTCCTCGCTGAGCTGGCGGCTGATCGGTCCGTTTCGCGGAGGGCGCGTGACGGCGGTGACCGGAGTGCCCGGGCAGCCGAACCATTTCTATTTCGGGTCGGTGGGCGGCGGGGTCTGGGAGACCCGCAACGCGGGGCGCACCTGGAATCCGA
>DASUKK010000016.1:0-172962 GCA_036278795.1 Steroidobacteraceae bacterium | reverse complement strand
CGGGACGCACGCTGCCGGACACGGGCCGGAACCCGATGTCCGGTGCCATCATGGACTTCTTCCTGGCGAAGGACGGACCCGTCCGCATCGAGATCCTGGACTCTTCGGGCAAAGTAGTCCGCACGCTCTCTTCCGAGGCACACAAGGGTCCGCAGTCGCACACCAAAGGGGGCTATACCCTGCAGGATGCCGACCGCCCCATCATTCCTATTGGCGTCAAGACGGGAATGAACCGCATTGCGTGGGATCTGCATCTCGCCGCCCTGCCGGCGTCGATCCCGGGTGTTTACCTGCGCCGGGCGGCGCGGGGACGCTTCGTCACGCCAGGAAGCTATACCATACGGTTGACGGCGGCCGGCCAGGTTTTGTCCGCGCCGCTGGAAATTCTGGGAGATCCAAGGTCCAAGGCTTCGGCAGAGGACTTTGCCGCGCAGGATCGGTTGCTGGTTCTCATCGAAGCGGACATGACGTCGCTGCGAGAAACGGTACTGAAGCTGATCAGCGTCCATGATCAGATCGCTTCCGTGGTAGCCAAGCTTTCGGATCCAGCCGCCATCAGGGCCGGAAAGTCATTGGCCGATCAACTCGAAGCCGCCAAGGATGCGATCGTTCAACATGGAATCAAACGCAGGGAGATCGCTCCGCCGAATCTTCTTTACGATGATCTGAATACCTTTCACGAAGGGGTCAACACTCCCGGGGCGAGCTTGGATGCGTCAAAATCGGACATGTACCCGGTCCTTCATGAAGAGTGGCTCGGCCACAAGCGCGCGATCGATACGCTGCTGGGCCCGCAACTGGACGCTTTCGACAAAAGACTGTCACGAAGCGGTCTGCCGCCCATCGTAGCCGCTAGTCGCTGAGGAATCTCTCCGCAGCCCGGGATCCATCGCTCGCCTCGCCGGTTGCAACGGGCGGGCGGGCCTTTACCAGTGTTACGCGGAAAGGTCCGGCATTCATGCGGAGATGGATAGTGCGACGACGAGGAATCTGCGTGAGACCGTTCATGCAGCGCCGTCGGAATCTCCGGCCTTCAGGCCGGGAGGATGTCAAATCATTGCCCGCAGCACCCGTTCGCCGGTCGCGGGAATGGTAGTCACTTTTCTGCCGATGGCATGCTCGATCGCGTTGCACACCGCGGGCGCGGCAAGGTTCAACGGAATTTCACCGATACCCCGGGCGCCGAATGGCCCGGTCCTCTCGGGATCTTCCAGAATGATAGGGTGGATCTCGTAGGGCACATCCATTGCCCCCGGCACTTTGTAATCCATCATGGTCGGGTTGACGAGCCGGCCGTCGTCCCACAGCAATTCCTCGATGAGCGCCAAACCGAAACCCTGCACCAGTCCGCCTTGAATCTGTCCTTCGACTGCTCCCGGGTTGATGGCGCGACCGACGTCATGGGCTGCCCAGGCCTCGACGATCGCGACCTTACCGGTGGCCTCATCGACCTCGACCTCCACGATCAGCGCGGCGAACAGGAATACGCCCACCGCGTTGGGGGCGAAGCCCGCCGTCAGGGTGCGCTTGGGATCGAAACGCTCCGCCTCGTACACCCAATTCGCGGTGCCCATGATGGGGCCGCCGGTGGCATAGAGCGCGCGTTTGGCGATGGAAACGAACGGCAACTCCCTGGTGGCCGTCCCTTTTACCCCAACCAAGCCGCCGGGGCGCAGCTCAAGCTCCTCTACCGAACATTCCAACATCTCGCTGGCGTGCTCGAGGATCTGATCACGAGCGTGTTCACTCGCGCGTTCCACGGCAACGCCCACCGTGTATGTCGTACGGCTGCCGCCGGTCTGGTGATTGTACGGCGAGAAATCGGTGTCGGGGGCCGCGTACTTGATCTTATCGAGTGATACGCCGAGGACGCCGGCTGCCAGCTGGCTCAATACCGTATCACTGCCCTGGCCGACGTCTACGGCTCCAGTATTGACGGTAAGCGATCCGTCCTCGTTCAATTTGATCGTCGCGCCGGCGCCGTTCATCGCCGAAACGTGTGCAGCACTCGAGACCCCGACGCCACGCCGCTTCCCGGGCTGCACGGGCCGCCTGGCTCGGCGGGCTTCCCAATCCGACGCCCGACGAACCGCTTCGAGGCAATTGATGAGCGTGCCGTGATCGACGTTCTGACCGCCTAGAAATTTGTCGCCGGTGACCAATGCGTTCCTTGTTCGCAACTCAATCGGGTCGAGGCCGAGCTTGTCCGCGATCGCCTCGATCTGGAGCTCTGAGGCGTAGTTCGCCTGGGGTACGCCGAAACCGCGCATGCCGCCGGCCTTGAGGTGGTTGGTATAGACGCACCAGGCTTCGGTCTTGATGTTCGGTATCCGGTAAGGGCCGCGCGAAAAGCCGACTGCAATTGCGTTGACGAACGGTCCTTCATCCGCATAGGCGCCGGTATTCAAGTAGATGCGCGCTTCGCGAGCGACCAATGTGCCATCCCGTCTGGCGCCGGTACGCATATAGATCCGGCTGGGATGGCGCGACTTCATCATCGTCATGTCGTCTTCACGCGAATACGTGAGCTTGACCGGCGCCCCGGCAGCGATGGCAAGCGCGGCGGCAATCGGTTGATTCGTCACCCCGCCTTTACCGCCGAAGGCACCGCCAATGTACGGCGCGATGACCCGCACCTTGGACATCGGCATCCCGAGCCATTTGGCTATCGCGTATTGGACGATGAAGACGCCCTGCGTGGACGTCCAGATCGTCAACTGGTCGGCAGCCCGGTCGAATGCCGCCAGCGTCGAACAGGGCTCGAGGTACATGTGTTGCTGTGCCGGCGTTTCGTACGTGTCTTCGACGATGACGTCGCACTGCGACCAGGCCGCCTCGGCATCGCCTTCCTTGAAAGCCGTATACGATGCGAGGTTTGGGTTCTCCAAGGGCGGTACCCGGCCTCCATAACGCTTGCGCTCCTCGTGAATGGGCGGTGCGTCCGAAGCGAGGGCTGCTTCGGCATCAAACACAGCCGGCAATTCCTCATACTGTATGTCGATCAACTGCAATGCGCGTTTCGCGGTCGCGTAGTCGATGGCGGCAACAGCAGCCACGGGCTCGCCGATGTAACGCACCTTTCCCGTGGCGAGAATGGGTTCGTCCTCTATGCACTTGCCGTGCAACTTCCCGTCCAGCTTCTCTCCGGTGAGAACGACCTTTACGCCCGGCAGCGCCTCTGCTGCGGACGTATTGTAGGAGCGGATCCGAGCATGTGCGTAGTCACTTCCGAGAACTGCACCGTAGAGCATCCGGGGAAGTACGATGTCGTCCGTATACGCGGCTGCACCCGTGGCCTTTGCGCGCGCTTCCCGCCGCGGCATCGAGCGGCCGACCGCGTCGCCAACGGGTCGTGTCTCAGTACCCGGGTCGTTACGTGGTCGCAGCACGGTGCACCGCATCGATCACTTTTACGTATCCCGAGCATCGGCAGATGTTGTTCCCCAGGGCATGGCGGATCTCTTCCGTACTGGGTCTGGGGTTCCTGTCGAGCAGAGCTTTTGCCGTAATGATCATTCCGGGCATGCAGAAGCCGCACTGAATGGCACCGGCATCGAGAAAAGCCTGCTGCACCCGATCGAGCCGCGCGCCATCGCTCAAACCTTCTATGGTGACGATGTCGCGATCCTGCATCGCCACCGCCAATGACAGACATGAACGGATGGAATGGCCGTCGACCAGGATACTGCATGCCCCGCACACACCCTGGTTGCAACCTCTCTTGGTTCCCGTCAGCAGCAGGTCCTGCCGCAGTACCTCGAGCAGCGTGCGTTTCGTCTCGACCTGCAACGAGCGAACTTCGCCATTGATACGCAGGTGGATGTGTACGGATTCAGTCATGACTCAATCGGTCGACTACTGTCGGGTGACCAGCGTGATCGCGCGTTGCAGCAAGCGAGGAATCAGCAGCCGGCGATATTCGGAGGATCCACGCACGTCACTGACCGGATCCGCCTCGGCGGCGAGTAAATCGCCCGCCGCGGCAATGTCTTCAGCCGTCAATTCTGTGCCGAGCAGGCGCTCTTCGGCGGCGACTACCCGGAGCGGGCCCGGTCCGCACGCACCGGCGGCGAAGCGTATGTAATCGCAACGCTTGCCATCCATCGCCAGCACGATCGCTATCGAAGCCGTTGCGTAATCGCCGTCAACCCGGGCAAATTTGAGGTAATGCCCCCGGGCATTTTCCGGACCCCACGGAATATCGATGGCGGTGACGAGCTCTCCCGGTTGCACGGCCGTTTGCAAATAGCCGAGGAAGAATTCGTCGGCGCTCACCGAGCGCGTGCCGCCCGAAGACGCAATCTCGACGCTCGCGCCGGCGGCAGTGATCGCGGCCGGCCAGTCGGCGCTGGGATCGGCATGTGCGATCGACCCGCCGATGGTACCGACATGCCGTATCGCATCATGCGCGATCTGACCGGCGGCGCTGCGGAGCACCGCCGTGGCGCCGGTCAATCGATCATCCGCGGCGATCTCGTCATGCGTGGTCATTGCGCCGATGCGAATGCCGTCCGCGGTCCTGCTGATTCCACGCAGGGCATGAATTTTTCGCAAACCGACCAGAACTTTTGGGTCCACCAGCTCGGCGTTCAACATCGCTACCAGCGTCGCGCCGCCCGCCAGGCAGCGGGCGTCTTCGGCGCTGGCGAGCGCAGTGATCGCTTCGTCGACGGTTTCCGGTTCGAGATATTTCATCGAGTTTCGACGAGTCATTTCATCGGCTTCATGATCATAGCAGCGGTGTCCCCAAACGCAACGGCGCGCACGCGGCGATCGCGTCGTTGGTTATGGAAGGCTATGGTGTTCGTTATGGTCTATCGGCTGCTTCAGGCCCGCGGAAGACCTTGACGTTGCCGCGGCCTGGCGTCTACGTTGTCTTTGGCAGCTCGTTCGAGATGCCTTGCTCGAGGAAGGCGCGCCGACGAGCTCAGATTCAATTCGAGGATGCCTGTGCATGAAAATCGAGAAGACCTTCACGCTGAGCGCCCCGCAGGCGCAGGTCTGGACCTTCATAACCGATCCGCAGAAGGTCGCGCAGTGCATCCCGGGTTGCGAGGGCGCCGAGGAGAAGGAGCGGGGCAAGTACGCTGCCGCCATCAACCTCAAGGTCGGCCCGATCCGCACCACCTTCCATCTCGACATCGAGCAGACGGAGCAACGCCCGCCGGAGTTTGCGTCCTATTTGGGCAAGGGCGAGGAGGGCAGCCGCGCAAGCCGCATCAGCTCAGTCAGTACCCTGGCGCTGAAGCCTCTGTCCGTCAACAGCACTGAAGTCACGTACACGTCGGACATCAACATCACCGGCCGGCTCGGCAAGTTCGGCGGTGGCATGATGCAGAAGATCGCCGACAGTATCGGCGAGGAGTTCGTCGCCGCGCTGAAGGGCCGGCTGGAAAGCCCCGCAGTGATCGAAGCCGCCCCGGGGGTCCCAGGAGCCGCCCCAGAAATGCCCGAAGCCGCCGTGGAAGTGCCGGACGCCGCTCCGGGAGCGTCCGCAGTGACCCGGAGGGTATCCGAAGCCCCAGGGAATCCCGAAGCCCCCGGGACTTGCGAAGCCCCAGGGCTTTCCGAAGCCGCAGGGCTTTCCGGAGCCACGAGGGCTTCCGAAGCTACTCTGGCGCGGTCCGAAGCCGCCCCGCAGGCCCGCCGCGAGATAGCGTTCGGCGCCAACTGGATCTGGTGGGCCACGGGTATTGGCATCGGCATAGCGGCGCTGCTCTGGTGGCTGCTCTAGCAACGCACGCTTGAACGACAGCGTCGTCACCGCGAATCTGCGCAGCGTCGCGTCACGCAGCCCGCGCGGCGCGTCAGGCGCGCTCGTAGCCCGGATGCCCCCCGCCCTCGGCCGCAGCCGGCACAAATCCCGGCCGGATGGGGGGCCAAGTTCACTTGGACGCATCCTAAAGTAAGAGCGCTTCGGGTCCCGCCCTCCGTTGCGAACCCGGCGGTGGCTCCGACAGGATCTTCCGCCCCTTCCCGAGCGCCATTCTCCCCGCAGCAGGGTCGAGCCCTCGTGCTCCACACGGTCCGCCATCGCCGCACCCGGCGTCGTGCGCATCGCGCTCGCACCGCAGACAACTCAACAGTTATGGACGCACAAAGCATTATTCGAGTTGGCGACCGGAGAGCACATGCTAACCTTGGTCACACAAGGCGGGGTAGTGCGCGACTGCGCTCTTCGATGGAAACGTGTGCGACGCGCGTCCATAACAGCGGGGAAAAACATGACGGGTCAATTCCACCTGTTCCTGAAGACGATTACCGGGCTCGTAGTGGCAACAGCCGCAACTACGGCCGTAGCACAGAAAGCGGCAACCACGGCCGTGACGCAGAAAGCTGCAACCACGGCCGTGACGCAGAAAGCCGCAACCACGGCCGTGACGCAGAAGGCTGCGCCCACGGCCGTAACACAGAAAGCTGCAACGACGCTCGCAGCACAGAAGGCTGCAACGACGGTCGCAGCACAGAAGGCTGCACCCACGACCGTAATACGGCTGGCGGCCAATATGCCCGTAGACCGGCAAGCGGTAACTGCTGCCGTGGATCCGCAAGCTGCAACCATTGCCGCGGACCCGGGAGCTGCGCCGTCCGAAAGCTCGACAGGACTCGGGGAGGTAGTCGTCACCGGCTCGCGCATCGCGCGGCGGGATTACGAAGCCAACACTCCGATCGTAACCGTGGGGTCGGCAGCCATCAAGCAGACGGGCGAGGTATCGCTGGAGATGGCACTTCAGCAACTCCCGCAATTCATGCCGGATATGAACGCGAATGATCCGCTTCTCAGCAATGGCGGTCGCGCGCAGGTCGACTTGCGCGGTCTCGGGGCAAACCGGACCCTGGTGTTGCTCGATGGCCGTCGCATGCAACCTTCGGATCCCACGGGCGTCATCGATCTCAACACGATTCCCTCCACGATGATCGAATCAGTCGAAATCATCAGTGGCGGCGCCTCGGCGGTCTACGGCTCGGATGCGATCGCGGGCGTCATCAACTTCAAGACCAGAGATCATTTCCAGGGTGTCGAGGTCGATGGCCAGTGGGGAGAGACGACCAGAGGAGACGCCGCCCAGGAACAAATCGCAGTTACCATGGGCAGCGATTTCAATGAAGGTCGAGGCAACGCCGTCTTTTCGTTGAATTTCATGAAGCGCGATCTGATCCGGGAAAACTCGCGCCCCTTCTTCGCCAATGCCAACCCACAAGCGGTGCTGCCAACGGGCTCGTTTACGGTGGACCCGGCCAACCTGCCGACCCAGGCGGCCGTGGACGCGGCATTCGCCCAGTACGGAGTGGCACCCGGGACCGTCCTCAACACGCGAAACCTCGGCTTCAACGACTACGGAGACGGTGCTCCGATCACGCTTTTCCCCCTTTCCGGACCCATCGTGAACTACAAGGGACCCGGTCGCCCGTACATCATTCAGACTCCCACTTCGTTGACGTCCGCCGCGGGACAATATATTTCGCTGGTCCAGCCGTTGGACCGCTACGATGTCTACGGGAAAATGAACTACAAGGTGACCGATCGCATTCAGGCTTATTCGCAATTTTACTTCGCGCAGAACGACGTCTCGACGACCGCCGGCCCAACCACGCTCACCGCGCAGATAGCCGCGAATAATCCATTTGTTCCCGACGATCTCAAGCCCATACTCGCTTCGAGACCCGATCCCAACGCGCCATTCACCTTCCGTCAGACTGCCGGCGAGTTTGGCATGAGGGACTTCTCGTATCGGTACTCCACGTATCAACTCCTGACGGGAGCGAAAGGCGATTTCGATCTCTTCGGATCGCCCTGGAATTGGGACGTCTATGCCTCGTATGGAACCACGACCGACATATTCGTGACCTCGGCGAGTACGGACCAGAACGTCGTCAACCTGCTCACTCTTGCGCCGGATGGCGGCGCATCCCAAGGTTGTGCCTTCAATCCGTTCGGCTTCAACAACGCGATAACCCAAACCTTTCAACTGTCGCCCGAGTGCCTGAAACTCCTGGAGCGCCAGCCGAAGGATGAGACGGATCTGTCGCAGAAGGAAGTTCTTGCATCATTGGGAGGTCCCGTGGCGAGGCTGCCGGCCGGCGACATACAGATTTCGGCAACCGCAGGGTTCAGGGGTTACGGTTACGTGTTCAGGCCGGATGCGCTGGGATTTTCCGAGCTGGACCAAGGGGGAACCAATTTCGCGGTGTATACCAATGCGAGCGACTCCGTCAAAGAGACCTCCCTCGAAGTAGAGCTGCCGATCCTCAAAGACAAGCCCGCGGCGAAACTGCTGAACGTCAATGTGGCCGGGCGCTATTCCGATTACAAGAGCACGGGCGGAACGACGACCTACAAGGCGGACATGGAGTGGGCCCCCCTGACTCGAGTCCGCTTTCGCGGTGGATATGAGCGCGCGCTCCGTGCGCCGAACCCGGCCGAGCTATACGGCGCCGCGACTCAGGTGCAGACCACGCTGGGCTCGCCTCCTGTCGCCGGAGACCCTTGCGACGTTCGTACCAACGTTCGTAACGGTCCGAATGCCGCGCAGCTGCGTGCGTTATGCGTTGCAACGGGAGTACCCGCCACGTTGGCAGACAGCTATGAGTTCACCAGGGCTACTACCGGCGCCGAAACGGTAGGCAATCCCAATGTACAGCCCGAACTCGCCAACACCTACACGCTCGGTGCCGTCTGGTCTCCGGATCTCGGGGCTTTGCACCTTCGGACGTCGGTCGACTGGTACGATATCGAGATCCACCAGGCGATCTCCACGATCCCTCTGCAGACCATCATCGATAGTTGTTACAACATCAACGGTGGCAATCCGAAATACGATCCAAACAATTTTTACTGCCAGCTGACGGGACGTAACGTGACCAATGGTGATATCACGAACGTGCTGTTGGCAAACCAGAACGTCGGGGGCTTCCGGACCAAGGGAGTCGATATCGAGGCCGACCTGAGCTATCCGTTGCCACTGGGAACCCTGTTGTTCAACGGCACGCTGAACTATCAATACGAATGGGAGGTCCAGTTCCTCCCCAATACTCCATGGAATGATGTCGATGGCGAAGTCGTCCCAACTGTGAGCACGCTGCAGCCACTGACGCCGAAACTGAGAGGCCTTTTCAGGCCCAGCTATCAAATAGGGCCGCTCCGGATTGGCGCGCGAATTCAGTACATCAGCTCCATGGTAGACCCTACGTTTCTCACAAACCCTGCCAAGGCTCTGCCCGGGGTTCCCGCCTACGTCTACTACGGCATGGACGCAAGCTACCAGTTCAAGAAGATACCGCTCAATCTCAGGGCCGGCATCGACAACATAGCGAACAAGGGGCCGCCGGAGGTCAGGGGCACGCCCAGCGTCACCAGTCCAACGACGTATGACACGGTCGGGAGAAGGTTCTACATTGGCGGCACCCTCTCGTTTTAGAGGCCCGTTACCGCTCAGCAAGCGCCGGCACCCGCACCTCGGGCGCCGGCGCCAGGCGCCGCGGACGGAATCAGTCTAGAGCTGCGGCGCACCATCAACAGCGGCTACATCATAGGACATGATGACGAGCGAAGAGATAGAAGCGGCCGGCGATAGCGCGCGTTTCCCCGGCTGCGAAATCGCCGGGCAGATCCCCGCAATCGACCGTTATCGCAATGAAGTGGTAGCCTAAAGGATACCTGCGCGGCCCGCGATCAGCTCAAAGCCGATGGAATTGCATTCACCATGACAAGACTGTCCCGTCGCATCTCTGCACTCACGCCGTCCGCGATCCTCGTGACCATCATGGTCCTGCAAGAGCTGCGCGCGCAAGGTAAAGAGGTCATCGAGCTGGTTGGCGGAGAGCCCGATTACGATACGCCGGATTCCGGCAAGGACGCGGGAATCGCGGCGATCCGGGCCAACAAGACCCGTTATCCGCCGACCGACGGCCTGGCCGAGCTGCGTGTTGCCCTGTCGCGCAAGCTCGAGGAGGAGAATGGGCTCACTTACTCACCGAAGCAGATTCTCATAGCCAGCGGAACCAAGCCCCTGATCTCCGCCGCGCTGATGGTGCTCGCGGACCCCGGGGATGAGGTCATCGTTCCGGTGCCCTACTGGGTGTCATATCCCGAGATGGCCCGTCTGGCGGGGCTTGCTCCGGTCTTCGTGAACTGTCCTGCGTCAAGGGGGTTTCATTTGCGGCCGGAGGATCTGGCCGCCGCGATCACGCCGCGTACACGGGTGTTGCTCCTGAATTCGCCGAACAACCCGACCGGGGCCGTCTACAGCGAAGCGCAGCTACGCGCGCTGCTCGAGGTGCTGAAGAAGCACCCACAGGTGTGGATCATCACCGACGAGATCTACGAGGACATTTGCTACACCGGCTCCCGTCCGGTGTCGTTCGCCACCCTCGACTCGCAAGTCGCGGAGCGTGTGATCACGGTCAATGGCTTCTCCAAAGGATATGCCATGGCCGGCTGGCGCGTCGGGTACGCCGCAGGCCCCACGGACGCCATCAAGGGAATGCTGAGCGCGGTTGGGCACATGAGCAATGGGGGGAGCACGATCTCGCAGCTCGCCGCCTTGGGCGCGCTCACGGGCGACCGCTCATTCATCAAGGTTCGCGAGCGCGAATATCGTGAGCGCCGCGATCTCGCGCTCAGCGCCATCAATCAGATGCGCGGCCTGTCCTGCCAGGTGCCCGACGGTGGATTCTTTGCCTGGGGGGACTGTTCCGGCGTGATCGGACGGCGCACGCCTGGCGGCGAGGTCATCAAAACGGACGAGGACTTCGTGGTAGGTGCCCTGCGTTATGCCAATGTGGCGCTGTTACCGGGCGCGCCCTTTGGCATGACCCCCTATTTTCGCTTGTGCTATTCGATCTCTCTGGAGCTTCTCTCCAAGGCAATGGAACGCATGCGAGCCTATTGCGAATCGCTCACATGACGGCCAGGCCCGCCAATCCGCTGGCAACGATCACGGGCCCGCCGCCGAGCGGACCCTCCATCATCGCGGCGCTCAAGGATGCGAAGGTCGGCATCGTGCTTTCGGTGCCGGATATCGTAACCAGCGCCGGCCTGCTTTTCCCCATTGCCGGCGACGCCGGCTTCCGGCTGATCCGCGTCTGCAAGGAGGACGAGGCCGTTGGAATCAGCGCCGGCCTGTCGTACAGCGCGGAACGGGCCATCCTGCTGATTCAATACACCGGTCTCCTCGATTCCATCAACGCCGTACGCGCCGTGGCGGTGGGATACAAGATGCCCATCGTATTCATGGTCGGCCTCCTGGAGAAGGAGCCGGGCGTTCCCCCGAGCCAATCGGCGCTCTACGGTATCCGCATCGTCGAGCCCATTCTGGAAGCCATGGGAATCGAGCATCATCTCATCGAAACTCAGGCGGATGTCGTCAGGATCCGCCCGGCCATCGAGGCGGCTTACTCGCTGTCGCGTCCGACAGTCCTGCTCATCGGCCAAAGGCCTCTCGCATCATGATGAAGCGCGACCAGTGCTTTCGGGTGTTGGCGAGTCATTGTCCGGACGACGTCGTCGTTGCGGTATACAGCTCGGCATTCGACTGGGTGCGTATCCGGCCGCATGCCCTGAACTACTTCGCGGTAGGGGCGATGGGGTTGGCCTCCTCTCACGCCCTCGGCCTCGCGCTCGGCCAACCCGGCCGCAGGATCATCGTACTCGACGGCGACGGGAGCCTGCTCATGAATCTGGGCAGCCTCGTCACGGTGGCCGCCGTCGCGCCGGGCAATTTTTATCACTTCCTGTGCGAAAACGGTACGTATGAGGCCAATGGCGCGCATCCGATTCCGGCGCGGGACAAGGTGGACTTCAGCGGCCTTGCCCGGGCTGCCGGCTACCCCAATGTTCATCGGTTCGAGGAGCTCGGCTCCTTCGGGCGCGATATCGCCGCAGTGCTCGCCGAACCCGGTCCTGTGTTCGTGGACTTGAAGCTGGTTCCGGGGGAGAGCGCGCCTGCCGACTATGACTCGCTCTATGCAGCCTCCCGGCGCGATGCCTTCAGACAGGCGTTGGGCCCGGCGCGATGACGCTCCTCCAATATCGCCATTACATTGGCGGCCAGACCCTCGAATCGGCAGGCGGAAACACTTTCGTCACGCGCAACCCGGCAACCGGCGCGACCTGGGGCGAATTCGCTGACGGCGGCGCAGGCGATGTGGATGCGGCGGTGGCGGCGGCCAGCGCGGCCTTCGCCGGGCCGTGGAGCACGCTGTCGCCGACGAGGCGTGGGCGTATGCTCATGCTATGGGCGGACGCCATTGCGGCGAATGCGGCGCAAATCGGCGCGCTCGAGACGGCACAGAACGGCAAGCTCCTGCGTGAATCCGTAAACCAGGCAGCGGCCATTCCGGAATGGCTGTATTACTACGGCGGTCTCGCCGACAAAATCGAAGGGGCGGTCATTCCCCTCGATCTGGCCAACATATTGAACTACACGGTGCGCGAGCCGGTTGGCGTGGTGGGCGTCATCACACCGTGGAATTCCCCGGCAATGTTGACAATATTTGCCGTCGCCCCGGCGCTGGCCGCAGGCAACACCGTCGTCATCAAGCCTTCCGAGGTGACGTCGGCATCCCTCATCGAGCTCGCAAAACTCGCCGAGTCCGTTGGGATACCGCCCGGAGTGGTCAACGTGGTCACCGGCTCGCGGGCGACCGGCGAGGCGCTGGTGGATCACCGCGGCGTCGCGAAGATCGCCTTCACCGGCAGTGTCGATGGAGGACGAGCCGTAGCCGAACGTGCGGGCAGGCGTCTCGCCAAGTGTGTTCTGGAGCTCGGGGGCAAAAGCCCCCAAATAGTATTTGCGGACGCAGATCTGCAGCAGGTCGAAGCCGGAATCCTCACCGGCATTTTTGCCTCGGCCGGGCAGACCTGCGTCGCGGGATCCCGCGCCTACATCCATCGCTCCATTTACGATCCGCTGGTAGAGCGGCTCGTCCGCTGCGCCGCCGGGATTTGCATCGGCGATCCGACGGCCCCGGAAACCCAGATGGGACCCGTGGCAACTCTTGCGCAGCTCGAGAAGGACGAGCGGCTGGTCGCTCAGGCGGTCGAAGACGGCGGCGCCATTTTGTGTGGCGGGCAGCGCAGCGTACCGGCTGGATGTCCCGGCGGGTATTTCTTCGAGCCGACCATCATCGGCTGTGCAAAAGGCGATAATCGCATTCTCAGTACCGAAGTCTTCGGTCCGGTGCTGGCCGTGATTCCATTCGATGAGGAGGAGGAGGCCATCGCCCTCGCTAACGCCTCGGATTTCGGACTCGCCGGCGGGGTCTGGACCCGGGACGTGAAGCGAGCGCACCGCGTCGCGCATCGTATCCAGGCGGGCGTGGTGTGGATCAACATGTATCGCGCGTTGAGCTTCAATTCGCCGGTCAGCGGTTATAAGCAGAGCGGCATTGGCGTCCAGAACGGGCGCGAGTCGATACTGGAGTATCTGCAGACGAAGAGCGTGTGGTGCCCGTTAGGCGATACTGGTGACGCCCGGCCGGCTCGCATGCGGCAGTGACGCCGATCACAACATGCATATGAACGGGTCACAGGTAGACGTGCTGAACGAAGCGGACGAGCTGAAGGAGATCCGCTGGGCGATAGTCTCCTGTTCGCTGGGCCAACTGTTCGAGGTCTTTGACTTCCTGATCTTCGGCCTGTTTGCCGCCCAGATCGGTCACGCTTTCTTTCCGAACGCCGATCCCGTCGTCTCCCTGCTCAGCAGCCTCGCGACATTCGGCGCGGGATTCCTGATGCGGCCGTTGGGTGCCCTGGTAATGGGCTACTTCGGCGACAAGTATGGACGGAAACATGCCCTTGCGGCGTCCATCGCCATGATGGCCGCTGCGAGCGGCTTCACGGGTCTCGTGCCGACCTATGCCTCCATAGGCGTGACCGGCACGATCCTGCTCGTGGTTTGCAGGCTGCTGCAGGGCTTTTCCATGGGAGGTGAATGGGGCGGTGCCGCCACGTTCCTGGCCGAACACTCCCCGGCGGCCCGCCGGGGTCTGGTGGGAAGCTTTCAGGCCATCGGAGGCGGGATCGCGGCTCTCATCGCGAGTCTGACCGCGGCGGTGATGCACTCCACGCTCGACGCGGCGAGTCTGAATGCCTGGGGTTGGCGCGTTCCGTTCATCGCCGGATCATTCCTGGGTCCGTTCGCACTGTACCTGCGTACGCGGGTGCGCGAGACGCCGGCGTTCACCAAGGTCATGACCGCACACGAGGTGACCAGGGTGCCCCTGAAAGACGTGTTCGCGAAGTACGGCGGCGCGGTCGCAACGGCGATCGGCGTCAGCGCCATCAGCGTCACGTTACAGTACATGTATGTCGTCTTTCTGCCGACCTATGCTACGCAAACGCTGAAGATAGACCAACAGACTGCGTTCTACACTTCAGCCATAGGGAGTGTCATCAACATCTCGCTGCTGCCCGTCATGGGCGCTTTGTCGGATCGTATCGGCCGGCGGGTGATGATCATCGGCTGTGCGTTACTCAGCCTGACCACGACCTATCCGCTATTCATGCTGTTGGTGCATTTCCCGGGCGCGCCCGGCCTGCTCGCCGTGCAACTGGTATCCAATGTCATTCAGCCGGTGTTCACCGGCGCCATCGGGGCGATACTCGCAGAGTTGTTCGTTACTAAGGTGCGCTACACGGCGTTGTCCGTGAGTTACGCCATATCGGTGATAACCTTCGGCGGATTTTCGCCGTTCATCGGCACTTTCCTCGTGCGCTCGACGGGCAACCTGCTGTCGCCGGCCTACCTCGTCATGGTGGTGTCGCTGATCAGCGGTGTGGCGGCGATGTTCGTAAAGGAGCGAGGTCGGGCGGTGCTCACCTAGGGTGAGCTGCCTCCTTCAGGCGCTGCGCCGCGCGGCCAGGCGGTCCCTGAAGTGCGCCTCCCATCCACCCCGCTGAATGATCTGCAGCAGGGCTTCGTCCAGCGGCCGGTAGGCGTGCGCGGCGCCGCGTGTGTGGTTGGTCAGTCTGCCGGTCCTGAAGTCGATCTCGACGTCCTCACCGGTATGGACGGTCGCGGTAACGCCCGCGCATTCGGGAAGGATCAGGACGCCGGCACTGATGCAGTTGCGCAAGCTGCTGCGCGGAATGGATTCGACGGCTACCGACAGGCCGAGGCCTCGGAGAGCGAAGAATGCCTGGATGTGTGCGTTGCCCTGGGCAAAGCGCCGGCCCGCGATGACGAGATCGCCCGGGGCGGCCTTCCTGGGAAATTCTGGATCCAGGCCGATCATGCAATGGTCCTTCAGGACCTCGGGCCTCTGCTCGCGCGCCAGCACGAAGTGGAAGGGAATCATGTCTCCGTCGTTGCACACGTTGTCGCCGAAAACCCAGCATCGGCCCCGGCGAATGAAGTCGGCACTGGAATCGGTCATGACGTTCCTCGAGCGAATTCGCGCGGATCCGTGATTCTGCCGGTGATTGCCGAGACTGCCACGGTCGCAGGGGAGGCGAGATAGATCTCGCTGTCGCGCGCGCCGAGGCGGCCCGGATCGTTGCGGGTGCCCGTGTTGATCGAGACCTCGCCGCGGCCAAGAGCCCCGATCCGCCCACCGGCGCAGGGCCCGCAGCCGGGTGCGGTGATGATCGCGCCCGCGCAGGAGAAAATATCCATCAGCCCCTGGGCGATGGCGGCCCGGAGGATCGCCTGCGTACCCGGCGTGATGAAGAGTCGCACGCGCGGGTCGATCCTGCGCCCCTTCAGATAGCGCGCCGCCTCCCGCAGATCGTTCAGCGATCCCGACGCGCAGGAGCCGACGAACGCATGGTCGACCGGTCTGCCGGCGACGGCGCTGATCGGCACGACCCGATCCGGTATCGGCGGCACGGCCACGTACGGCTCGATGGTCGTCAGGTCGTACTCGGCTGCATGCACGAACGGCGCATCGGCGTCGCTGCGTGGCAGGTCGATGTCGCACTGCACGCGTTCCGACAGGTACTCGCGTACCACGTCGTCGGGCTCGGCTATGGCGGATTTCGCGCCGATCTCGATCGGGGTGTTGCAGAGAGTGAAGCGCTCGTCGACGCTGATGTGCTCCATCGCGGGGCCGGAGAACTCGACCACGGTGTAGTTCACGAGATCGGCGTCGAGATCCGCTATCAGCTTCTGGGCGAAGTCGCGGATGAGTACGCCGGGAGTCAGACGGCCGCGAAGCCGGATCCGTATGGTGGCCGGCACCCGGATCCAGACCGAGCCCAGGGCCATGACCTCCACGATCTCATTGAGCATGGGGAAACCAAGAGCACCCACAGCGCCGTAATTCGGTACGTGGGTGTCGTACGCTTCGACGAACATTCCGGGCGTCACGAAACCGGCTTCAACAGGAAAAAGATGACCATGTCCGCCGCGTCCGACGTCGAAGTGGTGTCCTATCGCGAATTGCCGGGCGATGTCACGGATCTCGGCTTGCTTGGCGGCGGACTCCGCCGAGACCGCAATCGGCTCGTGGTCGGTGACGAACATCACCTTGTCCGGAGCGTAAAGCCGCTCGACGCCGAACTGGCGCAGGGTGCGGCCCGCATTGGCGGAATACCAGTCGTGGACGACGATGAGGTCAGGCTCCGGGAAGATGATCTCACCCTCGCGCACATCGCGCCCCACCTTGGCGGAGAGGATCTTCTGAGTGAGTGTCTGTAGGCTCACGGGCTGCGTCCTGACTCGAGCGCCCGCCAAAGCCGCGTATCGACCAGGTCGTCGCGGACGGTAAGCGACGCAAGGCGCTCCCGCAAGGCGCTGCTGTTGCCGTCACGACGGAGCGCCGTCAGGCATTCCTGCATGGCGCTGATCGCCGCGCACTGCAGGTCCGCGGGGTATATGCCGATCCGAAAGCCCAACTCCGCAAGCTCCCTCGAAGACAGCGGCAGCGGGCTGCCCGGAGGACCACAATTGAGCAGCTTCGGCGTCGTGAGCGCCCGGCCGACCGCCTCGACATCCGGCGCTGCGCGCAAGCCCTCCACGAAGATCATGTCCACGCCTGCGCTTTCGTAGCGTTGGGCGCGCTCGACCGCCGCTGCAAGGCCTTCCACCGCCAGGGCGTCGGTGCGGGCGATGATCAGAAGGTTTCGGCCAGAGCGTGCTTTCACGGCCGCGGACAGCTTTGCGGCCATGGGCGCGGCGTCGATGAGTCGGACACCCGCGTCGTGTCCACATCGCTTGGGAAATACCTGGTCCTCGAAGTGTACCGCGGCGATACCGGTCCGTTCCAGATTATGTACAGTTCGTGTAATGTTCAGCTCATTGCCGAAACCGGTGTCGCCGTCGGCAATCACGGGAATCTCGATCGCACCCGCGATCTGCGCGAACCGGCCCGCCATTTCCGTCAGCGTCGCAAGGCCGAGATCCGGCAGGCCGAGACTGCGAACGATCGAGCCACCGCTTGCGTAAGCCACCGGGAACCCCGAGCGCTCGGTAAGGCGGGCCGAGAGGGCGTCATAGACGCCCGGCGCCGGCACGAACGCCCCCGCGGCGAGAATGGAACGAAGATCCTGCGGATCGCGACTGAGCTTGGCTGTCGGCGCTGCCCCTGCCATGGCGGATACCTCCGATCTAAACGCTGAGTGTGGTGGGTTGTCCGGCGCAGAACAAGTTATGTGGGCATGATACTTTCAGGCTGCACGCGGCGCAAAAGGAGCCTTTCCCGCACATAACTGCAGGTTATCCGCACCCAAATCAAACCTCGCTTTCAAACGGTGTCGAATTGCCCGATCCTTGCTGCGAGCCAAAGGCGAGGGTGGTCGCTTGAATCTCGGAACGGGAAAGCAGACCACCGCGCCCGCCGGCCCGGCGCCGCTGTCCGGGCGGCCGGCGCGGCTCGTCGACGGGAGGGCATCAATCGTGGGGCATCATCAGATCACCGGGGTCCGTGTCGGCGACACGCGGTTTCCCCATTACGACGCGGCGGTTACAGGGTTTGACGGTTATTGGTACCCGGTTCTGCTCTCGCGACAGCTCGGCCGCCGTTTGCTGCCGCTACGACTCTTCGGCGACGACGTTCTCTTCATCCGCGAGAAGGACAGAGTGTATGCGTGGCAGGATCGGTGCCCACATCGCGGTATCAAACTTTCGATCGGCAAACGGGAGTTTCCCGGCACCGTCAGCTGCCGTTATCACGGCTGGACGTTCGATCTCGCCTCCGGGAAGCTCGTCGCGGCTCTGACAGACGGCCCTAACTCGCCGTTGTGCGGCCGTGCGCGCGTGAAGACGTTTCCGGCGGCTGAACGGGCCGGTCTGGTCTGGATCTACAAGGGCGACGGCCTGCCCCCGCCGCTCGAACGCGACATTCCCAGCGAGTTGCTGAGCGAGCGGGCGGCCATCGAGGGCCGCGTCACGGAGCGGGCGGGGGACTGGCGTCATGCGGCCGAAAACGGCTTCGACGAGGGTCACGGTAAATACCTGCATCGTGACGCGCTGTTCATCACATTCATGCATCCGCCGGCGTATGTGCACTGCGAAGTCGTGCCGGAGGAGGAGAACTGGATCGGCCGCAAGACGAAGGACTATGCGTTCCAGGCCGACTACCCGAACCTCGGCCGCTGGCCGAAGAAGTACTTCTTCAAATCGAGCAAGGTGCTGTCGCGCGCCTCCATCCGGCTGCCTTGCGTGTTGCGGATCCGGTTCGCCCGCTGGACGCACTTCGAATGGTACGTCCCGAGCGATCCCGGCAGGCATCGCTACATTCAGGTCGTGGTGCAGGACGGAGGACCGCTCAAGCGCGGCTTGTTTCACCTGCGCTACTGGGCCTATCTGCGCTGGCTGTTCCACGGGGGGTTCAACGATCAGGATGCGCGGGTGGTCGAAATGATGAAAACGCCGCCTGAGCAGCTCTATCGCCCGGACCTGTCGATCATAGGCTGGCGGAAGCTGTGCGAGTCGTCGCAGTCGCAGAGGCCCGCGGAACAATCGCCCCGAGAGGAGGAAGTCTGATGCACCTGCCCGAAGAGTCGCAGACGAGCCGCTACGTACAACTCTCCAAAGTGCGGATTCATTACAACGAGATAGGCGAAGGCCCGCCCCTGGTGTGTCTGCATGGAGGCGGCCCGGGCGCAAACAGTTGGAGTAACTTCGCCACCAACATCCCCGCGCTCATGCGCAGCTACCGCCTGCTGCTGGTCGACCTGGTGAATTTCGGTAAATCCAGTCGCGTGGCCATCGAAGGGCCGCCGCTCACCTTCCACGCGCGCGTGATGGACGAGTTGCTGGGTAAGCTGGGCATAACCAAGGCTGCGTTCATCGGCAACAGTTACGGCGGGCAGGTCGCCATCAAGACGGCCATCGATTTTCCGGCGCGCGTCGAATCGCTGGTCGTGATAGGCAGCGCGCCGACGGTATATAGTCTCTTCACGCCGATGCCGGTGGAGGGTGTGAAGCTGATCGGACAGTATTATCGCGGCGAAGGCGGCCCGAGCTACGGGAAGATGAGACAGATCGTCAGCACGATGGTGTTCGACCAGCGCTTCGCCACCGAGGAGGTGGTCCGGGCGCGCTACGAGGCGAGCATCGACCCGGAGACCGTCCGAATCTACACGGCTCCCCCGCCGGCCAGACAGGACCTGACCGCCGAGCTCCCACGGGTCGCGGCTCCGACGCTGGTGCTGTGGGGCATGGATGATCGCGCGGGCGCGCTGGACGTCGGGCTGCTCATGACCCGTGCGATGCAGAACGCGCAGATGCACATCTTCACGAAGTGCGGCCATTGGGTTCAAGTCGAGCGCGAGGCGGAGTTCAACGAGCTCGTGATGAATTTCCTGGCGCGGTACCGGGTATAGGACGATGCAGGTCGTCGGCGCATTTGCATGCTCGCATGCCGCATTGTTCGTGACCCGGCGGCAGGCGGCGCCGGCGACGCAGTGTTCGCGCATCTATGGAGCGTTCGCACGGATGGGTCAATTGATCCGGGAGCATCGGCCCGACGCGCTGGTGGTCGTGGGGACCGATCACGGCCGCATCTATCCCCTTTCCGGGATGCCACAGTATCTGATCGGGGTCAGTGAGCAGGCCGTCGGCATTGGCGATGCGGGCTTGCCCGAAAAGACGCTGCCCCTACACCAGAGCTTCGCGAGGTCGATACTGGAAGGTATGCTGGAAGAGGGCGTGGACATGGCCTTTTCCGAGGCCATGAGGATCGACCACAGCTTCCTCACGCCGTTGCTGCTCGCGTTGCCGGAGCTCGACATCCCGATCGTACCCATCGTCCAGAACTGCAATGCACCCCCCCTGCCCAAGCTCGAGCGCGCGTACCGGGTGGGCCGGAATCTGGCCCGCGCCATGGCGAACGGTGCGGCGGGGCGTGTCGTCGTGATCGGCACGGGCGGACTGTCGCACTGGGTTGGATCTGCCGAGTTTCGCGCGTTCATGTCGGGACCGGCGGGCTCACGGCTCGCACGACAGACTCAGTTCCCGCTGCAGTTGCCGGAGAGCGGGGAAGTCAACGAGGAGTTCGACCGCGACTTCATCGAGATGGTCTGCCATGGACGGGCGCAAGAGTTCATTCGCGACTGGGACACGCGCAGGATCGGCGAGATCGCCGGCAACGGTGCCCAGGAAGTGCGGAATTGGCTGCTGCTGGCCGGGGTGACGGCAGATGCGCCGGCGACCCTCCTGGATTATGCGCCCGTCAAACCATGGCTCACGGGTGTCGCTGTCGCTCAGTTCGTCATCCCGGAGCCTATCCGTCCGGCAGGTCGCGCATGATCCAGACATTCGGCCACCACATCGGTGGCGCGCAAGCGAAGTCCGCCGGTGCCGCGCAATTCCTCACCCGTAATCCAATCAACGGCCGCGAATGGGGGCAGTTCGCGACGGGCTCGGCGGCCGACGTCGACCGGGCCGTAATGGCGGCGGACGCCGCCTTCGCCTCCTGGCGTCAGTTGTCGGCATCGGCACGCGGGAAGTTGCTGATCCGTTGGGCGGAGGCCCTCCGGAGCAATGCCGAGCGCATCGGCAGGATGGAGTCGATACAAAACGGCAAATTGCTGCGCGAGTCCGTGGGGCAGGCGGGTGCGCTGCCCGACTGGTTATATTACTACGCCGGACTGGCCGACAAGATCGAGGGGGCGGTGATTCCCCTCGAGCGGCCCGAAGTGGTCAATTACACGATGCGCGAGCCGTTGGGCGTGGTGGCAATCATCACGCCGTGGAACTCACCGGCGATGCTTACGATCTTTGCGGCGGCGCCGGCGCTCGCCGCCGGCAACACGATCGTCATCAAACCCTCGGAGATTACCTCCGTATCGCTGATCGAGCTGGCACGGATCGCCGAGTCGGTTGGGATTCCTCCGGGCGTCATCAACGTGGTGACCGGTTTGCGCGAGACGGCTGAATGTCTCATCGACCACCCGAAAGTCGTCAAGGTCGCCTTTACGGGCAGCGTGGAAGGCGGCCGCGCGGTCGCGGAACGGGCCGCCAGGCGTCTCGTGGGCGTGACGTTGGAGCTTGGAGGGAAAAGCCCACAGATCGTCTTTGCCGACGCGGACCTCAGGCAGGCGCAGGCGGGGATCCTGGCCGGCATCTTCGCCAGCGCCGGTCAGACTTGCGTGGCGGGCTCGCGGCTGTTCGTGCAGCGTCGTATCCACGAGGAATTTCTGGCCGGCCTCATTGCGCGTGCGGCGAAAATCCGTATCGGCGACCCGCTGGCCGCCGATACGCAGATGGGACCGGTGGCGACGCTGGCGCAGCTGGAAAAGAATCAGCGCCTGACGGACGAGGCGGTGGCGCACGGCGCCACCGTGCTGTATGGGGGCAAGCGCATGGAGCTTGCCGAGTACCCGGGCGGATATTTCTTTCAGCCGACCATCCTGGGCAACCTCGGGCGCGACAATCCGATCCTGGCCAAGGAAGTATTCGGTCCCGTGCTGGCCGTCGTGCCGTTCGAAGACGAGGCGGAGGCTCTCGCGCTGGCCAACGACTCGACGTTCGGGCTCGCGGCCGGCGTCTGGACGCTCGATTTCCGGCGCGCGCATCGGGTCGCACGCGCAATTCAGGCAGGCACCGTATGGGTCAACATGTATCGGACGCTCGGCGTCAATTCTCCGGTCAATGGCCTCAAGCACAGCGGCCCCGGCTCGCAGAACGGCCAGGAAGCCATCCACCAGTATCTGCAAACCAAGAGCATCTGGAACAATTTCAGCGAGGCGGTCGAGGATCCGTTTGCGGCTTGAAACTCGCGACCCATCGAGGAGACTTCCGTGGACTATGATCCCTTCCTGTCGCTGCACTCGATCGCGCTCGAGAATCTGACCGAGGTGTTCTCGAAGAAGACGCTGTCCGGGGACCAGGGGCAGATCGTGTGGGCGAGCCCGAAAGCGGGCTGTCACGCCAAGGCCCACAGCCACGCGGCGGAGCAGATCTTCTGGATCCGATCCGGCTCGATGAAGTGTCGGATCGGCGATCAAATCCGCGACTGCGGTCCGGGCGACCTGGTGCTGGTCAAGGGGTGGATCGAGCACGAGATGTGGGTGCTGGAGGATACTGAGTTTGTCGCATTCCTCGCACCGGTACGCGAAGACTTGCGTGCGGGCGCGCAGTTGCCGGAGCACTTGCGTACGGGATAGCGTCCGGCCGCACGCCGGTCGTTCAGGCATGCTTGGTCCCGCCTGCATCCGGCAGATTTCGTTTGCACTGCCCATGTCCGTCGACTAGCATGCGAACGTGGCTACAAGGGGCAGCGCGGCACAATCCTTTGTGGGACGAAGTCTCAAGCTTCGCCACCTGCGGCTGCTGCTGGCACTCGATGAATGCCGCACCATCACGGGTGCGGCTTCCATACTCGGGATCAGTCAGGTCGCCGCATCGAAAGCCCTTGCCGAGCTGGAAGCCGGCATCAACTCTAAGCTCTTCGAGCGTCTGCGCGGCGGACTGCAGCCGACCGAGGCCTGCGCACGGCTGCTCGAATCCGGCCGGCGCATCATCGGCGAGCTCAAGGTGCTCGGCGAAGAATTCATGATGTTGGATCAGGGATTGAAGGGCCGGGTTCGCATCGGCGTGCAGACACAGACATCGCAGCCCTTCCTGGCACGCACCATCGTGGCGTTCAAGCGAGCCTATCCGCTGATCACGGTGGAGTTCGTCAGCGCCAGCATGCTCGAGCTGGCCAACGAGCTGGCCCACTCGGAGCTGCAATTCGTGATCGGACAGCACAACCTCGCCGGACTGCATCCGAGCCTCATGAGTCAGGAAATTCCAAGCGAGCGGATCGTCGTGGTGCGAGGCGCACAAAGCGGGACCGCGCAGCACGACGTGACCAGCCTGGCCGAGCTCATGGACTACCCGTGGTGTCTGCCGCCCCGGGGGACGCCGTTGCGGCTGCACCTGGATCATATTCTCGCGTCCCAGCAGCTCGCCGCGCCGGAGATACTGGTTGAAATGTCGGGCACAATGCTGGCCGAGGCGATCATCCATCTCTCGGACTTCGTCGCGCTCATGCCGCAGTCGGTCGCCCAGGAATGGGCGGCACGAGGGCTCGTGCGGGTTTTCTCGATCGAGGTGCCTCCGCTACCGGATCCGATCAACCTGATCTGGTCGGAGCAGTCGCCGATGCCGCAGGTCGCAAAGCTGTTCCTCACCTTCGTGCGCAATCAGCTCGCCGGGGGAGAGGCTTGCGAAAGCACGGTAGCCACGGCCTCCGGGTCTCTCTCCAATCGCACGCGCCATCTTCCGGGACGGGCCTGAGGGCCGCCCGCCCGCCTGCGATCTGCGCAGAGCGCATCGGCGGGGAAAACCCACCCCCGGTTATGGCAGCATAAAGCAATTTTCGAGTTGGTCTCTGCAGAGCCCATGCTAGTGTAATCACACCAAGGGCGCGCGGCTGCGCACTCCATGGACGGATGCGCGATGCGCATTTTAGCGCTGGTACGGGCTCGCTGTGCCAACCAACTTTCGCGACCGAGTCAACGAGTTGCCGGGAGAGCCGGGTATGGAGCGGATCGACTGTTTGAAGTTGCTTGCACCAATGATCACGGACGAGCTGGTGGCGATCGGCATAGCGGGCGTGAACTGGGAGTGGCGCTCGCTTTCGAAGCATGAAGGGAACATGACCATTGGAACTCTCGGGCACACGCTCGCCGTCGGCACCGGCATGGCGCTGTCGCTGCCGCACCGCCGGGTCATCGTGCTGGAGAGCGACGGCAGCAGCCTGGCCGATCTTCCCTGCCTGACGACGATAGGGACCTATCGTCCCGGCAATCTGAAGGTCTTCGTTTTCGACAACGAGCTTTACAGCGGCAGCCGGATCAGCGATCCGAGCGCCACCGCCTACAACACGGATCTGGAGCAAATGGCCCGCGGAGCGGGCATTCCCACCACGGCGACGGTGCGCGACGTGGAATCGTTCGGCAGAGAGGTCCGGGCGGCATTCGACGAGCCGGGCGTGCGCTACGTCGTGGCCAAAGTCGGCGAAGGGGCCGCGGCTCGCAAGCTTCCGCGGCCTCGCGTGGACTATCTGGAAAGCAAATACAACTTCGTACGATACATCGAGCGCACCGAAGGCAAGACCGTCTTCCCCGAGCAACGATGATACCTGCATGCACACAGTCTGTTACGCACCGGGGAGACACTCATGACACCTGAGCTGGCGAAGCGCCTCGTGGCCGGCCTGAAGGACGCGGGTATCGATTTCTTCTCCTACCTGCCGGAAAGCCGGCTGAGCGACATCATTCCGCTGATCCGTGACGATCCGTCCTTTACGATGATCAAAACCTGCCATGAGGGAACCGCCGTTTCGCTGGCATGCGGAGCCGCGCTGGTCGGTAAGCGCCCGGTGGTTTACTGTGAAGCGACGGGCTTCGTGCTCGCGATGTACAACCTGCAGAGCGTCGCGATGCAGTTCGGACTGCCGGTGCTGTTTCTGATTTCATACACCGGAAGCCCCGGGGACAAGGCCAACAGCCTGTCCTTTTCGCTGTGGGGGCGGCTGCTGGAGGCGCAGATCCGGACCCTCGGACTGCAGTACCGGGTGCTGGAAGACGGTCACGACCTCGAGACGCGGGTGGCCGACATGGCCTGGGCGGCGCAGTTCTCGAAGCTGCCCACCTGCCTGCTGTTCACCGGTGAGTTCACGGGCTTCCCGGGCATGTTGGACCGGAATCGCCAGCCGAACGCATGAGAGGCGGTAGGCGGGCGACACCATGGGTCACGCTCGACGCAGTTTCCTGACCAGCCTCGTCTCGGGGCTGGTAGCCACCGTAAATGCGAAAATCGGGGGTGCGCGGCCGGCGCCCGCGCCTGCGGCGCCGGAGGCGGCTGCGCCGGAAGGGACGATCACCGCGACAACCGTGGCGGAAGCGGAAAAGCTGGTGGCGCTGCAGTTCACGCCGGAACAACGCCATCTGCTTGCCAGATCGCTGCCCGCTCAAGTCCGCAGTTTCGAGGCGCGAAGGCGCTACGGCCTGACGAACAGTGCCGCTCCGGCGTACGCGTTCGATCCTCGTGTCCCGGGGGTGGCCTACAGGCCCCAGACCAACCGCGTTCAGTCCAGTCGCTCCCGCACGCCGAATCTTCCCGACAGCGATGTCGACATCGCGTTCGCGTCGGTGATCGAGTTGGCCCATTGGATACGGACGCGGCAATTGAGCAGCGTCCGGCTGACCGGGATCTATCTGAAGCGGCTGAAGACCATCGGCCCGAAGCTGGAATGTGTGGTGCATCTCACGGAAGATCTGGCCCTGCAGCAGGCCAGGAAGGCCGACCAGGAAATTGCCGCGGGCCATTACCGCGGCTTGCTGCACGGGATTCCCTGGGGCGCGAAGGATCTGCTGGCGACCGCGGGCATCCCCACGACTTGGGGCGCTGAGCCCTACCGTGACCAGGTTTTTGCCGCCAATGCCCATTGCGTGGACCTGCTGGCCGAAGCCGGTGCGGTGCTGGTTGCGAAGCTATCGACGGGCGCTCTGGCGCGCGGAGACGTTTGGTTCGGCGGCATGACCCGCAACCCCTGGAACACCGACGAAGGCTCCTCCGGGTCGAGCGCAGGCCCCGCGGCCGCGACCGCCGCCGGTCTGGTGGCCTTTGCGATCGGTACCCAGACTGGAGGTTCGATCGTGGGCCCGTCGATCCGCTGTGGTGTGACGGGCCTCGTGCCGAGCTTCAGCCGGGTCTCGCGCAGCGGCGCCATGGTGCTTGCCTGGTCGCTCGACAGGCTGGGTCCGATCTGCCGCTATGTCGAGGATACCGGCGTCGTGCTGGCCGCCCTCAACGGTCGCGATATTTCCGATCCGAGCTCGCTGAGCATCCCGTTTGAATTCGATGCCACGGCGGGCATCGAGGGGATGAAGCTGGGATTCGTTCCGGAGCTGTTCGAAACAGCCGAGGTCAACGATGTCGAGCGCGCGTCGCTGCAAGCGGCGCGCAGCCTGGGCGCCAAAATGGTCGAGCTCAAGCTGTCGATCTCGCAACCTGTCGATGAGCTGGCTCGCACCGTCATGTATTCCGAAGGAGCCGCGGCGTTCGACGAATTGCTGCTTACCGGAAGGGATCGCGAATTCGCTCAACAGGGCCGCGGCAGTTGGCCGATAGCACTGCGTACCTGGCGATTCATCCCGGCTGTCGAATACATTCAGGCGCAGCGCATCCGGCGCGATCTGCTGGCGCCCACGCATGCGCTCTTCGAGCCGGTGGACGCCATCATCAGCCCGTCGCGCGACCCCATGCTCAGGCTCACGAACCTGACCGGCCATCCGTGCCTGACACTGCGAACCGGGTTTTTCGAATCGCCGTCGCGTGGCGAGGGTCGGGGCGTTGCATCCGGACCCGCCCACACCGTACCCCACGGCATCACGCTGTGGGGAAAGTTGTTCGAGGAGGGTCGGCTGTTGAACCTCGGGCTGGCCCTGGAGCGCAAGGTGAACGTGGCACGGCGCCGGCCACCCACGGGGTAGCAGGGAGGAGCCGGACCTAGCCCGGTATCGTCAGCGGCCTGGCCCGGTCGCGCTCCAGGCGCGCGGCATGGGCCCGGACCCGCAACAGATCGCGCCTGGCGAGCAGGCCGGCAAGCTTGCCCGTGGCGCGATCGACGACCGGTACCCGGCCGACATCGGCCGCTGCCATGCGATCCGCAAGATGGCCTACCAGCTCGTCCGTGTAGCCGACGAAGACCTCGCCGACGTCCGGTCTTTCCTCCAGCGTCTGACCTTTGGGCCAGCCCTCCCGCGACCAGCGCAGCACGTCGGAGCGCGACACCACGCTGACGACGCGGCCGGCTTCGTCGACGACGGGGTAGCTCTTGTGGCGTTTGACGCCATTCTCAGTGTCAAAAAATGCGAACGCTTCCTCCGTAGTCATGTGGGCCGGTAACGTGTGAACCGGCTGGGTCATGATCTCGCTGACGCGCATGACCTCGAACGGGTCGACGGTATATTCGTAAGTCAGATGCCGGCCGCGCCGCGCGAGCCGCTCCGTCAGGATGGAGCGGCGCATGATCAGCACGGTCACGGCGAATGAGGCGACGCACGCGACGAGCACGGCGGGCATGACCTGGATGTCGCCCGTGAGCTCGATGGCGAATACCGTCGCCGTCAACGGGCATCGCAGCGTGCCGCCCAGCACTGCCGACATCGCGAGAAGCGACCAGAAGCCGGTGGTGCCGAAGGGCAGGACGTGCGCTTCCAACACGCCGACGGCGCCGCCCATCATGAGAAGCGGCGCCAGGGTGCCGCCCGACGTCCCGGAGGCGAGCGCGACGACCCAGATGACGGCCTTGACGATGAGGAGCGCTATTGCGGCGTGCATCAGCACGTTGCCGTCGATCAGCGCCTGAATGTTGTCGTAGCCGACGCCGAGGGCCGCAGGATCGATGAGGCCGCCGACGCCCACCACGACGCCGGCAAGCGCTGGCCACCACATCCAATGAATCGGCAGCTTCTCGAACAACTCCTCGACCCAGTAGAGCCCGCCGGTGGTGATGGCGGATTGCAGGCCCGCCACCACGCCGACGCCGGCGCACGCGGCGAGCCCCCACCACGGCATGGAAGGAATCCCGGTGTGCGGAAAGAGCGGCCAGGCGCCCACCAGCCAGGGCCGCCAGGCCATCGCGACGATGGCGGAGACGACCACAGGCACGAAGCTGCGGGGCTTCCACTCGAAGAGCATCACCTCGATGGCGAGGAGAACGGCGGCCACCGGCGTGCCGAAGATCGCCGTCATGCCGGCCGCGGCGCCGGCGACCAACAGCGTCTTGCGCTCCGCGGAGCTCAGATGGAAGAACTGCGCGAAGAGCGAGCCGAGCGCTCCGCCCGTCATGATGATGGGGCCTTCGGCGCCGAACGGGCCGCCGGTGCCGATCGCGATTGCCGAGGAGAGCGGTTTCAACACCGCGACCTTCGGCTCTATCCGGCTCTGACCGATGAGGATGGCCTCGAGCGCCTCGGGGATGCCGTGGCCGCGGATCTTCTGCGAGCCGTAGCGCGCCATGAGCCCGACGATCAGGCCGCCGATCACGGGTATCAGGATGGAGCCCGGGCCGAGCCTGGCGTGGCTGAGGTAGGAAGTGGCCGTGGAGTAGACGTGGAAGTAACAGAAGTTGGTGACGAGCGCAATCAGCTTCAGGAGGACCCAGGCCGCGCCGGCGCCGAAGCTGCCGGTGGCGATCGCCATCGCCGATAGGACGAGCAGGCGGCGATCGGCGGTGAAGTCGCGCAGAGTGTCGTGCACCCCGAGCGTGGAAACAGAGCTCTTCATGGTTCTCCGATGGGATTGTGGCGCTCGCGGAGGCGCGCGCCTTATGTCGCAATACGATATTATTCTCGCCGAGAAATGCGATGTGCGCCACCCCCAAAAGGCAGAGCCGGAAAGCCCCGCCGCCCCACGAGCTGGCGCTGCATGACTACGAGATCCTCGCGGAATTTCGCTATTTATTGATGCGCTTCGCAGCATTCAGCGAGCAGGCAGCGCATGCGGCCGGACTGGCACCCCGCCAGCATCAGGCGTTGCTCGCGATCAAGGGCTATCCGGGCGGCGGGGAAGCGACCATCGGGGAACTGGCGCAGCGCCTGGGCATCCGCCATCACAGCACCGTGGGACTGGTCGATCGACTGGTGCGCCGGGGCTACCTCGTCCGCCGGGCGGACCCGCGCGACCGGCGCCGCACCTATCTGGCCCTCACCGCGGCCGGTGAGCGGGCGCTCGCGGGACTGGCCGCCGCTCATCAACGGGAGCTGCGGCGCGTCGCGCCCCTGTTGAAATCATTGCTCGGCAGGCTGGGGCCGGAAGAGCTCCACGGCAGGGCGTGACCGCATAAAGCCTTACCGAAGCCGCTCGAGCTTTCGTTGTAATCTCGACAGGTGCGCCGCGGGGGCGGCGAATTTGACATTGAAAGTGACACTGGCGATGTGCCCTGTCGGATTGCTGTAGCTCATCGCGTGCGCGAGTATGGATGCCGCCCCGCCAAACCCAAGGTCGGCCGCGTCCGTCGGCGACGTCGTTATCGACGTCATATTTCATCTTCAATTCAAGAGCCATGTCGCCAACTTGCTTCATTTTGGCAGCTGCCAACTGTAGGCTATATCCTGCAACCGTCATTCGTGTGAACGAGGGCCCATTGGTTTGATACTCGGAGAAATGGCATTTCCTGGGTGAAAATATCCTCTGTCGAGCGGCATTGGCGCCGGCTAGATTGTCAGTTCATGACCATCGGAATCGATCTTGATCAACTTGCCCGCCGCGAAAGCGAGCAAACGGAATGGAAGGAGAACGTCGCTGACGTCAACGACGTGGTCGCGACGCTGTGCGCGTTCGCCAACGATCTGCAGAACCTCGGCGGAGGTTACGTGGTTTGCGGCTCCAGGGAAGAGGAAGACGAGCACGGATTTCCGCAGCTCGTGCGCAAGGGGTTGGCTGCGCGACGTCTGAAAGAGATCGAAAACGTGGTGCTCGCCTACTGTCGGGATCGCGTCTCTCCGCCGCTCGCGCCGCTGGTGGAGGAGCTCGATGGCGATCATCTGGAACGGCGCATACTCGTTTTCATGCAGCCCGCAACCCGCGCCGCCCACACATTCCGGCGCAACAGGGAAGGCGCAAAGCACTTCGTACGCGTCGGTCGCTCGACCATCGAAGCGCGCAACGGGTTGCTCATGGACCTCTTGGTCCGTAAGAGCGCGCTGGAGCCCTGGGACCGGCGGCCATGCCCTGGGGCGACGCTCGGCGATATCGACCTGCTTGCGTTGCGTGATGCGCTCGAGCGCATGAGATTGCCCGCGGAGGATCGGAATGTCGAGCGATACCTGGCCGACGGTGCGCAGATCTCTCCGTTCGTGCCTTCGCTCTGTGTTGCCGAGCCTCGCTCGCGTGTACTGCGACCCCGGAACTTCGCAATCCTGCTGTTTGGCAGGCTGCCTCAGCGCTTCATTCCGGGGGGGTACTCAATGTACTCCGTGTACCCGGGTGTCGATCGCGGCAGCCCGGTGGCGCGGCGAAACGAGATTGCCGGCACCCTTCTCGATCAAATGCGCCGCCTCCAGGACCTGCTCGACGCCGAGATCGTCACGCTTTTCGACAAAACCGATCCCGATGCTCCGAACGCGGAGAAATATCCACAACGCGCCCTGCATGAGGCCATGATCAACGCGCTTGCGCATCGGGACTACGAGCTCGTCGATCCCTCACGGTTCGTGTCGTACCGCGATCGCATCGAGCTGATCTCACCTGTCTGCCCATCGGCGTGAGCTTGCGTGACCTGCGCGACGGCGAGGTGACACCGCGCCGGCGCAACCAGGCGCTCGCGTGGTTTCTCGCTAGATTGCAAATCGCTCAAGCCGAGGGCCAGGGCATCCGGACGATTCGCAACACCATGCGCTCAGGCGGCTGCCCGCCGCCGATCTTCAACGCCAGCGAAGTCTCGGTGACGTGCGTTCTTCGGGCTCATCCTCGAGCGGGGTCATGGGCCGGTGTCGCAGACTACGGGCTGCCCTTCGGCGCGCGACGAGGGTGTCAGCAGCCGGAGCGAGCCGTCAGCCCCGGCCGGCGAGATGCCGGTTGACTTCCGCGGCCGCGCGGGCACCGCTGCGCAGCGCTCCGGTAACGGTGGCGGCCTCGCCGCTGGTATCCGTCGCCTCACCGGCGAAGAAAAGAGTGCCGCGGACGGGAGTTGCCAACACCTCACGCGCACCACCGCCGCCTACGGCCGCATAGCTGTATGCGCCTCGCGCGTAGGGATCGCGCGCCCAGTTGTGGACGTAGGCGGCCTGCGGCTCCGGCGAGCCGTTGCCGCCGAAGAAGACGGCGCTCACGCCGTCCATTGCGTGTCGGATGATCTCTTCGTCAGGCAACCCGCAGAGCCGCGCGGCGGGGGGGCCGCCGACCCAGGCGTTCAGAAGGGGTGCGCGTAGCGGGAGTGCCGTCCAGAACGTCGGAAAGACCTTTCCCGGCGCGTGAAAGAACGAAGCATCCGCGTAGCGGCCTCCTTCCAGACGCTCCCAGAAGGCCTGACGGTAATGCAGCACGACTTTCAACACCGGGCCCGACAGGAGGCGCGCCAGCGCGGCCTGCTTGGCCTCCAAGGGTGGGTCGAAGCCGATCGCGCCGGCCGCGCCCGCCGGGGCCTTGAGCACATCGAGCGGAACGGTGATGACGGCCGCGCGCGCCTTGGCCGCGTACGCCTGGCCGAGCCATCGGCCCGCGACCTCCACGGAGCGATCGCTCCAGCGCACCGCGGTGACGGCAGTCTCGAGCTGGAGGCGCACGCGCTCGCCGTCGAGCCCGCCGGACAATGCGACCAGCGCCGTGTGATAGCCGCCGAGCGGCCGTGATTGCGAGGAATCCAACATGCCGCCGGAGCGCCACTCCGCCGCCACGGAGTGGAGGCTGACGAGCCGCGGATCGGCCGCATCGAATCCTGAGACGAAGGCGCGCGCCATCGCCCGCGCTTCCTCCGGCAGCGCGCGGCCCGCGTCGGTGGCCAGGAAATCCTCGAGCGACATGTCGGGCCGGGAGAGGACGTCGGCCGCCTCGAATGCGGCGCGAACCTTCCCCAGCAGACTCTCCGTGCGCTTCTGCAGCCGCCCGTCGATCAGCGACCAGCGCTCCCCTGAGGTGTCGACGGCGGCCGCCCCCGCGCGGCGCAATAGCTCGCGCGTCTCCGGCGAGTCGCCGTGGATGAATTCCGCGCCGAGCTCCACCGGGGCGGTGAGCGCGGGCTCGAGGCGCGTCCAGACGCGCCCACCGATGCGATCGCGCGCCTCGAGGACCAGAACGGAGCGGCCGGACCCGGCGAGCGCGGCCGCGGCCGCGAGGCCCGCGGCTCCCGCGCCGATCACGATGACGTCCCGGCTATCTGTGCTCATCGTTTTGCGTGTTTCCTACCGGAATGATAATGCGCGCGCCGCGCCGGTAGCTCCAATAGGCCTCGGCCCAGTCGATGAGCACGACCAGGCGGTTGCGAAAGCCGATCAGGAAATAGATGTGGGCCGTCAGCCAGACCCACCAGGCGAGCAATCCGGAGAGGCGAATGCGACCGAAGTCGGCCACGGCGGCCATCCGGCCGATGGTGGCGAGCGAGCCGAAGTGCCGGTAATGAAAGGCGCCGCTGTCGCGGCCCGACAGCCTAGCGAGAATCGCCGTCGCGGCGTAGCGCCCCATCTGCTTGGCTGCCGGCGCGATCGCGGGCAAGGGACCGATGCCCTCAGGCACGGCCGCGAGATCGCCTACGACGAAGACTTCCGGATGCGCGGCGACGCAAAGCTGCGCGGTGACAGGCACACGGCCTGCGCGATCGACGTCAACGCCCAATGCCGCGCCGACCGGTGAAGCCGCAACACCCGCGGCCCACAACACGGTGCGCGCCGCGATGCGCTGCTTCCCCATCCAGACGCCCTGTCCGTCGACGGCCGTGACGGCGTGGCCGGTGCGCACGAGCACACCGAGGCGCTCGAGTTGTCGTCGCGCCTTCTCCGAGAGCGACGGCGGGAAAGCGGGCAGTACCCGCGCGCCGGCTTCGACCAGCAGGACCCTCGCCGCCGCGGGATCGATGTGGCGGAATTCCCGCTTGAGCGTATGGCGCGCGATTTCGGCAAGGGTCCCTGCCAGCTCCACGCCCGTGGCGCCGCCGCCGACGATGAGGAATGTGAGCCATTCCATGCGCTCGAGCGGATCTGTCGTCGCCTCGGCACGCTCGAATGCGGTGAGAATCCGCGCCCGAATGCGCAATGCGTCGTCCAGTGTCTTCAGGCCCGGGGCATGACTCGCCCACTCGTCGTGACCGAAGTAGGCGTGGGTGCTTCCCGTCGCAACGATCAGGAAATCGTACGGGTACGCGACTCCGCCGACATCCACAGTCCTGCCCGCGACGTCTATGTTGCGCGCCTCGCCGAGGAGCACCGTGGTGTTGCGCTGGCCGCGCAGGATGTGCCGCAGCGGAGCGGCGATGGAGGGGGCCGCCAGGCCCGCGGTCGCCACCTGATAGAGCAGCGGCTGAAACGTATGATGATTGACCCGATCGATCAGCAGCACGTCCACGGCGGCAGAGCGCAGGGCGCGCACGGCGGAAAGTCCGCCGAAACCGCCGCCGACGACGATCACTCTTGGCCTTGTGTGCACGGCGAGGCCCTACCGGTACTGGTGAGAACGCTTGGGCTCCAATCTCGTAACTATAGGATAATGTACGTATTCCAAGTGAGCACGCGACGGTGAGCATCATGCCCGGGCACGACGACGCGCTACTTCAGCAGCTGATCGTCGCGCTGTATGCGCTCTGTGCCACGTTCAGCTCCGTGCACGCGCTCCTGACCAAGCCCGATCCGCGAAGCGCCATGGGTTGGATCGCCACCGGCTGGCTGTTGCCGATCGCCGGCACCCTCCTTTACCTGCTCTTCGGCGTCAATCGCGTCCGCACGCGCGCCCGGCAACTGCGCGCCGGGCTGGGCCCCGCCGGCGGCGGGGTAGGCAATGCGCTGCCGGAGGACTTCGCCTCGCAACTGACCCGGATCGGGGATGCCGTGACGCAGCGGCCGCGCCTGCCCGGCAACGAGGTCATGGCGCTGGAGAACGGCGAGAACGCGTTTCCTCTCATGCTGGAAGCGATTCGCAAGGCACGGAATTCGGTCTGGCTCTCGACCTACATCTTCGAGACCGATCCGGTCGGCCGGGAATTCATTGCCGTGCTCGCCGCCGCCGCCGCACGCGGAGTGCAGGTTCATGTGTTGATAGACGGAATCGGCGAATGGTACAGCTGGCCGCATGCCGTCCGCCTGCTGCGTCACACCGGCGTACGCGCCGCTCGCTTCCTGCCGCCGCGCTTCGCGATGCCGATGCTGTCGCTCAACCTGCGCAACCATCGCAAGCTCCTCATCGTCGACGGTGAGACCGGGTTCGTGGGCGGGATGAACATCGGCGGCCGCGAGGTCGGCAAGGCGCACCACCGCCGCATGGCCGATCTTCACTTCAGGGTGAGAGGACCGGCTGTAGCCCAGCTCGCGGAGTGCTTCGCCGCCGACTGGCAGTTCGCGGCCGGCGAGGCGTTGGCGGTGCCCCCGGTGGCCGGGCCCGATGCCGGCAGTTGCGTCTGCCGGGTGATCACCGAAGGCCCGGACGAGGACGCCGACAAGCTGCTGTTCGTGATCCTCGGCGCGATCTCCGTCGCGCACCGTCAGGTGCTGATCATGACCCCTTACTTCATACCGCCGCCCGAGCTCACCGCGGCGCTGCAGACTGCGGCGCTGCGCGGCGTGGAGGTATGTCTCGTGCTCCCGGCACGCAGCAACCTGCGGTACGTGGATTGGGCGACGCGACGCTGGCTGCCGCCGCTTCTCGAGCGCGGCATCCAGGTCTATCTGCAGCCGCCGCCGTTCTCTCATACCAAGCTCATCGTCATCGATGGCGCCTACGCGCAGATCGGGTCGGCCAACATCGACCCGCGCAGCCTGCGCCTGAACTTCGAGATCGCCGTCGAGGTTTACGATGAGACAGTGGGCGCGCAGCTCGCGAAGTACGTTCTTTCGGCGCGCGATCACGCCATCCGCTTTCCGCCGCGGCCGCCTTCCAGGCTGCCTCTGGTTGGCCGGCTTCGTGACAGCCTGTTCTGGCTGCTCTCACCCTATCTGTAGAGTGTCGATGACGTGACCCATCCGGTTTTCACCATCGGACACTCGACGCGCTCGGCGGCGGAGCTCATCGCCCTGCTCGGCGAGGGCGCGGCTGACCTCATCGCCGACGTCCGCGCGTTCCCGCGCTCGCGCACCAACCCGCAATTCAACGGCCCGGTGCTGCAGGAAACGCTGGCGGCCGCGGGGATCGCCTATCGGTTCCTGCCGGCTCTCGGCGGCCGCCGCCATGGCCACGGAGAGTCGCCCAATACCCTCTGGAAGAACGCGTCATTTCGCGCCTATGCCGATTACGCCGGCACGGCGGAGTTTCGCGCCGGGTTCGAAGAGCTGCTTGCCCTGACCGGTGAGCACCGTTGCGCGATCATGTGCGCCGAGGCCGTATGGTGGCGCTGCCACCGGCGCATCATCGCTGATTACCTGTTGACGGCTGGATTCGAGGTGGTGCATATCCTGGGACCCGGCAAGCTGACGCCCGCGAGCCTCACTCCGGGCGCGCGGCCTGTGGGCGACGGTCGCTTGATCTACCCGGCGGAAAGTGCAGCCTGAGGCTTGCTGAGTCTCCAACGTGGCGTCACAAACATCGTCCAAAACAGCCGTCTATGCCGCGCTCGTGGGCAACCTGCTGGTTGCCGCCACGAAACTCATCGCCGCCGCCTGGACCGGCAGCTCTGCGATGATGAGCGAAGCCGTGCACTCACTCGTCGACAGCGGTAACGAGGTTCTCATTCTCTACGGGCTTCGTCAGGCCGCCCGCCGGCCCGATGCGCAGCACCCCTTGGGCTACGGGCGTGAGCTCTATTTCTGGAGTTTCGTCGTCGCTCTGCTGATCTTCGCGCTGGGCGCAGGCGTTGCGATCTACGAGGGGATCATCCATGTCCGCGAACCGGAGCCCATCAGCAATCCCCTCATCAGCTATGTCGTGCTGGCGCTGGCGTTCGTGTTCGAGGGCGCCTCCTGGCTGGTCTCATGGCGGCAGTTCAGGGCCGCCAAGGGTCCGCTGGGCTACTACGAGGCCGTCCGCCGGAGCAAGGATCCACCCTCGTTCATGGTGTTCTTCGAAGACAGCGCGGCGCTGGCCGGCATCGCCATCGCGGCACTGGGCACGTTCGCGGCGGTGCAGTTTCGCGAGCCCGTATTCGACGGCGTGGCATCGATTCTCATCGGGCTCGTGCTCGGCGCCATCGCCCTCCTCCTCGCGCGCGAGAGCAAGAGCCTGCTGATCGGCGAGCATGCGGACAGCGAGCTGAGCGACTCGATCCTCCGTGTCGCCGGCGCGGAGGAGTCCGTCACCCGCGCCAACGGCGTGTTGACGATGCAACTCGCCCCGGATCAGATCGTCGCCGCGCTCAGTCTCGACTTCGAGGATCACCTGAGCGCGGCCCAGATAGAGGACGCCGTGATCGATATCGAGCGCAAAGTACGGGCGTCTCACCCGCAGGTCGTCGCGCTCTTCATCAAGCCGCAGACGGACAAGAGCTATCGGCAGGCGGCGCGCAGCTACTTCGCAGAAGGGGAGAGCTGATCCGCGAATCGTCGAGCTGACGGCACAGGTGGGCGGCTGGAAAATTGCTTCGGGAGGGCGGAAAGTAGCGGTCATCTTCGCGGAGTATCGTCATGTCCGAAGCGGCACAGCCCAGCGGCCCTGATCTTCGAGCCGGAATCCCCGAGAGCGCACTCGCCGACGGCAGCATGTTGGCCGGACATGTCGGCGATGACGCGGTACTCATCGCCCGACGTGGAGAAGAGCTGTTTGCCGTCGGCGCGACGTGCACTCACTACGGGGGGCCGCTCCCGGAAGGGTTGCTGGTCGGCGAGACGGTGCGTTGTCCCTGGCACCACGCCTGCTTCAGTCTGCGCACCGGTGAAGCCCTCGCGGCACCTGCGTTGGCGCCAGTCTCCCGCTGGCGCGTGGAGCGCAAGGATGGCCGCATCCGCGTAACGGAGAAAGTGCCGGGGGAGGCACCGCGCCGCGGCACCGCACCGCGTTCGACATCGAGTGCCGCGGAGCGCGTCGTGATCATCGGCGGCGGCGCGGCGGGATTCGCAGCCGCGGAAATGCTGCGCCGCGAAGGCTTCGGCGGCGCGCTCACGCTCATCAGTGCCGACGAGTCCGCGCCCTACGACCGGCCCAACCTGTCCAAGGACTATCTCGCGGGCACCGCACCGGAGGAGTGGATCCCGCTGCGGCCGGACGAGTTCTACGAAGACAACGAGATCGATCTGCGGCTGGGCACGGAAGCGAAGCGGCTCGATACGGCGGGGCACCGCGTGCTGCTCGCGAACGGAGAGATCGTCCCGTTCACGAAGATGCTGCTCGCCACGGGAGCGGAGCCGATCCGCCTGCAGTGCCCGGGTGCCGACCTGCCGCACGTGCGCACCTTACGCTCGCTCGCCGACTGCCGCGCGATACGGGATCGCGCCCAGGCGGGCTCGCGGGCCGTGATCGTCGGTGCGAGCTTCATCGGCCTGGAGGTGGCTGCCGCCTTGCAACACCGTCAGATGCAGGTCCATGTCGTCGCGCCGGAGGCGCGGCCGATGGAGCGCGTTCTGGGGCCCGCGATGGGCGACTTCGTCCGCGCTCTGCATGAGTCGCAGGGCGTGGCCTTCCACCTCGGCCGCACGGTCAGCGCGATCGATGAGCGCGGGGTGCGACTCGATGATGGTGCACGGCTCGACGCCGATCTGGTGCTGGTCGGCATTGGAGTGCGGCCGCGGGTGCAACTGGCGGAAGACGCGGGACTGACGATGGACCGCGGCGTGCTCGTCAACGAGTACCTGGAAACGAGCGCACCCGGCATCTTCGCAGCCGGAGACATCGCCCGCTGGCCGGACCGGCACAGCGGCGAGCGCCTGCGCATCGAGCATTGGGTGGTCGCCGAGCGGCAGGGACAGGCGGCGGCGCGCAACCTGCTGGGACGGCGCGAGACCTTCGCCACGGTTCCCTTCTTCTGGACGCAGCAATATGACGTGTCCATTGACTATGTCGGTCATGCGGCGGCGTGGGACAGTATCGATCAACAGGGCGAACCGGGCGCGCGCGATGTGGCGCTGCGATTCCGCAAAAGCGGCCGCACGCTGGCCCTCGCGACCATATTCCGCGGGCGGGAGAGTCTGGAGGCCGAGCTCGCCATGGAACGGGGACAGTCGTAGTCTTGGGAGCACGAAGAAGGTTGGCTGCCGTGGAGGTCCAGATGAGCCATTCCAGAGCCGCGTTGGGAGTCAGGATCAAGCGCGCCTACGAGCCGCCGTCGCCTCACGACGGCACCCGCATCCTCGTCGATCGCTTGTGGCCACGGGGCGTCAAGAAGGCGGACGCCGGCATCTCGCAGTGGATGAAGGAGATCGCACCCAGCCACGAGCTGCGCAAATGGTTCGCGCACGATCCCACGCGCTGGGAGGAATTCCGCCGCCGCTACAAAGTGGAGCTCACGGAGAAGCGGGAGCTCATGAGCCAATTGCGGGATCTCGCCCGGAAGGGACCGCTCACGCTGGTCTACTCAGCGCACGATGAAGCGCACAATCAGGCGGTGATACTGCGCGAGAAGCTGTTGCATTGAGCGGTGGCTCGACCCGCGGCGGCCGCCGAGCCGGACGTGACGTCGTGTCCGCCGCCGCTGCCGCCGCGTCCGGGCCGGGAGCTGCAATTCCGTCAGGTTATCGCCGGATGTGGCGGATGGGACGCCGCCCGCGGCTTCACCGCCGGGTGCCGGGCGAGACGGCGGGTCGCCGGATCGTTGGTCAGATGCAGCACGCGCGAGAAGAATCCCCCTTTCGGGTCCGCGCGGCCGATGTAGACCAGGCCGGCGTGGGCGAGCTCCCGCGAGAACATCTCGCGGATCCGCTCGCGCGTATCCACATCGATGGAATCGAGCGCCTCGTCCACGAGTATCCAACGGGGCGTGTGCAGCATCAGGCGCGCGAAAGCGACCGCCTGCTGCTGGTCCTCGTTCAAATCATGGTCCCAGCGGCGTCTCTCGTCCAACAGGGACACGAGGCGGCCGAGGCCCAGTCTCTGCAATGCCTCGGAATATTCGTGCTTCTTGAATTCATCGACGGCGGAAGGATAGGCCAGCGCTTCCCTCAGTGTGCCGAGCGGCAGGTAGGGTGTGCGGGGAATGCAGTAGAAATGCTGCCCCCGCGGCAGGACGATGCGCCCCCCGCCCCAGGGCCAGAGCCCCGCGAGCGCCCGGAAGAGCAGCGTCTTGCCGACACCGGCCTCGCCGAGAACCAGCACGCGCTCGCCGGGCTCGACCTCGATTCGCCCGCCCTGAAGCCGGATGCACCCGGATGGCGAGGCGATCTCCAGGTGATCGATGATCAGCGCTTTTCCCGCTCCGCGGCTGTCTTCCGGCTCGCCTTCCCGAAGCTGGATTCGGCTTTCCGTCGGGTGCTGGACTTCGGCCTGGACCACTGCGCGGCGGAACATGGCCACCCGCAGCAGCGTGGCTCGCCAATCCGCTATGGTGCTGAAGTTGTCCACGAACCAGCGCAGCGAGGACTGCAGTTGGGTAAACGCCGCAGCCGCCATCATGAGGCCGCCGAAGGTCAGGTTGCCGGCGAAATAGAGCGGCGTCGCGACCAGGATCGGCACGACCAGCGTTATCCAGCCGTACCCGGCGGTCACCCAGGTCAGGCGTGTCAGTCCCGTGACCAGGCGCCGCATGGCGGTGAGCACCGCGGCCAGGTTGCGCTCGATGCGGCGCGCCTCGTCGGCTTCACCGGCGGCGAGCGTAATGGCATCGATGTGCTCGTTGACGCGCACCAGGGTGTAACGCAGATCGGCCTCGCGCGCATAGCGGGAAGCGTTGTCCGGAATGAGTCTGCGGCCCGTCCAGTACGTGAGTAAGGACGCTGACAGCGAATAGATGATGGCAGCCCATACCATGTAGCCCGGCACCGCCAGGCTGACACCGCCGAGCTCGAGGACGAAGCCGCTGGAGATCGACCAGAGGACCCCGACGAAGCTGACGAGGAGCGCGGAGGCCTGTATGAGCCCGAGTGCGAGGTCACCGGAGAGCTCGGTCAAGTGGCGGGCATCCTCGTGCATGCGCTGGTCCGGATTGACCCCGATCGGCCCGGCGCTTTCGAGCTGGAAGGCGCGGCGCGGCTGCATCCAGTCTCTCACCAGGTCGTGGACCAGTCCTTCGCGCAGTTTCAGCTTCAACATCTCCTGGATCCAGCGCTGAGCGACGTTGAGCAGGAGGAGCGCCCCGGCGATCACCGCGAACACGATGAGCTGGTACCCGAACTGGCGCAGGTTCCGCCGCGAGAGGGCGTCATAGAAAGGCTGGTTCCAGCGGTTGAGACGCACCTGACCGTATGCAGTGAGCACGATGACCGCGGTGGCGGAAGCGCCGAGGGCCATGATGGCGTTGCGGGCGGGAGAGGCCCATAGCGCCCGCACCATCATGTCGAGCTGCGAGACGAGGCTCGCATTCGCGCTGGTGTCGCCCTGTGCGGCGGTCGTCGCGGTGCTTTTCGAAGGTTCTGCCATACTCGACTCCGTAAATCGCGATCCGCGAAAGTATGCTATGCCTGGAGGTACGTGGAAGGAGGACCAGGGCAGTTAGCGTCTTGCCCTCCCTGAAGGGAGGGGATTTCCGTCCTCTGGAGGCCGACGTTCCGGCCCGAGACGAGGATATTGATGGCAGAGTTGATGTCCCGATCATGCCGAGCGCCGCATCCGCTACAGACCCAGTCTCTCACTACGAGGCCCCCTCGACCTTGTGGGCCGCCGCGCGCACCGCACGCGGAACAGACCTGCGTGGTCAATCGCTCGTCAACCTCGATGTACTCAGCGCCGTGGTGCTCGCGGCGGTGCTGCTGGCGCTCGCCGGATGCGCCTCCCGACCACGCGCACAGGCACCTGGCCGTGGATACTGCGTGGCGGGGCACGGCTGCTACCGGGTGCTCGACTCCGGGGCCGGCTACGAGGAGAGCGGTATCGCTTCATGGTATGGCCGTGGGGATGCCGGCCGGCCCACCGCGAGCGGCGCGCGCTTCGAGCCCGGCGCGATGCGGATCGCCCACAAGACGCTGCCGTTCGGCACCTGGGTCAGGATTCGCAATCGCGCCAATGGCCGTGAGGCGGTGGCGATGGTCAACGATCGCGGCCCGTTCGTAGGTGGTCGCGTCGTCGATGCAACGCCCGCCGTTGCCCAGCGGCTGGGCTTCTACGGGGAGGGCACGGCGCGCGTGCGGGTCACGGCAGTGCCGGTTGCGCAGCTCGATGCGGCGCAGAGGGAGGCCGCGCGCGCCGACGAGCAAAGCGCGGTTTCCTACGCCCGCCGCCATTCTCACGAGGTGCTGGCTGAGGCCGGGCACGTCGCCATACGTGGTGTCGTCGACATTACGGCTACCGGCACTAAGATCGTCGTCGGAGTGGTGCGCGGTGTGTTCGAGCTGGGGTGGGATATTCTCAAACACCTATGACCGACGCTTCTTTTCATTCCCTGGTGGCGCACCCGAATACTCCGAGCAGGGTGGTGCGGCGCATTGCCGCATCGGCTGAGCTGGCAGGTCCGGATGTGCTGCGATTTCGCTACGTCCTCGAGGCGGACCTGCAGCAGGTCCGCGTGCCTCCGCCGGCAGCCGATGCGGCCAGGGCGGACAATCTCTGGGCGCATACCTGCTTCGAGGCGTTCGTTAGCTTCGCGCTCTCGCCGCGATATCTGGAGCTCAATTTCTCAACCTCGGGCCAATGGGCAGCCTATGGCTTCGAGTCCCACCGCCAGCACATGGCAGCGGTGGACCTCCGTGCACCGCCGCGGCTCACGCTGCGCCGCAGCGATGAGCGGCTCGACCTGCAGGCCGAGGTCGCCTTCAGCGGAGCGCTGCTTTCCCTGGGGACCGCCCCTGACGGGGTCCCGGGGCGGCTGCGGATCGCCTTGAGCACGGTGGTGGAGGACCGGGAGGGTAGGCTGTCATACTGGGCGCTGTGCCACCCGCCCGGCCGGCCGGATTTCCACCACACGGAAAGCTTCGCGCTCACGCTCGAGCTTCCAGCCACCCCCTGATCATCCCATGAAGTTTGGAATCGACCGTCTGCTCGAGGAGCCGCAGCTGCGCAGGCCGCTCGCGGGGCGCCGCGTGGCGCTGCTGGCGCACCCCGCCTCGGTCACGCGCAATCTCATGCATTCGCTGGACGCCCTGGCGACGCTGGGTGACGTCACGTTGAGCGCGGCCTTCGGACCGCAGCACGGGCTGCGCGGCGACAAGCAATACAACATGAAGGAGTCGTCCGATTTCATCGATCCGGTGCATGGCATTCCCGTCTTCAGTCTCTACGGCGAAGTCAGACGGCCCACGCAACAGATGATGGACAGCTTCGATGTCCTGCTGGTCGACCTGCAGGATGTCGGCTGCCGCATCTATACGTTTGCGGCAACGCTGCGGTACGTCCTGGAGGAGGCGGCGAAGCAACACAAGACCGTCTTCGTACTCGATCGACCCAACCCCGTCGGGCGGCCGGTCGAGGGTCTGTCTTTGCGTGCCGGCTGCGAGAGCTTCGTCGGGCCGGGACCGATGCCGATGCGGCACGGGCTGACGCTCGGGGAGCTGGCGCGCTGGTTCGTCTCGACGCTGAAGCTCGACGTTGATTGTCAGGTCATTGCGCTCGACGGCTGGCAGCCGCAAGCGGCGCCGGGATACGGCTGGCCGCTGGGGCGGCGCACCTGGGTCAACCCGAGCCCAAACGCGCCAACGCTATGGATGGCACGCTGCTATGCCGGCACCGTGATGGTTGAGGGAACGACGCTCTCGGAAGGGCGTGGCACCACGCGTCCGCTGGAGCTCTTCGGAGCGCCTGACGTCGACGTGCCCTCGCTCCTCACGACCATGCGCGACCTGGCACCGTCCTGGATGCGCGGATGCCGGTTGCGGCCCTGTTGGTTCGAGCCCACTTTCTACAAGCATGTCGGCAAGCTCTGTGCCGGGGTGCAGATCCACGTCGAAGACGAAATCTACTACGAGCACGAGGCATTCCGCCCCTGGCGGCTGATGGCACTCGCCTTCAAGGCGCTGCGGCGTCTCGCGCCGGACTATCCGCTGTGGCGGGATTTCGTCTACGAGTACGAGCGCGACCGGCTCGCGATCGATGTGATCAACGGCAGCGATCTGCTGCGGCAATGGGTCGACGATCCGGCGGCGTCGCCGGCGGATCTCGAGGCGCTCGCGGCGAAGGACGAAGCCGAGTGGCTCGCCGAGCGAGAGGCGTACCTGTTGTACTGACGCGCATGCAGACCGCTCGCGACATCACCGCGTACCGCAAGCACTGGGCCGAGCGTTTCGGCACGGCGCCGTTTCTACCCATGTCGCGGGAGGAAATGGACACGCTCGGTTGGGACAGCTGCGACATCATCATCGTGACCGGCGATGCCTATGTCGACCATCCGAGCTTCGGCATGGCCATCGTCGGCCGCGTGCTCGAGGCGCAGGGCTTTCGCGTCGGCATGATCGCGCAACCGGACTGGCACAGTGCGCAGGCGTTCGCGGCGCTCGGCCGGCCCAACCTTTTCTTCGGCATCACCGCCGGCAACATGGACTCCATGGTCAACCGCTACACGGCTGACCGCAGGGTGCGAAGCGACGACGCCTACACGCCGGAGGGTGCGGGGGGCAAGCGGCCGGATCGCTCCGTGATCGTGTATGCGCAGCGCGCGCGCGAGGCCTTCAAGGACGTGCCGGTCGTCATCGGGGGCATCGAGGCGTCGCTGCGGCGGATCGCGCACTTCGACTACTGGTCGGAGAAAGTGCGTCGCTCCGTCCTGCTCGATGCCAAGGCCGACCTCCTGATCTACGGCAACGGCGAGCGGCAGATCTGCGAGATCGCCCATCGACTCGCGGCGGGAGAGTCGATCCGCGACATCACCGATGTGCGCGGCACCGCATACGCGCGCAAATCGCTGCCCGAAGGTTGGATCGAGATCGACTCGACCCATCTGGATGCGCCGGGGCCGATCACGCCGCCTCCCGATCCTTACGCCATGGAGCCCGAGCGGACCACACCCGGCGGCCGCGCGGCACTAACACCACAAAATGCATCGGGCTGCGCGCAGACTACTGCCGAGGCTCCCGGTACCGAAAAGGTCGTGCGTTTCGTGCGGCGCGTCAAGAATGCCGACCGCGCTCGCAGCGTCATCCGCATGCCCTCCTACGAGCAGGTGTCCGCCGACCCGGTCTTGTATGCGCACGCCTCCCGCATACTGCATCTCGAAGCCAATCCCGGTAATGCGCGGGCCCTGGTGCAGCGCCACGGCGACATCGAGGTGTGGCTGAATCCGCCGCCCATCCCGCTGACCACGGCGGAGATGGATTGGGTGTACGAGCGGCCTTTCCGCCGCCGGCCGCATCCGGCTTATGGCGATGCCAACATCCCCGCCTACAAGATGATCCGCTTCTCGGTGGCCATCCAGCGCGGCTGTTTCGGCGGCTGCACGTTCTGCTCCATCACCGAGCACGAGGGACGGGTGATCCAGAGCCGGTCGGAGGCTTCGGTCGTGCGCGAAGTCGAGGCCATCCGCGATGAAGTGCCGGGCTTCACGGGCGTGATCTCCGACCTGGGCGGGCCGACCGCCAACATGTACCGGCTCGCCTGCCGCAGCCGCGAGATCGAGAGCGCCTGCCGCCGGCCCTCCTGCGTCTACCCGGGCATATGTCCCAACCTCGACACCGATCACGCGCCGCTCGTGCGCCTGTATCGCAAAGTCCGCGAGCTGCCGGGCATCCGCAAGGTGCTCATCGCCTCCGGTGTGCGCTATGACCTCGCGCTCGAGTCGCCGGAGTACGTGAAGGAGCTGGCGCAGCATCACACGGGCGGCTACCTCAAGATCGCTCCGGAAGCGCTTGCCGAGGGACCGCTGTCGATGATGATGAAGCCGGGAATCGGCGCCTATGACCGCTTCAAGGCGCTCTTCGACCGCTACTCGCGCGAGGCGGGGAAGGAGCAGTACCTCATTCCCTACTTCATCGCGGCCCATCCCGGCACGCGGGATGAGGACATGCTGGAGCTCGCCCTGTGGCTGAAGAAGAACGGCTTTCGCGCCGACCAGGTGCAGGCCTTCCTGCCTTCACCGATGGCGACCGCGACGGCGATGTACCACTCCGGCAGGAATCCGCTCAAGCGCCTGAGCCGCACGGGCGGTGAGGTGCGGGTGCCGAAGGGCCTGAAGGTGCGCCGGCTGCACAAGGCCTTCCTGCGCTATCACGATCCCAACAATTGGCCGATGCTGCGGGAGGCGCTGCGCCGCATGGGCCGCACCGATCTGATCGGTAACGGCAGGCAGCAGCTCGTGCCCGCGTACCAGCCGGCGGGAACGGGCGGCGAGGCCGAGGGGCGGCGGGCACACGCAAAAGAGCGCAGCCGGCCATTTCGCACTCAGCACACCGGTCTGCCGCGCACGCCCAAGCGTTGAGACAGCGGCCGGCGGGGGATTGGCTCGGGTGCCGGGGTCTGATCGTTGCGGGCGTTGGCCCGGAAAATCGGGAGTCCCTTGCTCGCCGAAGGACGGCGGACCCCTCGGGGGCGTAAAATCGAGACACTGGCGGGAGGCATTTCTCCCTGAGGACGCCCGACGGCGTGTTGAGCGGATGAGTCTTCCATCGATTCTTGCTCGCGTCGCTGCGGTAATCGTGATGTCCGCAGTCGCTTCGGCGGGCACCGGGGCGACTGCAACGCCCGCGCCGGCACAGGTCCGCTCATCCGCGCTCGGGCTCGAGATCCGCGGCGCGATCGGGCCCGCGACGGCGCAGTACATCGAGCACGGACTCGACACCGCCCGGAAGCGAGGCAGCCCGTTCGTGATCCTGGAGATCGATACCCCCGGCGGTTTGTCCAGCTCCATGCGCGAGATCATCAGCGCCATCCTGGCATCGTCCGTGCCGGTCGTGGCCTATGTCGCGCCGTCAGGCGCCCGGGCCGCGAGTGCCGGCACATACATTCTTTACGCGTGTCACTTCGCCGCGATGGCGCCCGCGACCAATCTCGGCGCAGCTACCCCGGTGTCGATCGGCGGCTCCGAGCCGGCGCCGCCCGCGCAGAACCCTGAAAGGCCCGCCAAGGCGGACAAAGCGAAGAAAACGGGCAAAGCGGACGAGGCGAAACAGGCGCACGAGACGAACAAAAAGGTCGGTGCGAACGGCGCGAACAACGCGGACCAGACGGCTCCCGCCGAGGAGCCCGAGCCACCCATGAGTGCCGAGCAGCGCAAGGTCCTCAACGACTCGATCGCCTACATCCGCGGGCTGGCGCAGCTGCGCGGCCGCAACGCCGACTGGGCGGAGGCGGCGGTACGGGGCGCGGCCAGCCTGCCCGCGAACCAGGCGCTGCAGCAGCATGTCATCGATCTCATCGCGCCCGACGTGACCAGCCTGCTGACCCAACTCAATGGCCGCGAGACCCGCATCGCCGAGCGGACCGTGCGTCTCGATACCCGGGGGGTGCGGGTCGCGTGGCTCAAGCCGGACTGGCGCATACGCCTGCTCGCCATCATCACCAATCCCGAGATCGCCTACGGACTGCTGCTGATAGGCATCTGGGGACTGATCTTCGAGGGTTACCACCCCGGCGGGGTATTGCCGGGCGTGGTGGGTGTCATCTGCCTGCTCATCGCGCTCTTCGCCTTCGAGCTCCTGCCGACCAATTTCGCGGGTCTGGCGTTGCTCGTCGTCGGCGCCGGGATGATGGCCGCGGAGTTTTTCTTCCCTGCCTATGGCTCGCTCGGCATCGGCGGCCTCATCGCCTTCGTCGTCGGCTCGCTCATCCTTTTCTCGGGCGCCCCAGGCATGGAGGTGGCGCTGCCCCTCATCGGAGGCCTCGCAACGGTGGGCGGGCTGGTCATCCTCGGGATCGTGTATCTTGCCACTCACGCGGCGCGCAGTCCGGTCGTGACCGGCACACAGGCGATGCTCGGGGCCGTGGTCGAGGCGGCGGAAGACATCGCGGCGCGCGGACGCGTCCGGTATGGCGGCGAGCTCTGGAACGCCGCCAGCACAGTGCCCCTGAAGGCCGGGCAGGCGGCGCGCGTCGTGAAGGTGGAAGGTCTAACATTGTGGGTTGAGCCGTTGCAATAAAACGGCCGGCTTCGCCCGGAGACGCTCATGCCCTACGCTGCCGTCGTCGTCATCGTCATCGTCGCGCTGCTGCTGTTCAGTGCCATCAAGGTCCTGAACGAGTACGAGCGCGCCGTGATGTTCACGCTCGGACGTTTCACCGGCATCCGCGGCCCGGGCGTCATTCTGCTCTGGCCGGTCATACAGAAGATGAGCAAGGTGGACCTGCGAGTCATCGTGCTCAACGTGCCGAAACAGGATGTGATCACCCGCGACAACGTCTCGGTCAAGGTCAATGCGGTCGTCTATTTCCGCATCGTCGATCCCGGCCGCGCGATCATCCAGGTGGCGAATGCCTGGGAAGCCACCAGCCAGGTGGCGCAGACGACGTTGCGCTCCGTACTGGGCCAGCACGAGCTCGATGACCTGCTGGCGCAGCGGGAGAAGCTCAACTCCGATATCCAGCGGATCCTCGACCAGAGCACGGAGGCCTGGGGAATCAAGGTGGCCAACGTGGAGATCAAGGACGTGGACCTCGACGAGAGCATGGTTCGCGCGATGGCGCGACAGGCGGAAGCCGAGCGCTCGCGGCGCGCCAAGGTCATCAATGCGGAGGGCGAGAAGCAGGCCGCGCAGGCACTGGTGGAGGCGGCGCAGGCCCTGTCGCAGAACTCGAGCTCGCTGCAGCTGCGGTATCTGCAGACGCTGGCGGACATCGCGCACGACAAGTCGACCCTGATCGTGTTTCCGCTGCCGCTCGATCTGATCCGACCGCTGCTGGGCTCGCTGGATCAGGGCCGCCAGGGTCAATCAGGGTCCTAGGGCGCCGAGCGCGAGGATGGGCTTCTATGCGCGCTGGGTGCTGCCGACCGCGGGGGTTTCGCTGGCGCTAGCGACGATCGCCGGCGCGTTGGGTGCCCATACGCTGGCCGGGCACTTGAGCGCGAGCCGGCTGACCGCATACGACACGGCGGTGCGCTATCAGTTCTACCATTCTCTTGGACTGCTGGTCCTGGGTGTGTTGCTCCGGGGCCTGCATCCGGATGACCTGACGGCGGCCCAGCGGACGGCGGTCCAGAGCTTCGTGAGCGCGCCGCGGGCGATATTCAGCGGGATCGTGCTTTTCTGCGGCAGCCTCTACGCGCTCAGTCTGGGTGCGCCGCCTTGGGTCGGGATCGTGACACCCGCGGGCGGAGTTCTGCTCATCCTGGGCTGGCTGTTCTTCGCTTACTACATCTGGCGCCTGTGAGCGGATGCTCGCGCGCCTCCTGAGATGGCTTCCGGGTTACCGATAGATGAAGCGCTGCCGCTGCTGCGGAGCACGCTTCAGGAGCATGAGTCCGCGGTGCTCACGGCGCCGCCGGGAGCGGGCAAGAGCACCGTCGTCCCGCTGGTGTTGCTCGACGAGCCTTGGGCGGCGGATAAGCGCATCCTGATGCTGGAGCCGCGACGGCTGGCTGCGCGCGCGGTGGCCCTGCGGATGGCACAGACATTGGGGGAAGCGGTCGGAAGCACTATCGGGTATCGCATGCGTCTCGATACCAAGGTATCGAGGAATACACGCATCGAAGTCGTGACGGAAGGAGTGCTGACACGGATGCTGCAGACCGACCCGGCGCTGGAAGGGTTCGCTGCTGTCCTCTTCGATGAATACCACGAGCGCAGCCTGCAGGCGGATCTCGGCCTCGCGCTTACGCTGGACGCGCGCGAGAGCGTGACGCCCGATCTCAGGATCCTGGTCATGTCGGCGACTCTGGAAGGAGCCGCCGTGTCGAGGCTGCTGGCTGATGCGCCGGTCATCGCCGCACATGGCAGGTCTTTCCCGGTGGAGACGCGATACGCGGGCAAGGGATTGCCGCCCCTGCCCGAGACCGGACTCTCCCGTGGAACCGCGGAATCTCCGGAGGCGCTCACGGCGAGGCTCGTGCGGCGCGCGGTGGAGGAGGAGCACGGGGACGTGCTGGTCTTTCTTCCGGGAGCGCGGGAGATTCATCGTGTGCGGGCACTGCTCGAGGGCTCGCCGCCGGCGTCCGCCGGCACGGGGCCGCTGCAAATCCTGCCGCTGTATGGGGAGCTATCGAGCGAGGAACAGGAGGCGGCGCTCAGGCCCGCCGCCTCGGGCGCGCGGCGGGGGGCGGCGGACGCGCGCCGTGTGGTGCTCGCCACCAACATCGCCGAGACGAGTCTCACCATTCCGGGTGTGCGCGTGGTCGTCGACTCCGGACTGGTGCGGCGCCTGCGCTTCGATCCGGCGACGGGCATGAGCCGCCTCGAGACGGAGCGCATTTCGCGCGCGTCTGCGGAGCAACGACAGGGGAGAGCCGGGCGGGTGGAGGCGGGCGTGTGCTACCGCGCCTGGAGTGAGGGCGCGCAGCGCAGCCTGGCTCCGTTCAGCCCACCGGAGATCGCCGAGGCGGATCTGACGCCGCTTGCCCTCGAGCTCGCGAGCTGGGGAGTACGCGATGCCGCCGGGCTCAGGTGGCTCGATCCGCCGCCGGCCGCCATGCTGGCGAGCGCGCGCGACTTGCTCGAACGTCTGGGGGCTCTGGATGCGGGCGGCCGCATCACGCCTCACGGCCGCGAGATGACACGGCTCGGCGTCCATCCGCGGCTGGCGCACATGCTGCTGCGGGCGAGCGAGACCGACTCCCTGCCGCTCGCCGCGGATCTTGCGGCGCTGCTCTCGGAGCGGGATCTCCTGCGCGGCACCGCGGGTGCCCGTGACGCGGACATCCGCGGTCGCATCGAAGCGCTGCGGGGCGAGAGCGACGCCGTCGGGATCGACCGTGCGGCGTTGCAGAGAGCCCGGCGCGGTTCGCGCGAGCTGCTGCGGCAACTCGGGACCCCTGCCGCTTCCAGTGCGAGCGGACTGACACGCGGCGACTCCGTCGGCGGGCTGCTCGCGCTCGCCTTTCCGGATCGCATCGGGCGGCAGCGTGCCGGCGGCGAGGGGCGCTTCACGCTGACCAATGGTCGCGGCGCGCATTTCGTCGAGCCGCAGGGACTCTCGCGCCAGCAACTGATCGTCGCGGTCGATCTCGATGACCGTGAGCGGGACGCGCGCATCCGGCTCGCGGCGCCGCTCTCGCGCGAGGAGATCGATGAGCACATGGCCTCGCGCCTGGAGCGCAGCGACTCGGTGACGTGGAACGCGCGCGAGCAAGCGGTCCTCGCCCGGCGGGTGCTGCGGCTCGACGGCCTCGTGCTGGAAGAGAGCGCTCTGCCGGAAGTGCCGCGTGAGGCGGCGCGCGCCGCGATGCTGGAAGGTATCCGCCAGCTCGGAATCGACTCGCTGCCCTGGAGCCGCGAGACGCGGGACCTGCAGGCGCGCGCCGGCTTCGTGCGCGGGCTCGGCGGTGACTTCGAGCGCTGGCCGGACCTCGCCGACGCGGCACTCGCCGCAAGCATGGAAGAATGGCTCGCACCCTGGCTGGATGGCGTCACCCGCCGCGAGCACCTCGCCCGCATCCCGCTGCTCGATGCATTGCTCGCGCGCTTGAGTTGGGACGAGCGGCGCGAGCTCGACTCCCTGGCGCCGAGCCACCTCGCCGTGCCGAGCGGCACGCGGGTGCGCATCGACTACCTGGACGAGAGCGCCCCCGCGGTGGCGGTGCGCCTGCAGGAGGTCTTCGGCCTCACGGCGACGCCGCGGATCGGCGGCGGACGGGTGCCCATCACCTTCAAGCTGCTCTCGCCGGCGCAGCGGCCGGTGCAAGTGACGCGCGATCTGGCGAGCTTCTGGCGCGGCGCGTACGCCGAGGTGCGCAAGGACCTGCGGGGCCGCTACCCGAAACATCACTGGCCGGAGAATCCCCTCGAAGCGGAGCCGGTCAGAGGCGTGCGGCGGCGAAAGTAAGCCGGTACACTGCACGCCATCCCGCATCGTACTGGGGGCGCGCAGCACGCGCAGAGGGGAGAGGCTTTGCCGGGCGCAGTTAAAGATTCGCAAAGTCTGACATGTCGGCAATACCGATGATGACGAAGCCTTCGGATGCCGCCGCCGCTGCGGCGCCGGCGATCGACATTCGTTTCGGGCAGGTGGGCCTGATCCAGATGCGGCTGCGCTCGACCGATCCCGGCGCCATTCTCGATGAGCTGACCGGCCGCGTCGCGAGCGCGCCGCTTTTCTTTCAGCGCACCGGCGTGTGTTTGGATCTGACGGTGCTCGGCAGAGACCCGCAGCTCGAGGAGATGCGTCCGGTGATGGACGCGGTTCGCCGCGCGGGCATGCTGCCCGTGGGACTCATCGGCAGCTCCGCCGCGGTCGAGGCTCTGTCGGCTGGGCTGGAGTTGCCCGTGCTCGCGCCGTTCCGGCCGCAGACCCCGGCCCAGAATGTACCCGTCGTGCAGCCGGCGGAGCGTGCGGAGCAGTGGCAGGGAATCCCGGCACTCATGCAACACCAGCCGGTGCGCTCGGGGCAACGCATCTACGCACGAGGCCGCGATCTCGTGGTCACGTCCACCGTAGGCGCCGGCGCGGAAGCCATCGCGGACGGCTGCGTGCATATCTACGGCCCGCTGCGCGGTCGCGCCGTCGCCGGAGCGCGGGGCGAGACCAGCGCGCGCGTGTTCTGTCAGGAATTCCGGGCCGAGCTCGTGTCGGTCGCAGGGGTATTCCGGGTTTTCGAGACCCTGCCGCCGGAGCTCGCCGGCCAGCCCGTACAGGCGTGGCTGGATGGCGACAATTTGCGCTTCGCAGTGGTTTGATTGGCGCAAAGCCGGCATCCTGTCGCTTTGCCTGGCGCGATCCTGCGCCAAGCCCTTCGGGCCGGCTACCGCCGTCCAAAATCGCTCCAGGCGATTTTGTGCGCGGCCGGGCCGTATGGCCGCATTCGATCCCGCAGCCCAGGGAGCGGCCCTGGGCTGCTCAGTGACTTGCTGTTGACGTACCGTAGGAGCGAGATTTGACCGAGATCATCGTGGTGACTTCCGGCAAGGGCGGCGTCGGCAAGACGACCACCTCGGCCAGTGTGGCATGCGGCCTCGCGCGGCGCGGCAAGCGTGTCGTGGTGATCGACTTCGACATCGGCTTGCGCAATCTCGACCTCATCATGGGTTGCGAGCGCCGGGTCGTGTACGACTTCGTGAACGTCATCCAGGGCGACTGCACGCTGAAGCAGGCGCTCATCAAGGACAAACGCCTGGACACGCTGCACGTTCTCGCCGCTTCGCAGACCCGCGACAAAGACGCGTTGACGGCCGAGGGCGTCAAACGCGTGCTCGACGAGCTGATCGCTGAGGGGTTCGACTATATCCTCTGCGACTCTCCCGCCGGCATCGAGAAGGGCGCGCACCTCGCGATGTACTACGCCGACCGCGCGGTGGTGGTCGTCAACCCCGAAGTGTCCTCGGTCCGCGACTCCGACCGCATCCTGGGGCTCCTCGCCAGCAAGACACAGCGGGCGGAGCAGGGTAATGGCGGCGTCAAGGAACATCTCCTGCTGACGCGATACAACCCGAGGCGGGTCGCGAGCGGAGAGATGATGAGCGTGGACGACGTGAAGGAGATCCTGGGGCTCGATGTGATAGGTGTGGTGCCGGAGTCCCCGGATGTCCTTGCCGCTTCCAATTCTGGTGTTCCCGTCATTCTCAATGACGAGAGCGATGCTTCGCTGGCCTACGATGATGCCGTCGCGCGCCTCCTCGGCGAGAGCCTGCCGCTGCGGTTCCTGGAGGAGCCGAAGAGAGGCTTCTTTGCGCGCATGTTCGGAGGCTGACGTGGGGCTGCTAGCTCTCTTTCGCCGCCCGCCCTCCTCCGCCAGCGTCGCCAAGGAGCGTCTGCGCATCATCGTCGCGCAGGAGCGCAGCGCGCGCGGCAGCCCGGACTATCTGCCGCTTCTGCGGCGGGAGATCCTGCAGGTCATCCACAAGTACGTCAACGTCGATCCGGAGGCGGTCCAGATCAACCTCGGACAGGAAGAAGGTCACGAGGTGCTGGAGCTCAGCGTGGCGCTGCCGGAAAAGACCCGGCCAAAAATGGACTAGGCGCGCGCGCCCAGCCGAAAGGGCGAGGCGACGGAGGAAGCCTGTCCCGCGGCCGCTTCGTGGTAGCTTCAACACCTGCCTGCCGCCAGCGGCGGCCCGATCGTTGGAGTCCGGCCATGGTCAGAATCGCGCCCGCCACCATCGCTTCCGTACTCCTCACCGGCGCAGTGGGCTTGGCCGGTAGCGCCGCTCCGGCGGCCGCGGCAGCAGCCGCAAACACGGCGGCCGCGGCTCTGCACGATCTCGTGACAGCCGAATGGCGGCGGGAAATGCGGGAAGACCCGCTCGAGGCTTCCGCGGACGGCTTCCACGAATATGACGCCTACTGGCCCGATGTCAGTCTGGCGACGCTGGCGCGCGAGCATCAGGAGGACGCCCAGGCGTTGCAGAAGCTCGCAGCCGTCGACCGCAGCGCCCTCGCCGGCGAGGACCTGATCACCTACGACCTCTTCAAGTACCGCTACGGGATGCAGGTCGAGGAGTACGGGCTCAAGGGTTACCTGATGCCCGTCACCGAGCTCGACGGCGTCCAGACCCTGAGGAGGCTGACGCAGTCATTGCGTTTCGAGAACGAGGCCGATTACCGCAACTTCGTCCACCGGCTGCAGACCTTCAAGCCCTACATGGACGAGACCATCGCCCTCCTCAAAAAGGGGGTGGCGGAGGGCATGACGGAGCCGCGGGTGGTGATGCAGCGCGTACCGCACCAGATCGTGCCGTACGTGGTGGCAGACCCCGCGAAGAGCCCGATGTACGCGCCCTTCGAGAAGATGCCGGACATCATTCCGCCGGCCGAGCAGGCCAGGCTGCGCGCCGATGCGAAGGCGGCGATCGCCGGTGAAGTCACGCCGGCGTACCGCGAATTCCAGCAGTATTTCGATCACGAGTACCTGCCGCACTGCCGCGCGAGCATCGCTGCCGAGGCGCTGCCCAACGGGAAGGCGTATTACGCATTTCAGGTCCGCGAGTACACGACCACCAATCTGACGCCGGCCCAGATACACGCCATGGGCCTGCGCAAGGTCGCCGAGATCCACGCGCAGATGGAGCAGGTGTTCAAACAGGTCGGGTTCAAGGGCAGCTACAAGGATTTCGTTCGCTACCTGCGCACGAATCCCCGTTTCTATTACAAGAATCCGCGGAACCTCATCGACGCCTACCGCGCTGCCGCCAAGCGCGTGGATCCCCTCCTGGTGAAGGAGTTCCCGGTACGGATACTGCCGCGCGTGCCGTATGGCATCCGCCCGATCCCGGCGTCACTGGCGCCCGACACCTATCCGGCTTACTCGGATCCGCCGGCCGGCGACGGCAGTGTTGCCGGCTACATGTCCGTCAACCTCTACAAGCCGGAGAGCCGGCCGAAATACGAGATCCAGGTGCTCACCTGTCACGAGGCTCGTCCCGGCCACCAGCTCCAGATTCCGATCGAGATGGAGCTGACGAACCTGCCGGACTTCCGCCGCTTCGACTATTACAGCTCCTTCGGCGAGGGCTGGGCGCTCTACACGGAGACGCTGTGCGATGACATGGGGCTTTATGACAGCCCCTATGCGAAGTTCGGTTACCTGGACTACCAGATGTGGCGGGCCGTACGGCTGGTCGTCGACACGGGCATGCACTCCGAGGGCTGGACGCGCGCGCAGGCCGTGCGTTACTTCGAGGACAACAGCGCCCTCGCCGAGCAGAACATCGACACCGAGGTCGACCGTTACATCGCGTGGCCGGGCCAGGCGCTTTCCTACATGATCGGGGAGCTCGACATTCAGCGCCTGCGGCAGAAAGCCAGGGACGAGCTGGGATCGCGGTTCGACATCAAGGAGTTCCACGCGGCCATTCTGGAGCACGGCGCCCTGCCGCTCACGGTTCTCGACCAGGTGGTGGACCGCTGGATGCAGGATGAGCGCAATGGCCAGGAGAACCGCGAGGATTCGGGGTCGCCGGCCAGGTAGACTGTAACGGCGAGGGGGGAGATGAACCATGATCCGCCGAAACATGTCGGGACAGGCGTTGCTGTTGATCGGACTTGCGATGACGTGCCGCGGCGCATGGGCGGCCGCGGCGATCCCGCCAGCCGTCTACACCGACCCGCCTCCCGACTCGCGGCATCCGCCGCGGATGGAAGTGCTGCACATTCCCGCCGGCGGCGTGATGATCAACGGCATCGCCTATCTGGCGCAGGGCGCGGGTTCTCACCCCACCGCTCTCTTCTTCGTCGGTCTTCCGGGTAACGAGAAGAACCTGGATCTGGTACAGGCGGTGCGGCGCGCCGGGTGGAATGCCATCACCTTCTTTTACCGCGGCTCATGGGGCAGCCCCGGCAGCTTTCGCTTCGCCCATTGTCCGCAGGACGCGCAGGCGGTACTGGCCTACCTGCGTAGCCCAGCCGTCGCCGCGAGCCTCGGCATCGCCACGGCCCGCATCGTGATCGTGGGCCACAGCATGGGCGGCTGGGTCGCCGTGGAGACCGCGGCGCGTGATCATCGGCTGGCCGGGGTCGCGCTGATTTCCGCAGCCGACATGAGCAGGGACTTCGCCGGCAGCATGCCGCACGCGCAGCTGGTCGAGCGGATGTCGGGTCTGATGGAGTCCCTGGCGGACGTAACAGCGGAGCAGATGGCCGATGAGCTGGTGGCTCACGCGAGGGCGTGGCGATTCGATCGGACCTATGACGCGATCGACCGTGTGCCCCTGCTCGTCATCACCGCCAATGACAGGTACGGGGCGTCGGACGGCGCGCTGGTGAGCGCATTGCGCGCCCGCCGCGATCCCTCCGTCACCGCCGTGCATCTGGATACCGACCACGTCTATTCCGATCATCGCATCGCACTGGCGGCGGTCCTGATCCGCTGGCTGCAATCCCTGCCGCACTAGGCCGAAAGCGAGCAATCCATGAGCACGAGATTGGTTACCACAGCGCTTCTGATTCTCACGCTGGGCGCCATTGCGCCGGCAGTTTCCGGCGCAGCGCCGACCGTGACCCCGGCGGGAGTTCCGCTCGATGCGCCCTGGAAGGTCAAGCTCTACGAGCTCACCCATGCCAGGTTCCTGCATCCGGCCTGGGGCTGGCAGCATTCCGAGCGTGATTACCTGATGGCGGTGCGGCTCGCACAGGGCGATGGCCTGCAGATCGACAAGGACGTGTTGTTTGCCGCCGCGTTTCTGCATGACATGTCGGCCTTCATGCCCTGCAAGGGGCCGAAGATGGAGCACGGCGAATGTGCCGCGCGACAGGCGCGCGCCATGCTCGGCGGCACGGGCTTTCCCATGCAGAAGCTCCCGGCGGTGCAGGCCGCGGAGCGCGGCCACATGTTCTACAGCGCTGCCGGCAGCGATCCCAACGCCATCGTGCTGCACGATGCCGACTCGCTCGATTTCCTGGGTGACATCGGCGCGGCGCGCCTCATCGCCCTCACCGGCGCCAAGGCGCCGAGCTTCGCGCCGGCCGTGAAGACGCTCCGCGGGTTCCTCAAGGACATTCCGCCCAGGCTCATCACCCGGACGGCGCGGAAAATCGGCGCGGAGCGCGCGGCGGAGCTGCAATCGTTCCTCGATCGCCTGCAGGCCGAATCTTTCGCCGGCAACGCCATGTAGCCGATGAGCCCCGTCGGCTGGCAGTTCTGGATCGACCGGGGAGGCACCTTCACGGACATCGTGGCGCGCGCACCTGACGGGAGCCTGCGCACTCAGAAGCTGTTGTCCGAGAGTCCGGACCAGTATTCCGATGCGGCGGTGGAAGGCATTCGCCGGGTCCTCGGCCTGCAGAGAGGCGCGCCGTTCCCTCCTGAGGCGATAGAGGCGGTCAAGATGGGGACGACCGTCGCGACCAACGCGCTACTGGAGCGCCGCGGTGTGCGCACGCTGCTCGCGATCACGGCCGGGTTCGCCGACGCGCTGCGGATCGGCTATCAGAACCGCCCGCGGCTCTTCGATCGGCATATCGTGCTGCCGGAGGTGCTGTACGAGCGCGCGCTCGAGGTCCGGGAACGCCTGAGCGCCGAAGGCGAGGTCCTGGTCCCGATCGACCCGCAGCGCTCGCGCGCCGAGTTGCAGCGCGCCTTTGCGGACGGCATCCGTGCGGTTGCAATCGTGTTCGTGCACGGCTATCGCTTCCCGCGGCACGAGCGCGCTTTCGCGCAGCTTGCGCGTGAGATCGGCTTCACCCAGGTGTCGGTGAGTCACGAAGTCAGTCCGCTCATCAAGCTGGTGGGGCGGGGCGACACCACCGTGGTGGACGCATACCTCTCCCCGGTCCTGCACAGGTACGTGGACCAGGTGGGCGGCGAGCTTGGCGAAGGCGCGCGGCTGCTCTTCATGCAGTCGAACGGCGGCCTGGTGGAGGCGCGCAGGTTTCACGGCAAGGATGCCATCCTCTCCGGGCCTGCCGGCGGCATCGTCGGCATGATACGCACCGCGACGGACGCGGGGGCGGAGAGGGTCATCGGGTTCGACATGGGAGGCACCTCGACCGACGTGTCCCATTACGCGGGTGAGCTCGAGCGCACGTTCGAGACTCTCGTGGCCGGCGTGCGGATCCGCGCGCCGATGATGCACATCCATACAGTCGCGGCGGGCGGGGGCTCGATCTGCCGTTTCGACGGTATCCGGCTGCGGGTGGGCCCGCAATCCGCGGGCGCCATTCCCGGACCGGCATGCTATCGGCGCGGTGGGCCGCTCACGGTGACAGACTGCAATGTCATGTTGGGCCGGCTGCAGGCGGAGTTCTTCCCGCACGTGTTTGGGCCGGGTGCGGATGCCGCGATCGATGGGGCGGCCGTCGAGGCGCAGTTCACCGCGATGGCGGAAGAAGTGGAGCGGGCCACGGGGGTGCGGCGGTCGCCTCATGAGCTCGCGCAGGGATTCCTGCGGATCGCCGTGGAGAACATGGCGAATGCCATCAAGCAGATCTCCATTCAGCGCGGTCATGACGTCACGGGCTACACGCTGGCCTGCTTCGGCGGCGCGGGCGGACAGCACGCCTGCCTGGTGGCGGATGCGCTCTCCATGCGCCGGATCCTCATCCATCGCCTGGCGGGAGTGCTGTCGGCCTATGGCATGGGATTGGCCGACCTGCGCGTGCTCAAGCAGAAGGCCGTGGAGACACCGCTCGCCGAGGCGTTGCGGCCGGAGCTGCAGCGCATCCTCGCCGACCTCGAGCGCGCGGCCATGGCGGAAATGACCGCGCAGGGTGTCGCCGCAGGCAACACCACGGTGCTGCGTCACCTGCACCTCAAATACGAAGGCACGGATCTGGCGCTGGTCATCCCCTTCGGCGAAACCGCCGCAGTTGCCGCGGCGTTCGCGGCCGCGCATCGGGCCCGATTCGGATTCGACGTTCCGGGCCAGCGTTTGGTCGTGGAGGCGGCGTCGGTCGAAGTCGTCGGCACCGGCGAGGCACAGAGTTTCTCGGCGGAGGCTGCCGTCGCGGCGGTCGGGCCGCCTCCGGTGCGCGCGCGGCGGCCGATCTGGTTCGGTACGGCGGCGGCCGATACGCCGATCTATTCCCGCGTTGATCTTCGCCGCGGGCACGTGATCGCCGCGCCGGCGGTCATCATCGAGGCGTCAGCCACCACGGTCGTGGAGCCTGGCTGGCGCGCGACTGTCGATCGGCTGGAAAATCTCGTTCTCGAGCGCGTCGCGGCCCTGCCCAAACGCGCGGCGATGGGAACCGATGCCGATCCCGTCATGCTGGAGGTGTTCGGCAATCTCTACATGTCGATCGCGGAGCAGATGGGTGTTGCCCTGCAGAGCACCTCGCGCTCCGTCAACATCAAGGAGCGCCTGGATTACTCCTGCGCGGTCTTCGACCGTGAGGGCGCGTTGATCGCGAACGCCCCACACATGCCGATCCACCTCGGCTCTATGGGTGAGAGCGTGAAGGTCATCATCGCGGCACGGGATCGCAAGGTGGATGGGCGCGGCATGCTGCGGGGGGACGTCTACGCGCTCAACGCGCCCTACAACGGCGGCACGCATCTGCCGGACATCACGGTCATCATGCCTGTCTTCGACGCCGTGACGGCGGCGAGTGCGGAGCCGCACTTTTACGTCGCCTCACGTGGGCATCATGCCGATATCGGCGGCATCACGCCAGGGTCGATGCCGCCGGGAAGTCGTACGATCACGGAGGAGGGCGTGCTGATCGACAATCTCCTGCTGGTCGACGCGGGGCGGTTCCGCGAGGATGACACTCTCGCGCTGTTGCGCGGCGGAGCGCATCCTTCGCGCAACCCGGAGCAGAACATCGCCGATCTCAAGGCGCAGGTGGCGGCTTGCGCCAAGGGTGCGCAGGAGCTGCGCCGGATGGTGGGTCATTTCGGGCTGCAGGTCGTGAACGCCTACATGCGGCACGTTCAGGATCATGCGGCGGAGGCTGTCCGGCGCGTCCTCGACGTTCTACACGACGGGCAGTTCGCCTACGAAATGGATGATGGCTCCGTGATCCGGGTACGGATCACGATCGATCGCGCCGCGCGCAGCGCGCGCATCGACTTCAACGGCACCAGCGCGCAACGGCCCAACAACTTCAACGCGCCGCCTGCGATCTCGCGCGCGGCTGTGCTCTATGTCTTTCGTACTCTCGTCGCGGACGACATCCCGATGAACGACGGCTGTCTCATACCGCTGCAGATCGCCATTCCGGAAGGCTCGATGCTGCGGCCGCGATATCCCGCGGCGGTCGTAGCGGGTAACGTGGAGACGAGCCAGACGATCATCGACACGCTGTACGGCGCCTTGGGGGTCCTGGCCGGCGCACAGGGCACGATGAACAATTTCACGTTCGGCGATGGTGCGCACCAGTACTACGAAACCGTCTGCGGCGGTTCCGGGGCGGGGCCCGACTTCGACGGCACGGACGCCGTGCAAACACACGCAACCAACAGTCTGCTGACGGACCCGGAAGTGCTGGAGTGGCGCTTCCCCGTCATTCTCGACCGCTTTGCCATTCGAAAAGGATCGGGCGGGCAGGGCCGGTGCCGCGGCGGCAACGGCGTCGTGCGGGAAGTCCGCTTCAGGGCACCCATGACCGCTGCCATCCTCTCCAACCGGCGCCGCGTGCCGCCATTCGGGTTGCAAGGTGGCGGCTCGGGGCAGCTCGGGAAAAATTGGGTCCGTCGCGCCTCGGGAGCCGTCGAGTGTCTGACGGCGACGGCGACGGTCGCGATGGAACCGGGCGATGTCTTCGTCATCGAGACCCCGGGCGGCGGCGGTTTCGGCAGGCCCGACTAGAGCCGGATGGCTCAGGGATACAGCGGCGCCAATCCGTTGCGCGCCCGCGCGTCCCTGTCGTGCGGCGGCGGCAGCTCGGCGAGCGCGCCGCCGAGCGCCTGCCCCTGCCACGCGCCGCCCGCGTAGCAGGCGCGATCGAGGTCGCGGAGCAGGTCGGCTACCGCGGCATTGCCGAGCCTCGCGGCGATCGCACTGACACCTGCCGGCGTCGTGCCCCAGAGCGCCGTCGCCCAGGACAGTAGATGCGCTCTGGCCGCGTGGGCGTCGTTGGCCTCACACGCCGCGCGAAAGGCCGCGCGTTCCCTGCCAGGCTCGGGCGCAGCTTGCGGCGGCGCCGGCGGCAGGTGCCGCGGCGGGGACGCCTTGGTCCGCGCCAGGCGCGCCCGTCGCGACCACAGCCAGCCGGCGAGAGTCGCGAGCCATACGGTCGCGAGGCCGAGACTGATCCATTCCCACTCCGACGAGCCGTTTGCGGGGGCGGACTTTTGCGCTGACGCCGCGGTGGGAGCATGTTGGGATGCTCCTGGCGCCGGCGCCGGCGCCGCGCGGCCAGCGGGCGTTGGTGTCGTGGAGGCTGGCGGAGCGGCGACGCCTGATGTAGAGGGTATGCTTGATGTAGAGGGGGCGCCTGATGCGGTTGAGGCGGTCGCGGGAGCGCTGCCCGCCGCCGCAACGATGCTCAGCGTTCGCGCCGCCAGGCGCACCACCCGGGGCTGGTTGGTTTGGGTGTCCCACCAGCTCACCGTGAGCGCGGGGATCGTGTAGCGCCCGGGCGAGTCTGCCATGAAGGCGATGGTCTGGTCGCGGGTGCCGACGAGCGTGCCGCTCCGCGCCGAGTCGTCGAGCTTCGGCTGATCCGGATAGGACTTGAGGCCGGGCGGCAGACTCAACAGAGATGCGAGATCGGGGAGCTGCGCCGCGGTCAGTCCGGTGGCCGTCAGGGTCAGGTCGAGGGTGACCGGGTCACCCGCTTGCGCGGTGAGCTTCGCCGGCGTCCAGGCGGCGCTCAGGGTGACGTCGCGGGCCGGCAGCCAGTAACTGCCGACGGCGTTCGCCGGACGCGCGCGCACCGCCAGCACGATGGGCTTGCCGTGCACTCGAACGGGCCGCACCGTCCGCAACAGCGGTCCGCCGAAGAATCCGCCGCCGAACGGATCGGCGCCGAAAGGCCTGCGCGGCTGCCTCATTGCCAGCTCGGCATCGAGCACGGGTCCCTGCAGAGTCAGTTTGCCGCTGTGCAGCGGAAAGAGGAGATAGTGGCGAGTGAAGACCTGGTAGGACCGGCCGTTGCGCTCGACCGCGCTGGTCTCGTCGGAGCCGACCTGCTTCGCGACCACATCACCACTCTCGGGCAGCTCGAGGTCGGCGTGGTAGAGGGTGTCTGCCGCAAACAGGCGCACGGTCAATTGCACGGCGGCCTGCACATAAGGCTGCTCCGGCGACACGCTCGTCTCCATGAAGACCGTGGGCACCGCTTGTGCCGGGGTGCCGTCTGGCTGTGCCGCGCCATCCGGCCCCGACACGGTGAGTGACAAGGGCTGGCTGCGCTCGCCGTCCCAGGTGATCGCGGGAATGGTCAGGTGTCCGCCGTGCTTTGCCGCCAGGGTCAGGACGACTTCGGTTTTCTGCGAGGCGCTGCCGTTGACCAGCTCGATCATGGTGCTGCTGCTCGTGCCCAGAATGTCGAAGCTCTGCTGCAGCGGCGTGAGGTCGGGCTGGCCGCTGGCGCGGCCATCGTGCTCCAGAGTCAACTGCACGGTGTCGCCCACGGCGATCTGCTGGGTATCGAGCGAAGCCTTGATGTCCGCGTACGCCGGCCCCATCGCCGCCCACGCGAGCACCAGCATCAGGGCCGCGCAACGGCCGCGCGCTTTCATGGATTGCCCCCTTGGGGCTCAGCGCTTCCCTGCTGCTTCACCATGTGCTCGATGAGGAATTTCCGCTGCAGCAGACCCGCGGGGCTGTCGGGTATCTGCCGCAGCCACTGATCGAGCGCCAGTTGCCGCTCGGTCTCGGGCTTCTGTTCGGGCGTTTGCATGCCGCCCGCCAGAGTCTCCTTGCCGCCGTCCTGAGGCTGTTGGCCGCTGGCACCCGGCTTTCTGCGCTGCTGCCGGGTGAGCGCCGCGGCCTCCTCCGCGTCGCGTCGCGCCTGGCCGGGCGCTTCCCTGGAGTTGTCGCCGCTCCCCTGGCCGGACTGCGGTTGGCTGGAGCTGCCCGCGTCGGTACCGTTGCCGCCGGCCCGGGAGTCGTTGGGCGCGCCGCCCTCGGATTGCTGGCCGTGGGCCCCGGGCTGTTGCGATCCAGCTCCCTTCTGCTGTCCGGTGCCGGACTTCTGCTGACCCGACGAGCCGGATTTTTTCCCGCTTTGCCCGCCGTTGCGGGAAGACTGCGGCGACGGAGGCTGTTGGCGCAGAGCGCGCGCGACCAGGTCGCGGTTGTGCCGGATGTCCTTGTCGGCCGGAGACTGCTTCAGTGCGGCATCGTAGGCCGCGAGCGCCGGCTGCAGCTGTCCCGACTTGGCGAGAGCGTTGCCGAGGTTGTATTCGGACTGCGCGTCGGTCAGCGGCCGGAGGAGCTTTGCCGCGTCCTGGTAGCGGCCCGCCTGGAGATCGGCATAGGCGCGCCGTCGCGGATCATGGAACCGCGCAGCCGCCCCGGCCGGATCGCCCGCATCGAGCAGCGCCTGGCCCTGCTGGTCCGGCGTGCGCCAGAGACCGGACCAGGCCATGGACGCATCGCCGGCGAGCGCGCTCGCGGCCGCGAGGCCCAGCGCACAAGGCGCGAAGCTCGCCAGCCATACGGCTCTCCAGGCTTTCATACCCAGCCTCGCCGCGCGATGAGCGCCCCCAGGAGCAGGAGCGGCGGCAGCAGCCATACGCCGTCGTTGAGCCAGCTCGAGAGCCGCACGTGCGGCGCGGCAACACCCGAGCTCATCTCCCGCGAGCCGGCCGCATGCAGCTCCGCGATCAGGGTCGGCAGCCCGCTCAAAGGCACATACCGCCCGCCGCCGGCGGCGGCGATCTGCTCGAGCAGCCCGGTATCGAGCCGTGTCAACACGACCTGATGCTGCGCATCGCGAACGAACCCGCCGCTGCCGTCCGGCTTCGGTGCGCCGGCGGCGGTGCCGATGCCGACGACGTTGACGGCAACTCCCTGTTGCCGCAAGCGCTGAGCCGAGACCAGGGCACGTGCCGGGTCGGTGAAGCCATCCGTGAAGACGATCACCTGGCGATCCTCTCCCCGTGACGCGCGCATCAGACGAGCAGCTTCGTCGAGAGCGGGCGCCAGGCGATTGCCGGCTTCCGGCATCAGGTTGGGTGCCAACGGCCGAGCGAGGTTGCCGATGGTTGCGACATCCCTCGTGAGAGGCGCTACCGTATACGCGTCCCCGGCGAACGCGATGAGCCCCACGCGAGCATCGTGCGCTGCCGACAGCAAATCGTTGACGGCGAAGCGCGCCCGTGCGATCCGGCTCGGCGGAACATCCGTGGCGTCCATGGAGGGTGAGAGCTCGAGTGCCACGATCCAGGCGGCCGGCGCGCGGTAGGCGGGCGTGATCTGGCGCCGCCAGGCGGGCCCGGCGAGAGCCAGCACCGCGAGTGTCCACATGAGCCCGATGAGCAGCCACGGCGAGCGTGCCGCGCCGCCTTCACTCAGCCGCAACAGCGCCAGCAGCTCGCCGTCCAGCAGCTGCGGCCAGAGACCGTCGCGTCCGCGGCGGCGGGCGAACCAGACGGCAAGCGCCAACAGCGGCGGCAGCGCGAGTAGCCAGTAGGGATGGAGAAAGTGGAAGGAGCTCATGACATCAGAACCGCTTCGCCATGAGCCAGGCGGCGGGCACGCTCAGGAACAGGGCGAGCGCCAGCGGCCAGGAAAACCACTCGGCCGCGGGCCGCAGCCACTGCTTGTTGCCCACTGTCGGCTCGAGCTGATTGATGCGGCGATAGACCGCCTGCAAGGACTCCGGACTGTCGGCGCGAAAATACTCGCCTCCGGTGATGCTCGCGATCTGCTTGAGCAGGCCCACGTCGAGGTCGGTGTTGCCGTTGCTGAGTCCGAACAGCGATTGCTGCTCGGAGGCTCCCACGCCGATCGTGAAGACGCGCAGGCCCGTCTGTGCGGCAAGCCGCGCGGCCTCGAGCGGTGGCATGACACCGGCGTCGTTGCCCCCATCGGTGAGCAGAATGAGCACCGACTTGTGCAGCGGCGCGCCACCCGTCCGCTCACGCTCACGCAGCTCCTTGATCGCGAGCCCGATGGCGTCTCCAATCGCCGTTTGAGTGCCCGCGACGCCCACGACGGCCTCATTCAGAAACTGGTGCACGGTCGCGACGTCAGCCGAGAGCGGTGCCTGCAGGTAGGGACGTGTGCCGAAGAGGATCAGGCCGATCTGATCGCCCCGCCGGTGATCGATGAAGCGGCCGGCAACGATCTGCACGATTTCCAGTCGGCTGGCGCCGCCCATGTCCTGGGAGGCCATGGACCCCGAGCAGTCGATCGCCAACAGGATCTGACGGCCGCTCGTGGGCACCGGCAGCGGCTCCCCCAGCCATTGCGGGCGCATGGCCGCGAGTACAAGCAGCCCCCAGGTCGCTGCCAGGAGCGCGAGTGCGCCGCGCGACAGCGTCGTGGTCGCTGCCCGCGAGGATGTGACCGCCGTGACGAACGGCAGATACAGCGCCGAGCCGCTCGGCTCGGCGCCCTTGCGCACCCTGAGCAGGATCCAGGGCAAGGGCAGAAGCAGCGCCATCCACGGCCACGCCAGGTGAAACATCAGCGCTTCTCCGTGCGCGGTGCCCGAGGCGTCTGTCGCGCGCGGCGTACGAACGCATCCGCGGCTGCAATCCAACACTCCCGATCGTCGCTCTTCACGCCGCCGAACGCGGCCGCAAGCAACGAGTGCCCCGCGTCACCTCCGAGCGGGCCGCCACCCTCGGCTGCGACGAAGCGCAGCCAGGCATCGCCCGTGAGCCGCGCGACCCGAGGGCCGCCAAACACCGCGACCGCGAAGCGGCGCATCAGGCTCTCGATGGCGCGCGCACTGGCGATCACGTCGGATTCCTCCGCGCGGATGACGCGCAGCTCGCGCAGTGCCGCACGGCGGCTCCTGCGGTACGGGTCACGCCACCACCGCACCGTGACGACGGCGGCCACCAGCAGCAGTGCCGCGACGAGCCACCAGCCGGGCGCCGGCGGCCACCACCCCGGCGGCGGCGGGGCGTGAGCGGGGGCCAGTTGCGCAGTCCAGTTCGCTTTCATGCCGCTGATCGTCGGGGCCGCAACAGCGGTCGCAGAGCCTGCTCGACCGCTTCCCCGGTACCGAGCCTCACGACCGGGGCGGCAGTGTGTTGCGACAGAGCGAAGATGCGCTCCTCACGCTCCCTCCAGGCCTGTCGCCAATGCTCGCGTACACGCGCGCCGTCCAGGATGCTCAGGCGACCGGGCAGGCCGGCCCGAAAGCGGCCGTTGGGCAGGCCCTGCTCCTCCAACGGGTCGGTGACCCAGAAAAGGCGCAGGTCGCAGTGTGCGGCGAGCGCGGTCCAGAGGCTTTTCGCTTCCTCGCGCAGCCCGGCGAAATCGCTGATCGCCAGGACCTGACTTCCGGGACGAGCCAGCGGCAGGAGCGCGCGCAAACCGTCCTCGAGCGCCAGCGGCACGGGTTGTGCGGGCGATTTCGGCTGCGCATCCAGGAGCGCCTGCAGTAAGGGCAACACGCCCGCGTGGCGGGCGCGGGCGGCAAGGACACGCGGCTCTCCGCCTGCAGCGATCACCGAGCCGACGCGGTCGCCGCCGAGCGATGCGATCCAGGCGAGAAGCGCGGCAGCGCGCACGACCAGCGCCGATTTCAACTGACGGCGCGTGCCGAAGAAGAGGCCGGGTTGCAGGTCCACCAGCAGCCACACCGGCCGCTCGCGCTCCTCGCGGAAGAGCTTCGTGTGTGGACGCCCGCGGCGCGCCGTGACGCGCCAGTCGATGTTGCGGGGATCGTCTCCGGCAACGTAGGGGCGCACCTCCTGAAACTCCAGACCGCGCCCGCGCTGCGCGCTGGAGTGCTCGCCGAGCAGCGCCGCGCGTGCGGCCTTGCGGCCGCGCAGTGACAGCCCGTGCGCGGCGCCGCGCAGCGCCAACAGGTCTTCCAGGCCGGGAACGATCATGGCGCCGGAACGCGGCTCAAAAGCTCCTCGATGCAGGCTTGTGCCGACACGCCACGGGCCTGCGCGCTGTAGTCGAGCAGCAGCCGGTGGCGCAGCGCATCGGGCGCTATCGCCTGCACGTCCTCCGGGGTGACGAACTCCCGCGCATCGAGCCAGGCGAGCGCCCGCGCGCCTCGCTCCATGGCGATCGCCGCGCGCGGGCTCGCACCCCAGCGCAACCACTGGCGAAGCTGTGCGCTGTACGGCTCCGGCCGCCGCGTCGCATCGACGAGCGCGGCGATATAGTCGGCAACCGGCTCCGACAACGTGAGGCCGAGGACCTCGCGGCGCGCAGCAAACACCGACTCCTGTGACACGCGATGCTCGGGCGGCGGCAGCTCCTGCTGGGCGATCGCCTCGCGGCGCGCGAGGGCCATGATTTCCAGAGTGGTGGCGCGATCGGGATAGTCGACGCGGGTGTGCAGCATGAAGCGGTCGAGCTGCGCCTCGGGTAAGGGGTAGGTGCCTTCCTGCTCGATCGGGTTCTGCGTCGCCATCACGAGGAAGAGCTGCGGCAGCCGGTAACTCGCCGCCCCGACACTGATCTGTCCTTCCGCCATGGCCTCGAGCAGCGCGGATTGCACCTTGGCCGGCGCGCGGTTGACTTCATCCGCGAGGATCAGGTTGTGAAAGAGCGGGCCGCGCTGGAAGCGGAAGACGCCTTCCTCCGGCCGATAGATGTCCGATCCTGTCAGATCGGCGGGCAGCAGGTCCGGAGTGAACTGCAGGCGCTGGAAGTCGGCATCGAGCGCCTGCGCGAGCGCTTTCACGGCGCGCGTCTTCGCCAGTCCCGGCGGACCTTCGACGAGCAGGTGTCCGTCGGCGAGGAGCGCTATGAGCAGCCGCTCGACCAACGCCGTCTGCCCGATGATCTGACTGCCCAGGTAGTCCCGCAGCCGCAGGAAGGCGGTATGGGCGGCGGTGCCCGTGCGGGGAGTCTTCGCGGCAAGGGGGCTCAAGCCAGCAGTCATCGTCTGTTTCCTCTTCTCGTGTGTGATGGAGCGGTAGCACGCTCGGGTCCGCATGCCCGCAGCTCCGATCCAGCTTTGCCCGGAGCCGGGTTGACCATCGGGCGGCGTCTCGGTTCCATGAACATATTACCCGCGTCCGGGGTACCCATTACCCCGGCTGGAAGGTGTGGGCGTACAATTCCGCTCAGGCGAAGTACTCCCTGTGCCAAATCCGGCTCACCGCAAGGAGGGAGACATGAGCGCAGTCCTTCTGGCCGTGTTCAATGACTTCGAGACCGCCGAGCGTGCGCGCCTGGCGCTGTTCCGCGATGGCTTCCCGACCGATCGCATCGCGCTGACGGCACGCCAGGAGCCCGGGCGCGCGGCGACCGAGCCGAGCTTCTCGCTGCATGACCGCTTCGCGCAATATTTCCGGACGCTTTTCGCGCATGCCGATGGGGCGCAGCACGCGCACAGGCTCGCCGAGAGAATCGAGCGCGGCGCGGCCGCGATCACCGTGCTGCCGCGCGGTGACATCGAGGTGAGACGCGCGGCGGAGCTGCTCGGACACGCGCGTCCGGATGAGCTGCTGGAGCGTGACCTGCAGAGCCAGTCGTGGGAGTTCGCGGCCGCTCCGCGCGATCTGCCATGGGTCCGCACCCTCTGGGTCGAGTCCGGGCCGGACGCACCCCACTGCGTGTACTGCCGCCTGTTTCCGGGAAGCGCGCACGATGCTCATTGAAGCGCTGGATCCGGGCAATGCGCTGCGCACGCAGTCCCTCGTCCGCGCAAGCCCGGGGTGAGCATCCCACTCGTGCGACGCATGCGTCGCACCCTGCGGCCCAGCGCAGCCGCGAGCAAAAGCGCCGTTTTTGCTCGCGGCCTCCGCCACCTACGTCGGCGGGGCACCTCCCCGTGCCTGATATGCGCGGGTTGGGCGATGCGCTGCTGTCGCGGCCTGCGTGATAGTCAGGCCGAGAGGCGGCGCTCGGCGAGGCTTGCCAACAGCGCGGCGCCGGCCGGCAGCGCCTCGTCGTTGAAGTCGAACGACGGATGGTGCAGCGGCGGGCTGCTCTCGCCCTTGCGGCTGCCCACCCACACGTAGGCGCCCGGCACCTGTTGCAGCATGAAGGCGAAGTCTTCCGCGGTGGCCGCGGGTGCCTCCGCCCGCAACGCCTGCCCAAACAGCGCGCTGGCGGCGTCGAGGGCGTGCTGGGCGCACGCGGGGTCGTTGACGGTTGCAGGGTAGATGCGCCTGTACTCCACGGAAGCGCTGCAGCCGGCGGCCTTCGCCGTGAGGTCCACCCATTCATGGAGGGTCGCTTCGAGCTTGTCCTGTACCGCGGGGTCGAACGTGCGCACGGTACCGAAGAGCTTCACCTCCGCCGGAAGAACGTTGTATGAGGCGCCTCCTTCCATGCGGGTGATCGACAGCACCGCGGTGGCCAGAGGATCGATGCGGCGCGCGACGAGAGCATGCGCGCCCGTCACGATCTGCGCGGCGCAAAGCACGGTGTCCGAAGTGAGATGCGGCATCGCGGCGTGGCCGCCCTTGCCGCGCACCGTGATCGTGAAACGATCGGACGCGCCCATGATCGCTCCCGCCCGCGTGGCGATGGTTCCGGCCGGCAGCGTCGGCCAGTTGTGCAGGGCATAGACCTCCGCGCAAGGAAACCTCTGGAAGAGGCCATCCTCGATCATCGCTTTGGCGCCGGCCAGCCCTTCCTCCGCCGGTTGGAAGAGCAGGTGCACACGGCCGTTGAAGCGCCGCGTCTCCGCGAGATAACGCGCCGCGCAAAGCAACATCGCCATGTGTCCGTCGTGCCCGCAGCTATGGGCAACACCGGTGTTGACACTGGCGTGCGGCGCGCCGGAGGCCTCCTGGATCGGCAGCGCATCCATGTCCGCGCGCAGGCCGATCGCCTTGCTGCCGCTGCCGCCGGCGATGACACCGACCACGCCGGTCTTGCCGATACCCTCGTGCACCTCGATGCCCCAGTCGCGCAATGTCCTTGCGACGACCGACGCCGTGCGCTTCTCCTCGTATGCAAGCTCCGGATGACGGTGCAGGTCGCGGCGCACCGCGCTCATCTGCGTCGCGAGCTCGTTGATGCGGACAAGCAGGGAGGACGGTGAAGCGGGCGCAGTGTTGCTGGGGCTCATCAGAGTCGCTCGGCGATGCAAAAAGGGATTGTGGCACATCCCGGCAGCGCCTGCGCTCAGCGCACCGACATCCGGCCCGCCACGGCGCTCCGCCCGCCGTGGCCGGCCCGTTCGATCATTGCGGGCGTGCGGCCGTCAGCCCACGGGCGCGGGCGGTGCCGCGGGGTGCGAGTCCGGCTCTGCGATCAGCACACGGCTCACCTTCGGGCCGACCCAGCGCTCGATGTCGTCGATCAGGGTGAACCCCGCCGGCACGACGATCAGGGTGAGCGCGGTGGAAGTGATGAGGCCGCCGATCACGGCAATCGCCATGGGTGCGCGGAACTCGTCGCCGACCGCCATCGCCACGGGAAGCATGCCCGCGACCATGGCGACAGTGGTCATGACGATGGGACGGGCGCGCTTGTGACCCGACTCCAGAATGGCCGTCAGCCGGTCCTTGCCCGCGCGCATCTCCTCGATGGCGAAGTCGACGAGCAGGATCGCGTTCTTGGCGACGATGCCCATCAGCATCAGGAATCCGATCATGACACCCAGCGACAGCGGCTTCTGGGTCAGCATGAGTGCGAGCACCGCCCCGCCGAGAGACAGCGGCAGCGAGGAGAGGATGGTCAGCGGCTGCAGCACGCGCACGAAGAGGAGCACCAGCACCGCGAACACCATCAAGAGGCCGGTCATCATCGCAATGCCGAAATCGGAGAAGAGCTCGCTCATGAGCTGCGCATTGCCCGTCTCCACCAGCCGCACGCCCTGCGGCAGATGCTTGAAGGCGGGCAGGGCGTAGATCGCCTTCATGGCCGTACCGAGCTGGATGCCGTTCAAGTCGGCGTCGATGGCGACACGCAGGCTCTGGTCGTAGCTGTGAATGGCCTGCGGGCCCTGTCCGAAGCCAACATCTGCCACGGCCTTCAATGGCACCGTGCCGCCGCTCGAGGTTGGAACCGGCAGGTTTTCCAGGGTGGTGAGGTCCTGGCGTGAGGAGTCCTTCAGGCTCACGAGGATCGGCACCTGACGGTCTGGGAGAGTGAACTTCGCGTCGTTCTGCACCAGGTCGCCGAGCGTGGCGATGCGGATCGTGTCGCTGATGCTCGCCACCGTGACGCCGAGCCTCGCAGCGAGGTCGAACCGCGGGCGGATCAGGATCTCCGGCTGCGGCAGATCGTCGTTCGAGCCGACATCGACCAGGCCCGGGACGTTGCGCATCTGCTCCATCATCGTACGCGCGGTGCGGTCGAGCAGCGCCAGATCCTCGCCGGTGATGTCGATGGTGATGGCGTGCCCGTCGGAGTCCCCGTTCTGCGTCTGAAAGAACATGCGCGCGTCGGGAATGCTCTTCAGCAGGCCCTGCACTCTCTCCTGCCACTGCTTCTGGCTGACGCTACGCTTGTTGTGCGGCACGAGAGTGATGTAGAGATCGGCGGAGTTGAGCGAGCCGCCGCCGACGGACTCGTCCACGCTGATGACTTCAGGCTGGCTCGCCACGATGTGGTAGGCCGCGTCCGCGACTTTCTTGGTATCGGCGAGGTTGACGCCCGGGGGCAGATCGATGTGCAGCGCCGTGTTGGCCGAGTCCGAATCCGGTATGAAGGATTTCGGCATGAGCATCAGGCCCGCGATCGAGACCGCGAAGAAGAGCGTACCGGCGAGGATCGTCTTCCAGCGATGCTGCACGCACCAGCGCAGCACTTTGAGGTATCCCGACATGATCGGGCCGTCGCCGTCGTGGTGGGCCAGGTCGGACTTCAGGCCGTAGGCCGCGATCACCGGCGTCAGGAGCCGGGCGACGATCAGGGAGAAGAACACCGCCGCGGCGACCGTCAGCCCGAACTGCTTGAAGTACTGGCCGATGATGCCGCCCATGAAGCTCACCGGCATGAACACGGCGATGATCGTGGCCGAGGTCGCGATGACGGCGAGGCCGATCTGGTCGGCCGCATCGAGCGCCGCCTGGAAGGCGCTCTTGCCCATGCGTTTGTGGCGCACGATGTTCTCGATCTCCACGATGGCGTCGTCGACCAGGACGCCGGAGACGAGGGAGAGCGCGAGCAGGCTCACCTGGTTGAGGCTGAAGCCGATCCACTGCATGAAGGCGAAGGTCGGAATGGCCGACAGCGGAATCGCGAGGGCGGAGATGAGCGTGGCGCGCACGTCGCGCAGGAAGAGCCACACCATGAGCACTGCGAGGATGGAGCCCTCGATGAGGGCGCTCATCGCGGAGTGGTAGTTCTCCTTCGTGTAGTTGACTCGGGTGAAGGTCTCGTCGATTCGCAGGGCGGGGTACTGCTTGCGTATCTCATCGAGCGCCTTCTGCACGCCGTTGTACACCGCGACATCCGAGGCGCCCTTCGCCTGGGAAACGCCGAAGGAGATCGCCGGCCGGCCATTGAAGAGCTCGACGCTGCGGACTTCCGCGGCGCCGTCACGCACGTCGGCGATGTCGCCCAGGCGCGCGAAGCGACCGCCGGGCAACACGATCTGTGTGTTGGCGAGCTGGCGGACCGTGTCCGCTCCGCCGAGCACACGGATGAGCTGCTCACCGTTGCCGAGGTCCGCCTGGCCGCCCGGCAGGTCGATGTTGAGGTCACGCAGCTGTTCGTTGACCTGCGCGGCGGTGATGCCGAGCGCCTGCATGCGCCCCGGGTCGAGATTCACCCGGATCTGCCGGTCGACGCCGCCGTAGCGGGACACCTGCGCCACCCCCGGCACCGCCAGCAGCTTCTTGGTGATGGTGTTGTCGATGAACCAGGAGATCGCCTGTGGCGTCATTCCCGTGGCGCTGACGTCGTCGTACACGATGGGGCCGCCGTCGATCCGCTCCTGTTGTACGACCGGCGGTTGAATGTCCGCCGGCAGGTCGACCTGCACTTGCGTTACCGCGTTACGGACGTCGGCCACTGCGCGATCGATAGGCGTGCCGATCCGGAATTCGACGGTGACGTCCGCTTCGCCCTGTTTGGCGTCCGAATAGATGTGGTTGATGTCGCTGATGCCGGCCACCGCGGCCTCGACCCGGCGGACGATCTGGGTCTCCACTTCTTCGGGTGCCGCGCCGGGCTGGCTGATGTTCACCGAGACCACCGGGAAGGAGATGGGCGGATTCAGTGTGACGGGGAGCCTGATGAAGGCCACCGCGCCGGTGAACAGCAGCACCGCGAACAGCACGATCGGCAGCACGGGGTGCCGGATGGCCCATGCGGAGATGTTCTTCATGACTTGGACGCCTGCTCGGACGCTACGGTCACTTTCTCGCCGCTGTGCAGGAAGCCGCCATCGATGGCGACGATCTGCTCCCTCCCGGTCAAGCCTTCCGTAATGACAACACCGGCGGGTATGACGCTGCCGACATGGACGTTACGGCGCTGGACCTCATCGCTGCGTGCCACCACGTATACGTACGACCCGTCGGCATCGGACATGACGGCTGTCTCCGGCACGACCGGCCGCTCCGCCCGGGCGAGCGTGACACTGCTCCGTGCGAACGCGCCAGGCCGCAGCCCGGGATCGGGGCTGAGGGCGATGCGTACCTCACCGAGGCGGGACTGCGTATCGATGACGGCGCCGAGCAGCCAGATGTGGCCCTGGAACGGACGCGGATAGCCGATCATGTAGACGTCAGCCGCCTGGCCCACTTTCAGATCGGCGAGATCCTGCTCGGCCACCTGGCCGATCATCTCCACCTGCCCGGCGTCCTCGAGCTGAAACAGCGCCGGACCGCCGGAGCCTGCGATCTGACCGACCTCTGCATTGCGTGTCAGGACGACACCATCGACGGGCGCCACGATACGTGTCAACGCGAGCTTCGCGCGCATCACGGCGAGCTGCGCGGCCACCACCTTGATGTTGGCTGCGTCCATGATGGAGGCAGCCTGCAGTTTCTCGATGTCCTGCGCCGACAGTCCGCCCGCCGGTCCGACCTGGACGCCGCGCCGGTATTCGGCGGCGGAGAGCGCGGCCTGCGCGCGTGCCTGATCCAGCGCCGCGGTCAACTGAGCGACCTGCGGGGCGAGCACCGAGTCGTCGAGCTTCGCGAGCAGTTGGCCGCGCTTGACACGATCGCCCACCTGCACATAGACCGCGACGATGCGTCCCGTGTCGCCGGAGTTGCCGATCGGTAACTGGTGACGCGCTTCGATCGTTCCTGTGAAGGACACTTGAGCGGCGACGGGCTGTACGCCCGGAGTGATGACGCTGACCAGCGGAATGGAGGTCCGGGTTGCCAGCGGCACGATGGCTTTGGGCGCCGAAGCCCGGCTCATCCACACGGCCGCGGCCACTGCGACGGCCACCGCGATTCCGGCGGCTGCGAGCAGCCACTTCCGCCGTGGGCTTCCCCGCATCGGATCGAACACCAGCACCTTGCTTTCTTCTTGCGGCTGAGCGCTCATGAGATCTCCTAGATCAGTCCTACACCCTTGGGTACCCGTACGACCACCGTGCCGGCGATCTTGTCGTGCCAGGCCTGGTGCTCATGATCGACGGCAATCCAGATGAAACCGAGCCCGGCGACCACGAGAGAAAGGAAGCAGCCCAGGGCGCGGATGATCGCAGTCCCCCAGTCGAGCGGGCCGCCGCCGATGCGCACCACTTTCAGGTCGCAGACGATGCCCCCGACAGTGGTGCCCTTCACCTTCCACATGATGGCGCCGTAAGTCGCGAGCATGAGCAACATTCCGTTGCCGTGGTGCCCCCAGACCCAACTCAGCGCGACGCCGATCAGAATCAGATCGATCAGCAGGGCGAGCATCCGGATCCAGAATCCGGCGCGTGGCAGTGTCGCGATGTCGATCACGTGGGTCGTGTTGCTTCCCACGCCGCCGGACGGCGGAGGCGGAGGCGGCGGCGGCGGCGGCGGTCCGGCAGTCGAGCCGCTCTCCGTGGAGCTTTCGGCAGCGGCGGCGGCCGCGCCGGTGGCCGTCCAGGGCGGCGGGGTCGCCGACCCGCCCATCGTGGCCGGATGTTCGCCGCCAGGCGATTCACCCCCGGGGGCGCCGGTGCCTGCCGGTCCGGCGGGTGGGACGCCGCCGATGCCGGGGCCACCCGGCACTTGTTTCGGCGGTGCGGATCTCATCGCGAGCAGTATCGTGTAGATCACCGCGCCGAAGCCGAATACGCCCAGCAGGATGTAGAGGAAGAACCCGAGCACCGGCACCATGTAGAGCGCCAGCACGACCAGGCCGCCGACGAGCACTTCGAGCACCGGCCGCGGAACGGCCGCCGAATTGTTGAGCCGCAGGCAGCGGCCGCCCACCCAGCTGACCGCGACGATGCGCCCGAAGATGCCCGCGCAGAATAGTGCGATGCACAGGAGCGGGATGACGGCGATCCCGACCACCGTGATGACGAGCGCCAGCAGCACGACCGGCAGGAGCAGCACCGCGAGGACCGTCGCGAGAAGAGACGGGCCGGGATGTGTTTCGAGCGTGTGCACGCAACGCCGTACTCCATCCTGGAAGATGGCTGCGATCAGGATATAGAAGCCCAGGGTCGCGAGTGCCAGCCACCATGCCCATGACACATCGAAGGTGGGGGAGAGCGGCCGGCCGAACAGCAGGCAATCGTGGATCCAGGCGTGCAGCCCTTCCACATTCCCGAAGAGTCCCGACATGACATTGACGGTGCCGCCCTGGATCACCGCGCCGGAGCTGCGTTCGACTCTTCCCATCACGGAGGTGACCTGACCGTCGATCACCGCCTGCGGTCCGAGGTAGACGTTGCCCAATACAGCGACGACGTCGTTCGTTATCCTGCCGTTGATGTAGGCGTTGCCCAGCACCGCCACTGCGCTGTCGCCCGCGCTTCCGTTCACCGTGACGTTGCCCATCACCGCGACGGCGGAATCGGACACGTCGCCGTCCACTCTGCTGTCGCCCATGACCGCGACTACGGTTTCCGCGCTTTCGCCGGCGGGCAGCTCGGCGTTGTGTCCGATCGACACGACCTCACGATCGTTGTCTCCCGGGCTGTCGCTGTCCCGTGCCTGCGCCGACAGCGCGCAGGCACCGAGGCATGCGAGCAGGGCGCAGATCGAGAGCCAGCGGAGGGTGTTCTTCATGTCAGATGAGCCTTGGAATATGCGGGTCTGTAGAGCAGCGAATAGCCGACCGCGACCAGCGCGAAGAGAACGGCGTAGAGCGTGGCGGTGGCGATGATGCCGCCGACGAGCCACTCGCGCGGAATGCTCTGAATGATGTGTGAAGTGATCGTGCCGAACGATGCGATGGCGTGTCCCGCGCCCCAGAGGGAGGCGAGCGGGCCCGCGAGCTGCGGATGAGTGGCCACCGACACCAGGCGGGTCGCTACCCATAGAGACAGGATCCAGACGAGGGGTACGCAGACGGCGCAAACCCCGATGACGGGCACGCGCACCGCGGCGGGCCAGGTCGCGATTCCCCGGCGCCACCAGGGCAGCCGCGCCCGCGCCGCGAGCTCGCCCAGCACGCGGGCTTCGAGCGAAGCCGGCGCCCGGCGCAGAGGCTGGTCCCGCAGCACCTGGCCGACCAGGCGCTCGAGCTTCTCGTCAGTCTGATCGCGTGAGCTCATGATTGTGCACCGCGCGGGGTAGAGGGGGATTGACGCAAGTCAGCCGGTGCGCCGCGGCCGCCCGGGAGCAGGAGGCCCGCCATGGCGACTCGTCCGCGGAGAATGTCGGTCTTGACCTTGGCGAGGGAGATGCCCAGCCGGTCCGCGATGTCCTGGTAGGGCATCTCCTCGTAATGATACAGCACCAGCGGAATGCGCTGATGATCGGGCAGGCGCTCCAGGACCCGCTCCACGAGCGCCCGACGCTCATCGGTCTCCAACTCCGTGAGGACGGTGTCGAAAACGGCGGCGGCGGATTCGGCCGAGGGCTCCAGCTCTTCCTCCCGGCTGTCGTCGGAGAAGATCTCGGAGAAAAGGCGCCAGCGCTTGCGATGGCGGGTGAGATGGTTGAGCGTCAGATTGGTGGCGACAGTCTTCAGCCACCCGCCAGCCTTTGGGCTCGAGCGCAGATTGTCGAAGCTCTCATACGCACGCAGGAATACGTCCTGGCTGATGTCCTCAGCCTGGGCGGGATTACCCGTCAGCCTGACGGCGGTCGAGAAAACCATGTCCTGATAGGCGCGCATGAACGCTGCGAACTCATTCGGGTCGATGGGCCGGGGGCTTGCCAGTTGCACGGGTGTGTCATCGTTTGGGGCAAGAACACGGCGGGCGCCCAAAAGTTACAGCCCCCCTGGCGCCGGTCCCGCGGGGAGGGTCCGGGACGGCCGTAAGGCTACCTCAGGCCGCAGGGCGCCGCCTGGCGGGGTTTACGCGGGGTGACCTCGGCCTCGGCCCCAGCGGGCCGGGGGGCCGGGCCGCGCACGGGCGCTGCACTCGACGCTGCATACCGTTGCCGGCGAGTCCGCGACCCTCTGGGGGCCGCCGGAGCTGGAACGGGGCGGTGAGGACACCGTCAGGGCCGGGAGACCTCGGATTCAGGCGCTCGAGAGAGCGCCCCTGCCCAGAGGATCGGTCGCCGGCGGCAGGCCGGACGAATCGAGGGTCGCCGCGCTTGGGCGCGTGCCATGCCGCAGGCGTGGCCGCTGCGGCCCCTTGCCCGCCCGCGCAATCAGGCTCGGCGCTTCCCGCCGGCAAACACCATGTAGACGTCACCGCGCTCGTAGTGCGAGGGAGCCGGGCGCGCGGCATGCACGAAACCGGCGGACTCGTACAGGGTGATCGCGGGGGTGAGTTTGCTGTTGCTCTCGAGAAAGAGCTCGCGGGCTCCGCGAGCGAGATACTCCGCCACGACGGCCTGCACGAGCCTGCGGCCGATGCCGAGCCCCTGATGGCTGCCGGTGACGGCCATCTTCGAGAGCTCGAAACGGTCATCGCCCGCGTTGAGCAGAGCGCACGTGCCGACGATCGCCCCGCGATGCCGCGCCAGGAAGATCGCGCCGCCCTTGCGCAGGATCGCGAGTGGCCTGGAGAGCACCTGCTCGTCGATCGGCTCCACGCGGAAATGCTTCTCCAGCCACTCCAGGTTGAGTCGTTTGAAATCCGCTGCGTAGCGACGCTCGAACGGGATGACCTCCACCGCGGCGGCTTCGAGGCGGGAGCGGATCCGGGCGGCGAAGTCGCGAGTCTCCAGCGCCCGGTCGACGGCCGTGAGGTGTTGGGAGAGTGGGTGGTCCGATTCCAGGTCGGCTGCCGCGGCGACGATGGCTTTCCAGACCGGCTCCAGACGGGTCATGACACTGCGGCCGTGGGCGGAGAGCGACAGGAGCCTGCGCCTGTCGTCCTTGGGATCGGGCGACTCCCGCACGACACGGTGGCGCAGGAGCTTGCGGCTCATCTGACTCACCGCGGGATGCGATTGACCGAGCTTCTCCGCCAGCTCCGAGATACCCAGCCTGCCGTGGTCGCGCAGCAGGAAGAGGATCGGAAAGCAGCGGGACGGCAGGTCCACCCCGGCGTTGCGGTACACCTCGTCGACGCCCGCGTAGAGGGCTTCGCTCACCTTGCGCAGGCGCGAGCCGAGAAGGAGCGACCCGTAGTCGTGCAGGGTGGTCATCAGGCAGGCCGTGGCTCGGGCAGGGAGACTTCGCCGTCGGGGCGATGGAAACGCCTGCCACCGGTGAGCAGAACGCCATGGCTCACGGCGATTCCCATCTCGAGACTCTGGGCAATGCGCTCGGCGCGCTCGATGAAGTGCGCGGCGGCCACGGGCGGGCATACCTCCCGGGCAGCCTCCCGGAAGAGCCGCAGCCAGCGATCGAAGTGACGCGCATCGACGGGGAGCGGCAGGTGCTTCTGCATCGGCCGGCCATGATAGTCACCCGTCATCAGGGCCACGGAGGACCAGAACTCGCCCATGCGGACGAGATGCGGCTCCCAGTCGGCGATGCGCTCGTTGAACACCGGCGCCAGAATTTCGTCCTGCCGCACCTTGCCGTAGAACGTGCGCACCAGCCGGTCGATCATCGCCATATCGATGCCCGTCCGTTCGGCGATTTCCGCCGAGGCGCGCAGTTGTCGCTCCGTCAACATGTGTCCACCCGAACCCCGCTGTAGACTGAGGGCTGGACTATATCCGTAAGCGCTTACGGTTCGCAACGATCCGTACGATGGACGGCCGGCTGTTCCGGGTGGGCGGCGCTCACCTTCCGCCGGCGACGTCCAGGATCGATCCCGTGACGTACGAGGCGGCATCGCTCAGGAGCCACACGATCGCCTCGGCGATTTCCTCGGGCCTTCCCGCCCTTCCAAGCGGCGTCGCACGCCCCAGCTTGAGGGCGCGATCCGGATCGCCTGTCGTCGCATGAATCTCCGTCTCGATGAGGCCGGGTCTGACGGCGTTGACGCGCACACCTTCGCCGCCGAGCTCTTTTGCGAGCCCGATCGCCAGTGTGTCGAGCGCCGCTTTGGAGCCGGCGTAATCGACGTACTCTCCCGGTGAGCCGAAGCGTGTCGCCGCGGACGACACGAGCACCACCGAGCCGCCTTTGCCACCGCGGTTGCGGGACAGTGCCCGCGCCGCTTCGCGGGCACAGAGATACGCGCCGAGCACGTTGACGCGAAACATTCTCTCCAGGCGCTCGGCGCTCATTGCCACCAGGGGCATGGCAGGCGCGGTAATGCCTGCGTTAATTACGACGCCGCTGAGCGGTCCGAGATCGGCCTGCGCCTTGGCGAACATCGCCACGACATCCGCCTCGATGGAAATGTCGCCTGGAACGGTGGTGGCGCGGGCGCCCCGCCGCTGCAGTTCGGCCGCGACCTCAGCGGCTGCAGCGGCCTCTTTGCGGAAATTCACCGCGACGGCCCAACCTCTCGTGCCCGCAAGAAGCGCCGTGGCACGACCGATCCCTCGCGACGCGCCGGTAATCAACACGGTATCCATGGGCCTCTCCGAATGCCGCGACTCGGTCTTGCGCGCATGGCGCCATTGTACCTCTCGACGCGCCGGGCTTGCCGTATGCACGGCCTTGGCCCAAGATTCCGGCATACACCTTTTCGATCGGAATCCCTCCCGGGGGCTCCAGGCGAGCGATCTCTGTCCGCCCGGCGTCGCTCGCGATGACGGGATGTCAGGGCAAGTTGTAACCATGGAATTTTCATGCAGGCGCGGGCTGACTGCGCGCTTCCATAGATTGGCTCGCGGCGGCGTCCTGTTCACGCTCGCGATGGGCGCAAGCGCCATCGCTGCCGCGACGTCGACGACCGCTGCCGTGATCCAACAGTCGCTGGACGATGCCTGGTGGACGGGGCCGCTGCTGGCGGCCTCGCCCGGGACGTTGCCGAAGGGGCACTGGCTGTTCGAGCCGTATTTCTTCGATGTGATGAGCTACGGCCATTTCGATCGGTATGGGACGCTGCGCAGCGCGGGCGCGTCGCACGAGATCGGCAATCAATCTTACGTCGAGTACGGGCTGATCGACGGGTTCACGCTGGGTCTCATACCGCGACTCGGGTTCCACGAATCGGCCGCGGGACAGGCCTCATCGGGCTTTGCCGTCGGGGACATCACCCTGCAGGGCTCCTATGGGCTGACGCAATTCCGTCCAGGGAGCTGGATACCGACGACCTCGCTCGTCATCGGCGAGACGTTTCCAACAGGGAAGTACGATCGGCTGAGCGGCCCGACCGATGGTGCCCTCGGCAGCGGCGCATACTCGACGACGCTGTCTCTCTACTCCCAGACGTATTTCTGGATGCCCAACGGGCGTATTCTGCGCACGCGTCTCGATCTGTCGTACCAAGTATCACGATGGGCATCGGTGCAAGGCATCAGTGTTTACGGCACTGGCGCCGGATTCGAGGGTCGTGCTCATCCCGGCCCGAGTTTCATTGGCGATCTGGCGTTCGAGTACAGCGCCACGCAAAACTGGGTGCTCGCGGCGGATCTCTGGTGGGAACACGACGGCAATACCCGGGTGCAGGGGAGCTACACGCCGCCAGGCGGCGCTTCGCTGGCGTCGGCGTTCTCCGTGCTGGACTCGGGCTCGGGCGAGCTGCTGTATCTGGCACCGGCGATTGAATACAACTGGAACGCGAGAATGGGCGTGATCGCCGGCGCGAGGATTGCCGCCGCGGGCCGCAACACAACCGCGACGGCAACTCCCGTCGCTGCGATCAACATGGTGTTTTGAGCGGACCGGCCGGAATCGGGGCGCCGCGGCAGATCAGATCTGCGCGGCCATCGCCGCGAGCTTCGCGATCGTATTCATGTTGCGCGCGGTGCCGGCCGCAGCGCACGGGATCACGAGCTTCGAGTGGGCCATTCCCTCGCCGTACATGACGTAGATCTCGCGAGTACCGACGGCCAGCCGCTCGGCTCGCTTTCCTCTGGCCTCCTCGAGGGCGCGGGGCGGAGGGGCCTCATCCAGGAAAATGGCGACGGTGCGGTTGGGCGGGGAGGTCCGGAAGGGATTCGCGGCAAGCACCGCCGCCATCTCCGCGGCAGTGCGGACCAGGACGCCAACTGGTTTGCCCGCGTAATCGGCAAGATGCCGCTCGAGGAGCGCCTTGACCCTCTGTTCCTTCAGTCTGCTTCCGAAGATCGCGTTGCCCGATGCAATGTAGGTCCGTGCGTTCTCGAATCCTGACGACTCGCACATCTTCACGAGAGTGGCCATCGGGAGCTTGCCGGTGCCCCCGACGTTGACGGCGCGTAGCAATGCGACGTATGCGGTCACGTCCCCTCCATCACCGTCCGGCCCGTCTCCAGCAGCGACTTGAGGTTGGAGAGGATTTTCGGCCAGCCCCCGGTCACGGCCGCGATGAACTTGGACTCGGAGCGCTCCATGACGTGGGTGATGGTGAGCTTCACCGCGTCCGCCGTCGGGTCGAGCTCCATGGTGCAGCGCGAGTATCCTTCGTCCTTCAGCTCCGGCTTGAACTCATTGCGCCACTGGATCACCAGGCGCTTCGGCCGTTCGGCTTCGACGATCTCCCCCGTGTCGGCGATCCGTCCATCGGCAAAGACGAGCTTCCACGCGGACCCGGGCAGCCAGTCGCTGTCCTGATGCATCCCGAACCAGTATTGCTTCATGGTTGCCGGGTCGGTCAGGGCGGACCAGAGTTTCTCGGGCGTCGTACGGATGTACGTCACGTACATGAAAGTCGATCTATTCATCGCCATCACCTTCCAGAAGTCGCTTGAGGTCATGCAGCGCCCGCAGGCGCGGCTTCTCGAACTTGCGGATCCAGCGCTCGTAGATTTCCTGCAATGGCACGGGGTTGAGGAAGTGCAGCTTTTCCCGGCCGCGCCGCAGGGTGGCGATGAGATTCGCCGCCTCGAGGACCCCGAGGTGCTGCGTGACCGCCTGGCGCGTCATGTCCAGGTGAGTGCACAAGTCGCCGAGCGTCTGACCGTCATGCGCGTGCAAGAGGTCGAGGAGCTTGCGGCGACTGGGGTCGGCCAGCGCCTTGAACAGCAAGTCGGGGTCATTCATTCCTGGTTCCGATGCGTGGGAGATTATATGCAAGTAAGCACTTGCATGTCAAGCACGCCGACAGGTGGGCGCAATTGGTACAATATTGCGCGTTGGGCCTGTAGCACAGCGGTTAGTGCAGGGGACTCATCTGAAAAAAGGTGCCTGTGCGCGGAAACGCGCGCAGTGGACGGGATGAATTCAGGGGAACCTTCGAGTTGCGAACTGCGATGCAGCTCATGGCAATCCTGAGCCGAGCCGGCGGTACACCGCCGGAAGGTGCAGAGACTACCTGAGGGCTCGAGTGCCCTTAATGACAGGCAGGAGCATCCCGCACCCAAACGGACGGAGTGAGTCGCTGAGATCCGGCGGCACGCACCGCTCGCGGGTGAAGAGATAGTCCACTCCCGGCGGAAACGTCGGGGCAAAGTGAATCCCTTGGTCGTAGGTTCGAATCCTACCGGGCCCAGACTCATTGCACTGTAAGGTCTCAGGACTTCGGTGCAGATCCTGAAGGACTGGTCGTGGCCGATGTCAGCAGGCTCAACGATGTCTCGCTGGAGCAGCCTGCCGATTATTCCAGTCTGGCTGGCCTCATGAGCATCCGCGCCGATGCGGATGCGGGCGATGCGCCCACGATCTTGCGGCTCTTTCAGGATCCCAAGCCCCCGGATGGGCTGACCTCGTGGGACAAGGCTTTGCTCTACGCCGTCTATAACACGAACCCGTCGGGCATCCTGCAGCTCAAGGACACGGAAACGTTGATGGTGGGGCGGATCGCGCCGTAGCCGCTACCCCGGCGCACACATCCGGGCTCCGAGCGCCAGATCGGACCGTGGCGGCGGTCCAGGCACGTTTATCGCTTGCTGCCGCCCGGCAGCAGGTCCGCGCCGGGCGGTGGGCTTGCAGGATGCGGGGACCGGCACAGGGACTGCTCCCTTCCGGTGTCGCTCATGATCAGGCAGCTGCGGATGGCCAGCCGGAAACTTCAGACTTATCGCGCCAAGCGGGATTTCAGCCGCACCGCCGAGCCTTCGGGCAGCGGGACCGTGGCGCCTGCGGCGCGACGGCGATTCGTGGTGCAGAAGCACGCGGCCCGCCGCCTGCACTACGACTTGCGGCTGGAGCTCGATGGCGTACTCAAGTCCTGGGCCGTGACCCGCGGGCCGTCGCTCGATCCGGCGGACAAGCGCCTGGCGGTCGAGGTCGAGGATCATCCGCTGGACTATGGAGACTTCGAGGGGACCATCCCGCAAGGACAGTATGGCGGCGGCACGGTGGAGATCTGGGACCGGGGCTACTGGGAGCCGCAGGTCAAGGGCAGCGCCGAGCAGGCGCTCGCGGCGGGGCAGCTGAAGCTGATTCTGGCGGGTGAGCGGCTGCGCGGCGGCTGGGTGCTGGTGCGGCTGCGGAACTCACGCTCCGGCAAGAAGCCGAGCTGGCTGCTCATCAAACATCGCGACGAGTTCGCCCGGCGCGGCGACGGGAGTCTCCTCGAGGATGAGGATCGCTCCGTGGCGTCGGGCCGCACGCTACAGGAGATTGCCGCGGGCAGGGGCCGCGGCCCGCGGCCGTTCATGACCCGCGGGCGCGGCGCCGGCCGACCCGACGCGGTATGGAATTCCAGCGCGGCGTCCGAAGCGGCCGCGAGCGGTATCGCATCGCGCGTGAAGGCGCGAATCGCCGCGCAATCCGGCCGGTCGGCGAGCGCCACGCCGGCAGGAAGGGGAACGTCCTCAGCCGGAACGACAAGGCGCGGAGCGGCCGCAGCCCGAACGACAGCAGGCAAGTCGCCGGCGGCAAAGCGAGCGCGCAGCGACCGGGCCCAGGGCCGCGCCCAGCCCAGCGACGCTCGTGCGCAAACGCCGAGATTCATCGAGCCGGCGCTCTGCCGCCTGCTGCCGCGCCCTCCCGAGGAGGAGGGGAGCTGGGCGCATGAGATCAAGCTCGACGGCTATCGTTTGCAGCTTCGGGTCGAGGGCGGCCGTGCGGTCCTCATGACACGCAAGGGGCTCGACTGGACGGAGCGATTCAGCGGCATCGCCCACGCGGCCGAGGCGCTGCCGGACTGCATCCTGGATGGCGAGGCGGTGGCGCTCAATCACAACGGGGTGTCGGATTTCTCGGCACTGCAGGCGGCACTCGCGGACGACCGTCAGTCGGTGCTGCTGCTCTTTGCCTTCGATCTGCTGTTTCTCGAAGGACGGGACCTGCGGCCGCTGCCGTTGGAGGAGCGCAAGAGCCAACTCGAGAGGTTGTTGCGATCGCTGCCGCGGGCGAGCCGCGCGCGGCTGCGCTATCTCGAGCATTTCACCAGTCCGGGAGCGGCGGTGCTCGAATCGGCCTGCCGTCTGTCGCTCGAAGGAGTGGTCTCGAAGCGTCTCGGCGTGCCGTATGAATCGGGAAGGACGGGAGCCTGGGTCAAATCGAAATGCCGCGCCGGCCATGAGGTGGTGATCGGCGGCTGGACCTCCGCGGGAGCGACCCTGAGCTCGCTCATCGCCGGTGTTTACCGAGACGGGCGCCTCGTCCCGGTGGGCCGTATCGGCACGGGCTTCGGCGCCGCGAAGGTGCGGCAGCTGTTGCCGCGGCTGAAGAAGCTGGCGAGCGACGAGAATCCTTTCGGTCAGCGCGTGCCCGTACCTTCCGGCCGCCGGATCCACTGGCTGAAGCCGCAGCTCGTGGCGGAGATCGAGTTCGCCGGCTGGACGGAGGGCGGCAACATCCGCCAGGCGGCCTTCAAGGGGCTGCGCGAGGACAAGCCGGCGCGGGAAGTGCAAGCGGAGGCGCCGGCTGCGGTCGAAGCGGCGGAACCTGCGAAGCCTGACGTCCGGAGCTCATCTGCCGCCTCGCCGCGCTCGTCCCGTTCGCGCGGCAAACGGGCGCCTCATGGCACGGGCCGCGGAGCGAGTCAGAGGTCGGCGGATGCGGAGCGCGGCGCCCCCGGCCCGATCCTGGGGGTCGCGATCTCCAACCCCGACAAGGTGCTGTGGCCGGATGCCGGCGACCGCCGGCCGGTGACCAAGCGGGAATTCGCCGAGTACATGGCCGCGGTCGGGGAATGGCTGCTGCCGCACATCGCAGGCAGGCCGTGCTCCCTGGTCCGCTGTCCCGACGGCATCGGCGGCCAGCGGTTCTTTCAGCGTCATGCGATGCCGGGTCTCTCCAGCCTGATCAGCCTTGCGCGGGTCTCCGGCGATCACAAGCCCTATGTGCAGGTCGATCGCATCGAAGGCCTGGCCGCTCTGGCGCAGATTGCCGCACTGGAGTTGCATCCGTGGAACTGCGCGCCGCAACAGCCGGAGGTCCCGGAACGGCTGGTGTTCGATCTCGACCCTGCGCCCGATGTCGGCTTCGAGGCGGTGATCGAGGCCGCGCGCGAATTGCGCGAGCGACTCGAGGGACTGGGCCTCGCGACCTTCCTCAAGACCACCGGCGGCAAGGGGTTGCACGTGGTGACCCCTTTCACGCAGCCGCGCAACAAGACGCTCGATTGGCCGTTGGTGAAATCGTTCGCGCGTGAGCTCTGCGCCCGCATGGCGGCCGACAGCCCGCGGCTGTATGTCATCAACATGGCCAAACGTGTCCGGACCGGCCGCATCTTCCTGGACTATCTGCGCAACGACCGGACGGCGACCGCGGTGGCGCCACTGTCCCCGCGGGCACGAGAAGGGGCGCCGGTGTCGATGCCGCTCACCTGGGCTCAGGCGCGGGCCGGTCTGAATCCCAGGAAATTCACCCTCCGCACGGCACCCGCATTGTTGGATCGCAGCGGCGCCTGGGAAGGGTACTCCGAAGCCTCGCGCCCCCTGCAGCCCGCGATCGCGAAACTGGCCGCCGGCGCCCGCGGCCCGGACACCGCGAAAGCCCGCCTGCCGGGGGATGGCGGGCAGATGTTGCATGAGAGGCGCGCGGAATGAGCTTGTCCGATGTCGCCCACAGGCTTGCGCCGGCCGAGAGCTGGCGGGACGCCGGCGATCACGAGCACTTCGTTCAGTTCTACGAGCAGGAGTCGGCACTGCTCGAGTCCGTCACGGAGTTCGTACAGCACGGACTCAACGGCGGCGCGGGAGCCATCGTCATCGCGACGGCGGCGCATCTCGAGCAGTTGGAGCGGGCGTTGCGCACCCGCGGCGTCGATGTCACGGTAGCGAGAGCAAGACGGCAGCTCGTGGTGTTGGAGGCGTCCGTGACGCTAGCCAGCATCATGCATCACGGCTCGCCGCAGTGGAGCCGCTTCCTGGAATCAGTAGGCACCGTCCTGGCGGATATGCGGCGGCGCTACTCGCGGGTCATCGCCTTCGGCGAGATGGTGACCCTGCTCTGGAGAGATGGGCTCCAGCAGGCCGCGCTGCAGCTCGAGCAGCTCTGGAACGAGCTCGGGGAGCGCGAGCGGTTCTCGCTCTACTGCGCCTATCCGTTGCCGAGGGAAGCCCGTGAGGTGGACCTGCACAGCTTCGAGCGCGTGTGCTCGCAGCACCGGCGCGTGATTCCCGGGGAGAGCTACGCCAGGGCCGCCCCGGAAACGCGTCCGCAGATCGTCGCGCAGCTGCAGCAGAAGGCGCGCGCGCTGGAATGGGAAGTCCAGAGCCGGATCATGGTGGAGCGCGCCCTGGCGGAGCGCGACCGCGAGCTCAGTGATTTCCTCGAGAATGCGCTCGAAGGCCTGCTCAAGGTGGGGCCCGACGGGACCGTGTTCTGGGTCAACGCCGCCGGGCTCGAGCTGTTGGGTTGCAACAGCGATGTGCAGTGTGTCGGCCGGCCGATCGAGGACTTTCATCTCGACCCGCGCGACGGGCGGGCGTCACTGCAGCGGCTGCTCGCGGGCGAGACGTTGCGCGACCACGCCACCATTCTGCGTCGCACTGACGGGTCGGTCCGCCACGTACGTATCGCCGCAAACGCCCAATGGGATGCCGGCAAACTGATTCACAGTCGCTGGTTCGTCCGCGACGTCACGCACGAGCGGCTGGCGGAGAGCGCCCGCGCGCATCTCGCGGCGATCGTCGAGTGTTCCGACGACGCCATCGTCAGCAAGACGCTGGAGGGCGTCATCCGCTCCTGGAACAGGGCCGCCGAACGGTTGTTCGGCTACAGCGCGGAGGAGGCGGTCGGGCAGCCCATCACGCTGATCATCCCGCCGGAGCGTGCGCAGGAAGAGCAGGAAATCCTCGAGAAGCTACGCCGCGGCGAGCGCATCGATCATTTCGAGACCGTGCGGGTCGGCAAGAGCGGCCGCCGCATCGACGTGGCACTGACCATCTCGCCGGTTCGCAACGCCGAAGGTGTGATCGTCGGCGCGTCGAAGATCGCGCGTGACATCAGCGAGAGGAAGGCATCCGAGCAGGCCCAACAGCGCACCATCGGCGAGCTGAAGCGCGCCGAGGAGGCGCTGCGCGAGGCGGACCGGCGCAAGGACGAGTTCCTCGCCGTGTTGGCGCACGAGCTGCGTAATCCTCTGGCCCCGATCCGATACGCTGTCGCGATGGCCAAAAAAGAGGGCATGGGAGTGACGGAGCGCCGGCTGCAGGCGCAAGCCATCATCGAGCGCCAGGTCGAGCACATGAGCCGGCTCCTGGACGACCTGCTCGATGTCTCGCGCATCACGCGAGGTACGCTCGTCCTGCGGCGCACCCCCGTCGACCTTGCCGCAATCGTGGCCGCCGCGCAGGAGTCCGCGCGACCACTGATCGAGGAGCGCGGCCACACGCTGACGGTGGCTCTTCCGCAGGACCCGCTGCGGCTGATGGCCGATCCCGTGCGGCTGGCGCAGATACTGGCCAACATCCTGATCAATGCCGCCAAGTACACCGATAGCGGGGGCAGCATCGTGCTCGAGGCCAGGCAGGAGGGCCGCGAGCTGGTGGTCGTCATCCGAGACAATGGCATGGGCATCTCCGCGGACATGATGCCGCGGGTGTTCACCCTCTTCGCTCAGGCGTCGCCGGCCATTGAGCGCTCCGAGGGCGGCCTCGGCATCGGCCTCGCGCTGGTCCGTGGCCTCGCGGAGCTGCATGGCGGCAGCGTGCGTGCGCACAGCAGAGGGGTGGGGAAGGGCAGTGAGTTCGTGGTGCGGCTGCCGATCGGCGATCTCGATGGCCGCACGGACATCGATGAGACCCGAGCGCGCGGGGCCGCGGGAGCGAAGCCGCTTCGGCTGCTGGTGGCCGATGACAATCGCGATAGCGCTGCGACCTGCGCCGCTCTTCTCGAGGCATCCGGTCACCAAGTCAGCGTGGCGCACACGGGACGCGAGGCGTTCGACCTTGCGTGCCGGCTTCGGCCCGACGCGCTCCTGCTCGATATCGGCATGCCGGAGCTCAACGGCTATCAGCTCGCGCAACGCGTGCGCGGCACCGGCTGGGGCCGCCGCGCCATGCTGATCGCGATCACCGGCTGGGGGCAGGAGCAGGACAAGCGGCAAGCGCTGGCCGCGGGATTCGACCAGCATCTGACCAAGCCCATCGACCCCAATGTGCTCGAAGCGCTGTTGCAGCGGACCACCGCGGGACAGTCACCGGTTAGCGACTAAAGCTGTATCCGGGCTGGAAAAACTGGCCTTCGATCCACGCAATGGCGCAAAATCGGGGCACTGGCCAAACGGTGGGATCCCGGGGAGCCGGGCATCCCGTCGCGAACGAAAAATCAGCTGAGGAGTGACATGGCTACCAAGCTCGAGAAGACCCTGAAGCGCGAGATCGATGTGGACGGCAAGGCCTACATGCTGGCCATCTCCCCCGAGGGTCTGAAGGTCACTGAGAAGGGCAGACGCAAGGGGCAGGAGCTCAGCTGGAAGGGCCTGCTCAATGGCCAGGGCGCGGCGCCGACGGCGGCGCTCGCTGGCGGTATGGAGGCGGAGACGGAGACGGCTGCGGAAGAGTAGACCGGCTTCGGCCCCGGCACACCGGCATAGGAAGTGTCCGGAGCGAAGTGCCCGATCGAAGTGCTCAGCGGATACAGCCGCTCAAGGGCGCGCGAGGCTTGATGGTCTTCATACAGACCGTCGTCTCGAGCTTCTGCACGCCCGGCATACGCCGGATCTCCATCCGCAACAGCTGATCGAGCTGCGCGATCTCCGCGACCAGCACGTGCATCAGGTAATCCGCCTGTCCGGCGGTGGTGAAGCACTGCAACACGGAGGGATGGCTCGCGGCGGCCGCTTCGAACTCCGCGTGCCGGGCCGCGTTGATGCTGACGTGCACGAACGCATGAACCCGCAGGCCCAGGCTCTCCGCGTCGAGCTCGGCGCGATAACCTCGGATCATTCCCCGTCGCTCGAGCTCCCGCACGCGCTGCCAGCAGGGAGTCTTCGACAGACCGACCTGCTGGCCGAGCTGCGCGAAGGAGATGCGGGCGTTATCCTCCAGCAGGCGGACGATGTCGCGATCGATAGGGTCCATTGAGGTTTGTGTTCTGCGGCGCGGGCCTCGGCCAGGACAGCGTTCTACTCGCCGGGGCCGGAATAGTCCACTAGTAGCCCGCAGGGGGCGCGACTACAATCGACTGGAAATGGCTATGGACGATCGGCAATGAGTGGCGGGCGCGCAAGCGAAAAGAATCTGCGAGACCTGCTGGCGCGGGTGCGCGAGCGGCTGAGCCACGCGCGATCAGTGGACGCGGAGTCGCGAAAGCACCTTTCCACGCTGGTGCAGGACATCGACAGCACGCTGGGCCGAGGCAGCGCGCAGGCCGCCTCCGGCACGGCCGGCAAGCAGCACACGCATAGGCTCGAGTCGTTGGCCGTACGCTTCGAAGCGGACCACCCCGGCCTCGCCGAGGTGATCCGCGAAGTGATCGACGCGCTGGTAAGGGGCGGGGTTTAGCAGAGGTACGGGGACGTACCCCGCCGCCGCAGGTGGCGGAGCCTCGAGCGAAAAACCGCGCTTTTCGCTCGAGGCGCGCTGGGGCCGGGCAGGAGCCGGGATCCAGCGCCCCGACGAACTAGTCTTCCATCAGGAAGCTGCGCAGCTGCTCACTGCGGCTGGGATGGCGCAGCTTGCGCAGCGCCTTCGCCTCGATCTGACGGATCCGCTCGCGGGTGACATCGAACTGCTTGCCGACCTCCTCCAGGGTGTGGTCGGTATTCATGTCGATGCCGAAGCGCATGCGCAGCACCTTGGCTTCCCTCGGAGTGAGCTGCGCGAGCACCGCGTGCGTCGTCTCCCGCAGCGACTCCATGGTCGCCTGATCGATCGGCGAGGCCACGGAGGTGTCCTCGATGAAATCGCCGAGGTGCGAGTCCTCGTCGTCGCCGATCGGGGTCTCCATGGAGATCGGCTCCTTGGCGATCTTCAGCACCTTGCGCACCTTGTCCTCGGGCATTTCCATGCGCACGGCCAGCTCCTCCGGCGTCGGCTCCCGGCCCATCTCCTGCAGCATCTGGCGCGAGATTCGGTTCAGCTTGTTGATGGTCTCGATCATGTGCACCGGGATGCGGATGGTGCGCGCCTGGTCGGCGATCGAGCGGGTGATTGCCTGGCGGATCCACCAGGTCGCGTAGGTGCTGAACTTGTAGCCGCGGCGGTATTCGAACTTGTCCACCGCCTTCATCAGGCCGATGTTGCCTTCCTGGATGAGGTCGAGGAACTGCAGCCCGCGGTTGGTGTACTTCTTCGCGATCGAGATGACGAGGCGCAGGTTGGCTTCGACCATCTCCTTCTTCGCGCGGCGGGCCTTGGCCTCGCCGATCGACACCTCGCGATTGACCTCTTTGATCTCGTTGATCGTCAGGTGGAAGTCGCCTTCCAACTGCTCGAGCTTCTTCTGCCGCCGCTCGATCTCGTCCTTGAACTTCGCGAGCGGCGTCGAGTACTTCTTGCCCGCCTTGACGTGCCTGGCGAGCCAGCGCGGGCTGGTCTCGTTCTTCGGGAAGGTGGCGATGAAGTCCTTGCGCGGCATGCCGGCGTCGCGCACGGCGATGATCATGATCTCCTTCTCGAGCTGGCGGATCTCCGCGACGTGGGTGCGCAGATTGAGGATCAGCGCATCGAACATGCGCGGCGAGAGCTTCAGCTCCATGAACTCATCGGCGAGCTTCTTGCGCGTCTTCAGCGTCTTCGGATCGCGCGCGCCGTGCTTCTCGATCGCCGAGAGAACGTGCGCAAAGCATTTGGTGATGCTCGCGAAGCGCGCGGCGGCTTCCTGCGGGTCCGGGCCCGTGTCGATCGTCTCTTCCTCGCTCTCCGAGCCTTCCTCGCCCTCTTCGTCGTCGTCCGACTTCTCCTCTTCGGACGCCATCTCCATCTTGGTCGGGTTCTGCGGCTGCGCGATGACGTCCGGCGCGTTGGGGTCGACGAAGCCGACGATCACATCGACCAGGCGCGCCTGGCCGACTTTCACCGGCTCGTACGCTTTCAAGAGGAAGTCATGGGTCGGCGGATAGAGTGACAGCGCCCGCCGCACGGCCTCGAGACCTTCCTCGATGCGCCGGGCGATGCGGATCTCACCCTCGCGGGTGAGCAGCTCCACCGTGCCCATCTCCCGCATGTACATGCGCACCGGATCGGTGGTGCGGCCGAGCTCCGCATCCAGCGCCGCCAGCGCGGCGGCAGCCTCCTCGATCGCCTCCTCGTCGGCAGGGGCGGAGGGCTCACTGGCGAGCAACGACTCGGTATCCGGTGCCTTCTCGTACACCGGGATGCCCATGTCGTTGATGGTGTTGACGATGTCCTCGATCTGCTCCGGATCGACGATCTCCGACGGCAGGTGGTCGTTGACCTGCGCGTAGGTGAGGTAGCCCTGTTCCTTGCCGCGCGCGATGAGCAGCTTCAATTGTGACTGACGATCTTCCGGCATGACGGGCGCGCGGCGCTCGAGCCCCAAGGGGCGCTTATCCGCTGCGGGAGCAGCATGAGTCGGACCCTCTTTGTGGCCTTCCTTGTGATGGCCATGGCCACCATGCCGCGGCCCCGCCTCTGGGGCGGACACCGGCGCCGGCGCACCGGCCGCCTTCTTAGGGGCCGGACTCGCCTTCGGATGCGTCTTGTCGCGCGCGGCCGCCACGGCGGGCGTCGCCTTCTCGGCAGATGTTGCCTTGGTAGGCTTGGGCGGGTGCGCGGCCGAACGTTTCTTACTGGCGGGGGCGGGCTTCTGCTTGGCTTTCATGAGTACCGGGATGTTTGGCGACGAGGCTCTGATCCCCTATCTGCTGGCAGCGAAGGGCCAACTCAAGGGGCGCCAAAGTAAAGCGTGCAATTCTATTAGACCGTATCGCAAATACCAAATTCGTCAGCTCGTGGATCTCTCGCGACTCGGCTTACGGCCGGCGCGCTTCCCTATAAGTTCCTGAAATTCCTGGCGTTCCTCAGCGCTGAGGCCGCCGAGACCTGCCGCGCGGATCCGTTCCTCGAGCGCCGCCAGCCGGTGTTCGACGGCCTGATCCGCAAGCTTGGCCAGGGCTGCCTTGAGCTCCAGGGCCGCCGCCTGGGCGTCGCCCAGGATTTCCTCTCCTTTGAGGAGCAGTTCCGCGAGGCGCTTGCTTTCACTCCTGTCGGCCCAGCGCTCGAGGACTTGAGCCGAGAATGAGAGCGGCCGCGCAATCAGGTCATCCAACATCTCCCGCAGCACGTGAATTCCCTTTTCCTCGGCCTCATCGAGGCATGCACGCTCCCCGGCGGTGATTGATCCGGCGATCGCCGGGAAGCTGACCAGGCAGGTGATGGCCTGAGTCACGAGAGTTCCCCGCCCGGCGCTCTGGCGCACGCGTGATCTATCGGCAGCCGCAGTGGCCTGACTTGCCGGCGAACCGCCGGCCTGTGTACCGGCGCGGCGTGTCGCCAGATCCGCAGCCGCCGACGCTGTGCTGGAGGCTCCGGCCCAGAGCGCCTGCAGCCGTTCGGCCGAGAGGCCTACGACCTCGGCGACTCTCGCCGTCAGGAGCTCCCGATAAACGCCTTCCGGCACCTTGGCGATGAGCGGCCGGGCGCTTTCCGCGAAACGCGCGCGGCCATCGGCGTGCGTGAGGTCCGTTTGCTCGGACAATTCCCGCACCAGATATTCGGAGAGCGGCAGCGTGGACTCGAGGCGCCGCTCGAAGGCTTCGCGGCCTTCCTCTCCGACGAGGGTGTCCGGGTCATGACCCTCGGGCAGGAAAAGGAAGCGGATCTCGCGGCCTTCGCGCGCCTCCGGCAGTGCGTGCTGCAGCGCGCGCCAAGCCGCCCCGCGACCGGCGCGGTCGCCGTCGAAGGCGAAGACCACCTCCCTGACCAGGCGGAAAATGCGCCGGAAGTGCTCGGGCGTGGTCGCCGTGCCCAGCGTCGCGACCGCGTACCCGATACCGGACTGGTGCAGCCGGACGACATCCATATAGCCTTCGACGACCAACAGACGCTCGAGGTTGGTGCGCGAGCGTCGGCTCTCGTGCAGTCCGTAGAGCTCCCGTCCTTTGTGGAAAAGGACCATCTCCGGAGAGTTGAGGTACTTCGGCTCGCCGCGATCGAGGACGCGTCCACCGAACGCGATCACACGTCCGCGCACGTCCCTGATGGGAAACATGATCCGATCGCGGAAGCGGTCGTAGTGACGATCGCCCTCGCGCATCGCGGCGGTCCGCGATGCATCGCGCTCGATGATGAGCCCCAGGTCGGCGAGCGCGCGCCGCTCCGGCTCCCCCGTCCCGAAGTGCTTCAGCACCGCGTTCCAGGAGTCCGGGGCATAGCCGATGCCGAACTGCGCGATCGTCTCTGAGGTCAGACCCCGGCGTGTCAGGTAGTCACGCGCGCGCAGCTCCCGCGCGAGCGTCTCCGCATAGAACCGGGCCACCCGCGACATGAGATCGTACAGCCGCTCGGAGTCGCGCGGCGCTCCGGGAGCGGAGCCGCCCTCGTGCGGCACCTCCAGGCCGAGCCGGCTCGCCAGCTCCTCGACGGCCTCGGGAAAGGCCATGCGGTCGTGCTCCATCAGGAAGCGCAGCACGGTGCCGTGCGCGCCGCACCCGAAGCAGTGATAGAACTGCTTCTCCGGGCTGACCCAGAAGGAAGGGGTTTTCTCGTTGTGGAACGGGCAGCAGGCGCGGTATTCGCGGCCGGCTTTCTTCAGCTGCACGCGCGAGCCGATCACCTCCACGATGTCCGCGCGGGCGATCAGCTCGTCGATGAAGCTCTGCGGGATGATGGGTAGATACTACTCGAAGCTGCGGTACGGTCAGGGCCTGACCATCGCACGAACCGGAGCCCTCAGCGTGAGACCAGCTTCTCCTTCACCCGGGCACTCACCGCGCCCATGTCGGCGCGGCCCTGCGCCTGCGATTTGACCAGCGCCATGACCTTGCCCATGTCTTTGGCGGACGTGGCTCCGCTCGAGGCGATGGCACCGGCGATCAGGGCATCGAGCTCCGCATCGCTCATGCGGGCGGGCAGATATCCGTCGAGGATGGAGACTTCGGCGCTTTCCTTGGCGACGAGGTCGGCGCGCCCGCCGGCCTGGAACTGGGTGATCGCCTCCTTGCGCTGCTTGATCATCTTTTCCAGGACCGCAAGGACCTGGCCGTCATCGAGCGTGATCCGTTCGTCGACTTCGCGCTGTTTGATGGCTGCGAGCGCCAGGCGAATGGTGCCGAGACGCTCCTTCTCGCCTGCGCGCATGGCGCTCTTCATGTCTTCCGTGATGCGTTCCTTGAGGGTCATGCGCCTACGTGGAGCAGGGTCAGCGGGAAGGGCGCATGCCTTCGCGCGAGATGCGCTTCATGTGGCGCTTGATGGCCGCCGCCTTCTTGCGTTTCCGCTCCTGGGTCGGCTTCTCGTAGAATTCCCGCCGGCGCAGCTCGGTGAGAATGCCGGCCTTCTCGCAGGCGCGCTTGAAACGCCGCAAGGCGGCATCGAAGTACTCATTCTCACGGATGCGGACGCTCGGCATCGAAACCTCAGGCTACTGGTCGGAATGACCGGAAAAACGGGCGCGCAATTCTAGTTGAGGCTCATGACAAAGGCAAAAGAGTTTCCTGGAGGAGTGACGGCCGCGACGGCGGGTCTCAGAGGGCCTGAAGAGCGGGAAAACGGCCCGCGGGCGAGTTTTCGGGTTCTAGCCCTGGAGTCGTCCTGCGACGAGAGTGCCGCGGCCGTTCTGGACGAGGCCGAGGGCCTGCTGGCGCATGAGCTTTACAGCCAGGTGGAGCTGCACCGTACTTACGGGGGTGTCGTGCCGGAGCTGGCCTCCCGCGATCACGTGCGCAGGCTCCTGCCCCTGGTGGAGCGGGTCCTGGAGCGGACCGGCACGGCGCCGGATCGGCTGTCGGGCGTCGCGTTCACGGCCGGCCCCGGGCTCATGGGTGCCTTGCTCACCGGCGCGGCGCTCGCACGCAGTCTGGCCTATGCCTGGAAGGTGCCGGCCGTGGGGGTACACCACCTGGAAGGGCATTTGCTCGCGCCACTGCTGGAGCCGGAGCCTCCCCCTTTCCCGCACGTGGCGCTGCTCGTCTCAGGCGGGCATACCCAGCTGATCGAGGTCGCCGGCATCGGCCGCTACCGCATCCTGGGCGATACGCGGGACGATGCGGCGGGCGAAGCCTTCGACAAGACCGCGAAGCTCCTCGGACTGCCTTACCCGGGAGGACCGGAGCTGGCGCGCCTGGCGCAGAGCGGCACTCCCGGCGCGTTCCAGTTCCCGCGCCCGATGCTCGACCGGCCCGGCCTGGAGCTCAGCTTCTCGGGTTTGAAGACGGCGGTACTGCATTCGCTGCGCGGCCGGGAGCTCACTGCGCAACTACGCGCGGATGTCGCCCGCGGCGTCGAGGACGCCATCGTCGGTACCCTCGCCGCCAAGGCGGTGCGGGCACTAGAAGCCAGCGACCTGGACGTGCTCGTGGTCTGCGGCGGTGTCAGTGCGAACCAGCGGCTGCGGGCCGCGCTCGATGAGGCCGTCGGCCGGCGGGGGGGCCGCGTGTACTATCCGCGCATCGAATTCTGCACCGATAACGCGGCGATGATCGCCGTGGCGGGCCTTGCGCGCCTGCGGGCCGGGCAGTGCGCTGGCCTTGCGATCCAGTCGCGCGCTCAATGGCCGCTCGAGACGCTGACGGAGGTACCGCTGCAACAGAATTCCTTCACCGAGGTCGCGCGTCCCTGACATGATCACTCCTGCCCAATCCGGCGACCGCATCTTCCTGCGCGGCCTGACTGCCGAATGCATCATCGGCTTCATCGAATGGGAGCGGCGCGTCAAGCAGACCGTCGTCGTGGACCTCGAGCTGCCCGTCGACTGCCGCCGCGCCTCGGTCAGTGACGATGTCGCCGACACGGTGGACTACAAGAGGGTCGCCAAGCGCGTGCTGGCTTACATCGAGGGCTCGGAGTTCAAGCTGGTCGAGACCCTGGCGCATCGCCTGGCGCTGCTGCTGCTCGAGGAGTTCGGGCTGGAGTGGGTGCGCATCTCACTCAACAAGCCAGGCGCCATCCGCAGCTCCCGCGACGTCGGTGTCGTCATCGAGCGCACCCGCGCGGATCTCACCGCGGCCGCGGCCTCGCGGCTCTGATCCATCAGCCCCATGCCTCAGGTCTACGTCGCCGCCGGAAGCAACATCGAGCCCGAGCGGCACCTCGCGATGGCCGTGCGGGAGCTGGAGCGGCAATTCCCCGGGGTGCGCTTCTCACCCTGGTATCGCAATCGAGCGGTGGGCTTCGAGGGCGAGGACTTCATCAACTTCGTCGCAGGCTTCGCGACCGAGCTCGCGGTTGCCGAAGTGCTGGCGCGTCTGCATGCCATCGAGGAGCTCTGCGGCCGGCCGCGCGATGCGCCGCGGTGGGCGCCGCGGTCGATGGACTTGGATGTGCTCCTCTACGGCGACCTGGTCTGTCAGGAGCCGCACCTGAAACTGCCGCGCCCCGACCTGTTGAAACGAGCCTATATGCTGGGCCCGCTGGCGGCGCTGGCGCCCGATCTGGTGCATCCGACGGAGAAGCAGACCATCGGGGAGCTGTGGCAGCGCTTCGATCGCGGCGCGCATACGCTGCTGCAGGTGCGGGCCGGCAGTGCCGGCTGACCTACCAGCCGATGCTCCTGCCGCCGTCGACCGCGAGGATCTGGCCGGTGATGAAGGGTGCAGCGGCGGCGAAAAAGAGCACCGCCCGCGCCACATCCTCGGCCGACCCGGTGCGCTTCAGCGCGGTGCGCGCGATGATCTCCTGCCGCAGGGCCTCATCGACGCCGTCTTCCGGCCACATGACCGGTCCCGGTGCGATGGCGTTGACCCGGACCTGCGGCCCGAGCTCCCGCGCCAGCGACTTCGTCAGCATGATGAGTCCCGCCTTGGCGACGCAGTACACGGGATGGTGGCGCAACGGGCGCATGCCATGAATATCGGCGAGGTTGACGATGAGGCCGCCGCGCTCGCGCAGTGCCGCGGCGGCGGCTTGCGCCAGGAAGAGCGGCGCCTTGAGATTGGTGCCGATCAGGTCGTTCCAGTCGTCCTCGTCGATGTTCCCGAGTGGAGTCGGATAGAACGACGAGGCGTTGTTGACGAGGATGTCGAGACCGCCGAAAGCCGTCGCCGCGGTCTGCGCCAGCTCCTTCACCGCGGCGCCGTCGAGCAGGTCGCACTGAGCGAGGGTCACCGATTCCGGCCTGGCGCCATTGAGCTCCCGGGCGAGCGCTTCCGCCTCCTCCGCGGAGCTGCGGTAGTGCAGGATGATGCTTGCGCCTGCGCCATGAAGGGCACGCGCGGTGGCGGCCCCGACGCGGCGGGCGGCGCCTGTGATCAGCGCGGCTTTGCCGGCGAGGGGGGCGGTGTCAGCGGCAGTAAGCTCTGGCATGGTAGGGCTACATTATGATGCCGGCGCTCTCACCGGAAGAAGAGGCGCATTCCCGCGCCGCCGCTGCGCTGATTCGCGAGCGGCTCCGTGCCGCGGGAGGCTGGATCCCGTTCGAGCAATTCATGGAGCTTGCGCTCTATGCCCCGGGGCTCGGCTACTACAGCGCGGGCAGCGCAAAGCTCGGCCCGGGCGGGGACTTCGTCACGGCGCCGGAGATCTCCGATCTCTTCAGTCGCTGCGTGGCCCGGCAGTGCGCCCAGGTCCTGAGCGGAGAGGGGCAGATCCTGGAGATCGGCGCGGGCACCGGACGGATGGCGGCGGTGATTCTCCAGAGCCTCGCCGCGGTCGGGACGCTGCCGGAACGGTACGCCATCCTCGAGGTCAGCGCGGACCTCGCGCAGCGCCAGAAAGACAGGTTGGGAAGACTGCCGCCGGAGCTGAGAGAGAGAGTGGTTTGGCTCGACCGCCTGCCGGAACGGCCGATCGAAGGTGTGATCCTGGCGAATGAGGTGTTGGACGCCTTGCCGTGCCGCCGGTTCACGTCGGTGGGCGGCGCCGTGATGGAGCTGGGTGTGGCGGAGGAGGAGGTGCCAGAGGGCGCGACGGACGCGGCAATGGGACGCGCGGGAGCGCTGGTCGAGCGGGGAAATGCTCCGGATGACGATCTGGCAAGTGCCTGCGCTGCCTTGTTCAGTGAGCTGCCGGAGGCGCTGCCCGCGGGATACACATCGGAAATCTGCTTGCGGGTCGCTCCATGGATCGCCGGCGTCGCGGACTGTCTCGAGCGCGGCTTGATGCTTCTTTTCGACTACGGGCTGCCCAGGGCGCAGTACTACCACCCGCAGCGCACCGCCGGCACGCTTCGCTGCCACTTCAAGCAGCGCGTGCACGATGATCCTTACAGCAACATTGGCGTCCAGGACATCACCGCCTGGGTCGACTTCACGCGCGTCGCGGAGGCGGCCGTTGCAGCCGGGTTGGACGTCGGCGGCTTCTGTACGCAGGCCGCTTTCCTCCTGGCGACGGGGGTGGAGCAACTCATCGCGGAGTCGACCGACACGGTGGAGCATGCGCGGCTTGCGGGCGAGGCGCGCCGGTTGCTGTTGCCCGGGGAGATGGGCGAAGCCTTCAAGGCGATGGCGCTGACACGGGAGTACGACCGCGCTCTGGACGGTTTCGTGCTGCAGGACCTGCGCCGGTCACTTTGAGGAGACGACCCCGGAGCCGGGTGCCGGGTTGGGAATGGAGCAGAGCTGAGCATCTCGCGTCGGCTGCGGCTCCCGTGCCAGCTTGCGAGCGGCGGCGTAGAAGCGCGGCAGATCACCGTTTTCCCGCTGCAGCAGGCGCTCGAATCCCGGGACGCAGTCGTAGTACGTGCCCACCGAGGCGAGTTGCGCGTTGTTGAGTCCGTCGGCGATCCACGAATCATAGACCGGGAAGCGGACCTGGAGACGGCGCTCCAGTGTCCGAATGTCCGTAGTCAGTGCGGCGAAGATCTCCTGCTTGCGCCGCAGCTTTGTCGCGCGCGGAGCGTCCGACGCGTAGAGCTGCGCCAGCCGAACACGAGTGTGGCGCAGCAGGGCGATGAACTGCCCGTCTTCAACTCGCTGTCTCTCGAGTTGCGCGATGCGAGCGGATTGCCCTTTCGACTCGAGCCAACGCTTCAGACCCTCATCCTCGACCGTGACCGCGAACGCCTCGTTGAATCGCGAGTCGTTCTGTACGTAGAGTAGCTGGTGGGCGAGCTCGTGGAAGATCATGCCGACCAACTCATCGCTCCCGTAGCGCATCATCGTGCTCATGACCGGGTCGGGCAGCTTGCCGAGTGTGGAGTATGCGGGCACGCCATCGATCACGACGTCGTAACCGCGGCGCTTCAGATCCGCCGCGAATGCACGGGCGCGCTTCTCACTGAAGTAACCCCGATACTCGACGCAGCCTGCGATGGGGAAGCACCACTGCTTGGGCTCGACCGAGAGCGCGGGGGCGGCGACCACGTTCCAGACGACATACGGGCGGTCGATCTTCGCGTACGTGCGATAGCTGTCGTTGTCCGGCAGGCCCAGCGCACGCGAGGCGAAGTTGCGCGCCGCGCGAACCTCGGCGAGCTCGAGGATGAGCGGTTCCGGTGCCGCCGGGTCGTCGATCACTTGCACGATCGGTTGGCGTGAGTGGATCACATGCCACTCACCGTTGGCTGCCTGCAGCAGATACATCGTGGTGCCGCAGCCGGAGAGTTCGGCGAGGCCGGCGAGCACCAGCGCAGCCAGCGCCAGCCGTGATGCCTTGCGGGCCGCGGCGCGGTGCCCGGCTCCGCGGACGGCGAAAGCCTTCCCGCTGACCTTTTTGGTTAACATGTACCCATTATGCAGGTCTACTTGGTCGGCGGTGCCGTGCGCGACAGGCTACTCGGGCGTTCCGTGAAGGAGCGCGACTGGGTCGTCGTCGGCGCCTCGCCGGAGGAGCTGGAGCGGCAGGGCTTCGTCTCTGTCGGGCGCGAGTTTCCCGTCTTTCTGCATCCGCAGACCCACGAGGAGTACGCGCTCGCCCGTCTCGAGCGCAAGGTGGCTCCCGGGTACCGGGGGTTCACCACCCAGTTCTCACCGGACGTGACGTTGGAGGAGGACCTGCGCCGCCGTGATCTCACGATCAATGCGATGGCGGAGACCCCTTCGGGTGAGATCGTCGACCCGTACGGCGGGCAGCGCGATCTCGAGGCGAGGCTGTTGCGGCATGTGTCGGAGAGCTTCGTCGAGGATCCCGTGCGTGTCCTGCGGGTGGCTCGCTTTGCCGCGCGTTACGCTGAGCTCGGATTCCGGGTAGCGGAGGAAACCGTCGCGCTGATGCGCAGGATGACGGACTCCGGTGAGCTGCAGGCGCTGGTTCCCGAGCGCGTCTGGCAGGAGACGGAGCAGGCGCTCGGTGAGTCGCGGCCCGATGTGTTCTTCGGGACACTGCGCGAATGTGGAGCCCTCGGGGTGATCTTCCCGGAGCTCGCGGCGCTCTACGGCGTGCCGCAGCCGGCGCGTTGGCATCCGGAGATCGATACCGGCGTACACGTCATGCTGGCGCTGCGCTATTCAGCGGCCCGCGGTGTCTCCACGGCGGTGCGGTTTGCCGTCCTCATGCACGATCTCGGGAAAGCGTTGACCTCCCCGGAGCACTGGCCCAGCCATCGCGGCCACGAGGAAGCCGGCGTGCCGGTCATCGAACGGCTCTGCGCGCGGTTGAAGATTCCCAATGGGTTCAGGGAACTCGCGGTGCTCACGGCGCGGCATCACGCCGTCGTGCACCGGGCAGCGGAGTTGCGGCCGGCCACGGTGTTGAAGCTGCTCGAGGCCACGGATGCGTTCCGGCGGCCGGAGCGTTTCGAGGAGATGTTGGCGGCCTGCGAGGCGGACGCGCGCGGGCGCACGGGCCTCGAGACGCAACCCTATCCCCAACGCGACTACCTGGGCCGCGCGCGTGCCGCGGCGGCTGCGGTGAGCCTGGACGAGAGTGAGCGTCAGGGGCTGGTTGGGGCCGCGATCGGGGAGAAGATCCGCGAGAAGCGACTGGCGGCGGTCAAGTCGCTGGCCTGAGGCGCAAAACGCCGTTACGCGTCGGTCTTGCGGGCCGCGTTGAGCTCGGTCGGCGCGGTGAAGGGGCCCAGGTAGAAGGGCAGAACCGCCATCAGGTGGCGAGGAGAGATCCCGAGACGGGCGAGCCCGTCGCGCTGGCAGACGCTGTCGACACCGAGGGAGCGGAAGTTGTCGAGCGAGAACGGCTTCCCGGGCAGCAGCCCGAGGAGCATCGCCTGCAGCCAGCCGAGCACATCGGGCAGGCGCAGGAGGTGACAGGGAAGCTGTGCCACGGCGGCGGTCATCCGCACGAGCTGCTCGAGTGTCAGGACATCCGGGCCGCAGAGCTCGTAGGTTTGCCCGAAGCTCTCCGGCCGGTCGAGTGTGCGGATGAACGCGTCCGTTACATCGCCAACATAAACAGGCTGAAAGCGCGCCTGCGAGCGCGCGAGGGGCATGACGCCACCCGACAGTCGGAGGAGCGTGGCGAAGCGGTTGGCGAGCGAGTCGCGCGGGCCGAAGATCACCGATGGGCGAAAGATGGTGAAATCGAGGTGCGCGGCGGCGGCGCGGATGAGCTCCTCCGCTTCGCCCTTGGACCGCAGGTAGCGGCTGGGTCCGCGCTCCCGATCCGCGCCGGCGGCGCTCATCTGCAGCAGCCGGCGGACCTTCGCGTTGCGCGCGGCGGCGATGAGTTTCGCGGCGAGATCCACATGTACGGCGTGGAAGGTGGCGCGGCCGCTCTGGTTGAGAATGCCGACGAGGTTGATCACCGCGTCCATCCCGCCGAGGAGCTGGCCTAGCGTGCGCGGATCGTGGATGTTCGCGGTGACGAGCTCGACCGTCGAGAGGACCCTGAGGTGCTGCCCGTGACTGGGCCCGCGTGTGGGTACCCGCACCCAGTGTCCGTTGCCCACCAGACGCGTGACGAGCTCCGTACCGACGAAGCCGGTGCCGCCCAGCACGCAGATGCTCATGTGCGTTGCCATGTCAGTGCGGGGTCCGGGGCGCAGAGTCGGTGCGGCTGGAGGACGCGTGCGGGCCGCCGCGGCCGGAGACCGGCTCATTGGGCAGGGTGTTGGCAAGGACGGCGCGCCGCCGCTCGCGCCGTCCGTCGCGCAGCAAATCGATGGTGACCTGATCGCCGACGCGCAGCAGGGCGATTGCGTTGCGCAGGTCAGTGTTGGAGTGGATGCGGTGACCTTCTATGGCGGTGACCACGTCGCCCGCATGGATGCCGGCTTTCTCGGCGGGTGATCCCGGTATCACCTGCGCCACGAGGCCGCCCGCCGCCTTGCTGAGTCCGAGCGAGCGCGCCACGTCGCGCGTGACCGCATACACGCTGAGCCCGAGCTGGCCGCGGTCGACCGCGCCGTACTCGATGAGCTGGCGCATCACACGCCTGGCGGTGTCGACCGGGATGGCGAACCCGATGCCGATGTTGTCACCGCTGCCGGAGAGGATGGCCGTGTTGATGCCGACCAGGTCGCCTTCGAGGTCGACGAGAGCGCCGCCCGAGTTGCCGGGGTTGATGGAGGCGTCAGTCTGGATGTAGTTCTCGTAGTCATCCGGGCTGAACCCCGAGCGCTTCAGTCCGCTGACGATTCCCGAGGTGACGGAATGCGGCAGTCCGAAAGGATTGCCGATGGCGACCACGAAATCGCCCACCGCCAGCCTCGCGGAATCACCAAGCCGGATCTGCGTGAGGCCGTGTGCGTCGATCCGCACCACCGCGATGTCGGATTGCGGGTCGACTCCGACGATCTTGCCTTCGAGATTGCGTCCGTCCTGCAGCGTGACCGTGATGCCGGTCGCGTGATCCACCACGTGGGCGTTCGTCAGGATGTAGCCGCGTTTTGCATCGACGATGACGCCCGAGCCGGCGGCCGCGAAGGGCTCCTCGTCCGGGCCTTCACCGGGAGGACTGTGAAAGAACCGGTTGTAGAAAGGATCGTCGCGCAGAGGATCGTGCGAGCCGCTCTCCGGTATTACACCGTGCGTCGCGATGTTGACGACCGCGGGAGAGACCCGGCGGATCATCGGCGCCAGCGAGGGCACGCGCGTGCCGCCCACGGCGGCGGGCATGGCGGCTGGCGCTGTCAAGAGGGGCGCCGCGGCGATTGCCACGACGAGCAGCGCGGTGCAGACGAGACCCCGGGGATTCATTGCATCACCCGCGGAAACTCCGAGCTAGGGAATTGCCATTCTACAAGCGCGCGAGTCCGGGACGAAGCGTGACTTTACGTATGAGGAAGGTGTCTTTCGGCCGGGACATTCGCCGCGGCCTCGATCCGCGCAAGCCCCGCAGGGTCTCGGCGGGGCGGACATGCAGTTCGCGCCGGACTCTGGCGGGCAGGAACAGTGCAGCGAAGTGCGCGGGCCGCCGGGGCCGGTCGCTGAGGAAGTCTCCGCCGGGACCGAGGGCACGCGAACGTGCCGCCGGTCCGGTTGGATCCCTTAGGCTGCCGCTTAGGCTGCCGCGACTTCGATGCGGCGGGGCTGCAGCTTCGCCTGCTTCGGAATCGTCACCTCGAGCACGCCTTGCGTGTGCCTGGCGCTGATCGCATCGAGGTTGGCGCTGTCCGGGAGCGTGAAGCGGCGCAGGAACTTGCCACTGCGGCGCTCGAGGCGACGGTAGGCGCTCGACTCTTCCTGCGGGCGAGCGTGTCGCTCGCCGCGGATGGTCAGGACGCCTTTCTCCGCGGTGATCTCGATATCCTTCGGCTCCACACCCGGGACGTCGATCAACACCGCGAAGCGCTCGGGCTCCTCATGGACATCGACCTGAGGAATCCACCAGGCGCCGTCGGAGTCGGCTTCGGCCGTAGCGGAAAATGCCTCATCGAAATGCCGATGCAGGCGGTTGACGAGCGACCAGGGCTCGTAGCGGAGAATGGTCATGTTGCAAACCTCCAATCGTGTAAGGATGTCAGGCTGTCGGCCTCATCATGTCGTTGAAGGCGATTTGCGGGCGGGCCTGGAAGTTTCAAGTGTTGGTTGGCTGTGCCCCAGGTGGGAATGCACGGGCGAGGAGCCTTCGTGGGTCGGCGCCCCTTGCGCGCGCCTCGGAAGGATCCCGGTAGCGTGAGCTCGGCCAGCCCGCCGAGGCAGCGGAACCTCAGCCACGGCATGTGAGCATTCTGTGCAGAACGTGTGCACACAATATATTGGGGCTGCCGGTGCCGCCAAAAGGCCACGCCGAAGAAAACTTTATGCTGGGTCTGTCACGGCCGGTGTTGGCGTAACTCATTGTTTTTAATATTGTATTCTTGACGTCTGAAATATGTCCGAGAATCTTGACGGGTGCCGAAGTGCTCATTAGGCTCTGTACCCCGACACAAGATCTTGTGCCCGCGAGGCGGCTCCACGGGATCGCGCGTTCGGGAGGTTCAGGGGGTTCCGGCTGCAAGAGCAGCGCTTCAGGCAATCCCGGTGACGCGTGGATTTCGCGCGTTCCGCGCCAGCCGCATCCCCTGTGATCCGTAGATCAGGCGTGCTAAGACACTCGGAGCGCCGCGGACACATGAATACCGTCGTGAAGATCGAGCCGAAGGATATCGATGCCATTCCGTTCCAGGAGGCATCACTCGATATCTGGGACAAGAAATACCGCCTCTGCGCCAAAGATGGCACGCCCATCGACAACACGATGGACGACACCTACAAACGCGTCGCGCGGGCGCTCGCCGACGTGGAGCGGGAAGACGTGCGCGAGCAGTGGTACGAGCGCTTCCTCTGGGCGCTGCGCCGCGGCGCGATCCCCGCTGGCCGGATAACTTCCAACGCCGGCGCGCTGGAGCACAAGCCCGCGACCTCGACGATCAACTGCACGGTGTCAGGAACGATCCGCGACTCCATGGACAATATCCTGAGGAACGTCCACGAAGCGGGACTGACGCTGAAGGCGGGATGTGGCATCGGCTACTGCTTCTCGACGCTTCGGCCGAGAGGTGCGTATGTCTCGGGAGCCGGCGCCTATACGTCAGGACCGCTCTCGTTCATGGATATCTTCGATAAGATGTGCTTTACCGTATCGTCCGCAGGCGGGCGCCGCGGTGCGCAGATGGGTACGTTCGACATCGGGCATCCCGACGTCATGGAATTCATCCGTGCCAAGCGCGAGAGCGGGCGCTTGCGGCAGTTCAATCTTTCGTTGCTGATCACGGATGAATTCATCAAGGCGGTACGCGAGGATCGTGAATGGAAACTCGCTTTTCCGATCTCCCGCAAGGAGAACGAAGACGAGCGCCCGGACCTGCGGGACACGAGCAAATTCCTCTGGCGCGAATGGGAAATTCGCGACGAATATGTGGTGAATGACGAGGGCCTGGTCGCCTGCAAGATCTATAAGACGATGCCCGCACGGCGTATGTGGGACGTCATCATGACTTCCACCTATGACTTCGCCGAGCCCGGTTTCATCCTCATCGACCGCGTCAATGAGATGAACAACAACTGGTGGTGCGAGAACATCCGGGCGACCAATCCGTGCGGAGAGCAGGCGCTTCCTCAATTTGGTGCCTGCCTCCTGGGCTCCGTGAACCTCACAAAGTTCGTCCGCCATCCTTTCACCGAGTCGGCCGAGTTCGACTGGACCGAGTACCGCGAGGTCGTGAAGGTCTTCACGCGCATGCTCGACAACGTGGTTGAAGTGAACGGCCTTCCTCTGGAGAAGCAGCGCGAGGAAATCATGCGCAAACGCCGTCATGGAATGGGCTTCCTCGGCCTGGGAAGCACGATGACGCTTTTGCGAATGAAGTACGGCTCGGCCGAGGCGGTGAAGTTCACCGAGGATGTCTCCAGGGAAATGGCGGTCGCGGGCTGGGAGATGGGGCTCGACCTCGCTCGAGAAAAGGGTCCTGCCCCGATTATGGTCGAGGAATTCACGGTCACGAGGGACATGCTGAGAAAGCGGCCGGAGATGACCCGCGACGGTTGGAAGGCCGGCGACAAGATTCCCGGCCGGCTGCTGCATGCGAAGTACAGCCGCTACATGCAGCGCGTATCCGAGATCGCACCGAAGCTCGTCGAAGCGCTGGCGGAGACAGGGTCCAGGTTTACCCACCACACTTCCATCGCGCCGACTGGAACGATTTCCCTGTCACTTGCGAACAATGCGTCGAACGGAATCGAACCGTCGTTTGCCCACCACTATTTCCGCAATGTGATCCGCGACGGTAAAAAGACCAAGGAAAAGATCGACGTCTTCTCCTTCGAGCTGCTCGCCTACCGCGAGCTCGTCAATCAAAGAGCCAGGCCGAGTGCGACGGTCGAGTCCGAGAAGCTTCCGGACTACTTCATTGCTTCCGACGATATCTCTCCGAAGGAGCATGTCGATGTGCAGGCTGCCTCTCAGAAGTGGGTGGACTCGTCGATCTCGAAAACCGCGAACGTGCCGACGAGCTTCCCCTACGAAAAGTTCAAGGATATTTATCTGTACGCGCATGAGCGCGGCCTGAAGGGCTGTACCACCTTCCGCTTCAATCCCGAGGCGTTCCAGGGCGTGCTCGTGAAAGAGCAGGATCTGAAAAACACGATCTACAAGTTCACGCTCGAGGACGGCAAAGTCATCGAAGTACGGGGAGATGAGGAGATCGAGTACGACGGTGAATTGCATACCGCGGCGAATTTGTTCGACGCGTTGCGCGACGGGTACTATGGCCGTTACTGACGTGGCCGCCCGCGAATCGCTGATTGCACGCGCGAGAGACATGCGGCGGGATGGCATGTCTACCGGGGAGATTGCACGCATCCTCGGTATCCCGCAGCCAACGGCCTCGGCATGGACCAAGGGCGTGCTGCCACCGGGGAACCAGGGGCGGAGCTCGCGGAAGACGCAGGTACTTCCGCCCACCGAATTTAGGATCGCGTCATGACCATCAAGATCGACCGCAAAATCGTCAAGTACCAGGTGCAGAAGCCGGAGGACAAGTCCGCCGCGGCGCAGGACGCCGTGAAAACCCTTGCGGCGCCGCCTGCCGAGGAGCTCGTTCGCGACAAGAACGGGCGCACCGCCAAGGTCATCCGGATGCACGAGAAGCTCGAGCGTCCGGAGGTGCTGATCGGCTCGACGTACAAGATCAAGACGCCGATCTCCGATCACGCCATGTACGTGACGATCAACGACATCGTGCTCAACGAAGGCACGGAGTACGAGCAGCGCCGGCCGTTCGAGATCTTCATCAACTCGAAGAACCTCGATCACTTCCAGTGGATCGTGGCGCTGACGCGGATCATCTCGGCGGTATTCCGCAAGGGTGGCGACGTCACCTTCCTGGTGGATGAGCTGAAGGCCGTATTCGATCCCCGCGGCGGCTACTGGCAGCCGGGGGGCAAGTTCATGCCCTCCATCATCGCCGAGCTGGGCCACGTCATCGAGAAGCACCTGCAGACCATCGGTCTGATGCGCAAGCCGCAGCTCGATGTGCACCAGCAGAAGCTGGTGGACGAGAAGCGGGCGGAATTCGAGGCGCGCGCCAAGCAGGCCGATGCCTTCGCCAAGTCGCATTTCCCGGAAGGCGCGCAGCTCTGCGGCAAATGCAGCACCGCCGCGGTCGTCATGATGGACGGCTGTATGACCTGCCTCAACTGCGGCGACTCCAAGTGCGGCTAGCCTGAATGCGGCCCTGAGCGGAAATGTCCGCGATTCTCCGGCAAGCGGTTCGTAGCGATCTACCCGAGCTGTTTCGGGTGCGGCGCGCCGTCTCCGAAAATCGCCTGTTCCTGCTCACCATGCCCGATGACCAGGTCATCGAGGCTCTCGAGACCACCGGCCGTGGGTGGGTGATCGAGCTCGACGGAGTGATAGTGGCATTCGCCATAGGCGACGCCCTGACCGGCGGCATCTCCGCGTTATTCGTCGACCCGCCGCATCGGGGGCACGGCTACGGACGCCGGCTGCACGATACGGTCGTCGATTGGCTGTGGTCGCAGGGACACGACCGCATGTGGCTCAACGCACAGCCAGGCGTCTGAGGCTGGAGGAGCGCTTCGGCCCGCGGGGGCGGCTTGCGCTGGCTCGGCGGTGATGGCTCTTCAGGCTCGCGTCTCTCCGGGCTGACGCCATTTCTGCCAGGCGTACAGCGGCAGGCCTGCAAGCATCAACAGAGTACCCCAGTACAGGCAGTCCCTGCCGGCGCCCGCGGTGGCCCATAGGGCGAAGGCGAAAGCCAGTGAAGAGAGCGCGATGTTGCGATTGCGCCCCTTGTCGCCCCGACCGAGCAACAGCTCGGCCATGGAGCACAACATATAGGGCACCAGCGTGAAGAAGGTCGCGATCAGGATGATGACATTGAATGTGGCTACCAGACCACGGTTGTAATTCATCAGGATCAGCAGGCTGCCGATGATGCTGGAGAAGACCAGACCCGGGGTCGGCGTGCCGCGATCCGATTCCCTGACGAACAGCTTCGGAAGCAGATTGTCCCGCGCTGCCGCCTGTGGGAACTGACCCGACATCAGGATCCAGCCGTTGAGGGCGCCGAAGCAGGAAATGATCGCCGCAACGGCGATGAGTCTGCCCGCCCAGCTGCCCCAGAGAAGCTGCGCGGCATCGGCGAACGGCGCATTGGAATGGGCCAGCGATTCGGCCGGGATGATCCCCATCACTGCCGTGGTACAGAGGATATAGAACACGGCCGCGATCAGAGTACCGTACATCGTGGCGCGCGGGATGGTCCTTTCCGGATCCTTGACGTGGTCGGTCGGAATGGTGGCGCATTCGAGACCCAGGAATGCCCACATGGTCAGCGCCGCACAGGCGTCCACGGCCGCCGGCGCCGACTGACTGCTCTCGCCGGAAGCGAACGTATGAGCGTTGAAGTACGAGATTCCCCAGAGAGCGAACACCAGGAGCGGTGAGATTTTCAGTATCACCGTGATGAGCTGCAGCCGTCCGGCAGCACGTATGCCCAGCACGTTCACGCCCGTCAGCAACCAAGTCACGGCCAGCGCGGCGCCCGCGCCCGCGAGCCGATGGGTGCCGAGCGACGGTACGAGCGTGGACAGATAGCTTGCAAAAGCCACGGCGATGGCGGCAACGGCCGCCGCAATGCTTATCCAATACATCCACGCGAGCAGAAATCCTGCGAAGTCGCCGAAGACTTCACGCGGATACGCATACGGACCGCCCGCCAGGGGCGCGCGTCGCGACAGTCTGCTGAACACCCGTGCGAGGAGCAGCGCGCCCGCGGTGCTTACAACCCAGCCCCAAAGGCTGTACACGCCGTACACCGCAAGCGAGGCCGGCAGCAGGAAGACCCCGGAGCCCACCATGTTGCCGATCACTATCGAGGTCGTCGCGGCGAGGCCGAGGCTGCGACGGGACTGCTCGGCGGACCGCACGCCGACGCTTTCGGGTCTCCGGACGGCGGAATCCGAGACGCTCACGGTATTGATATGCTCCGCGCTGATATGAGTGCGACCCCCGAGGCTTCCTTGTCCACGCCGCCAAAGTATGCGCCTATCGCCGTGACGCGCAAGGTGAGCTCCGCCATGACGCGCTGCGAGCTCACGCATCTGCGGCGCACGCCCATCGATGTCGCCCTGGCTCGGGAACAACATCATGCCTACGAGCAAACACTGGGTGCTCTCGGCTGCCGGATCGAGACCCTGGCGGAGGAGCCCGAGCTTGCAGATTCCGTGTTCGTGGAGGACACCGCCATCGTTCTCGACGAAGTGGCGGTCATCACCCGTCCGGGCGCATCGTCACGCAGAGCGGAGACGGCATCGATTGCGGCAGTGCTCGGAAAATATCGCGACCTGGTCCGCATCGAGAGCCCCGGCACCCTGGATGGAGGGGATGTGCTGCGCGTGGGGCACTGGGTGTATGTAGGCACCTCGAGCCGCAGCAACGCGAGCGGCGTCGAACAGCTCGATAGGTTGCTTCTACCGTTCGGCTATCGCGTGCTGCCCGTGGCGGTGCAAGGCTGCCTGCATCTGAAGTCCGCCGTCACGCAAGTGTCAGCCGATGAATTGCTGATCAATCCCCGTCATCTCGACAGGAAGCAGTTCCCCGGGATGCGCTTCATTGAAGTGGACGAAGCGGAGCCGGCCGGCGCCAATGCCCTTCTGCTGGGGGCCGACGTGATCTATTCCAGCTCGCATCCGCGGACCGCCGAGATCTTGCGACGGCACGGGATCCGGGTGCACACGGTGGAGATGTCCGAGGCGGAAAAGGCCGAGGGCGCCGTGACCTGCTGCAGTCTGGTGCTTTCGCTTTCGCCCTGATGGGAGTGGTCGAGGTGTCGAGAGAGGAGGTGCGTGAATGGCGAGCATAACGACGGTCGATGGCATACGGTTCCTGGTTGATTCGGGCGCGATCTGCGCGATAGCCGACCGGGATGCGGGCACGGGCGCGCCCGGAACGGTGGTCTACGGGCTCGCGCCGGCTGCGCTGCGAGTCAGTGAATCCGTGGATGCGTTGCTGCATCAGCTGGGCGTTACGTCATCTTTCGCAAGATTCACGAGGGCCGACGGCTCGCCCATTCTGATCAACGGGAAATCAGTGGCCGTGGCTCGGCAACCCTTGCCGGGGGAATACGCCGCGGGGGTGAATTCGGTGATCTTCGCGGGTACTCTCACGGCGGGAGTGCGTGAATCGCTGGATGAGGTGAAGCAAGGGATCAATCGCGCCGGCGGCAGCCTTTAGCGGTTTCGCGGTAGGCGCGAACCCGCTCGGGGCGGCCCGAACCAGGTGGTCAGTGCCGTGGTGAGCGCTGTCGCCAGCGAGTCATGTGGTCCGCGCTGACCGCGGTCCGCTCCTACCCACGCGACATATCCGTCGGGCCGAATCAACACGGCGCCGGGAGCCGTGACCGGGCCGAGCGCCGGAAGCTCCCAGGTGCCTGAATACGCGGCCTCGACCTGCTGCACGCGATCAGCCCATGGAGTGATGTCCAGGCTGCCGGGCTCACCGAAGTTGAGTAACACCGGCCGGGCGCGGTGTAGCAGAGTGAAGACCCGCGGCGAGCCGCCGGCGGTGGTGAGATCGAAGTCGGGCATGCGGCGCCCGAGGAGCGGATGCCCCTCGCCGTGGCCGTAGTGAATGTCGAGGCCGGACATCATCGCGGCGAAGCGTCTGCGCGGCTCTTCCATGGCGAGGAGCTCGGATACCGTGTCGCGCAGTGCCTTGGTGCGGTCGTCCTCGCGGCGAAGAACGACCGACGCCAGCGTGTTGCGCAACACGCGGGCGGCGACGGGATGGCGTTCGGCGTGATAGGTATCGAGAAGGCTTTCCGGTGAGGTCCCCTTGATCACCTGGGCGAGCTTCCAGCCGAGATTCACCGCATCCTGCACACCGGTCTGCAGGCCCTGTCCTCCGTCCGGCGGATGCACGTGCGCGGCATCGCCGGCGAGCAGCACCCGGCCCTTGCGGTACGCCGCGGCCTGCCGCGCTGCATCGGTGAACCTGGAGATCCAGAGGAGGCTGTGGACTCCATAGTCCTTACCGCACGCGGCGATGAGAGCCGCGCGCAGATCGCTCAAGGAGGGCTCGGCCGCCGGTCCGATGTGCGGTTCCGTGACCATGACGCCCACCGGGCCGCGATCCGCGTAGACGATCTCGCCGTTGACGATCCGATACTCCTTCCTGCCGAAGGAATGGATCCCCAAGGGACTGCGGTGGACGCCCCATTCGGGTGTCTCGGTCATCTCGACTTCAGCGATCAGATTGCTCGTAGTCGGCTCCGACCCGGGGAACGCGATACCCGCGGCCTTGCGGATCTGACTGCGTCCGCCGTCGCACCCGACGAGATATTGCGCGCGCAGCGGCCGGCCATCGCTGAGCATGACATCGACGCCGGTGTCATCCTGTGCAAAACCCCGCACCTCGATGCCGTAGGAGACCGGTACCGCCAGTTCGCCTACCCATCCTGCGAGGATGCGCTCAATATGGTCCTGCCACAGCCCGAGCCCATAAGGGTGGCGCGTGGGAGCATCGCTGATGTCCAACCGGACTCCGGCGAAGCCCGCGACCTGGGCCTTCTGTCCCTGCGCCAGGAACCGATCAACGATTCCGCGCTGATCGAGGATCTCGAGTGTGCGCGCGTGCAGACCGCCTGCGCGCCGGCCGACCAGGTCCTGGCCGGCGCGCCGCTCGACCAACGCGACATCGACTCCCGCCAGGGTCAGCTCGCCCGCCAACATCAGCCCCACCGGACCTGCGCCGGCGATCACCACGGCACGCTCGATCTTCGCTGCAGACATCCTGGGCTCCCGCCTCGCGCCGATCGGCGAGGCGGGCGATGCTGCCGCAAGACCCCGGCCTTACTGCAAGCCCCGGGCGCTGTATACTCTGGAAGTGGCAGTGGCGGGCACTTTCCCGGCGGCGCCTGCCCCGCTGCCCTTCACCCCATCGACATCGCGGCAGACGCCTACGGGCTTCCGTGCTGGAAGCGCGCCACCAGTCTATGGTGATCGCAGGGATAGATGAGTCGCACGTAGGTGATCCGCTGGCCTTGGTGCCACGTTCTGCGCTCGATGCAGAGGCACGCCTTGTGGCGCGTGATCTGCAGACGTTGCGCCATCGGGCTGTTGGCATTCAGCGCGGAGATCTGATGCTCGGCCTCGGTCCAGGGAATGCGACTGAGGAGCCAGCCTCCCGGTGAGACCTTGCTGAAGCGCTCGCGCCGCGCATCGGGGACCGCCTGCAGGTTGATCAGCCGCTCTTCCAGCGCGTGCGGCCGGCCGTCGGCGCAGTGGAGGCCGGTGATCTCCAGCACGGGAGTCCCGATCGGGACGTTGAGGGCGGAGGCATCGCTTGCCGTGGCCGGGCGGCACTCGCGGGTGAGACACCGGTACCGATAGTCATGACCCGCTGTCCGCACCTCGGCCTCGATGTCGTGGATCTCGAGTACCGACTCCTGCGGCCGGGGCGAATTCACGCGGGTGCCTGCCCGCCGGCGGCGGGTGATGAATCCCTTGTCAGCCAGGGCGGTCAAGGCCTTGCCGACCGTCATCCGCGCGCAGTCGAAGCTCCTGGCGAGCTCGGGCTCGCTCGGCAGCTTGAAGCCGGGCGGCCAGGCTCCCGAAACGATCTTGGCGCGCAGCGCATCGTGAATCTCACGATAGCGGGGCGCGGATACCGCATCGGACTCCGTCAAAGCCGGGATGTCGCTCATGGCTGGGCTTTCTAATATGCCTGGACATGATATGATTTGTCTAGACATATCTGGAAGGTTGCCTCCGGAGGGTGATTGAGCTCCGTTCTAGAGCCCGGACAGGTCAGATTGAGCGAGTGGGCGGCCATTTACCGCGGCGGCGGCTTTACTCTGGATGAAGCATGCTTCGCGCGTATCGAGCGGGGCGCGGAGGCCGTCTCGCGGATACTCGCGCGCGGCGAGCCGGTCTACGGCATCAATACCGGTTTCGGCAAGCTGGCGAGCGTGCGCATCGACGACGCGGATTTGGCCCGGCTCCAGAGCAATATCGTGCTGTCGCATTGTGTCGGCGTTGGCGAAGCGATGCCCGCCGCCGTGACGCGCCTGATGATGGCGCTCAAGATCGCCAACATCGCGCAGGGCGCATCGGGTGTCAGATCGCAGACCGTGAGGCTGCTGTGTGCGCTATTGGAGCGCGGCCTGACCCCCGTCGTTCCCTCGCAAGGCTCGGTCGGCGCTTCGGGCGATCTCGCGCCACTGGCGCACCTGGCCGGCGCGCTGATTGGCGTCGGTGATATCGTTCTGCCCACAGGCGAGCGCCGCCCTGCGGGCGAGGCGCTGCGGGCCGCGGGGCTCGTGCCGCTCACGCTCTCGCCCAAGGAGGGCCTGGCGCTCCTCAACGGCACCCAGTTCTCGACCGCGAACGCGCTCGCCGCCCTGTTCGACATCGAGACGGTGTTCCAGTCGGCGCTGGTGACCGGCGCGCTGTCAACGGAAGCGGCCAAGGGATCCGACACGCCATTCGATCCTCGCATTCACGCCCTGCGCGGCCATCGCGGCCAGATCGAGACCGCGGCGACCCTGCGTGCCCTGATGGCGGATTCCGCGATCCGGGCCTCGCACCGGGTGGCCGATCCGCGGGTGCAGGACCCGTACTGCCTGCGCTGCCAACCTCAGGTCATGGGGGCCGCGCTCGATCTGCTGCGTTATTCGGCCCGCACCCTGGAGTGCGAGGCCAACGGTGTTTCCGACAACCCGCTGATCTTTCCCGATACCGACGAAGCGCTCTCGGGGGGCAACTTTCACGCCGAGCCCGTTGCTTTCGCCGCCGACGCCATGGCCATCGCCGTCTGCGAGATCGGCTCCATCACGGAACGGCGCATCGCCATGCTCGTCGACCCGGCTCTCTCCGGGTTACCGGCCTTCCTCACCCCCAATCCCGGCCTCAACTCCGGTCTGATGCTGCCGCAGGTCACGGCCGCCGCCCTGGTCTCGGAGAACAAGCAGCGGGCGTACCCCGCGAGCGTCGACTCCATTCCGACCTCCGCAAACCAAGAGGATCACGTCTCGATGGCGGCGCACGGGGCTCGGCGGCTGCATCGCATGGTCGCGAATGCCGTGACCATCGTTGGCATCGAGCTCATCACCGCCGCCCAGGGCTGCGATTTCCATGGCGACATGCGCTCGAGCGCGCCGCTGGAGGCGGTGCGCCGCGTAGCGCGCGCGCGGATCGCACCACTCACCGACGACCGTTACCTGCACACCGATCTTACGGCGGCGGGCGAGCTCGTGGGCGGCCGTGCGCTGCTGCAGGCCGTCCGCGGCGTGCCGTTGCCGGGGCTGGCGGACGGATGAGCGATTCGCGCGAGGTCTCGCCGCTGGCGGACGGACGAGCGATTCGCAAGGTCCCGCCGCGCTGCACCATCGATTTGCCGATTTCTCCAGGAGTGCTTCCATGACTTCAGGCCAAGCCAACAGAACACGCGTCGATACCACGCGTGTGATCCGCGCACCGACCGGAACGCAGCGCACCGCCAGGAGCTGGCTGACCGAGGCGCCGTTGCGCATGCTGATGAACAACCTGGATCAGGCCGTCGGCGAGCGGCCCTCGGAGCTGGTGGTGTACGGCGGCATCGGCCGCGCCGCTCGCGACTGGGAGAGCTACGACATCATCGTGGCGACCCTGCGGCGGCTTGAGGCCGATCAGACGCTGCTCATCCAGTCGGGCAAACCCGTGGGTGTGTTCAGAACCCACGAGGATGCGCCGCGCGTGCTCATCGCCAACTCGAATCTGGTGCCGCGCTGGGCGACCTGGGAGCACTTCAACGAGCTCGACCGCAAGGGTTTGATGATGTTCGGGCAGATGACGGCCGGCTCGTGGATCTACATCGGCAGTCAGGGGATCGTGCAAGGCACCTACGAGACCTTCGTCGAGATGGGCCGCCGGCATTACGGCGGCAACCTCGCAGGCCGGTGGCTGTTGACCGCGGGACTGGGCGGCATGGGCGGCGCCCAGCCCTTGGCGGCGGTGATGGCCGGCGCCTCCTGCCTCGCGATCGAGTGTCAGCGCTCGCGCATCGAGATGCGGCTGCGCTCGGGCTACCTGGATCACGCCACGGAGAGCCTGGACGAGGCGCTGGCGATCGTCCGCAAGGCCGGCGAGGAGAAAAAGGCGCTGTCGGTCGGGCTGCTCGGAAATGCCGCCGAGTTGCTGCCAAAGATCTTCGAGCGCGGCGTCCGGCCCGACCTGCTGACCGATCAGACCTCGGCCCATGATCCGGTGAACGGCTATCTGCCGATCGGCTGGAGCGTCGAGCGTTGGCAGGAGATGCGCGAGCGCGATCCAGCGGCCGTAGCCCGGGAAGCCAAGGCCTCTATGGCCGTGCACGTGCGCTCCATGCTCGATTTCCTCGCGGCGGGTGTGCCCACCGTGGATTACGGCAACAACATCCGGCAGGTGGCCCTCGAGGAGGGCGTGAAGAAAGCCTTCGATTTCCCCGGGTTCGTGCCCGCCTATGTCCGGCCGCTCTTCTGCCGCGGCATGGGCCCGTTCCGCTGGGCCGCGCTGTCGGGAGATCCCGAGGACATCTACAAGACCGACGCGAAGGTGAAGGAGCTGCTGCCGCAGGACAAACACCTGCACCACTGGCTCGACATGGCGCGTGCGCGGATCCACTTTCAGGGCCTGCCGGCGCGCATCTGCTGGGTCGGGCTCGGCGACCGGCATCGGCTGGGTCTGGCGTTCAACGAGATGGTGGCGAGCGGTGAGCTCAAGGCGCCGGTGGTCATCGGACGCGACCATCTGGATTCGGGCTCGGTGGCCTCGCCCAATCGCGAGACCGAAGCGATGCGCGATGGCTCGGACGCGGTGTCCGACTGGCCGATGCTGAATGCGCTGCTCAATTGCGCGTCGGGCGCGACCTGGGTGTCACTGCATCATGGCGGCGGTGTCGGCATGGGCTTCTCGCAACATGCCGGACTGGTCATCGTATGCGATGGCACGCCGGCGGCCGCGAAGCGGATTGCGCGCGTGCTCTGGAACGACCCCGCGTCTGGCGTGATGCGACATGCCGATGCCGGCTACCCCGAGGCCATTGCATGTGCGCAAAGGTTCGAGCTCGACCTGCCGAGCGTATTCTCCCGCTAGGCTACTTTCCGGCGGGCTCGCCGACGACGACTTCGCTGATCTGGATGACCGGCGCGAGGTCGGTGTACTTCGGGATGTCCGCCATGATTTCGTCGGCGTGCGGCCCGAAGCCCGCCTGAAAAGCCTCGACCGAATCGCAGAAGATATGACACATCGCGATGTAAGTCGGCGCCGTGCCCGGCGCGCCCCCCGCCATGCCCTTGTCGACGGTGTAATACCTGCACTTGTCGCCCATCCGGCTCTTCACCAGTGGCATGTGCCGATCGCGGTAATAGGCATGGTCGAACCGGGCGCCTGCCTTGTTCGGGTACATCACGCTGACTTTGATCATCGTGCTCTCCGAAAGCAAAGAATGGGATCGCGCTCGCGAGTGCCGAGCGCCTCGCAGGAACCTATCACGAAAAATGGGCAGCCAGCGAAGATCCTCTTCGAGAGCGCCTCCTGCATACGAAATTGCTCCGAAACCCGATCACATCGAAGGTGACCTCCATGAAATCGAGCACTGGGCTGCCGGTTCGCCACTATCGCTGGGACGACATGCCCGGTGAGCAGCTGAAGAAGGGGCTGAGCCGCAAGCTCATCACCGGCGAGCGCATGATGCTCGCCCACGTCTACTTCAAGAGGGGCGAGGACGTGCCGCGCCATTCGCACGAAAACGAGCAGCTCACCTACATCCTGAGCGGCACCCTCCGCCTCTGGTTCGGCCCGTACGACGAGCAGGAAGTCACGGTGAGGGCCGGCGAGGTGGTGGTGATTCCCTCCCATGTACCGCACCGGGCCGTGGCGCTCGAGGACACCCTGGACGTCGATATCTTCTGTCCACCGCGCGAGGACTGGCTGTCCGGCAGGGACGCGTATCTGCGAGGCTGAGCGCGTTCGGATGAGCCCGGCGGCCCGTCACCGGCCGTCGGGGGCGGATGTCATTTGCCGGGGATGTAGCTCAGGCCCTGCTGGTATTGCCAGGCGTCCGTCCAGTAATCGGCGATCGTGGCCCGCAATTTTCTCTGGTTGGCGCGAGCCGCTGCCTTGCCGTACACGCTCGCGATCACCTGCGTGTCCGACAGCTTCGGCGCCTGACCGATGTCGGCCCAGGACTTGTTGGGCCAGACGAGCAGGAAGTCTTCGGCCCCCTGGCCGGACCCCTGAATGTCATACCCTTCGAAATGAGCTTCCCAATGGGTCTTGGCGGCGGCCGTGGCGAGTTTGGCCAGGGCGTCATTGAGGCTCTGCCGTTGTCCGGGTTTGATCCGGTAGGCGACCACCCACATCATGGGCGCAGGCTCCGGATCGCCTCCGGGCATGTAGGTGTCCTTGGCATTGAGGATTGCGATCTCGCTCAACGCCCGACTGGCATGCGGCTGCACCTGGGTGAGGAGGATCGACCCGCATGCCTTGGCCGCGGCTTCATGAACATCCATGTTGGCCCAGGAGCCGCGCTCGTCCAGGAAAAGATAACGATCGAGATCACCCGTCTCGGCGCTATAGGCGAGGGTCGTGTGCTTCGAGCCGTGATCATGCAGGCATTTCTCCCATGCCTTGACGCCCTGGTTGAACGCGTCTTCCTGCGCCGGCGGAATGACTATGGTGAAGACTCGCGTAACGGACGCGGCGCTGGCCGTCCGGGCCACACCCAACGCAACGACGAGTACCAGCGTGAGCCTGGTGAGCCGATGCAGGAAAGGAACGATTGTACGGACGCCCATTTTATTGTGACCTCGGCTGAGGCGGCACAGCGCTGAGGGAGGCCGCTGGAGCGGGTGCCCCGAGGCGGCCATCACTACGCCTGCCCGCAGCCCGAGGCAACTAAAAAGTCAGGTCCATACTCCACTTTGCAAAGCAAAGTGTGGATGAACGGAGCCTATCAGTCGCGAACGCTGCCGTCCCGCGTCTTCTGCTCCGCGGCAGCCTGCCTCTGCTGGAGGTCACGCTGCATCCGCTGATAGTCGATGGGCTGGATGGTCTGAATCACGCAGTGGCGGCCCGCGGCAAGCACGTAGTTGGTACGTGCGTGCACCTGGTCCAGCGTCGAGGTGATGCCGTTGGCGTTCATCCACAGGTTCGGGCACGGCTGGGTGACCGTGATGAGATAGGGCTTATTGGCGTCGGACCACGCAATGAGCTGATTGCTCGAGATCGCCGTCCAGCCACGATGCTGGATCATCCAGGTGAAGTGGTCGACCGGTTGGCCGGCGTAGGCGTTGTAGCGGGCGGCCTGGGTGGCGTCCTGCCGGGCCAGTCCCGCGCAGGCCGCGAGCAGGGCGGCCGCGGCGAGCAGGCCGGTGATGCGAATGGATCTTGATGTGTTCATCGTGTCTCCTCGCTCGATCGCGGACTCAGGCGACAATAGGTTAGGCCGGCGACCGCCGCGTGTCATCAACGATGCGTTAACTCCCGTCAAGCCGAAAGCAGCCAGAGCTCCGGCTCAGCCCCTAGCGATGGCGGGCGTCCGTGCGACGTGCGAAAGCAAGCCGGCTAAGCGGACCAGGGGAGTCCCTGACCCGCGGGGTCGAACGCGGTCACAGGGCCGCGCTTGGGCACAAAATCGCAGGAGCGATTTTGGACGGCGGATGCCGGTCCGCAGGGCTCGGGCGCAGGGACGGGCCGAGCAACGCGGCAGGATGCCGCTCTTGCGCCAGACAAAGACAAAAAAGAACCCCGCCAGGAGGCGGGGTTGGTCTATCGGTCGCTTGCTTGTGGAGGAGTGTCGTTCTTCTTGTTCAAGGGACACAGTGCTGGAGTGCGCTATCCCGCGCTTGGTCCGGCCCGTGCTTTCTTCGTATATCCGCTAGCTTGCTTCCTTCCGGGCCGCTTATCGGCCCTCGGTGATGGGATACAAGCAACACGCGTGCCAGTCGCTGCCCGACCTGCTTTCATATGACATGTTGCATCTGCGACGCGGTTCAATTGTGACGTAGTGCGCGTTGTGAGAAGTTAGCGCCCGTCCGGAGAGGCGCTCAGCGCACCCTGACCGCCGCCCCCGAAGGCGCGCGGATGGGCCAAGTGTCAAGTTCGTCGACACTTTGGAGCCCGCGGCGGCGCCCCCAACGGGTCGGTCAATCTGCAAGCCATTGAAAATCCAAATTCTTCTTCGACAGGATAGGGTGTAAATGAACTCGACACGGGGGGCGGGCGCCTCGCGGGGCGTGGCCCGGCGACTGCGGCTGCGTGGCAGCGGTATTCAGGGTCGATTGCGCTGGCTGTGGGCTGTCGTACTGCTGCCACTCGTCGCGGTGCGCGCACCGGCGGCGGACTCCGCGTTGCCCTATCCCCCGCAGCTGCAGCGGGATGTGGACTTCTGGGTGCGCGTGTACACGCAGGTCGATACCGACTCCGGCTATCTGCACGACCAGTACGATCTCGCGGTCGTCTACGATACGCTGCACTTCGCGCCGAACAGCTCCCCGCGCGCACGCGGGCGGGTCATCGAGCGAGCCCGCGATCACTACGCCGCGGAGCTGCGCCGCATCGCCTCCGGCAACGGCCCTCTCTCTCCCGAGGATGAGCGTATCAAGGCGCTCTGGGGCGCGCAGGCCACGTCGCAGCGACTGCTCGAGGCGACGGATGACATCCGCTTTCAGCTCGGCCAGGCCAACCGCTTCAAGGCAGGGCTCATACGCTCCGGGGCGTGGCAGCAGGACATCGCTGAGGCTCTGCGGGACGAAGGGCTGCCCCCCGAGCTCGCCGCCCTGCCGCTCGTCGAGTCTTCCTACAATCCCCGCGCCTATTCAAAGGTCGGTGCCGCGGGGCTCTGGCAGTTCATGCCGTCCACGGGGCGGCGCTTCATGCGGATCGACCGCGCGGTCGACGATCGGATGGACCCGTTCCGCGCCACCGAGGCCGCGGCGCAGCTGCTGGCCTACAACTACCGCATCCTCGGCACCTGGCCGCTGGCGCTCACCGCCTATAACCACGGGGTGGCGGGTATGCGCCGCGCGGTGGAGACGCTGGGCACGACGGACATCGTCACTATCGTACGCAACTACCAGAGCCGCACCTTCGGGTTCGCTTCGCGAAACTTCTATGTCTCGTTTCTCGCGGCGCTGAAGATCGAGCGTGACCCGCAGAAGTACTTCGGCCCCATCATTCCGCTGAAGGAGGCCCGGTTCCGCGAAGTGAAGATGCCGGCGTACGTCGCCGTCGGATCGCTCGAGCGTGCACTGGGCGTCGATCCCGAGACCCTGCGCGACCTCAACCCGGCGCTGCGCCGGGCGGTATGGCGAGGCAGGCTGGCGGTGCCGCGCGGGTACGCGCTGCGCCTGCCGGCCGACGGGCCGACGCTGACCACGGCGATGCTGGCCAGGCGACTGGGCTCTGAGGCGCTGCTGGCGAGCACCGCGACGCGCGCTGCGCGCGGGCAGGCGCATGCGGCGGCGGCGCACGGACAACTCGTGGCGGCGCTGGTGCAGCCGGCGAATGCGAGCATCGAAGCCACAGCGCAGGCGATACCGGTCAGTGCGACATCGGTCAATGCGGCGACCGCCAGCGCGGCACCGGTCAGGGCGGTACCCGCCAGCGCCACTTCGGCCAACGCGAGTCTGGCCAACGCGAGTCTGACCAACGAGACTTCAGCCAGCCCGACTTTGGCCAGCGCGACTTCAGCCAGCACGACTTTGGCCAGCACGAGTTCGGCCAGGGCGACTTCGGCCAATGCGGCTCCGGTCGCCGCTTCGGCTGCCGCGCCGGCATATTACTCACGAGTGGCTTTTGGCGCTTCCGTGGGCGTGTCGGATTCGCTTCCCACGAGTACATCCGAGGGTGACTCCCTGCCGGAGTCTGCCGCCAAATTCGGCTTGGGAAGCCACCGCCTCCTCGATTTCAACGGCATCGACAGCGCCGCCTCGCGGGCGCACAACGCGATGGACGCGACGCTCATGAGCTCGCAAGGATCGGCGGACGAGACCGCTGCCGCCGAGGATGAGAGCGCGCAGCCGGTGTCCGCCGCGCAGGCGGACGCGCTCAGCCCGTCGCTCGGGCCCGAGGACGGCGCCGGTCAGAGTGCCGACCCCACCGATTATTCCGTCGCCGCCAACGGGACGATTCAAGTCGCGGCCGCGGAGACTCTGGGTCACTATGCCGACTGGCTCGGTGTCAGAGCCTCCGATCTGCGGCGCATCAATCACCTGAGGTTCGGCCGGCCGGTGCTGATCGGACACCGTATCCGGCTCGATTTCCGGCGCGTGCCTGCCGGCGAGTTCGAGGCCCGGCGCCGCAATTACCATCAGGCGCTGGAAGCGAGCTACTTCGCCGCTCATCGCATCATCGGGACAGAGCCGTACGTCGCGCAGCGGGGTGACTCGCTATGGACTTTGACTCAGCGCTTCTCGCAGTTGCCGCTGTGGTTGCTGCGCCAGTACAACCCGGACACCGATTTCGCCGATCTGCATCCGGGCACGCAATTGGTCGTGCCACGCATCGAGGATGTGTCTGCCGGCGGCGACTGACGCGACGCACGTCTCTCATTGTCAAGCTTGAACCCCGTACGCAGCGCGCGTTGACTGCGCTGTGACGAAGACACGTCGCCCCGCCCCGGGGCGAACGCCTATAATCCAGCCATGTCACTGTCGAGAGCGATTTTCGCCGCCGTCGTGCTCAGCTGCGGGGTGGCGGCTCGCGCCAACACCCCCACGATGCCGGCCGACCCGACGATTCCGCCCGCAACGGTGGCCACCGGTTCGGCGGTCACCACCGTCCCGGGTTCGGCGCCGTCCGGACGCGTCACGCTGCTGCCGTCGCCCGACCTGCCCCAGGTCGATCACCTGGTGGTGAGAAAGAGCCGGCGGCGTCTCTATCTGATGGACGGCGGCAGGGTCGTGCGCACGTACAAGATCGCCCTGGGCCTGGAGCCGGTCGGACCGAAGGAGCGCGATGGGGATTTCCGCACGCCGGAAGGCTGGTATCGCCTCGCGCGCCGCAATCCGCGCAGCGATTACTTCCTCTCGATTCAGATCTCCTACCCCAATACCGAGGACCTGGAGCGTGCGCACGAGCATCACTGGCAGCCCGGCGGCGCGATCATGATCCATGGGCTGCCGAACCGCCTGAAGAACTCGCCCTGGTATTACCAGCACAATGACTGGACGGACGGCTGCATCGCCGTCTCCGATGCCGATATGGTGGAGATCTGGCTCCTCACTCGCGACGGCACACCGATCGATATCCTGCCGTAGCCATGGAAAGCAGCGTCGTCGTACCCGAGTTCATCGACGCGCGGGTCGGTCCGCGCGGCAGTCTGGAGAACCTCTCGCAGGCGGAGATCGAGAAGCTCCTCGACTCCGGGCAGGGAGGGCTCTACGCGCTCTTTCGCAAATGCGCGCTGGCGGTCCTCAACAGCGGCACGGCCACCGACGATGCCAAGGAGATCTTCGACCGCTACCGCGACTTCGATATCCGCATCGTGCGCCACGCGTGGGGCATCAAGCTCGAGGTGCACAATGCCCCGGGCTCCGCCTTCGTCGACGGCCAGATGATCCGCGGCATCAAGGAACATCTTTTCGCCGTGCTGCGCGATGTGGTCTTCATCGCCAACGAGATCATTGCGAGCGGCCGCTTCGACCTCCGCGGCTCGGCGGACGTCACCAACGCGGTGTTCCACGTGCTGCGCAATTCCCGGCTCCTCGACTACAAGGCGCGGCCGAATCTGGTGGTCTGCTGGGGCGGACACTCGATCGGCTCCGAGGAGTACAAGTACAGCAAGCGCGTCGGTTATGAGATGGGCCTCAGGGGCCTCGACGTCTGCACGGGCTGTGGGCCGGGCGCCATGAAGGGCCCGATGAAGGGCGCGACCATCGGCCACGCGAAGCAGCGCATCGAGCACGGCCGTTATATCGGCATCACCGAGCCGGGCATCATCGCGGCCGAGCCGCCGAACCCGATCGTCAACCAACTGGTCATCATGCCGGACATCGAGAAGCGCCTCGAGGCTTTCGTGCGCTTCGCGCACGGCATCGTGGTGTTCCCGGGCGGTGCGGGCACGGCCGAGGAGATTCTGTACCTCCTCGGGATCCTTCTCGATCCCGCGAACCAGGATCAGCCGCTGCCGGTCGTTCTCACCGGCCCGCGCGAGAGCGCCCCTTATTTCGAGCACATCAGCCGCTTCATCGGCGGCACGCTCGGCAAGCCGGCGGCCGAGCGCCTCTCCGTCATCATCGACGATCCCGCCGAGGTCGCCCGCCGCATGGTGCGCGGCATCGAAGCCGTGCGCGAGTTTCGCAAGCACCGCAGCGATTCCTACAACTTCAACTGGCTGCTCGCGATCCAGCCGGAGTTTCAACGGCCGTTCGAGGTCACGCACGAGTCGATGCGCGCGCTCGCGCTCGATCGCGGCCAACCCGCGCACCAGCTCGCCGCCAATCTGCGCCGTGCGTTCTCCGGCATCGTCACCGGCAATGTGAAGGAGCACGGCATCAAGGCGATCGAGCGCCTCGGGCCCTACGAGCTCGCGGGCGATCGCGGCATCATGCACCTGCTCGATGAGCTGCTGACCGCATTCGTCGCACAGCGGCGCATGAAACTTCCCGGAACCGCCTACCGACCCGTGTATCGGCTGGTCGCGTAGCGTGCGGCGAGCGCGTCGTGACATAACGCGCCGGATAGTGAGAACTGTAGTCAACGAGCGACATGCTTGTGAACCAGTTCCCTGCGCTTTGCGGACCAAAGCCGTACCCTGCGGAAAAGCTTAAGGTGATTCCATGAGCTCAACCGACAGGGGGCGAGGCAGCGCGCCCGGCAAGCAGCAGGAGCCGCTCTCCAGCGGGTCGGCGGACCCGGCGGAGCCTTATCCCGACTGGCTCGACCGCGTGCAACGCGCGCGCGGACGCCACGCCGCCATCACACGCAATCTCAACACCTGGTCGAGCTACAAAAACTGGGCCGACCGCATGCGCGAGTCCTGGGAGGACGAGGAGCGACAGCCGGAAGCCGGCGCGCGCAGCAACAAGCCCCGTTAATCGAGACCCGCCGGTGCCGTGACATCCGGCGCCGGGGTTTCCGTCTCCGCGGGAGGCGGCGAAGCGGCGGGCAGTTCCAGCCAGTCGATCAACGGGCGCCACTCAGCGATATCCCGTCCCACGATATAGCTCTTCATCTCGTGCAGGCCGATTCCCTGCTCCGCGGCGCGCAGGTAGTTCTGCGAGTCGCGCAGCGTCGCTACGATGGGGATCCCCAACGTCTGCAGGAAGCGGATGAGCGACTGATAGGTGAGGGTGTTGCGGCGGATGCGATTGGCCACCACGCCCAGCCGGTTTTCATCGCGGCGGACCTTTGCGACCAACAGCAGGTCGCGGATGCAACGCGAGCAGGCGTGAATGTCGATATCGGACGGCAGCACGGGCACGATGATCTTGCGCGCGTCGCGGGTCAGCTCCGGGAGCTGTTGCGCCTCGACCGCGGCCGGCGTATCCACGATCACATGCGTCGATCTGTCCGGCACGCGAAGCTGGAACGTCCGCGTCGTTCGCGTGTCCTTCTCGAAGGCGGCGATGACGTGGATCGGCGGCAGCGCCGGTTGACGCTTGCGTACCCAACGGAGCGAGGACCCTTGCGGATCGAAATCCATCAGGACTGGCTTTTGCTGCTGCGAGGCAAAATAGCTCGCAAGGTTGGTCGCGATGGTCGTCTTGCCCGAGCCCCCCTTCGGGTTGAGGACGACGATGCGATTCATGGTGATGCTGTGCTCTCTGAACGCGCACTGAACGGGCTGGGCTCAAGCCTACGCACCCCACTACGGTCCCGCAAGCAGGCCTGATTGTGAAATTCCGCACGACAACAGCAGTCCTCGGCAGGTAGAGTTGGATCGATGGAATTCTTCCTGCATTTCTGGGACGAGCTGGACGATGTGACGGGCGCCTGTCGCCACGTCGCGACCACTGCGCTCGTCGAGGCCGCGGCCCTCTCGACTCCACTCCTGGCCTGGGGCTCCGCGCTGGGTGTCTGGGTGCTGGCCCCGCAGCTTCGGGTCAATGCCGCGCTCCTCGCCGGCAGCGTCACCTTCTTCGATCTCTACCGCCGCCTGCTCCGCCTGCCGGGTTGATCCCGGCCCGGCCGCTTCCCGCTCTTGAAAAATGGGCGTCCTCGCCCAAAAGTGCCGCTCCGGTACCTTTCAAGACATAAAACCAGGAGCGGAGCGCCGAATATGTCGAGTCCCGAGAACGCCACGGCTGCGGCCGCCGGCCGGCAGACACATGGGTTTCAGGCCGAGGTCCGCGAGCTGCTGAAGCTCATGATCCACTCCCTGTACAGCCACAGGGAGATTTTCCTGCGCGAGCTGATCTCCAATGCCTCGGACGCCAACGACCGGCTGCGCTTCGCAGCCATCGGCGAGCCGGGACTGCTCGCAAGCGATCCGGAGCTCGAGATCCGCGTGGAGGCGGACCAGGCCGCGGGTACGCTGAGCATCAGCGACAACGGCATCGGCATGACGCGGGAAGAGGCGGTCGCCAATCTGGGCACCATCGCCCGCTCGGGCACCGCGGAGTTCTTTCGCAACCTCTCCGGCGATCAGCAGAAGGACTCGCAGCTCATCGGGCAGTTCGGCGTCGGCTTCTACTCGGCGTTCATCGTGGCCGACCGCGTCGAAGTGCTGACGCACAAGGCGGGACTTCCCGCGGAAAGCGGCGTGCAATGGGAGTCGAGCGCTGACGGTGAGTTCACCGTGGAGACTGTGACGCGTCCGCAGCGAGGCACCACGGTCAAGCTGCACTTGAAGCCCGAAGCGAGGGAGTTTGCCGACCCGTTCCGCCTGCGTGCGCTGATTCGCCGCTATTCGGACCATATCGCCTTCCCGGTACGCATGCGCAAGGAAGGGGAGTCATCGCTGGAGTGGGAAGCCGTCAATCAGGCGAAGGCGCTGTGGACGCGGCCTCGGACGGAAGTCACCGACGAGGAATATCGCCAGTTCTACCAGCATTTGGCGCACGACTTCACTGATCCCATCGCGTGGAGTCACAACCGCGTCGAGGGCAAGCGCGAATACACCAGCCTTCTCTATATCCCCGGGCGCGCGCCGTTCGATCTGTGGCAGCGGGATGCCGCGCACGGCCTGAAGCTCTACGTGCGCCGCGTTTTCATCATGGATGACGCGGAGCAGTTTCTGCCGCTCTATCTGCGCTTCGTGAAGGGCGTGGTCGATTCGAGCGATCTGCCCCTCAACGTCTCGCGGGAGCTCCTGCAGCAGGAGCCGGAAGTCGAGGCGATCCGCGGCAGCCTCACCAAGCGTGTCCTCGACATGCTGGCGAAGCTCGCCAAGGATGAGCCGGAGAAGTACGCGACCTTCTGGAAGGAATTCGGGGCCGTGCTGAAGGAAGGCGTGGCGCAGGATGCGACCAATCGCGCGGCGCTCCTGCCGCTGCTGCGATTCGCCACCACTCACGAGTCCGGCAACGAGCCCTCCGTGAGCCTCGCGCAGTACGTGGAGCGGATGAAGCCCGGGCAGGAGCGGATCTACTACATCACCGCCGAAAGCGCCGCGGCGGCGCGCGCCAGCCCCTACATCGAGCGGCTGACCCAACGGGGGCTGGAAGTGCTGCTGCTCTCCGAGCGGATCGACGAGTGGGTCATGGGCCAGATCGACGAATTCGAGGGCAAGCGCTTCAAGGACGCGGCGCGCGGCGATCTCGAGCTCGGAACGCTGGAGAGCGAGGCGGATCGCAAGCGGCACGACGAAGACCTGAAGGAGAGCAAGAGCCTGCTCAAGCGGGTGAAAGACGCGGTCGGCGACCGGGTCCTCGAAGTGCGGGTGAGTACGCGCCTGGCCGAGTCACCTGCATGTCTGGTGCTGGGCGAGCACGATCTCGGGGCCGGCATGCGCCGGATCCTCGAGGCGGCGGGCCAGAAGATGCCGGAGTCGAAGCCGGTGCTCGAGCTCAATGTCGGACATCCACTGGTGAAGCATCTCGAGGCTCTCACCGATGGGGAGCGATTCAAGGAGCTCTCGCTGCTCCTCTGTGAGCAGGCGGAGCTTGCGGAAGGAGGTCAGCTCCATGACCCGACTCAGTTCGTGCAGCGCCTCAACCGGCTCCTCGTCGATCTTGCCGCAGCCCACGCCTCCTCATGAGGCCGCCGCGCGCGGAGCGCGTCAGGATCGCCGGTCCTGCCGGCGAGATCGAGGCGCTCGTGGAGTCGCCGGCCGATGGATCCACGGATGGCACAGCGCCGGCCCGATTCGGCGTGGTCTGCCATCCGCACCCGCTTTATGGCGGCACCCTCGACAACAAAGTCGTTTACACGCTGGCGCGGGCGTTCGTGGAGCTGGGCGCTCCGGCCATCCGCTTCAACTTTCGCGGCGTCGGCGGCAGCGCGGGCAGCTATGACGAGGGTCGCGGAGAGACCGCAGATGCTCTCGCCGTGATCGCCTACGGCCGCGACCGCTGGCCCGATGCTTCACTGTGGCTGGCGGGCTTCTCGTTCGGCGGCGCTGTCGCACTGCGCGCGGCCGCGCAGTCGCACCCGCAACGACTCGTGGCGGTTGCGCCGGGCGTCACGCGCATCGCGATGGAGGGCGTTGGCTCACCGGACTGTCCCTGGCTGGTCGTTCAGGGCGATGCGGATGACGTGGTAGAGCCGCCCGCGGTGCTCGGGTGGGTGAACCGCCAGACTTCACCGGCCGTCATCCGGGTGCTGCCGGGCGCCGGGCATTTCTTCCATGGGCGCTTGCACGAGCTGCGTGCCGTGGTTCTCGAGTACCTGGAGGGCCCTGAGGAACCGCCGTTCAACAGCGAGTGACCAAGCTACCCCCGGCCGCTCCCGGGATCAAATGCGGTCACATGCGGCGCTCCGCGCAACTCGCCGGGAGCGATTTGCGCCAATAAAAAACAAAGCCCGAAGGACCGCGGCGCGGTCGCTTCGGGCTCTTGAATCCTAGCAAGCCGTCCGGGTTACGAGTTCACCATCGCCTTCAGGCTCTTCAGCGGCATCACGCGGACCTTCTTGCTGGCCGGCTTTGCCTTGAACATCATCTTCTCGCCGGTGAAGGGGTTGATACCCTCGCGGGCCTTCGTCGCGGGCTTCTTGACGACCTTCATCTTGAGCAGGCCGGGCATGGTGAAGAGGCCGTTGCTCTTCAGGCTCTTCTTGATCACGCCGCTGAGTGAGTCGAAAACACCTCCGATCTGCTTGCGCGACAGCCCCGTGTCTTTGGAGATCTGAGTCAGGACTTCCGACTTGGTCGGAGCACCACCCTTTTTCGCCATATTGCGCTACTCCTCGAATATTTAATGATTGTGAGCGCGCTGTACTGCAGTCGCGCCATGTGTTTCGGCGCGGAAAATAGCACATGCGCGCACCCCCGCAACAGCTTTTTTCGCTCGAATGAGCGCTGAAATGCCTTTTTTTCAAGGCTTTCCGATTCCGGCCGAGCGTGGCTGAAGCTGCGACTACGTTGCAGTGTCATCGCTAAGAGCTTGGTTTCCAACGCGCGGCGCGCGTCTCAGCCGATGAGAATGAGGATCGCCTGGATGAGAATGCAGGCCCAGAGGGGCGAGAGATCGATTCCCGCGACCGGCGGAATCACCCGGCGAAACGGGCGCAACACCGGTTCGCACACCGTGGCGAGCACGGATTGCAGCGGCGAATAGCCGCCGGGAGCCACCATGCTGAGCAGCGCGTAGAGGATGATCGCGTAGAAATAGGTCCAGAGCAGGGTGCGTGCGATCGCGAGCGCCGCGGACTGCAGCCAGTAGATCGGCGCCACGAAGGTGATGCCGCGAATGGCAAAGAGTATGGCCACTTCCGCGACCGCGACGAGAATCACCGCCACCACCGAAGCGGTGTCGATCTTGCCGACGGGCGGCAGGATGCGCCGCAGCGGCAGGATCAGCGGATTGGTCAGGCGCACGATCGCCTGACAGATGGGATTGCGGAAGTCGGCGCGTGTGAGCTGTAACAGCAGGCGTGCCAGCACGACGAAAAGCGCGAGCGACAGCAGTGTCTCGATGATGAAGATCAGAGCGCTCATGGGATACCCGTCGGTACGCGGTTAACGACTGATGACGCCGGCCTGCTCGGCGAGCTCGCGGCCACGGAGTGTCGCCGCCTCGATCGCGCGGGCGATGAGGTCGTTGAATGACGCGGACTGCAACGTACGCAAGGCTGCCTCCGTGGTGCCGCCCTTCGATGTGACTTCAGCGCGCAGTCGTGCGAGATCACCGTCGCTGCCATGCGCGAGCAACCCCGCACCATGCAGCGTCGCAATCGACAGACGTCGGGCTGTTTCCGCAGAAAGCCCGAGCTCGACGCCAGCCTTCGCCATCGCCTCCGCGAGCAGAAAGAAGTAGGCGGGACCGCTGCCCGAGACTGCGGTCACCACGTCGAGCGCATCCTCTTCCGCAACCCAGACGACTTCGCCCACCGACTGCATGATCTGTGCCGCCATCGCGCGGTGCGAGGCCGCGACTTCCGCCGGCGCGAAGAGCCCGGTCACTCCGGCGCCCACGAGCGCCGGCCTGTTGGGCATGGCGCGGATCACCGGGACGCCTGCGCCGCACCAGGCACGCAAAGCCTCGATCCTGACGCCCGCGGCAATGGAAAGAACGACGGGTGAGCGTTGCTGCAAATCGGGGGCGAGGGGGGCGAGTACCGCGCCGGCGTCCTGCGGCTTCACCGCCAGCAGGATGACGTTGGCCTTCCGAATGGCGGCGGCGTTGTCCGTGGTCGCGGCGATGCCGAGCTCCCTGGAAAGGGTGATACGCGCCGCCTCCTGGCTTTCGCCGGCGGCGATCTGCTCCGGCCGCATGCCGTGGCGCAGCAGCCCGCCGATGAGCGCGCGCCCCATGTTGCCGGCGCCGAGGACTGTCAGCTCGATATGGCTCATGATTCCGGGATTGTACCGGGTGCAGCAGGCTCATGGCGCGCTGGGCCGGGCATGACGCCCGGATCCGGCGTTTTAATCATCCGCGCGGGCCGAAGAGCGCTGTACCGATCCGCACCACCGTTGCCCCTTCCTGGATCGCCGCCTCGAAATCGCCGCTCATCCCCATGGATAGGGTATCGAGCTTCATGCCGCCCGCATTCAGGGAATCCAGGAGGGCCTTCAGTCGGGCAAACCATGCACGCTGACGGCCGGGATCGGTCTCTTCGGGAGGGATGCACATGAGCCCCCGGAGCGCGAGGCGCGGCAACGCCGCCACGGCGGCCGCGAGCCCGGGGACTTCCGGGGCGGGCGCGCCTCCTTTGCTGGCCTCGCCCGCGAGGTTCACCTGGATGCAGAGATTCAGCGCCGGCGCATGGTAGGGGCGCTGCGCGGACAGCCGCTCGGCGATCTTCAGCCGGTCGACGCCGTGTACCCAGGCGAAGTGCTCCGCGACGTGACGCGTCTTGTTGGCCTGCAGCCGGCCCACGAAGTGCCAGGTGAGGGGAAGGTCGCGCAGCTCCTCCATCTTCTCCAGCGCCTCGGCGAGGTAGCTCTCCCCGACGTCGGCTACCCCTTCGGCCGCCGCCGCCCGGATCAGTTCAGCGGGTTGGCCCTTGGAAACCGCCAGGAGTGTGACCGAATCCACATTCCGGCCGGCATCCGCGGCGGCCGCGGCGACCCGTTGGCGCAGCGCGCGGATGCGTTCCGGTAAATTTTGCGAGGACCTTAACATATGGACGCCCAAACGCCTCCGCTATACTGCCCCGAGCGCTCCTCCAATACCCGCCGTCGCAACCGGCAGTGCCCCTGGGATACCCGAATGGCCGTCGACATCGCGCAACTGCTGGCGTTCGCCGTCAAGAACAAGGCGTCGGACCTGCATCTGTCCTCCGGCGTACCGCCCATGATCCGTGTCGACGGCGACATGAAACGGATCAACATGCCGGCGCTGACCCACAAGGAAGTGCACAGCATGGTGTATGACATCATGAACGACAAGCAACGGAAGGCATACGAGGAGTTCTTCGAGACCGATTTCTCCTTCGAGATCCCGAAGCTGGCGCGCTTTCGCGTCAACGCCTTCAACCAGAACCGCGGCGCCGGCGCGGTGTTCCGCAACATCCCCTCGGACATCATCTCGCTCGATGATCTCGGGGCGCCGAAGATCTTCCGCGACCTGTGCATGCTGCCCCGGGGCCTCGTGCTGGTCACCGGGCCCACGGGCTCGGGCAAGTCGACGACGCTGGCGGGCATGGTGAACCACTGCAACGACAACCGGCCCGACCACATCATCACGGTCGAGGATCCGATCGAGTTCGTGCACGAGTCGAAGCGCTGCCTGGTGAACCAGCGCGAGGTACATCGCGATACGCTCGGCTTCAGCGAGGCGCTGCGCTCGGCGCTGCGCGAGGATCCCGACATCATCCTGGTCGGTGAGATGCGCGATCTGGAGACCATCCGCCTCGCACTGACGGCGGCCGAGACCGGCCACTTGGTCTTCGGCACGCTGCACACGAGTTCCGCCGCCAAGACCATCGATCGCGTGGTCGACGTGTTCCCGGCGGCGGAGAAGGAAATGGTGCGCTCCATGCTCTCGGAGTCGCTGCGGGCGGTGATCTCACAGACCCTCATGAAGCGCAACGGCGGCGGACGCATCGCCGCGCACGAGATCATGATCGGCACCCCGGCCATTCGCAATCTGATCCGCGAGGGCAAGATCGCTCAGATGTACTCCGCCATCCAGACCGGGCAGTCCTCGGGGATGCAGACGCTCGACCAGTGCCTCACCGAGCTCGTCTCGAAGGGTCTGGTCACCAAGGAAGAGGCGCGGTACAAAGCCCAGAACAAAGACGCGCTGTAACGACGCGGAGGTCTCACCGTGGATCGTGATCAAGCGATTAAGCTGATGCAGGACCTCCTGCGTCGAATGGCGGAGAAGAAGGCCTCCGACCTCTTCGTCACCGCCGGCTTCCCGCCCGCCATCAAGATCGACGGCGAGATCCGTCCGCAGAGCGAGCGTGCGCTGACCGTGGAGCAGGCGGCAACACTGGTCCGCGCGATCATGAACGACCGGCAGTCGCGCGAGTTCGACGCCACCAAGGAATGCAACTTCGCCATCGCGCCGCCGGGGATCGGGCGCTTCCGTGTCAGTGCCTTCGTGCAGCAGGGCGCCACGGGCTGTGTCATCCGCCTCATCAACGCCAAGATCCCGAGCTTCGAAGAGCTCGACCTGCCGCCGATCCTGAAGGAAGTGGTGCTCTCGAAGCGCGGCCTGGTCGTGGTGGTGGGCGGCACCGGCTCCGGCAAGTCGACGACGCTCGCGGCGATGATCGGTTACCGCAACGAGAAGACGCGCGGCCACATCGTGACCATCGAGGATCCGCTCGAATACGTGCATCAGCACAAGGGCTGCGTCATCACCCACCGGGAAATCGGCGTCGACACCGATTCCTGGCACGCCGCGCTCAAGAACACTCTGCGCCAGGCGCCCGATGTCATCCTGATCGGTGAGATCCGCGACCGCGAGACGATGGAGTACGGCATTCAGTTCTCCGAGACCGGACACCTCGTGCTGGCGACTCTGCACGCCAACAACGCCAATCAGGCACTCGACCGTATCGTCAACTTCTTCCCGGACGAGCGGCGGACGCAGTTGCTGATGGACCTTTCACTCAACATCCGGGCGTTCGTCTCGCAGCGGCTGGTGCCGCGCGAGGGCGGCACCGGGCGCATCGCCTCGATGGAGATCATGCTGAATTCGCCGCTCATCCAGGACCTCATCTTCAAGGGCGAGGTGGCCAAGATCAAGGACGTCATGGCGCGCTCCACGCGCCTCGGCATGAAGACTTTCGATCAGTCGCTCTTCGAGCTGTACGAGACCGGATTCATCTCCTACGAGGACGCATTGCGCAACGCCGACTCCAAGAACGAGCTGCGCCTGCGAATCAAGCTCGAGAGCAAGCGCGAGAACAAGGCGATCGATGACGGCGGCGCGCTGAAGATCGTCGAAGAAGAAGACGGCCGGCCGATATGACGATGACCAAAGACGCGGTGGACCCCAGGCTGAGCGTGACCGGGACGCACAGCTCACTCGAGGCTACGGGCACTTTCGCCGCCCCGACGGCGGCCGCGGCCGTGGCTGCGCCGAGCGCCGGCCCGCACCCGCAGCTCAACACGAAGCCGCTCTTCAAGCTCATGGTGGAGAAGAAGGCCTCGGACCTCTTCTTCACTTGCAACGCACCCATCAAGATCAAGATCGAGGGACAGATCTTTCCGGTCAACAAGCAGGTGCTCTCGCCGGAAACGGTGCGCCAGACCGCGTTGGCCCTGATGACCCCGGAGCAGCGCGAGCGGTTCGCCAGTGAGCTCGAGATCGACTTCGCCATCTCGGAGCCGGGGCTCGGGCGCTTTCGCGTGAACGTTTTCCTGCAGCGCAGCTATCCGGCGATGGTGCTGCGCTATATCACGGCCGACATGCCGCGGCTGGATACGCTCGGGCTGCCGGATGTGATCGGGGATCTGGCGCTGCTCAAGCGCGGGCTGATCCTGGTGGTGGGCGCGACCGGGTCGGGCAAGTCGACGACCCTCGCATCGATGATCAATCTGCGCAATGAGACGAGCTCGGACCACATCATCACCATCGAGGATCCGATCGAGTTCCTGCACACCAACAAGCGCTCGATCATCAACCAGCGGGAGGTCGGGCTCGATACGAAGTCTTACTCGCGGGCGTTGCGCGGGGCGATGCGCGCGGCGCCGGATGTGATCCTGATCGGGGAGGTGCGGGATCGGGAGAGCATGGAGGCGGCGATCAATCTGGCGGGTACGGGGCATCTGGTGCTGGCTACACTGCATGCCAACAACTGCGCGGAGACGCTGGATCGGATCATCAACATGTTCACGCAGGAGCAGCACAAGCAGATCTTCCTGGACCTGTCACAGTACCTGAAGGCGATTCTGGCGCAGCGGCTGGTGATGGGCAAGGACAATCGGCGGGTCGCGGCGATGGAGGTGATGCTCAATACGCCGCATATGTCGGAGTTGGTGAAGAAGGGGGATGTGATCGGGATCAAGGAGGCGATTTCGGCGAGCAGCGAGCGGGGGATTCAGAGTTTCGATGTCGCGCTGCATGGGCTTTACAAGGATGGGCGGGTTGAGATGGCGGAGGCACTGGCCAACGCTGATTCGCGGGCTAATCTGGAAGCGAAGATTAATTTCGGGTGAGGTTTGGGATATTGCGCCTTGGCGTTCGGTGCCTCGCCTGCAGAGGGCCTTGGCGGGGGACGCCGTGACAAAATCGCAGGAGCGATTTTGGACGGCGGATGCCGGCCCGTCAGGGCTCGGCGCAGGGACGGAGCCGAGCAATACGGGTTGCTCGGCCCATCCTGGGCCTCGGCCCTTCGGGCCCGGCGCTTCGCGCCGTCCAAAATTCGCTGCCGGCGATCTTGTCGCGGCCTCGCGGCCGCTCGACTGATCCATGTAGGCTCTCTTCCGTCGTCCCTGACTCCACAGAAGCCCCCGCCAAAGCCCTTTGCAATCGAGGCCCGTCTGGCGGGGATTCGCGATGCTCTGGAACGCCGTTCAAAACACCGTTCAGAAGACCGTTAGGGCGTCGAATACTGGGCCGTCTACGCAGACGCGTTTCATGGCCGGACCTTCAGGGGTGCGTACTAGCACGGTGCAGCCGGCGCAGCCGCCCACGGCGCATGCCATGAATTCCTCCAGGGAGGCCTGGCAGGGGACGCCGTAGCGGCGTGCTACCGCTGCGGTGGCGGCCAGCATGGGGGTGGGGCCGCAGGCGAAGAGCTCCACTTCGGCTAGCTCCTCGGGGCCCAGCGAGCGTAGCCATTCGTCGGCCAGCTCTGTGACGAAGCCGTCGTAACAGCCGGGGTAGCCGGCGCGGGTGGCCAGACGGCTGGCGATGCCCCATTCGTCGAGTAGCGGCATGCAGGCTATGGCGCCTGTGGGAATGCCGGCGACTACGATCGTGGAAGGGCGGGTGCGGAAGGGGAAGGGAATCTCGGAGCCCATCAGGACGAGGGGCTTGTAACGGCTCCCGTGAGACCCGCTCCCGCCAGCGTCAGTGCCCCGGGACATGGGCTCGGTGCGGAGGCGGTCGGCCAGGAAGATCATGGGGGGGATGCCGACACCGCCGCCTATCAGGATGGGACGGGGACGCTCCGGGTGGACGACGAACGGCTTGCCGATGGGGCCGATGATGCTGACGGTTTCGCCGGATTTGCGGGCGGCCAGGGCGTGCAGGCCTGGGCCCAGGACTTTGTAGAGGACTTCGATCCAGCCGGCTTGGGGGTCGGCGCGCATGATGGAGAGCGGCCGGCGCATGGGGACGGCGGGGTCGCAGGTGAGGTGTACGAAGCTGCCGGGCGCGGCGCGGGCGGCGCAGGCGGGGGCTGCGAGGCGCAGGACGAATTGGTCGCCGTCATACGCCGTCTGTTTGATTACGCGTGCGTCTTCTAGGTGCAGCGTGCCGCGGGTTTCGCGCGTCATGCCGCGCCCGCCGCGGGAGATAACACTTCTTCCAGTACGGCCATGCGGACGGCGACGCCGTTGCGCACTTGATCGCGGATGACGGACTGGGGCCCGTCAGCTACATCAGAGGCGATTTCGATGCCGCGGTTCATGGGCTGCGGGTGCATGACGATGGCGCCCGGGCGGGCGCCAGCCAGCCGTTCCGGGGTGAGGCCGAATTTGGCGAAGTAGCGGTCCGCATCGGGGAGATCGGCCTGACCCATGCGCTCTTTCTGGATGCGCAGCATCATCACGACGTCCGCGTCCTTCAAGCCGGTTTTGAGCGAGGTGTGGCGTGAGCAGTCCGCGAATTCCTCCGGCGCGGGCATCAAGGCGGGCGGCGCCACGATCCGCAGGTCCTTGCAGCCGAGCGCACGAAACGCGTGGTAGTCGGAGCGCGCGACGCGCGAGTGACGGATGTCGCCGACGATGACGATGCTCAGGTCTTCGAACCGCTTCTTGTGTTGGCGCACCGTGAGGGCATCCAGCAGGCCCTGCGTCGGATGCGACACGTGAGCTTCACCAGCTGAGAGCACACTGACATGGGAGGCAACGTTTGCGGCGACGGCCGCGGGGACGCCGGCCTCCGCGTCACGGATGACCATCGCGTCTACGTGTAACGCCTGCAGGGTGTAGACCGTGTCGAGCATGCTCTCTCCCTTGACGCGTGAGGAGAGCTGGACTTCGAGGTTGACGACATTGGCGCCCAGGCGTTTCGCCGCGAGCTCGAAGGAGACGCGCGTGCGGGTGGAGGGCTCGGTGAAGAGGTTGGCCACCGTGCGGCCGGCCAAGGCTTGACTGATCGGGGGCGGCGTGCCGAGCGGTCTGACGAAGCTCTGCGATCGGTCGAGCAGCCGCTCGATGATGTCGCGCGGCAGAGCCTCCAGAGTGATGAGATGCCGTAACGTTCGGTGGTCGGGCCGCAGCTGGCCGCTTCCGTGGGGCCGAGGAGGCATCGGGTTCTCTGTCATTTCAATGTTTCTCCGCTCTCGCCCGCGAGCCAGCGCTCGAGGATGACCGCCGCGGCGGCGCTGTCGACATCCTCGCGCCGGATCCGCCGCCGTCGACCGTCGGCGCGCCGCGTCTTGAGTGCCTTGCCCGCTTCCAGCGAGGACCAGCGCTCATCGACCATGCTGACGGGAAGCTTGAAGCGGTGCTCGAGCTCGTTGGCGAACCGGCGGGCAGCCGGGGCGAGCGTTCCCGGGGTGCCGTCGACATTATACGGCGCACCGACGATGAGACGCCGTGGCTTGAGCGCATCGACCTCGCGGGTAATCGCGGGCCAGTCCGGACCCGCGCGGTTCACCACCGCTGCGGGACGCGGCGCGGCGGTGGCAGTGAGTGTGTCGCCGGCTGCGATGCCGATCCGTCTGAGCCCGAAGTCAAAAGCGAGAATGGCCTCGACGGGCTTATCAGGCATGCCCGGCGACCAGGCTCAGCCGGTCGACATCGATGCCGAGGAGCCGCCACGCGCCGATCCAGCGCTCTTCGTAGGGCAGCTCGAACACCACGCGCGCATCGACTGGCATGGAGGTCCAGGCGTTCTCGCGGATCTCGCGCTCGAGCTGGCCGGACTCCCAGCCCGCGTACCCGAGTGCGATGAAGGCGTCGCTCGGACCTTCACCCCGAGCCATTGCGGCCAGCACATCGCGTGATGTCGTGACCTGGATGGTCTCCGACACTTTGTGCGTATGGTCCCACTGCCCGCCCGGGCGATGCAGCACGAAGCCGCGATCGGTGTGCACGGGGCCGCCGCGCAGTACCGCCTGTGCGGCGATGTCCTCCGTCGAGGGCTCCAGCTTCATTTGCGTCAGCACATCCGACAGGCGCATGGGCAACGGCTTGTTGAGTACGATGCCGAGCGCGCCGCGATCGGTATGCTCGCAGATGAGCGCCACGGTCTGCGCAAAGTTCGGATCGACGAGGGAAGGCATGGCGATCAGGAGGTGGTTGGTGAGACCTCCACCCTTGGACAGATCGTCCTCAGCCGACGCGCCGGAGAACGGCTCACCAGTGGCCGCCGCGCTCTCGCTGCTGTGCTCCTCGCCCATGGCCGCCAGTATGCGGGCGGAGCCTTTCCGGCTCAAGGAACGGCCGTCACCGTACCCGTGGCCCGGCCGCCGACGAACTGCCACTCGTAGACGAAGTGCAGCACGCGGTAGTGCTGGGCGAGCTCCGGCGGGAAGGGATCGAAGGGGCTGGCGAGCTTCAGAATGGAGAGCGCCGCCTGATCGAGCTCCGCATCGCCGCTCGTGCGCCGGATCGCCGCCAGATCGAGCCGCCCGTCGGCGCCGATCGCCACCTCGATCACCGGGTTCGCATTCGTACCGGCACTGCGTGCGGCGGCGGGGAAGTTGAGGGTGCCGATGCGCTCGACCTTGGCGCGCCAGGCAACGAGATACGGCGCTACGATGGAGGCTCGCGTGTCCGGCGTCACCCAGAGCTCATCGCGCTTCGGTCCACGCAGGCGCACGGGTCCCTCGTCCTCGGGACCATCGCGATCCGCGGCGGGCTGGTCGAGGAGCACGGGCTGCTGCGCGGCTGTGCCGTCGCTGCCCTTGTCGGTGAAGTATTGGACGACGGTGCTCCAGGCGGAGGTGACCAGCACGCGCCGGTCTCGCGAGCCGGCCGCCTGCCCGCCCGCGGACAGGGAATCGCCTTCAGGAGTCCCCTGCTGGGCCGGCAGGACCGGAGCCTGAGCAGGGTTGCGGGGTGTGACATCTGCGCGCGTGTTGCCGGAACCGATCTGCGTCCGCTGCGCGAGGTATGTCGCATGGTCATTGCGCTCCGCCGTCGGCACTTCGTCCGAGACCAGCAGCACCTGCAGGCCGGGTGCGCTGTTGCCGCCGGCAATCGGCGACTTGAACGTCAGCCCCAGGATGACCACGCCGTGCAGCAGTGCGACGAAGAAGAGCATCGCGAGCAGGCGGTCCCAGACCGGAGCTCGGCCTTCCCGCAGCATCAGCGCGCGCCGTGCCATCGGGTGCTACTCCGCCGCGAGCCGCCGCTCGATGGCGCCCATGAGCTGGCCGGCGATGTCGATATGGAATTGCTTCTCGAGCTCGCGGATGCCGGTGGGGCTGGTGACGTTGATCTCGGTCACGAAGCCGCCGATGACGTCCAGCCCGACGAAGAGCATCCCTTTGGCCGCGAGCGCAGGGCCGATCTGCGCCGCGAGCCAACGGTCGCGCTCCTCGAGCGGACGGCCGACGCCGCGCGCACCCGCCGCGAGATTGCCGCGGTTGTCGTGGGGCTGTGGAATTCGCGCGAGGGCGTAGGGCACGGGCTCCCCGTCGATGAGGAGCACCCGCGAGTCGCCCGTCGCCACGATCTCCGGCAGATAACGCTGCACGATGGCGAAGCGCCGGCCGTAATCGGTGAGCGTTTCGAACACGACGCTCATGTTCTTGTCGTGCTGCTCCAGCACGAAGATCGAGCGGCCACCCATGCCGTCGAGCGGCTTGCAGACGATCTTGCCGTGCTCGCGCAGGAAGGCTTCCATGTCCGCCATGTCGCGAGTGATGAGCGTCGGCGCGCAGCACTGCGGGAACCAGGCGGTGGAGACCTTCTCGTTGATGTCGCGCAGGCCCTGGGGCCGGTTGACGATCAGCGCCCCCTGCTCCTCGGCTCTCTCCAGAACGTAGGTGCTGTAGATGTACTCGGTGTCGAAGGGCGGGTCCTTGCGCATCAGGACGCAGTCGAGGCCGCCCAGCGGCTCGACGCGCGGCTCCCCGAGCTCGAACCAGCCGGCCGGATCGGCCTTGACGGTGAGCGGCCGCAGCCGAGCGCGGGCGACGCCGTCGCGCAGCGAAAGGTCACGCTGCTCCATGTAGAAGAGCGACCAGCCGCGCGCCTGGGCCGCCAGCAGCATGGCGAGCGTCGAGTCCTTGGCATAGTGGATGGCGGCGATGGGGTCCATGACGACCCCGAGGCGGACGGGCTGCGGCATGATGGACATAATGCCAGCGGCCTCGGCTACTGGCGACGGGCGAAAGCGAATCAGTGAGCGGCCCAGGCCGCCCTAAGCCGCGGACGTGATCCAAGTCACAGGGCTGGCCGCGCACAAAATCGCCGGGAGCGATTTACTCTGCGCACCCATGCGCCTCGGCCCTGCGGGCCCGCATGGCTGCGTCACGCGTTCAAAATCGCTCCCAGCGATTTTGAACGCCAATCCAATAATGTGACATGCGCAGCATGGCACCGATGGGGCCGATATGTTAAAACCCGCAGCGCCTTGTTCCGGAGGGCGAAGGGGTCGATGGCGAACCGCGGGGCGTTGCGTGTAGTCTCCGGCCCCGCAGACGCTCGCAGCCGTGACCCTTCGCGGGCTGCGGGTCTCCTCCGGGGCGGTGAGCCCGAGCCTCAAGTCAAGTTGAAGGAGTTGCCTGACCGTGACCGGCAGCAACACGAAGCTCCAGGGCCTGAAGGTCCTGGTGATCGACGATAGCAAAACGATTCGCCGCACGGCCGAGACCCTCCTGGCCAAGGAGGGGTGCGAGGTCTTCACGGCGATCGACGGTTTCGATGCGCTCGCGAAAATCGCCGACCATCAGCCCGACATCGTATTCGTCGACATCATGATGCCGCGCCTGGACGGCTATCAGACGTGCTCGCTCATCAAGCACAACAAGGTGTTTCGCTCGATTCCCGTGATCATGCTGTCCTCCAAGGACGGCCTGTTCGATCGCGCGCGGGGGCGCATCGTGGGCTCGGAGCACTACCTGACCAAGCCCTTCACCAAGGATGAGCTCCTGAGCGCGATCGAGACGCATATCGGGAGATGACGGTCATGCCCCTGATTCTGATCGTGGACGACTCGCCGACCGAAGTGCACGTGATGACGAAGGCACTCGAGAAGCACGGCTACCGCACAGCGGCCGCCGCTGACGGTGCGGAGGGTGTCCGGCTCGCACGCGAGATGAGCCCCGATCTGATCTTCATGGACATCGTCATGCCCGGCATGAATGGCTATCAAGCGACCCGCGCGCTCGCCAACGATCCGAAGACGCGCACGATCCCGATCATCATGGTGACCTCAAAGGGACAGGAGACCGATCGCATCTGGGGCCTGCGCCAGGGAGCGGTCGACTACATGGTCAAGCCGGTCTCCCCGGATCAGCTCGTCGCCAAGGCTCAGGCGACTCTGTCGTCCTGAGGCGCGCAGTCCCGGCATGAGTGAGGAAGTCGCGCTCAGATCCCTCAGGGACCGGCCCTTCGAGCTGCTGGCGGAGCTCGAGAGACGCGGCCGCGCCGTGTCGGCGCAGGTGGCGCAGGAAGGGGCCGCCGGACGCGAATGGGTGGGAGTGGCATTGCGAATGGCGGGAGATCTCTATCTGGTCGCGCGTGAGGAGACGCGTGAGGTGTTCGGAGTGCCGGCGGGCATGACGCGCGTGCCGGGCGCCAAGCCTTGGATCAAAGGGCTCGCCAACGTGCGCGGCCAGCTGCTTCCGATCATCGATCTGCGCCAGTTCCTCGGGAGCGGCACGACACCGATCACGCGCAACACGCGCGTCATGGTCGTCAACCACCGCGACATCCCGGCAGGCCTGCTGGTGGACGAGGTGCTGGGCTTCCGCCGCTTCGCGGAAGGAGAATTCAGTGGCGATGCGCCACCGACCGTCGCCCGCTGCGAGCGCTACCTCGCCGGCGCCTTCCGGCGCGCCGCCGAGCAGTGGCCGGTGCTGAGCCTGCGCTCTGTGCTCGAGAGCCAGGCTTTCGCGGAAGCCGCGGCATGAGTGCGGCACGCCCCGCCGATCCGTCGCGTCCCGGCTCCCTCCTCACCGGAGTGCTTGCCGGGGCGGCGCTGCTCGCGCTGCTCGCGGCGGTCGCCTACTACGTCCTCGCCACGAATCCCGCGGTCGCCAAAGGCCTGCCGCCGGCGGTCGCAGTCTTCGGGCCCGTCGTGCTGGGCGCCCTCGCCGCGCTGCTCCTCGCCGCCGCGGCTGCCCTCGCCGCGCGGCTGCACCGCACGGTGGCGGACCAGCGGCACGCGGCCGATACCCAGCGGCAGGAGAACGACCGTAACCAACAGGCGATCCTGCGCCTCCTCGATGAGCTCTCGAGCCTCGCCGACGGCGATCTGACTGTGCAGGCGACCGTCACCGAGGACATCACGGGGGCGATCGCCGATTCCATCAACTACGCAGTGGACGCCCTGCGGGGCCTGGTGACGACCATCAACCAGTCGGCCATCCAACTCGACAGCGCCACGCGCCAGACCCAGGCGCTCTCGCAGCACCTCGCCAAGGCGAGCGGCGCGCAATCGAAGCAGATCGCCTCCGCCACCGAATACGCCGGCGGCATGGCGGGCTCCGTGGCCGAGGTTTCCGGCAACGCCGAGCGGGCCGCGGACGTCGCGCGCCACTCGGTCGAGGTCGCCCACAAGGGCGGCGATGCGGTGCGCCGCACCATCGACGGCATGAACACCATCCGCGAGACCATCCAGGAGACTTCCAAGCGCATCAAGCGCCTCGGTGAGAGCTCGCAGGAGATCGGCAACATCGTCGAGCTCATCAACGACATCGCCGAGCAGACCAACATCCTGGCCCTGAACGCCTCGATCCAGGCCTCCATGGCCGGCGAGGCCGGCCGCGGCTTCGCGGTGGTGGCCGATGAGGTGCAGCGGCTCGCCGAGCGCGCCGCCAATGCGACCAAGCAGATCGAGGTGCTGGTGCGGACCATCCAGACCGACACCAACGAGGCGGTGGTCTCCATGGAGCGCAGCACCACCGACGTCGTCGGCGGCGCGCTGCTCGCCGAGAACGCGGGGGCCGCGCTCGAGGAGATCGAGCAGGTGTCGAATCAGATCGCGAGCCTGGTCCAGAACATCTCCGCCAGCTCGCGCCAGCAAACGAGCGGTGCGCAGAACATCGCCCGCAACATGCAGGTGCTGAAGGAGATCAGCGTCCAGACGGCCGACTCGACCAATGCCACCTCGACGGCCATCGCCAAGCTCGCCGAGCTTTCCGCCGGGCTGCGGCGCGCGGCCGCGGGCTTCCGCCTGCCGGGCGCCACCTCGGACCCGGCGGGCGCCTCGGGCGCTTTCCGGCGCCCGGATGGCAAGGGCGCGGCTCCTGGCGGCGCCAACACGAACGTCCGACAGATCTCCGCCCTTGGCGGCACCTGAGTTGAAGAGTTCCCGAGGCCCCTGAATGCCGGAAGTCGCTTCCCAGACGCTGGACCTCGTCGGCCGTGAGCTCAATGCCGCGCTGGCCGAGGCCCGCACGGCGCTCGAGACTTACGTCGAGCAGCCCGACAACGTGTCGCTGCTCGAGCGCTGCAAGCAGGAGCTGCACCAGGTGCATGGTGTCCTGCGCGTGCTCGAGATCTACGGCGCGGCGCTCCTCGCCGAGGAGATGGAGCAGGTCGCCGGCTATCTGCTCGCCACCGTCACCGAGCGCAAGGGACAGGCGGAGAGCCTGGACGCGCTGCTGCGGGCGATGGTGCAACTGCCGGGTTACCTCGAGCGGGTGTTGGCCGGCGGACGCGACCTCGCGCTCGTGCTGCTGCCGCTCCTCAACGACCTGCGGGCGGTGCGCGGCAGCTCGCTCCTTTCCGAAGGGACGCTCCTCCTCCTCAACCTGAAGTCGGACAAGCAGGCGCAACCCGTCGCCGTCGCGACGGATGAGCCGCCGCTCAACATCGAGCAGTGGAGCCGCCGGCTGCGCGCCCGCTTCCAGATGGGCCTCATCGGCTGGATTCGCGGCGAGCGTATCCAGCAGAACCTGGAGACGCTGGCTTCGGTGTCGCAGAAGCTGGAGCAGACGGCCACGCGCCAGCCGGTCTTCCAGCTCTGGTGGGTGGTGGGCGCGGTCGTCGAGGCGCTGCGCGAGAACGGCCTCGAGGGGGGGCAGTCGATCAAACGGCTGCTCGGACTCGCGGACCGCGAGATCCGCCGCCTCTATGAGCTCGGCGAGGCGCGCTACTGTCAGGTCCCGCCTGTCGAGCTGCTGAACAACCTTCTCTATTACGTCGGTCGCGCGGAATCCACCGGCACGCGTGTGTCCGCGGTGCGCGCCTCCTTCCGACTGGCGGAGCTGCTGCCGGTCGATGAGAGCATCGAGCAGGAGCGCGAGAGCCTTTCGGCGCCGAGCGTGAAGCTCATGCAGACCGTCGCGGCGGCCATCCGCGAGGATCTCTCGAAGGTCAAGGATGTGCTGGACATCTTCGTGCGCCGCGGCGCCGGGCAACCGCAGGAGCTCAGCCCGCAGGTCGAGCTGCTGCGCAAGATCGGCGACACGCTCGGCGTGCTCGGCCTCGGGGACCTGCGCGCCACGGTACAGGCGCAGACCGAGAAGCTGGAGAAGATCGTCGCAGGCAGTCTCAAGGCCGATGAGACCACGCTGGTCGAGGTCGCGGCCGCCCTCATCGGTGTCGAGGATCGGCTCGATGACGGGCTGGTCGGCATGATTCTGCCGAGGGTGGCGGCCTCGTCGCAGCAGGGCGAGGACCATGACTTCCAACAGGTCCAGTCCGCCGTGCTGCGCGAGTGCATTCTCAACCTCGCGCGCATCAAAGAGGCCGTGACCCAGAGTGTCGGCGGCACCCTCGATGCGGCCGGGCTCGATAGCTGGCAGGAGCTCATGCGCGGCCTGAAGGCGGCGCTGCTCATCCTCGGCAAGACGCGTGCGGTGGAAGTCATCGAGGCCATCACTACGCAGCTCAAGCGTGTGATGCGGCCGGGCGCACTGGTGTTGCCTTCGGGGTTTCTCGACCGGCTGGCGGACGCCATCGTCAGCGTCGAATACTACATGGAGACCTTGCAGGCTGGGCGCAGCGATCCCTGGTACATGCTCGACAATGCGCTGGGCTGCGTGCAGGCGCTCGAGCAGCAGCAGACCGTCTCAGTGCCGACTGTGCCGCCGCTGGAGCCGGCTACGTTCGCAAAGACGGTGCAGATTCCTGCGCCGCATCCGATGGACGCGACGCATGTGGTAGACGTCAGCGGCACCGAGCCGGATCTCGGTGCCCAAGGGCTTCCCGTTCTGACTCCTTCAGCCGTCGCGCGGGTGGCAGCGGTCGCCGAAAACGCGGACCCGGAGCTGCTGAAGCTCTTCATCGAGGAAGCGCGCGAAGAGTTGGTCAAGATCGAGCGCGGCTTCCCGGTCTGGGAGCAGAACCCGCTCGAGCGCGAAGCCCTGGTGACGGTGCGCCGCTCGTTCCACACGCTGAAGGGCAGCGGCCGCATGGTCGGCGCGCGCGAGCTCGGCGAGCTCTCCTGGGCGGTGGAGAACCTGTTGAACCGCGTGCTCGACAACACCTTGAGCCGCAGCCCCGCGATCCTGGAAGTGCTCCGGGACGCCATCGCGGCCTTGCCGCAGATGATCGAGCACCTCGAAAACGCCAGTCCCGTCGCGGCCGACGTCGCGGGAATTGCCGCGCGTGCGCACGCTCTGGCAGCGGGAAAGCAGCCGGTCCCTACTTCCCGGCACACGACCACCAGGGTGCCGGCTGACGAGGCGGCGCAGGCATCGGATGCGTCGCCCGCGCCAATGCCCGGGGAGTCATTGCAGGCGGACGCATCCAACAGCGTCAGTCTGGCCGCGGAAGTCCCGACGCCGCCCGCTGAGCCGCAGCCTGTGATGGAAGCCGCTGCCGAACCGGTAGCCCCGGCGCCGCAACCGCCGCTGCAAGGGGCCTCTCCGGCTGCAATGGACGAGGCACTTCGCGAGATCTACACGCGGGAGACCGGTGCTCACGTCGCCACCATCCGCAACTATCTCAAGCGCGAGTCGTTGTCCACGGAGCCGCATCTCCTTCCGGAGGATGTCTATCGCGCCTGCCACACGCTGGCGGGCAGCTCGAAGATGGCGCAGGCGCGCCACGGCGTTCGCCTTGCGGAACCGCTCGATCACTGGCTGCGCCGCGCCTTCACGAGCGGCATCGGCCTGCGCTCCAGCGACCTGACATTGCTCGCCGATTCGATGGGCGCGATGGAATCGGTGGCCGCGCACCTCGATGAGCCGACCGGGTATTTCGTCAACCATTGGCAACTGCTCGAGCGTCTGGGCGAGGCGGAGCGGGCACTGGACGCGCGCATCGCGGAGGCGTCGCGGGCAGGTTCGCGAGGTGAAGAGCGCCCGCAGACGCCCGGATCGGGGGTGCCGGCTGACGGCCCGCTGTCCGAGCACGACGAGCAGGGTGCGCCCGATGTGCCGCCCGAGCCCGTCGTGCCCGAGGCAGTCATCGAGGAGCCGCCGGATTTCGATCCGGAGGTCGCCGCGATCTTCACGGAGGAAGCGCTCGAGCTCATCGATGCGTCCGAGCACGCCTTGAGCGACTGGCGCGACAAGCCGAGCAGCCCGGAGAGCGCCACCGCGCTCAAGCGGCCGCTGCACACCCTGAAGGGCGGCGCCCGCATGGCGGGCATCATCGCCATGGGCGATCTGAGCCATGAGCTCGAAACGCTGGTCATCCAGGCGGAGAACGGTACGGTCGCCGTCGACGGCGCCGCTTTCGATGTCATCCAGGCCAGCCTGGATGAGTTGGCGCGGATGCGGGAGTCGGTCGCCAATGGCCGGCGCGTCGCGCCCGCGCGGGCGATGATCGCGCGCATTCAGGCCCTGACGCGGCCCGGTGGCGCACCGGTCGCGGTGGCCACCGGTACGCAAGGTCCGAAGCAGGACGCGCCGGTGCCTGTCGCCGTGCCCACGACATCCGCGGCGCCCGCATCGGCCGCGACACCCTCGGAAGCAGCATCACCCTCATCACCTGTGATTCCGGCAGGGCCCACGCCGGCCGCAGCACGCTCCGAGTCCCATGTCCCGTCGCCTGTTGCGCCTTCCCAGCCGCACCAGGCCGAAAATGCCGCGGCCGACGCATCCGCGGGTGAGAGTGTCGAGCTGGCTGCCGAACTGCAGGAGCCGCCGCTGCTGGCGGCTGCCGCGGAAGCCGACACGCCACCGCCGTCGGCGCCGACCGAGCAGGCGCCGACCGAGCAGGCGCCGACCTCGCTGGCGCAGATCGAGCCCGCGCACGCCGAGCCGGCGCCGATCCTGTCCTCGGCGCCACCGCCGGCCGCGGATCAGCACGAGTTCTCCGCGTCGGAGGCCGTACCATCGGAAACTCACGCGCCGGAAGGCCCGGCGGACGAAGTGTTGGCCGCGCCGCAGCCCGTGCCACCCGGCCGCGAGCCAGTCGCCCCGGTCGAGCGGCAGGAAATGGCGCGCGTCGACGCGGAGCTCCTCGACAAGCTGCTCAACATCTCGGGCGAGGCGAGCATCGCGCGCTCGCGCCTCGAGCAGCAGCTCGGCTCGATCGACTTCAACCTCGGTGAGCTGTCCCGCACCGTCACGCGTCTGAAGGAGCAGCTGCGCAGCCTCGAGATCGAGACCGAGGCGCAGATCCTGCACCGTCACGAGGACGAGGGCGGTCACCGCAGCGAGTTCGACCCGCTCGAGCTCGACCGGTATTCCTCGATCCAACAGTTCTCGCGCGCGCTGGCGGAGACCGCCAACGACGTCGCCAGCATCCAGCAACTGCTCGAGAACCTCGCCAAGGACGCGCAGAATCTCCTGCAGCAGCAGGCGAGAACCATCACGGAGCTGCAAAACGGGCTGATGCGCACGCGCATGGTGCCCTTCCAGCGGCACGTGCAGCGCCTCGCGCGCATCGTGCGCCAGGCCGCCTCCGATACCGGCAAGCGCGCGGAGCTGGTGGTCGAAGGTGCCTCCGGCGAGCTCGACCGGCAGGTGCTGGAGCGCATGTTGCCGCCCTTCGAGCACATGCTGCGCAACGCAGTGGTGCACGGGATCGAGACCCCGGAAGAGCGCACGCGGCGCGGCAAGCCGCCCGCCGGGCGCATCCTCCTCGAGCTGCACCGCGAAGGCGCCGAAGTGATGGTGCGTCTCACCGATGATGGCGGGGGCATGAACCTCGAGGCGATCCGGGCCAAGGGGCGCACCCTCGGGCTGATCCCGCCGGGCCGGGCGCTGAGCGATGAGGACGCCATGCAGCTCATCCTCGAGCCGGGGTTCTCCACCGCGGGCGCGCTGACCCAACAGGCGGGCCGCGGCGTCGGCATGGACGTGGTCGCCACCGAGATCAAGCGGCTGGGCGGCGCGCTGCACATGGAGACCAAGGCCGGCGAGGGCAGTGTGTTCACCATCCGGCTGCCCTTCACGCTGGCGATCAGCCACGCGCTGGTCGTGCGCACGGGCGAAGAGTTCTACGCGCTGCCGCTGCCGACCGTCGAGGGCGTGCTGCGCCTGTCCAAAGCGGAAGTCAGCGCCCACCTCGGCCGCGATGCGGCGATGTTCGACTACGGCGGACAGAAGTATCGCTTCCAACACCTGGCGGTCTTCGTCGGGCTCGAGCCCTTGCCGCTCCCGGAGCAGGACGTGACCATTCCGGTGGTGCTGGTGCGCGCCGGCGAGCATTCCACCGGCCTCGTCGCCGATGAGCTGGTCGGCAGCCGCGAGATCGTGGTGAAGTCGGTCGGGCCGCAGATCTCGGGTATCCGTGGCATCTCCGGCGCGACCATCCTCGGCGATGGCCGCATCGTCATCATTCTGGACATCGGTGCGCTGGTGCGCGCCGAGTGGCGCGGGCGCGGTCAGCTTCCGCCGGTGCAGAGGGAGGACCGGAGGACGTTTGCGTTGGTCGTGGACGATTCGATCACGGTACGCCGCGTGACGCAGCGTCTGCTGGAGCGCAATGGCATGCGGGTGCTGACGGCGCGTGATGGCATGGATGCGATCGCGATGCTGCAGGATCACGTGCCGGACATCATCCTGCTCGATATCGAGATGCCGCGCATGGATGGTTACGAGGTCGCCGCGCACGTACGCAACGACTCGCGCCTCAAAGACGTCCCCATCATCATGATCACCTCGCGTGTGGGCGAGAAGCACCGGGCGCGGGCAATCGAGTTGGGTGTCGATGACTATCTCGGCAAGCCGTACCAGGAAGCGGAGCTGCTCGATGCCATCACGCCCTTGGTGGAGAGGCGGCGCGCGGCGCAGGACAGCGCGTTGCAGGATGTCCCCAGGCAGGCAGAGGGGCGCTGAGTCATGAGCGAGCGCGTTCTGGAAATCTACAGTCTGCTGATCCCCCTCGCCGAAGGGCGGCTCATCGTGCCGCGAGCCTGTGTTGCCGAAGTCGTGGGTTTCCAGGTGCCCTCGGAGATGACAGGGGCGCCGCCCTGGTACATCGGCACGGTGCCGTGGACCGGCAAGGCCGTACCGCTCGTCTCCTTCGAAGGGGCCTGCGGACAGGCGATTCCCGTGCCCTCGGGACGCACCCGGGTGGTGGTATTCCATTGTCTGGGGACGCGGCTCGACGGCGGCAATTTCGCGGTGGTCTCCCAGGGCTTTCCGCAGTTGGTCCGGGTCAGCTCGGACGTGGTGCGTCCGGATAACTCCCGCGTGTTCCCGGAGCGGGCACCGGTGATCTGTCAGGTACGGATGGCCAACGAGACTCCGCTGGTGCCCGACCTCGAGCGTCTGGAGGAGATGATCGCGGAGGAGACCCGGGTCGCGGCGTAGTCGGGACGCGCCAAGCTTCAGATAGCGGTAACACCCCGCGCTCAGCGCATCGCTCGCGGATTTTTGCACGCCGACGCCTCGAGCGGCGCTTTGACAATTGCTTCGCTCAGCGCTAGCCTGATACCGCTACCACTCCCGCCGCAGAGCGGACGAGTGCGGCGGCAGAGCGCCATAACAACTTTGGGGAGAGACGTTATGTTCAATCGCGCGCGAAGCTTGTCTGGCCCGAGGACCCGGCGCCGGCTTTTTCCGCTGGCGGCGGCGGCCGTTCTAATGATGGCCTCCCTGTTGATGCGGCCGGCGGCCGCCCAGCAGGTTGCGCAGTACACATTCGAGGATGGTACGGCCGACGGCTGGACGTCATTCTTCGACGCTGCCGCGCCAACCTATTCGACGGCCGCGACCGCGGCTCCGGACCCGGACGGCGGCACTGGGAGCCTGCTGACCACCGTCAATTACACGAGCAGCGGGGGTGGCGGCGGCCCGGCGCTGCAGATCAACAACCTCATCCCTGGCGCCACGTACACCATCACGGGCTATGTGATGCTCACACCCGGCGAGGCCGGGAGCGACACGAACTTCACGGTGCAGCGCCAGGACCCCGGCTGCAGCGGCGGGACGTGCTACGACACGGTCGGGAGCTATCAGGTGCCGGTCACGGCGAGCGCCTGGGCGAAGATCGGCGGCACGTACACGGTGAGCACCACCGAAACCAGCATGCTCCTCTATGCTCAGCTCTCCCCCAGCGCCACGCCGACCAACCTGCAATCCTTCTATCTCGATGACGTGACCATCACGGAGACCTCGGGACCCCCCAATCCGGGCCAGCAGGACAACTCCGGCATCATGACCAACTTCGAGGACGGCGGGCTCGATGGCTGGTCGCAGCGCAGTGGCGCGAACGGGCTGTCGAACGTCGCGATCTCCAACGGACCAGGCGGAGACACCAATGCGCTCTTCGTGCAGAGCCGGGCGGCCTACTGGGACGGGCCGCAGATCAGTGTGCTCAACAAGATGTACGTCGGCTCGCAGTATTCCATCAGCGTGTGGGTCATGTCGCCGGGCGGCGATTCGATGAACCTGAGCCTGCAGACCACGTTGACCAGCAACGGCACGGCGGCCACGAGCTACACGGGGATCGCGAGTGTCCAGGCGCCTGCGGGCCAGTGGGTGCAGATAACGGTTCCCCGCTTCACGATGTCGAATGCCTATGATCCGACCCAGGGCAGCGCGTATCTCTACGTGCAGTCCTCGAGCAATGACACGGGCACGAACGGCACTCCATCGGCCACGCAGCCCTTCTATATCACGGGCTTCCAGCTCACCTATCTGCCGCCGCTGACGATCCAGCAGGATATCCCGTCGATCTACCAGACGCTGGCCGACTACTTCCCGGTCGGCGCGGAGATCGACTCGTCCGACCTGCTCGGGCCGCACGCCCAGTTGCTCGTCAAGCACTTCAACAGCATCGTCTCCGGGAACGACATGAAGTGGCAGTTCACGGAGCCGCAGGAGGGGCAGTTCACCTTCACGACCGCCGACCAGGAGGTGGCGCTCGCCCAGAAGAACAACATGCTGGTGCGCGGACACAATCTCGTCTGGGCCAACGGCTCGGAGACGCCTTCATGGGTGTTCCTGGAAGAGGACGGCAAGACGCCTCTCTCCGCCTCGAATCCGGCGGATGTGCAGCTGCTCACGCAGCGCATCCAGAACCACATCAAGAACGTGGTGCAGCATTTCGGCACCGCGGTCTACGTCTGGGACGTGGTGAACGAGCCTCTGGACACCAGCCAGAGCGACTGCCTGGAGCACGGGCCGTTCTACCAGGTGCTCGGCCCGCAATATATCGAGATCGCGCTTCAGGCGGCGAGGCAATATGCGCCGCCCGGCACGGAGCTCTTCATCAACGACTACAGCCTGACGGACCAGAGCCGCGAGCAGTGCCTGGTCAAGCTGGTCCGGCAGCTGCAGCGCAATCGCGTGCCGCTCGATGGCATCGGGCATGAGATGCACACGCACGTCGATTATCCGACCCCGTCCGAGGTGTACTGGTCGTTCGAGAAGCTGCACCGCCTCTTCCCGTGGCTCAAACAGCAGGCGACCGAGCTCGACATGAGCGTGTATCTGTCGACGGACAACATCTCCAACTACGGCGCCAACGGCGGCAGCGTGCCGCCGGCACGCATCGCGGAGCAGGGCTGGCTCTACAAAGGCTATTTCGATGTCTTCAAGGGACTGGCGCGCCGGCATGAGCTGCAGGCGGTCACCTTCTGGGGCATGGCGGACGACAACACGTGGCTCGACTCCTTCCCGATCGACCGCCTCGATGAGCCCCTGCCTTTCGATGAGGTCTTGCAGGCAAAGCCGGCCTACTGGGGCATCGTCGATCCCACCCAGCTGCCGGGCTACGGGATGACGCTGGCGCTCGCCGGACAGGCCGGCTCGCCGCACGCGGAAACCTGGACGATCACCGCGACCAACCCGGGCGAGGGAACCGCCTATAACACGCAGATCAGCAGCGTCTCGCTGATCCAGGTGGCCGGACGGCCGTGCCATGCGACGGTGACTCCGCCGTCCAACTATCCGGTCGTCCTGGGTGACATCGGCGGCGGCGGTACCGCCTCGGCGTCGTTCACCGTGCAGTTCCACGGCTGCAAGATCGACAACCGAGGTCGTGACGTTCCGCGCTACATTCTCTGGGCGCCCTGGAACGCCAATACCTACGAGACAGGGGTGCTGGTGCAGAAGAACGTCCAGCCTTAGTCAACCTCGATCTTCACGGCTCAAACCGCCCGGGCGGCGCGGCGCACGACTCTCGCGCAGCGCGGCTCGGGCGGTACTCCGCTGCGGATCAGGCGAGCGCTTCAGCTACCGCCGCGTGCAACCGGCCGTTGGTTGCGAGCACCGTGGTCGTATCGAGTGTCACATCCTTGCCGGCCAGATCGGTGAAGGCGCCGCCGGCTTCCCGCACGATGACCGTGAGTGCGGCAATGTCGAGGATGTTGACGTCGGATTCGATTACCACGTCGAGGGATCCGCGCGCCAGCAGGTGGTAATGCACGAAATCGCCGTAGCCGCGGATGCGGCTGACGCGGCGGATCAATGAGCCGAGGCGGTCCCACTGAGCCCCACTCGTCATCGTCTTGAGATTACCGGTGGAGACGATGGCGGCGGAGAGGTCCGCGATGGTGCTCACGTGGATGGGGCGGTCATTGAGCCAGGCGCCGCCGCCTTCCTCGGCCCAGGAGAGCTCGCCATAGGCGGGCGCGCTGGAAACGCCGAGCACCAGACGGCCGGCGCGCATGAGTGCGATCTGTGTCGAGAAAAAAGGACACTCGCGGACGAAGGACTTGGTGCCGTCGATGGGGTCCACCAGCCACACGTTCTCGGCGGCCGTGGAGTGCTTGCCCGTCTCTTCGCCATAAAAGCCGTACGTCGGGAACCGCTCGCTCAGGAGCGCGCGGATGGTCTCTTCGGCGCGCACGTCCGCTTCGGTGACTGGCGACCGGTCCTCCTTGGTGCGGACAGCGAGGTTTTTCTGATAAAGGCCGCGGATCACCTCGGCTGCCGCCTGCGCGGCGTCGAGGGCGGCTCGTAGCTCTCGGGATGGCATTGCTGGACCGGTCATTCCTGCAAAATGGTGGATGAAGCCGTAGGCATACGGATATGCCCCGCCGCCGGAGGTGGCGGAGCTTTGGGCAGAAGCCACGCATTTTGCCCAAAGCAGCGCTGGGCCGGGCAGGAGCCCGGATCCAGCGCTGCAACTAAAGTTGCTGGGCCGGCGGGCCGCTGTCAAATGCCCGTCTCTGGCAGAATCAGCCGCGGCAATTGCGCACCCGGAGGCGGCCATGGGCAACAGGCTCAGCAAGATCTACACGCGGACTGGCGATGACGGCACGACCGGGCTCGGCGACGGCACGCGGGTGCCGAAGGATAGTGCCCGCGTAGAGGCTTACGGCACCACGGACGAGCTAAACAGCGTGATCGGAATGCTGCTGGCAGTTCCAGGACTACCGGACGCGGTCACTGCGCTGCTCACTGAAGTGCAGCACGAGCTTTTCGATATGGGTGGGGAGCTCTGCATTCCCGGTCACCTCGTCATCACCGCAGCTCATGTGACGAGACTCGAGACGGCACTCGACGGCTTCAACGACCCGCTGCCACCTCTGAAGGAATTCATCCTGCCGGGCGGCGGCCCCGCGGCAGCGGTCTGTCACCTGGCCCGCACGGTGGCGCGCCGCGCCGAGCGGCGGGTCTGGACGCTGGCCCGCGCGGAGACCGTGAATCCCGAGCTGCTGCGCTATCTCAACCGGCTCTCGGACCTGCTCTTCGTGCTGGCGCGGGTGTTGGCGCGTCACGAGCGCGGCACCGAGGTGCTCTGGCGGCACGATCGCGGCAAGCGCGGCTGAGCGCCCACGGGAACGGGATGGTTCGCGAGCAGAGCCCATCGCCGGTGCGGGGCGCCTTCGTGGGTGTGGCCGCGGCGCTGTCATTGGCGATCGCCGTGCCTCTCTTTGCGCTCGGGACCGCGTTGCTCATCGCTGGCGCTTTGTCCTGGCTACATCGCGGTGACTTGGCCGCAGCCTGGGCGCGCACGCTGGGCGGTATGGGGCTCATCGGCAGCAGTGCCTTTTTCGCCGCGCTCGGATGGCCGGTGGCCGGCTGGCTGCGCAGCGGCGCAATGGCGGCTCATGATGAGAGGGATACGGCCACGACCCGCAGGCTCAAGTTCCTTGCCGTCATCGGCCTCCTCCTGGCGCTGATCTGCCTGCCTTTCGGCGCGGCGATCCACGCGACCGCTCACGGGCCGTGGCTCGGATGGGGGCGTTGAAGCGACCGGCACTCGCCGGCAGAGCATAATCCCCGCACCCTGGGAACCGCGCGCAAGCCACGCGGTCTCCCGGCCTCATCGCGCAGCCGAGGGAAGCCCATGACTCTGATGCAAGCGTTCAAGGTGTGGTGGAGCTACAGCTGGCGGGCGAGCATCCTCGTGATCCCGCTCAGCATCATCATGACGGTATGGGCTTTCGCCGGAATTCTCCCCACCCTGGAGAAGATGATGCAGTCCGGTCAGAATCCTTCCGATCTGAACATCGATCAGCTCATGCGTCTCGCGACCGGCGGCACCACCCTGATGATCGTCTCCATGGTCCTCATCGCCGCTGTCCAGGTATTCGCGATGCGTTGGACACTCAACTCGAGCTGGTCGGATTTCCGGCTGAAGGCGGTGCCGCCGAACGCGGACGCACAAGGTCAGCCCGGTCCGGGCGATTCGGGCAGGCCGGCAAGGGTCTGACACGGCCGCGGGCGGCGCAGCCGGTGCTCGACTCTGCCAGGCCTCGGCTCAAGGTGACTCATCGCGCTCGAGTCTGTCAGGCGCCGGCTCCCCGAGGCGATTCGTTGCGCTCGACCGTCTCAGCGCGCGCTGGCCTTGGCGACGAGAAATTTGACCAGCGGGATCAGGTCGTCGACCGAGTGCAATGACTCCATGACGATCCGGTACTTGCCACCCACCACGATGCAGGGCGTGCTCGGAATCTGCATCGCAATGATCTGCGCGTCCGCTTCGTGCATCCTGGTTTCCACACCGAACGATTGGGCCGTTGCGACGAACGTCTGCGCACTTACACCGGTGAGCTTCGAGTAACAATGCGCCACGTCCGTCAGCGAAGGGAGCGGCTGGCGCAGGCGATTGGTCGACGGATCTTCGATCGCGAGCTCCCCGGTCTTCCACACCGCGTCGTATATGGCCTGATGGGTGCGGTCCGCGATCCCCAAAGCCTGAGCCGTGAAATACGCCCGCTGGAAAAGCGGCCAATCCTCATTTGGATTGAATGAAGCGGGCAGGAACACCATCTGAGCATTCCGCGGCAGGCTGCGCTCCATCTGGTGGATGACCGGCTGGAACTTGTCGCAGAAGGGACAGCCGTAGGAGAACACCTCCATCACCTCCACCTTCCCCGCGGGCACGGTGGTCGGTTGCGCCTGGTCGAGAGCCACATAGTTGGTCCCCTCGACCCACCGCGCGGGCGCCGCCCGGGCGGGGAGGACCGAGGTGTAGACCAGAACCGCGAGCAGCGCCAAACCGAAGTTCTTCATGGTCGTCCGTTGAGCCCGGAATCTTTTACCTACGTCTCGAGGATTGGACCGTCGCCTGAGGTCGTCTAGGTGGCCCGGTAACTCAGCTGCTCGCTTCGAGTAGCTTTCGCCACCGCCGCCAGTCGAACGACGGACCGGGATCGGTCTTGCGCCCGGGGGCGATGTCGCTGTGGCCGGCGATACGCCCGGCGGACAGCGTCGGGTAGGTGGCGAGCAGCGCCCCGACGAGGGATGCGAGACTCTCGTACTGAGCGTGCGTGTAGGGCGTCTCATCGGTTCCCTCCAGCTCGATGCCGATCGAGAAGTCGTTGCAGGCGCTGCGGCCCTGGTATTCGGACACGCCCGCGTGCCAGGCGCGCATACTGAACGGCACGTATTGCGTAATGACGCCGTCGCGCCGGATCACCGCGTGTGCCGAGACGCGCAGCGCGGCATGCTCGCGAAGAAGAGGGTGGGCGTCGGGTCTGAGGTCGCCCGCGAACATGTGGTCGATCCAGGGGCCGCCGAACTCGCCGGGCGGGAGAGTGATGCCGTGCACTACGATGAGCTCGGGCGCGACGCCTTTCGGGCGGGCATCGAAATGGGGTGAGAGGACCTGGCGCACGCCGGCGAGAAGCCCGGTGGCGCGCTCGATCTGCAGCGCATCGCGCGGCGAATGAGTCGTTGCAGACGATTCAGTACGCGGCCCATCCTGGGCCTCGCCCCCGCCTTGCGGGGGCCGACCCGCGCTTTCGCGCGCGTCGTTGCAAATCGTTCCAGACGATTTAGTCATGGAGGTACCGCGAGAAGCCGGCGTAGAGCACCGCCAGGAGGCCGGTGACGAAGATACCGTCGAACGTGCCGGCGCCGCCAATGGAGGCAACCGGCGCGCCGAGGGCCTGGATGGACCCGAGATTCAGGAGATCCGCGCCGATGAGCGTTCCGAAGCTGCCGCTGATGTAGGCGAGGGGCGCCGCGCGGCGGCGCGTCAGCGCGATGGCAATGATGGCGGTCGCTATCGCCGGCACGAAAATCGGCAGGGCGATCCCGAATCCGGGAACCGGCTGCGCGAGGAAGTGACAGACCACGGCGACGAACACGGTGCCAACCGCGCCCAGGACGAACAGGCGATGCTTGAAGAGAAGATAGAGCGACAGCAGTACCGGGATGATCGCGCCCCCGACATTGACCGCCAGAACGGTCCCCTGTGTCTGCCGCACGATGGGCACCATGTAAGTCATCCCGAAGAAGGTGATCTCGCCCGCCGTCACCGTCCGGTGTCCGGCGAGATGGGCCACCGCGATGTTGTAGCGGCTGCCGAGCAGAGACAACCCGAGGATCACGATGAGCGCCGTCTCCGTGATGCCCATCGACAGCGAGGCATAGCGCAGCAGCCGCAGCGTCGCGAGGCAGACCAGGAGGACGATGAGTCCCCAGAAGATCAGCAGGAACGGCAGTGAGACCGGAAAATACTGTAGTTGGGAGCCATGCATGGCCGCCGCATCATGCCACAATGCGCGTATGACCACCGGCAACGCGGACTACTGCGCACGAGATCTGGCCCACGTCTGGCATCCCTGCACCCAGATGAAGGACCACGAGCAGGTCCTCCCCATGATCCCGATCCGGCGCGGCTCCGGGGTGTGGCTGGAGGACTTCGAGGGCAAGCGTTACCTCGATGCGATCAGCTCCTGGTGGGTGAATCTCTTCGGCCACGCCAACCCGCGCATCAATGCGGCGGTGCGCGCGCAGCTCGAGCGGCTGGAGCAGGTGATCCTCGCCGGGTTCACGCACGAGCCGGTCATCGCCCTGTCCGAGGCGCTGACCGCCATCGCTCCGGCCGGGCTCACCCGCTGCTTCTACGCCGACAACGGATCGTCCGCGGTGGAAGTCGCGGTCAAGATGAGCTTCCACTACTGGCGCAACGTCGGCAGGAGCGCGAAGCGGCGCTTCATCACACTCTCCAACAGTTACCACGGCGAGACCCTGGGCGCGCTGGCCGTGGGCAACGTGGAGCTGTACAAGGAGATCTACGAGCCCCTCCTCATGGACGTGATCGCCGTGCCCTCGCCCGACTGTTACGAGCGCGAGCGGGGCGAGAGCTGGGCCGAGCACTCGCGGCGCAAGTTCGCGCACATGGAGGCGGCTCTCGCGCAGCACGCGGATGAGACCGCCGCCGTCATTCTCGAGCCCCTGGTGCAGTGCGCGGGCTCCATGCGCATGTACGATCCGATCTACCTCAGCCTCCTGCGTCAGGCTTGCGACCGCCATCAGGTGCATCTCATCGCCGATGAGATCGCGGTTGGATTCGGCAGGACCGGGACGATGTTCGCCTGCGAGCAGGCGGGCATCAGACCCGACATGATGTGTCTGTCGAAAGGCCTGACCGGCGGCTATCTGCCCCTCTCGACCGTCGTCACCACGGATCCGATCTACACGGCCTTCTATGACGAGTATGTGAAGCTGACTGCCTTCCTCCATTCCCACAGCTTCACCGGCAACCCGCTCGCCTGCTCCGCGGCCCTCGCCAGTCTCGATATCTTTCGCACGGACGATGTCCTCACACGCAACCGCTCACTGGCCGCCCACCTCGGCTCCAGAGCCCGCGAGCTGGAGGCGCACCCGCAGGTCGCCGAGGTCCGTCAGCACGGGATGATCGTCGCCGTCGAGCTGGTGCGCGACAAGGCAACACGCGAGCCATACCCCTGGCAGGAGCGTCGCGGTCTCAAGATTTATCGCCACGCCCTGAGCCGCGGCGTCCTGCTTCGTCCTGTCGGTACCGTCCTCTACTTCATGCCCCCGTATGTGATCACGCCCGAGGAGATCGACCTCATGGTCGAAGTTGCGCGCGAGGGCATCGAGCTCGCCACGTGCGACTGACCCGCGTTCACGTCTGCGAGCCCCTGACCGCCGGCCGCCGCCACACGATCGAAGGCGACGCTGCCAACCACATCGCGCGTGTGTTGCGCCTGCGGCCGGGCGACCCGCTCATCCTCTTCGATGGCCGCGGCGGTGAATACGCCGCGCGCGTGGAGGAATTCCGCAAAAGCGCGGTGATCGTCGCGGTGGGCGATCGATCGGCGGTCGAACGCGAGTCGGCGCTTCCGATCACCCTCGCGCAGGGCGTCTCGCGCGGCGAGCGCATGGACTGGGTCGTGCAGAAGGCGACGGAGCTCGGCGTCACGCGAATCATCCCGGTCCTGACCGAGCGCAGCGTGGTCAAACTCGATGCGAAGCAGGCGCAGCGCAAGCGGCTCCACTGGCAGGGAATCGCGATCGCGGCCTGCGAGCAGAGCGGCCGCGATCGGATCCCCGGCGTCGATGCGCCGCTGACCATGGCAGAGCTTTTGGGCGAGGCCGACGGCGGCGCAACGGGTGTGTTGCTCTCGCCCGCGGGGAATCTGCGGGTTGCCGACTTGCCGCGTTCGGGTAAAGGCATCGTCGTGCTGATCGGTCCCGAAGGCGGCCTGGCCGAGGCGGAGCAGCGGGCGGCGGTCGCGGCCGGGTTCGTTGCCGTACGGCTCGGCCCGCGGGTGCTGCGCACCGAGACGGCGGCGGTTGCCGCGCTGACCTTGCTGCAACACCAGTTCGGCGACCTCTGAGTTTCCGCCGCGTGCTCCAGCCAACATCGTGAGGACGTGAAGCAGCCTACCCCCTGCTGGGCAGAGCGATCGCTGCCGAGACGGTCTGAGCCGCGTCAGGATCTCGAGGTGCGAGCGACCACTCGCTCGATCGCTCCGAGTAGGTTGCCCGCAGTGAGCGGCGCGAGGCAAACGAGCATGTCGCCCGCGCGGTGACCGGGATTGGCAGTCTCAAAGAAGCTGACATCCGGGTCGGACGACGCTGTCCCCTCGATGGGCGCAGTCTCCGGCCGCAGCCGCTTGTAGCCCGAGCGGCGCACGACTCCGGTCTCGCGGTTCCAGTCCGCCCCGTAGCGCTGGCTCGCCAGCTCGTCCATGAAGGCCAGAGTGTCCGACGGCGTGGCGCGGCCGCGCCGCGGCCAGAATTCGCGCAGGTTGCGCGCGAGGACGAGATAGCTCTTGTAGCTGAAAGTGTCGAAGAACCAGTAGGCCGCGGCTAACGGCCGGCGCCGCTTCTCTCGCCATAGTACGCGCAGACCGGTCCCGAGGACGAGATTGCGGCCGCGAAACCGCTCATCGGTCACCACGCTCGAGGTGAAAATAACGGTCCGCGTCCGGCCCTGCCACGTGACTGGATACGCATCGAGGCCGGCCAGCCCGACCAGCGCGCCGCCGCGCGCGCGCCAGAGACTGACTTCCGGCAACTCGAGGAGCTTGCGCTCGTAGTGCGGGCGCGGTGTATCGACGTAGCGCTCGGTCAATGCCCAGATCTCATCGAGCTCCGCGCGTGAGAGCGAACGGCTCGGACGGATCGAAATGTCGACAGAAACCCTACGCATGGCGTGAGCGTCAGGCATTCACGAAGATCCGTCTCCCGTCCTTCTCCAGCTCCAACATCGGCGATAGATAGAGCTCGCTCAATGTCTCGGCCGTCAGCAGTTCCGCGGCCGCCCCCGCCGCCCACCGCCCGTCGCCGTGCAGCAGCACCACACGGTCCGCAAACCGGGCCGCCACCGTCGGATCATGAAGCGTCGCGATGACGGTCTTACCCGAGGCACACAGCTCCCGGAACAGCCCCAGGGTTCCCAACTGGTGCGCCGGGTCCAGGTGATTCGAAGGCTCATCCAGCAGAAACACCGCCGGCTCCTGCGCCAGGAGCGCCGCGACGGCCACCCGCCGCAGCTCGCCTCCCGACAGGGTGTCGGTCCTGCGCCCCGCGAAGTCGTCCAGGTCCACTGCCGCCAGGGCCGTACGCGCGATGCGCTCGTCTTCCGCGGATTCCCACTGCCAGAGCTTGAGGTGCGGGTGCCGTCCGACGAGCACCGCCTCCAGAGCCGTCGTGACGAACGACTCCTCGACGTCCTGGGCGAGCAGCCCCAGCCGCAATGCCACGGTCCGCCGGCTCAGGCTCTCCATTGCCTGCCCGTCGAGAAGCACCTCACCGGCCTGCGGCCGCCGTAGCCCCGCGAGCGTATGAAGGGTCAGCGTCTTCCCCGACCCATTGCGGCCCAGGACGGCCACGAACTCCCCGGGCCGAAACTCCAGCGACAGACCCGTGACCAGCCGGCGCGAGCCGACCGATACTTCGACATTCCGGGCGGCGAGGGCCCACTGTGGCCAGCGGACACCGCCCTCCCGCGGTGAGTCGGCCCGCGGGACGCTCAAGGCTGCAGACGTGTCGCGGTCCAGGGCCCGGCCTCGAAAAAGCCGCTCGGCAGCTCCGTGAGCGTGCGGCTCCAGCGTGCACGGTCATGCACTCGGGCCTCGCCCTCTACCCAGAGCTCTACGGATTCCGCCCACAGGTGATAGCCGCCCCAGTGCGGCGGCCGCGGGATCACGATCTCGATCTCGCCCTCGGCCCCGGGTTGCCCCGGGAGCGGCGTGCCGAAGCGCTCCGCCGTCGCGGCTACCGCCTCGAGCAGCGCCTCGCGCGAGCCCACCGGCTCGCTTTGCGCGCTGGCCCAGGCGCCCACGCGGCTCGGCCACGGCCGGGAGGCGAAGTACGCATCGCTGGCCGCGGCCGGGGCCTGCAGCACGCGTCCCTCCACGCGCACCTGCCGGTGGAGCGTGTCCCAGTGGATCACCGCGGCTGCCCGTGGGTTCTCCGCCAATTGCCGGCCCTTTCGCGACAGGTAATTCGTATAGAAGACGAGGTAGCCGGGGAGTGGCACGACTTCCTTGCACAGCACCACCCGGGCCGATGGCCGGCCGCCCGAATCGCTGGTGGCCAGCACCATCGCGTTGGGGTTCGGCTGTTGCCGGTGCTGCCAGGCCTCGGCCATCCAGCGGTTGAGGATAACCAGGGGCTCCGGCGGGAGGGGCTCGGGCAGTAGCTCACTATGTCGCATGATGCGGACATGTTAAGGGAAAACCCGTTCCGCGCCACACTTGCAGCGGCCACGCCGGGCCGATAAAAGGGAGCTCTGTCTACATCGTTTCCGCTTGTGGAAGATTCCCTATGACGAGGGACACCGTGACCCTGGATGATTTGCGCCGCCGTCTGAGCGAGATCGACCGCCAGCTTCTCGCCCTGGTCGGCGAGCGCAAGACGCTGAGCGGCGACGTGGCCCGTGTGAAGCGCGCGACCGGCCATCCGACGCGTGATTTCGAGCGTGAGCGCGAGGTGCTCGAGGGCGCGCGTGCCGCGGCCAAGGACGTCGGGGTTTCGCCGGCGCTCGCCGAGGAGCTGCTGCGCCTCCTCATCCGCTCCTCTCTCACCACTCAGGAGCAGGCCAGCGTCGCGGCGCGCGGCGCCGGCAGCGGCCGGCGTGCGCTCGTCATCGGCGGCGGCGGCAAGATGGGCCGCTGGTTCGTCCAGTTCCTTTCCTCGCAGGGCTTCGGCGTCGAGGTCGCGGACCCTCATGACGGGCCGGACGGTGTGCCGCGCGTCGCCGACTGGCACGCGACCGATCTCAAACACGACTACATCGTACTCGCGACGCCGCTAGGCGTGACCGACGCCATTCTGCGTGATCTCGCGCTGCGACGGCCTCGCGGCGTGATCTTCGACGTCGGATCGCTGAAGTCACCCTTGCGTTCCGGCCTGATGGCGCTCAAGTCACACGGATGCCGCGTCACGTCCATCCATCCAATGTTCGGACCTGACACCGAGCTGCTCTCGGGACGCCATGTCATCTTCGTGGATCTGGGCAGCGCCGAGGCGCTGGCCGAGGCCCGGGCGCTCTTCGCGTCCACCATGGCGGAGCAGGTGGTGATGAGCCTCGATGACCACGACCGGCTGATCGCCTACGTGCTGGGCCTTTCGCACGCACTCAACATCGCCTTCTTCACCGCCCTCGCCGAGAGCGGTGAGGCGGCGCCGCGCCTCGCCCGGCTGTCGAGCACGACCTTCGATGCCCAGCTCGATGTCGCCAGCCGCGTGGCGCAGGAGAGTCCCGATCTTTACTTCGAGATCCAGAGCCTGAACGACTACGGCGCGGAGTCGCTGGAGGCGCTATCGAAAGCGGTCGAGCGTCTGCGCACGGCGGTGCTCTCTCAGGACCATGACGTCTTCGTCGCCATGATGCAGCAGGGCCGCGAGTATCTCGAAGACCGGCGCAGCGTGGCGGAGCGGCGCGCCTAGGCGCGAGAGCGAGACGCAACCGGTGCGGGTCATGGCGGAAGACCACCTGAAGGCGCTCGAGGAGGAGAACGAGCGGCTGCGGGCCCGCCTCAGGGATCTGACGGAGGAGGTCGGTCGCAATGATTCTTTGTTCCGCAAGACGCAGGAGCGGGAGCTCGAGCTGCTGCGCGCCGGGTCGCTGGCGCAGCTGCTGGAGCGTCTGATCCACGGTCTGCGCGAGTCGTATCAACTCGATGCCGTGACCCTTCTCCTCCATGACCCGCAGCACGACATCCGGCACCTGCTCTCGGGCGACGGGTTCCTCGTCGAAGAGCTCGAAGGCGTCTACTTCGTCGACGCGCTGACCACCGCTGCGCCGCAGGTCGCCAACCTCGAGCGGCCCTGGCTCGGGCCTTTCCGGGTCGCCGACCACGAGCTGCTGCTGCCCGGCATCCAGAGAGGCGGCAGCCTCGCCCTGATTCCGCTGATCCGCCAGGAGCAGCTCGACGGCGTGTTGGTCTTCTTCAGCGCCGACCCGCGCCGCTTCACCGGCGATCTCGCCAGCGATTTCCTGGCCCATCTCGGCGTCGTCTCCGCCATCTGCATCGAGAATGCGGTCAACCGTGCGCGCCTGGTGCGCAGCGGCCTGACCGACTTCCTGACGGGCTTCCACAACCGCCGCTACCTGCATGCGCGGCTGCGCGAGGAGCTGGGGCGGGCGCAGCGCGCGCGCCAGCCCGTGGCCTGCCTCATGATCGACGTCGATCACTTCAAGCGCATCAACGACCAGTACGGGCATCTCGCGGGTGACGCGGTGCTGCGCGAAGTGGCGCAGCGGATCGACGCCGAAATGCGTGTGAGCGACACCGGCGCCCGCTTCGGCGGCGACGAGTTCGCCATCGTGCTGCCGCAAGGCAATGTCAGCGACGGTGAGCGGGTCGCCGCCCGCGTGTTGGATGCCGTACGCAGTCAGCCCGTGCCGATCGGTGGGCACGCGGTGGAGACCGTGACTCTGTCGATCGGTGTGGCCGCCGCCGCACCCGACCAGGCTACGCGCGACTACAAGGTGGTCGCGGAACGTCTGATCGCGGAGGCCGATGCGGCGCTCTACCGGGCCAAGAGCGCCGGCCGCAACCGTGTCGCCTCATCGAAGAACGTCGTCAAATAGTCCCCGTCAGCCTCGTTGCCGCAGCAGGGCAATGAAGAGCGGCGCACCGACGAGCGCCATGATGGCCCCGACGGGCAGCTGACGCGGAGCCACCACCGTCCGCGCCGCCACGTCGGCGCAGGCCAGAAGCGTCCCACCGAGCAGCGCCGAAGCCGGTGCGACCACGCGATGATCGCTGGTCCGAAAGGCGAGCCGTACGATGTGCGGCGTGATGAGTCCGACGAACCCCACGGTCCCGGCGCTGACGACTGCGACCGCCGTCAACCCAGCGCATCCGACGAACACGAAAGTCCGCCACGCCTCCAGCTTCATGCCGACGCTGCGTGCGCGCAGCTCGCCCGCGGCGAGCACGTTCAGAGGACGCGCCATGAGGACGGCAAATGCGACCGCGAAGAGGGCAGTGATCGCGCTCGCCCAGGGATCGACCGCCCACTCCAGGTCACCCGCCAGCCAGAACACCATGCCGCGCAGGCTCGACACGTCGGCGACCGACAGCAAGACCGTCACGATCGCGCCGCATGCGCTCGCCAGCACGACACCGGTCAGGAGCAGCCGCGTCGTACCGCCGCTGCGCGCGAGCAGATGCACGATCACCACGGCGACCACGGCGCCCGCGACAGCCGACCCCTGGACCGCCAACACCGCGCCGCCCGCGATCATGGCGAGCAAGGCGCCGACCGCCGCACCGCCGGACACGCCGAGCACGAAGGGATCGGCGAGCGGATTGCGAAAGAGGGCCTGCAGGAGCACGCCCGCGAGGGCGAGCAGACTCCCCACGCCGAAGGCCGCCAGGGTGCGCGGCAGCCGCACCGCGAGCGCCACGCTGCGGGCAACGGTGTCGCCGGACCCCAACAGTGCCGCCACGATCCGCGGCGGCGAGAGCTCGGCACTGCCCACGAGCAGCGAGCCGATGAACACCGCGGCAGCGAGCAGCAGCAGGCCGGCAAGGCCCTTCCAGGCGCCGCCGCTCACACGATGCAGTGTGGGGATCGACTTCAATTCACAGCCGCCGGTGTCAAAGAGGGTTAGCCTATCAAGCTGGAGCTTGCCCAGTGCAAGCTGCGCTTGATAAAAGTCTTGCATGAGCCGTGACGTCATCGACTCGGATGGTTTTCGCGCCAATGTCGGCATCGTGCTGATGCGCAGCGGCGGCGAGGTTTTCCTGGGTCGGCGCACCGGCGGCCGCGGCTGGCAGTTTCCGCAGGGCGGCATGCGCGTCGGCGAGAGTCTCGAGCAGGCCGTTTTCCGCGAGCTCAACGAGGAAACCGGGCTCGAGCGCGCCGATGTCGAGCTTCTCGGGCACACGACTCGCTGGCTGCGATATCGGTTACCCGCGCGCTACGTGCGGCGCAACCAGCGGCCGGTGTGCATCGGCCAGAAGCAGCGCTGGTTTTTGTTGCGGCTGCAGCGCGAGGTGGCGAAGTTCGACTTCGGGCGCACGGACGAGCCGGAATTCGATGAGTGGCGATGGGCAAGTTTCTGGGAGCCATTGCGAGAGGTCATCTACTTCAAGCGCGGCGTCTATCGGCGCGCGCTCCTGGAGCTTGCGCCCCTCGCCTTTCCCGCCGGCCCGCCGCCGCTGCCGGAGTGGTGGGATGAGATCGCGCAGCGTCCCCGCCGAGAGCCGGCGCCGGCCCACTGACCCCATGAGTGACTCGTTCCGGTGAGCCTTTTCAGTAAGGAAGGTCATTCTGATCTGGTGATCCGGCCGCATGCGCCGCTGCGGCGGATGATTCTGACCGTCACGCTCGCTGTGGCGGGGCTGGTGGGGCTGTACGTCGCCTTCGAGCTCGGCCGCTACTATGCGGGCTACAGCATCATCTCCGCCATGCAGGAACACGCACGGATGGACGCTTCGATCACCCAGCTCAAGAGCGCCAACCGGACTCTGCAGGCTCACCTCATCGCGGTGGAGACGGTCAATGCCGGACACGCGCGGGAGGATCAGGTCGTGTCACGGACCATCGGCGACCTGCAGGCACAGGTGGCGCGGCAGACGGAGGAGCTGGCGTTCTACCGTGCGGTGGTCGCCGAGGGCGCCCCGCCTATTGGCGTGCGCGTCGGGACGGTTCGCCTGGCCGCCACCAAGCCGCCGGGACACTTCCTGGTCCACATCTCCCTGGTCCGAGCCGGCAAGACCGATGGCATGACCAACGGGACCGTGCACTTGACCGTGGATGGGCAGGAGCCGGGCGGCCGGGCGGTGACCCTCGACAGTCAGGCATTGGCGGCCGGCGATGCGCCCGAAGTCACGTATGACTTCCGCTACTACCAGGATCTCGAGCAGACGATGACCCTGCCCCAGGGCTTTCGCCCGGAGCACCTGACCGTTCAGGTGAGCTCGAACCGCAAGGACATCCCACCGCTCACGCAGACCTTCTCCTGGAGCGCAGTAGCCGTACCGTAGCCGTCCGGAGCGAAGACCGACCCCATGTTCAAAAGCGATCCCAAGCCCGCCCGCATCGATACGCTGATCGCCCGCTCGGTGAAGGTCCATGGCGACGTCGAGTTTGCCGGCGGGCTGCACCTGGATGGCCAGGTCACGGGTGGGGTGCGCGCCGATCCCCAAATAGCCGCGCCGTCCTCCTTGTCGGTCAGCGATACTGGCTCCATAGAAGGTCCGGTCGAGGTCACAGATCTCGTCCTGCATGGGTCAGTCCGGGGCGACATCGTGGCCCGCGGGCGTGTCGTCCTCGGGGCCAGTGCCCGCGTCGAAGGTAGCGTTTACTACGGCGTCATAGAGATGACGCTGGGCGCCCAGATCACGGGCAAGCTGGTCCGGCTGGCGGCCGCCGAGCCCGGGAACGAAGCGGTGCCAAGCACATGAGATCCGCTTCTTTGACCTGGGATGCCCCCCCCCTCTAGACTGGCCCCATGAGCCACTGGCCCGATCGATTCGGAGAGCTGATTCGAACATGAGCACCGCAGAAGCTTTGCAGGAAGCCCCCTCCCTGCTGTTCACCGACGCCGCCGCCCGCAAGGTCGGCGACCTGATCCGCGGCGAAGGCAATCCGGCCCTGATGCTGCGCGTCTTCGTGCAGGGGGGCGGATGCTCCGGCCTGCAGTATGGGTTCGAGTTCGATGAGCAGATCCAGGACGGCGACACCTGCATCGAGAACCAGGGCGTGAAGCTCCTGGTCGACCCCATGAGCGTGCAGTACCTCATGGGCGCGGAGATCGACTATCGCGACGGGCTGGACGGGGCGCAGTTCGTGATCCGCAACCCCAACGCCTCGACCACCTGCGGCTGCGGGTCTTCCTTCTCCGCCTGATCGCCGGCCCGTCGCGTGCGCCCGGCCAGCCCCGTCCGCGACAGCCAGAAGGTCGAAGCGGAGCCCGCGGCGCGGGCCGCCCCGGACATCCTTGCCGCGGTAGACCTCGGCTCCAACAGCTTCCACATGGTCGTGGCGCGCTATACGCACGGCCAGCTCGTCATCATCGACCGCTTGCGTGAGATGGTCCGCCTGGCCGCGGGCGTCGTGGAGAACGGCCGGATCGACAAGGAGGCCGCGGCGCGCGCCCTGGCTTGCTTACAGCGCTTCGGACAGCGATTGCGCGACATGCGCGCGGACAGCGTGCGTGTCGTGGGGACGAATGCCTTGCGCCGCGCCCATCGCAAGCAGGCCTTCCTCGAGCGCGCCCGCGAGGCGTTGGGCCACCCGATCGAGATCATCTCCGGCATGGAGGAGGCGCGGCTCATCTACTCCGGTGTGGCGCACACCATGCCGAGCGAGCCCGGCAGGCGCCTGGTGGTCGACATCGGCGGCGGCAGCACCGAGCTCATCATCGGCGAGGGGCTTGCGCCGCTCGACCTCGAGAGCCTGCAGATGGGGTGTGTCAGCCTCAGCGAGCGCTTCTTCCGCGACGGCAAGATCTCCGCCAAGCGCATGGACGGTGCCCGCCTCGCCGCGCGTCTGGAGCTGGAGCCCGTGCAGGCGGCCTTCCGCCGCCGCGGCTGGGACCGCTCCGCCGGCAGCTCCGGCACCGTGCGGGCGATCGGCGAGGTCATCCGCGAGCTCGATCCGCAGGCCGTCGCGATCACCCCGGGGGGCCTCGAGCGCAGCATCGCCTACCTGATCGAGGCGGGACACGTGCGCGAGCTCAGGCTCGCCGCCCTGACGGAGGATCGCCGGCCGGTCTTCCCGGGCGGCCTCGCCATCCTGACGGAAGTCTTCGCCGGGCTCAGTCTCAAGGAGATGCGCATCGCCGAGGGCGCCATGCGCGAAGGGCTGCTCTACGACATGGTGGGGCGCTACACGGACGAGGACGCGCGCGACCGGACCGTGCGCGGCATGCAGCAGCGCTACCACGTCGACTTCGCGCAGACCGAGCGCGTGGAGGCCACGGCGCTCGATTTCCTGGAGCAGACCCGGGACACCTGGAAGCTGCAGGGCGATCCGCCCGCCGATCTGCCATTGAAATGGGCGGCGAGGTTGCACGAGATCGGCCTCGACGTCTCGCACAGCGGCTATCACCGCCACGGCGCCTATCTTCTCGAGAACGCCGACATGCCCGGATTCTCGCGCGAGGAGCAGCGGCTGCTGGCGCGCATGGTCGGCGGCCATCGCCGCAAGCTGGCGCTCGATGGGCTGGAGGAGCTGGTCCCGCCCTGGGATCGCAATGCGATCTACCTGATCATCATCCTGCGGCTGGCGATTCTGCTGCACCGCGGCCGCAGCCCCGAGGCGCTGCCGCCGATCACGCTGTCGGCGGGATCGAAGTCGCTGGAGGCGCACTTCCCGGCGCGCTGGCTGAAGGACCACCCGCTGACTTCGGCGGACCTGCAGCAGGAGGTTGATTACCTCCGTTCCGCCGGTTTACGGCTCCGCGTCTTCAGCCGCACCCGATAACGCGTCCGGCGGTGCGGTGATGGACATCCCCGCGGCATAACTCCCCAGCAACTCCGCCTGCGCGCTCCTCGGCCGCTCACTGCCTGGTGACAGACGCTCATAGCGACCGTCGGAGAGCAGCCTCCACGCCTGGCAGTTGTCGTCGAGGTAGCGCGTCAGATCCTCCAGGATGCGCTGCCGGTGCGCTGGGCGCTGAATGGGGAACGCCACCTCCACGCGGCGGAAGAAGTTGCGCTCCATCCAGTCGGCACTGGCGCAGTAGAGCTCCGCCTCGCCGCCGTTCTCGAAATAGAAGGCGCGCGAATGCTCGAGGAACCGGCCCACGATCGAGCGCACCCGGATGTTCTCCGAGATACCCGGCACGCCCGGCCGCAGCGCGCAGACGCCGCGGACGATCAGGTCGACCTCGACGCCGGCGCGCGAGGCGCGGTAGAGCGCCTCGATCGACTGCTGCTCCACCAGTGCGTTCATCTTGGCGATCACGCGCGCCGGCCGGCGCGCGCGCGCGTGCTCGGTTTCGCGGTCCAGCTTGGCGATGAAGGCATCGTGCATGCCGAACGGCGACTGGATCAGGCGGTTGAGCTTCGGCGTCTGCGTGAGGCTGGTGAGCTGCAGGAAGAGCTCGTGCACGTCCTGGCCGACCTCGTCATCGCAGGTGAAGACGCCGTAATCGGTGTACTGGCGGGCCGTGCGCGGATGATAGTTGCCGGTGCCGAGGTGGCAGTAACGGCGGATGCCGCCCGGCTCGCGGCGGACCACCATGGCGAGCTTCGCATGAGTCTTGTAACCCACGACGCCGTACATGACGTGCGCACCGGCTTCCTGCAGACGGTTCGACAGCTCGATGTTGGCTTCCTCATCGAAGCGCGCGCGCAGCTCGATGATGACCGTGACGTCCTTGCCGGCATTTGCCGCGGCGACCAATGCATCCACGATCGGTGAATCGCTGCCCGTGCGATAGAGCGTCTGCTTGATGGCGAGGACATTGGGATCGCTCGCCGCCTGCCGCAGGAAGTCCATCACCGGCGCGAAGCTCTGATACGGGTGGTGCAGCAGGACATCCTTCTGGCGGATGCAGGCGAAGAGGTCGGTGCTGCCCGCCAGGCGGCGCGGCACGCCAGGCGTGAACACCGCGTATTTGAGGTCCGGCCGCTGCACCAGGTCATATACGGCCGACAGACGATTGAGATTGACGGGTCCAGGCACGCTGTAGGTATCGACCTCGCTCAGCGTGAACTGCCGCAGCAGGAAATGCACGATGTCGGCCGGGCAGTCGTTCGATGTCTCGAGCCGTACCGCGGCACCGTAACGGCGGTGCGCGAGCTCGCCTTCGAGGGCGCGGCGCAGGTCGTCGATCTCTTCCTCGTCGACGAAGAGATCGCTGTTGCGCGTGACACGGAACTGATAGCAGCCGACCACCTCGATACCGGCGAAGAGCTTCTGCACGAACGCGTGCACGATGCCGGTAAGGAGCACGAGCGTGCGCGCGGAGCCTTCGATCGGCACCGGGACGACACGCGGCAGCGAGCGGGGTGCCTGCACGATGGCGAGCTCGCTGTCGCGGCCGAAAGCGTCCTTGCCCTCCAGGCGGACGATGAAGTTGAGGCTCTTGTTCTGGATGCGCGGGAAGGGGCGCGCCGGGTCGAGGCCCAGGGGACTCAACACCGGCTCGACCTCGAGCTCGAAGTATTTTTCGAGCCACTTCTTCGCCTCCGGGCTCCACTCCTCGCGCCCGAGGAGGAGGATGCCGCGCGCCGCCAGGGCGGGCATCAACACCTCGTTGAGGCAGCGGTACTGCTCGGCGACGAGGCCGGCGGCGCGCTCGTGGATGGCGGCGAGCTGCTGCTCGAACGACATGCCGTCGGCGGCGAACTGGGCGGATCCGAGCTCGAGGAGCTGCTTCAGGCCCGCGACCCGGATCTCGAAGAACTCATCGAGATTGCTCGAGGAAATGCAGAGGAAGCGCAGCCGCTCCAGCAGCGGCACCGACGCATCGAACGCCTGTGCGAGGACGCGCCGGTTGAACTCAAGGAAGGACAGCTCGCGGTTGAAGTAGAGGCCGGGCGACTTGAGATCGGGTGCGTCCATTTTCCCAAGTACAGCAGAGTGCTTGATCTAATGCACGGGGGAGCCGCCGCGCCCGCACGGGCCTGCGTATCGTCTAGACTGGCGCACCGGATCCACCCGGACCGTCCCTGCGAGAACCATGAATTTCGACGACCAGCTCGCCGAGCTCGAACGCGGCGCCCATGAGGTGCTGCTCAAAGCCGACCTCGCCCGCAAAGTGGGCCGGGGGCAGCCGCTACGCGTGAAGGCGGGCTTCGACCCGACCGCCCCGGATCTTCACCTGGGGCATACGGTGCTGCTCAACAAGATGCGCCAGTTCCAGCAGCTCGGGCACGAGGTGATCTTCCTCATCGGGGACTTCACCGGCCTCATCGGCGACCCGAGCGGGCGCAACCAGACCCGGCCGGCGCTGTCGCCCGAGGACGTGCAGGCGAACGCCCGCACCTACGAGCGGCAGGTGTTCAAGATCCTCGATCCGCAGCGCACCCGCGTGGACTTCAACTCGCGGTGGCTCTCGCCCATGCACGCGGCGGATTTCGTGCGCCTGGCGGCGCATTACACCGTTGCGCGCATGCTGGAGCGGGACGACTTCGCCAAGCGCTACAAGAGCGGCCAGCCGATCGCCGTCCACGAGTTCCTTTACCCGCTGGCGCAGGGCTATGACTCCGTGGCGCTGAAGGCCGACGTCGAGCTCGGCGGCACCGACCAGAAATTCAATCTGCTGGTCGGCCGCCACCTGCAGCAGGACTACGGCCAGGAGCCGCAGGTGGTCATCACCATGCCGCTTCTCGAGGGGACCGACGGCATCAACAAGATGTCGAAATCGCTGGGGAATTACATCGGTATCGCCGAGCCGCCCGGCGATATCTTCGGCAAGCTGATGAAGATCTCGGACGATCTCATGTGGCGCTATTTCGAGCTGCTGTCCTTCCGCCCGCTGGGCGAGGTGGCGGGCCTGAAGCGGGCGGCGGCCGAGGGGCGCAACCCCCGGGACATCAAGCTGGAGCTCGCCAGGGAGCTCACGGCCCGCTTCCATGACGCCGCCGAGGCGGACCGCGCCGAGCGGGATTTCATCGCCCGGGTGAGTGATCGGGCGGTGCCCGCGGACCTGCCGCCCCAGGCACTGCAGGTCGATGCCACGGGAATCAGGCTGCCGGCACTCCTCAAGGCCGCCGGGCTCGCCGCCAGCACCTCCGAGGCGACCCGCAAGATCGAGGAGGGGGCGGTCCGGATCGACGGCGAAAGGGTGAGCGACCGGGCGCTGGTGCTGCACGTCGGGGCAGATCACGTGCTGCAGCTCGGGTCGCGGCGCTTTGCCAGGGTGAAGCTCGAGGCGAAGAGCTGACCCAGAGCGCGGTCTCGGGGCTTGAAACTCCCGGCCCACTCCCTCATTGAGCTCTGCAAGGAGCGCAAGGATGACGTTAAGGAGCCCTTGGGATTCAAGGGTTTTTGGCCGACCCCGGCCTTTGCCCAAGGATGGGCGCAGGGACGGCAACCCCTCCAGAAAATCCTTTGTGACAATGCGTTGACAGGCCCTCAATCGGGGCTATACTGCGCGCCCCTTGCAGCCCCGGCCGTGAAGGCGGGACAGCAGGAGGGCCTGAAAAAGGCCCAGACGAAGGTTGACGGATGATGGCAGACCGCTATACTTCCGCCCCCTTTCGAGCGGCACGCGGCGACGCGTGAAGCTCAAATCCCAGAGCCTCGAGCGCCGCGGGATGCTCTTTAAAAATTTGGCAGGTAATTTGTGTGGGGACTCGTGTCAATGAGCCTTTGGGCGCAAAGACCGAGTGACCAAAATGTCCAGCAGTAGTTGGAGCTATTTTGGATTTACTCTTTTTGATGATTCTCAAAATCTTCAAGTGAAGAGTTTGATCCTGGCTCAGATTGAACGCTGGCGGCGTGCCTAACACATGCAAGTCGAGCGGTAACAGGCGTAGCAATACGTGCTGACGAGCGGCGAACGGGTGAGTAATGCTTC
>DASUKK010000015.1:0-97195 GCA_036278795.1 Steroidobacteraceae bacterium | reverse complement strand
CGCTGGCGCCGACGGCCGTTTCCCGAGACATCGGCAACTCGCGATGGCGGGTCTCAGGGCCTTCTTAAGCAGAGCGTCCACCGAATGACAGAGAAGACATTCGAGCTCGTCGATCGAGCCTCCGACCGCAAGGTCACGCTGCCCGTCCGCCCGGGCACCATCGGCCCCTCCGTCGTGGACGTTGCGGCGCTCAATAAGGAGCTGGGGGTCTTCACCTACGATCCCGGATTCGGGGTCACCGCCGCCTGCGAGAGCCGGATCACCTACATCGACGGCGACAAAGGCGTGCTGCTCTATCGCGGCTATCCCGTGGAGCAGCTGGCTGAGAAGAGCACCTTCATGGAGGTGTCCTACCTGCTTCTGCACGGCAATCTGCCGACGCGCAAGCAGCTCGAGGAGTTCGAAGGCAGCATCCGTCATCACACGATGATCAACGAGTCGCTGCTGCGCTTCTTCCACGGCTTCCATTACGACGCGCACCCCATGGCGATGGTGTCCGCGGTGGTCGCCTCGATGTCCGCGTTCTATCACGACACGATGGACATCTATAACCCGCGGCAGCGGGAGATCTTCGCCCATCGCATCATCGCAAAGATTCCGACGATCGCCGCGGCCGCCCACAAGCACGCGCTCGGGCAGCCTTACATCTATCCGCGCAACGACCTCGATTACTGCAGCAACCTGCTGCACATGCTCTACGCCGTGCCGTGCGAGCCGTATCACGTCGATCCCGTCGCCGCGCAAGCGCTCGACCTTCTCTTCATCCTGCATGCGGATCACGAGCAGAACGCCAGCACCTCGACGGTGCGCCTGGCAGGCAGCACCGGGGCCAATCCCTACGCCGCGATCTCGGCGGGTGTGTCGGCGCTCTGGGGTCCGGCGCACGGCGGCGCCAACGAGGCCGTGCTCGCGATGCTGGAGCAGATCGGCACCGCGGACAACATCCCGAAGTTCCTCGGCCTCGCCAAGGACAAATCCAGCCATTTCCGCCTGATGGGCTTCGGCCATCGGGTGTACAAGAACTTCGATCCGCGCGCCAAGATCATCCGCGAGATGTGCCACAAGGTGTTGGCGCGCCTCGGGCGCACCGACACGCCGCTCTTCGAGCTGGCCCTGCGCCTGGAGGAGATCGCCCTCAAGGACGACTACTTCGTCGAACGCAAGCTCTACCCGAACGTCGACTTCTACTCCGGCATCATCTACAGCGCCATCGGCATCCCGCGCTCGATGTTCACGGTGATGTTCGCGATTGCGCGTACCGTGGGCTGGGTCGCCCACTGGCAGGAGATGATCGCCGACCCGGCGATGCGCATCGGCCGCCCGCGGCAGCTCTATACGGGACCGACGAAGCGCGACTACGTCGAGATCGGCAAGCGCGCTTGAAGTCCTCAGTCCGGCAGATGCACCGTTAGCGACACGCCGGCCGTGTAGCTCGCACATCGCCACCTCGTCCGGACAACCGGCTCAGACGGGCGGCCACTCCAGGTCAAATGTCGATCGCCGATGGCGCGACACCGCAAATCCCCCATCGACAGGGCCGGAGCACAGGCCCTTCACCGTGCGCCAGGTCGCGCTTTTCGGAACCCGATGCCGCGACCGCGCCGGGCGGTCCCTAGAATCACCTCCATGCGCGGCCTGTTTCGCATCCTCGGGGTAGCGGTGGCCTTCTACGTGGTGCTGGCGCTGCTGAGCGGGCACGTCTACGCCCGCTCGGGTCCGTGGGGGCGCGACTTCGAGCGCAGTAGCGATGCCTGGCGCTACTGGTCCGCGGTGGTCTGCTATGCGCTGCTCAGCGTCGCATTGATCTTCATCTTCTAGACGCCCTCCGGACCGCGACCAATGCCCGTGCAACCGCAGACTGGCCGCCCAAGCTGCCTGCGCACGGTGCTGCTGTTCACCCTGTCCGGATTTCTGGCCGGCTTCGTCGGCCCGATGATACTCAGTCCCTCTTCCAACCTCGGTCCCATCATCGGCATCCTGTTCAGCGGACCGGCCGGCCTGCTGCTGGGTGTCATCGCCTGCGCGCTTGCGCGACTCGCACCACGTGTCTTCACCGCAGGCGTGCTGCGATCGCTTGCGGGGGTGCTGGTCCTGGTGACGCTCTATCACTGTTTTCCCGAGCCGCGGGCGATCGAGCGCGTGCTCGATGCCGGAGTCATCGATTGCGCGCCGCCGATGGATCTGTACGCGGCCGCTCGCAGCAGGTGGCAGAGCGCCCTCGAGCGTACGCCGCAGGCGCATCCGTTGCCGGACTGGCAGGAGCAGGCGCGCCGCAACGTGGACGCCTTCGAAGCAGTAGCCGTGACGCTGCGAATCACGCGCAGCCGCATGATCTTCGAGCGGCGCAAGCCGTGGGACCGCGGCGAGCGCTTCGCGGCGCCGTGGACGGAGGGTCCCGTGGAAGAAGCCACCTACTTCGCTCCGGCGACGGTGGGAGGCTGCGCGGACTGGCGCGCGCGCGGGCCCGCGCTGTACTGGCCCGTGCGCGATGAGACGGAGCACCCCATCCGTCCGGCGGCAGTCTGGCCGCCGGTCGATGCGGCCGGCTTCCTGTCTCTACAGGAAATCGGTCCCGTGCCTGCACGCATCAGCGCGCTGCTGAACTGAGGCGCGATGATCCGGCTCGACATGAAACGTGATCGCGCAGCCGGCAGCTCGAGAATGCTCTGCGACGACCCCCGGTCCGCGATGCGCATCGGCAGCCCGCGTCAGCCCTAAAAGGGGCCTGTCCCGCTGTGGCCACGTCCGCATGGGCACACGCAACTGAGGGCTGACTCCCGGAACCCTCGGCCCGCCGCGAAGTCGAAAACCCGGCGGACCGTCCCGCCACACGACCGAGTCGCTTCGATGAAGCGGGCAATGCCGGTATTCGTCTTTGCGGCGCTGACTGCGCTGGCGCTCCCCGCGGCGGCTCGTGCCAGCAGCACGCCTGCACCCGCCCGACCGCCAGGCGTCACCACTGCCTCCTGGGTACCGATCGCTCACGGTTTCGGTGCCGTCGTCGAGCGCCGGGTGCCCGACCGATACACGGGCGGCGCACCCGTGCCGTCCGCCCTGGGCTACTTCGTCCTCTGGCGTGACGACCATTGGCTCCGGTTGGACTCGCTTTTGCTGCAATCGATGGCTCTGCGGTCCCCGCCGGCGGCGTCCAAATGGATACCCATCGACGGCAACCTGAGGTTCGTGATCGAGCGGCAGATGCCCGGGCAGCCGATGCGAGATCAGTCGGCGGGACGGTCTGCTCTGGGTTATTTCATCATCCAGCGCGGCGGTCAGTGGCTGCGCCTGGTGCCGGACCCTCCGGGCGCGTTGTATCGCGGTCCGTTGAGGCCGCCCGCAACGTCCCACTGGCTACCGATCAGTGGGAACCTGCGCTTCGTAGTCGAGCATCAGGCGCCGGAGCGTGACGCCGGCGCCGGGCAGCTCCCGTCCGTACTCGGCTACTTCGTCGGCAGGCACGACGGCCATTGGCTGCGGCTCGGCTCGAGCGCGTAATCGGCCCAACCGCACGCGGGTGCTCCGCGATGCCGTCGCGATCGACCGCCACGCGCGTGCCCTGATCGCTGTTGTTTCCGCCCAATTGATGGACGCCGAGCCAGCCGAGCGCCGGCCCGACGCGGAAGCTGAAGTCATCACTGAAGTTCGGAACGACGACGGCATAGAAGTTGGCAGGGGCTTGCCGAGCTGCTGTCGGTCGTGGTGCCGGCGGAGTCCGCCTTCCAGAGCACGGTGAACACATTCTTGCCCGGTGCGCCGCTGACCCCGGGCACACCCGTATCCATTCCGATCATCTCCGACTGTCCTCCCGCGGTCTTGCGCCAAATCTCCACCTGCTTGAGGTTGTACCCCGACGATGGGATTGCCCAGGAAAGCCGGGTCGACGGCAGAGGGGTCCAGAGTCACGGTGAATTGAACGGTGTCGCTCGTGACGAATCGTCGCAACGACACCCGGGCATTGCCGGCGGGACATCGGTGAACGACGCCTGGACGTACAGGCGCGCCTTGGCGTCGCCGCTGAAGCGGATCGCGTCGCCCGGGTTGGTGGCTCCCAACGTCCAGTTAAACTTCGTCGTGGCGTCACCGTCCCGGCACGAGGTGTTGGTGAAAGTCCCGCTGCCGTCGATCGTGAGGCCCAGGGTCGTGGGAACGTGGTCAAGCACTTGAAAAACGTCTTCACCGATGGGGAGCTTGATGAAGCAGCAACTGCTAAGGATTTCTTGGTAGTTCAGACCGAGGGCAAGCGCAAGGTACGCCGCAACATCAAGCCCTTTTGTTTGACAAGGGATTCATTTCTTTCGAGAACGCGGGACAGCTGATCGTATCTCCCGCAGCGGACCCGGAGTCCCTCAAGCGGATGGGAACCGATCGCGATGCTCGAGCGAACGTCGGCGCATTCTCCGTGAGGCAGAGACGGTATCTCGAATTTCACCGCGAGAACGTGCTGCGCATGGCGCGGACTCTGGGCGGCGATGGATGCGCCTCGACACTTCTGGACGCTATTCCGCGTTCTGCACCTGCTCGCGACGAGCGCGGCTATCTCCTTGATCTGAGAAGTAATTAATCGGCAGTCTGGCCGATCAGCTACAAATCTAGCTACAGCGCCATCCCTACTGAAGCAGCCTGACTAGCCGCGCTGCGAAGCTACTGCGAGGCCGATGGCCTCGCAGCACGTTGCGTAGTCCGTTGAGTATTTTTACTCAACGAACTGAGTAAGTCGCAAAACACCGGCAATTACGGCGGCGTTCAGGACAAAGAGTAGACTGCTCAGCGGCGGCGACGGCATATCGCTCCAGGGACTTCGATGGGGACAATGAGCACACCAAGCGAGATCGCCAGCGGGCAGATTCTGGTCTATGAAGCGGCGGACGGCTCCGTGCGGGTGGACGTGCGGCTGGAGCAGGATACGGTGTGGCTCACGCAGAGGCAGATGTCCGAGCTATTCGAGTCGTCAACCGACAATATCGGCCTGCACCTGAAAAACATCTTTTCGGACAATGAGTTGAAGGAATCGGCAACTACCGAGGATTTCTCGGTAGTTCAATCCGAAGGGGGTCGCCGCGTCCACCGTCGGGTCAAGCACTACAACCTCGACGCGATCATCTCCGTCGGATACCGCGTCAATTCCCATCGAGGGGTACGCTTCCGCCAGTGGGCAACCAGCACCCTGCGTGAGCACTTGGTCCGCGGCTACACCCTCAATCGACAGCGCCTCGAGCAGAACGCCCGTGAGCTGGAATCTGCGCTCGCTCTGGTGCGCAAGACGGCCTCCGGGGACGCGCTGACTAGCGACCAGGGCCGCGGTCTGGTGGACATCATCGCGCGGTACACGCAGACGTTCCTGCTGCTGCAACGCTACGACAGCGGGCTGCTAGTCGAGCCGCAAGGGGTGCCGGGTGGGACGTTGCCCCAAGTAGCGGAAGCACGTCGCGCGATTGGTGAGCTCAGGGCCGACTTGATAGCACGGCACGAGGCGACCGATCTCTTTGGCCGTGAGCGTGAACACGGGCTTGCGGCCTTGCTCGGCAACCTCGATCAGACCGTATGCGGACAGCCGGCTTATCCGACGGTCGAATCGAAGGCCGCTCACCTCCTATATTTCGTGATCAAGAATCATCCCTTCTCCGACGGGAACAAGCGCATTGGCTCCTTCCTCTTCGTCGAGTTCCTGCACCGTAATGGCCGCCTGACACGCGGGGGCGAGCCGGTCATCAATGACGTGGGGCTCGCGGCGCTGGCGCTGTTAGTGGCGGAGTCCGCGCCCAAGGACAAGGAGGTGATGATCCGGCTTGTGATGAACATGCTCGCGGGCCCGACCGCATCCGCCGGTTTTCTGAATCCGTCTTAGACGCGTGCGCTACTGGTGGGTCAACCAGAATCAGACCTTCCGCCAAGAGATCGAGGGCGGTTATCTCTGGTCACCGAAGCGCAACAAGAACGGGCACCGGAATCCCTTCTACGAGTTCATGCGCGAGGTCGCTCCGGGCGATATCGTTCTCTCGTTCTGCGACACGCGCATCGCGGCCCTCGGCATCATCAGCGGCTATTGCCACGAGAGCCCGAAGCCGGAGGAATTTGGCCTCGCCGGCACCAACTGGAGCCAGATCGGTTGGCGAGTGGGCGTTCGCTGGCAGCGTCTTTCCAATGCAGTCCGTCCCAAGGATCGCATTGTGCAGCTGCGTTCTCAACTGGCTAGCAAATACGCACCGTTAACCTCCGAGGGCAACGGCCTGCAGAGCGTTTATCTGACGGAGATCAGCCGAGAGCTCGCCTGGGCGCTGTTCGAGTTGATCGGTGCGGAGGCTCGGCAGGTCGCCGACATCGGTCAGGAGGTCAGCCTGACCGAGCGCGACTCACCGGCGCCCGAGCGTGATATCGAGGAATGGGAGCGGCGCGTCGAGGCTGATATTAATACCGATGCGACGGTCCCGCAGACCGAGAGAACCGCGCTCGTCCAGGCGCGTCGCGGTCAGGGGATCTTCCGGGACAATGTGCGCTCGATCGAGCACGCCTGCCGCATTACCCGGGTGGAGCGCATGGAGCACCTGATCGCGAGCCACATTCAGCCGTGGCGAGACAGCAGCAATGAGGAGCGCCTCGATGGCGAAAATGGTCTGCTCCTGACTCCGACGGTGGACCACCTGTTCGACAAGGGATTCATCTCTTTCGAGAACGCGGGACGGCTGATCGTATCTCCCGTGGCGGACCCTGTGTCCCTCAAGCAGATGGGAATCGATCGCGACGCTCGAGCGAACGTCGGTGGATTCTCCGACGGGCAGAGACGGTATCTCGAATTTCACCGCGAAAACGTGCTGCGCATGGCGCGCGGCCTCTCGAGAGACGAGCGCAGCGGCTGAGGAGTTGGTGGATGCCAAAGTAGCGAGCTGGGTACGGCTGGTCGACTAGCGGCCGGCAGCGATTTCGCGCGAGGGTTCGTCGGGATCAGCCGGCTTCCGAACAGCTTTGCGTCATCAAACCGCACCTTGAGTCGTGCTGCCGTCGAGATCAAATTCTTCCGACCGGGCGCCCAGCAGTTCGCCTTTGCGGACACAGAGTGTGAGCAGTAGTTTCAGGGCAAGTGCGTTGGCGGCGCCGAAGCTCGGCGTCTCGCGGACCTTTTCGAAAATCTGCGCCAGCTCATCGACACTCAGGGCGCGGCTGCGGGGCCTCTCGGTGCCACCTCCATCGAGGCGCAGTGAGAAACCGGAAGCCGGGTTGGCAGGGACCATGCGCCGGCGCAAGCCAAAGGCAAAGACTCCATCGGCGAAGCGCAGCAGGTCGTTTGCCGCCGTTGGTGCTCGTCCCTTGCAGGGTATTCAGGACGGCGATGGACTCGCCTCGACCCCCTGGACGCTATTCCGCGTTCTGCACCTGCTCGCGCATCTGCTCGATGATCACCTTCATGTCCACCGCACTGCGGGTGGTCTCGAGGTCCTGAGACTTCGACGACAGGGTGTTCGCCTCGCGGTTGAGCTCCTGCATCAGGAAATCGAGCCGGCGCCCGGCAGGCTCGTTCGCGGCGAGCACGCGACGGACCTCCTGGACGTGGCCGGAAAGGCGCTCGAGCTCCTCATCGACGTCGAGCCGCTGCAGGAGTAACGCCAGCTCCTGCTCCAGACGATCCTGATCCACGTTCGCGGTGAGCTCCTTCAGCCGCTCATCGAGCCGCGCCCGCAACCGAGTCTGTACCTCGGGCAGGCGCTCCCGCACCTGTCGCACCAGATCCTCCAGCCCGCTGCAGCGCAGCTCCAGGACTTCCCTGAGCCGCAGCCCCTCCCGCGCCCGCGCCGCCACCAGATCCTCCAGCGTGCTGCCGAAGAGCGCCCTGGTCGCCACCATCAGCTCCTCACCGGCCGACGTGTCCTCCTTGAGCACTCCGGGCCAGCGCAGCACATCGACGACGTTCACGCTGTGCGTCGGGAAAGAGCGACCGATATCCTTCAGTCGCGCGAGCAGCCGCTCCAGCGCCTGCGCGTCGACCTGCAGCCCGCCTTCGGAAGCCTGTGCGCGCCGATACGTGAGCACGCAGTCGACCTTGCCGCGGCGCACCTCGCGAGCGAGATGCTGGCGCAGCTCGCCCTCTGCGGAGCGCAGCTCATCCGGCAGGCGAAAGCCGGCCTCGAGAAAGCGGTGATTGACGCTGCGCAGCTCGCAGACGAGCGTCCCCCAGGAGCCGGCGATCTCCCGCCGCGCGAAGCCGGTCATGCTGGCGATCATTTTGTCAAACGCTACGCTCCCGGCGCTGCGGGGTGATATAAAAGGCGCATCGAAAGTCTAACAGATGCACGGACTTATTCTTGCGCGTTGAGTACGTCGACGTCAGCCTCCTGGGCGGGCGCGAGGAGAACCAGGACCGGGTCGCCGTCGCCGTGACGGAGCATGCGGCGTTGCTCTTCATCGCGGATGGCATGGGCGGCCACGCCAACGGTGCGCGCGCCGCGGAGATCACGCGCGAGACCGTCCTCGACGCCTTCGCGCATGCATCGCAGCCGCTCTTCGATCCGATGGGGTTCCTCCATCTGATCCTCGGCCGCGCGCACGAGGAGGTCGTCAAGCTGGGCGCCCCGCTGCCGCTCGAGCAGCGGCCGCGCGCCACCTGCGCGCTGTGCCTGGTGCAGCAGGGCGCATCCTGGTGGGCGCACGTCGGCGACAGCCGCATCTATCATCTGCGGGCCGGCACCCTCCTCAGCCGCAGCCGCGATCACAGCCATGTCGAAGTGCTGCTGCGCGAGGGCCTGATAACGGCGGAGCAGGCCCAAGGCCATCCCATGCGCAACTATGTCGAATGCTGTCTCGGCGGCGATCCCATCCTGCCCGACATGTCGATCGCGCGCCGACGTCCGCTGGAGTCTGGAGACGTCCTGATGGTGTGCACGGATGGCCTATGGAGCGGCCTGAAAGATGCCGAGATCGCCGCGGAGCTCTCGGCGCCCGGCGGAGCCGGAGCGGGTGGGACCGGTGCGCCGCCGCTGCGCGAGAAACTGCGCGAGCTGGGCGAAAGAGCGGTCGCCCGCACGGGAGCCGCCAGCGACAACACGTCCGCGGCGGCCCTGCGCTGGTTGTCATGACCCGCCCGAGCGGACGCGCACCCGATGAGATGCGCCCGGTCAGCTTCACGCGCCGGTTCGCCAAGCATGCCGAGGGCGCCGTATTGATCGAGGTCGGTGACACGCAGGTGTTGTGTACCGCCAGCGTCGAGGACAGTGTGCCGGCCTTCCTGCGCGGCAAGGACCAGGGTTGGGTGACCGCGGAATACGGGATGCTGCCGCGCTCGACCCACACACGCTCGGCGCGCGAAGCTGCGCGCGGCAAACAGAGCGGCCGCACGCAAGAGATCCAACGCCTCATCGGCCGGTCGCTGCGCGCGGTGATCGACCTCAAGGCACTGGGACCGCGCACGGTCACGATCGATTGCGATGTGCTGCAGGCCGACGGCGGCACTCGCACCGCCTCGATCACCGGCGGCTACGTGGCGCTCGCGCGGGCGTGCGAGAAGCTGGTCGCACAGCGCAGCCTCGCCGCGAGCCCACTGCATGGGCAGGTCGCGGCCATCTCCGTCGGCATCGTCAGCGGCCGGCCCGTGTTGGATCTCGATTACCGCGAAGATTCGCAGGCCGAGACTGACATGAACGTGGTGATGCGCAGCGGTGGCGCCTTCATCGAGCTACAGGGCACGGCAGAGGGGCACGCGTTCCGCCGGCACGAGCTCGATGCGATGCTCGCGCTCGCCGCCGGCGGCATCGAGCGGCTGTTCGCGCTGCAGTCGCAGACCCTCGCGGATCGCGGCGCATGACACAAACGGTCCTCGCGAGCGGCAACGCCGGCAAGCTGAAGGAGATGCGGGCGATCCTCGCCCCCCTTGGGCTCGAGCTGCTCGCGCAAAGCGCGCTCGGCATCGGCTCGCCACCCGAGACCGGCAGCACCTTTCTCGAGAACGCGCTCATCAAAGCGCGTCACGCGGCACGTGAGGCCGGTCTTCCCGCGCTGGCCGATGACTCCGGAATCGAGGTCGACGCGCTCGACGGCCGCCCGGGCGTGCGCTCGGCGCGGTTCGCAGGGGAGGGGGCGAGCGATGCCGACAATCTCCACAAGCTCCTTGCGGAGCTCCATGACGTACCGATGGAGTTTCGGCAGGCCCGCTATCACTGCGTGATTGCGTTCGTGCGCCGGCACGACGACCCGCAGCCGATCGTCGCGCACGGCACGTGGGAAGGGCGCATCGCGCTCGAGCCCAGGGGCAGCGGCGGGTTCGGCTACGACCCGATCTTCCTGCCGGCGGATGCCCACTGCACGGCGGCGGAGCTCGATCCGGCAGTGAAGAACGAAGTCAGTCATCGCGCCCAGGCACTGCGCGCGTGGGTTGCCGCCGCTGGCGAAGAGCTCGACGGTGCCCGGACGACGCCCGCCCCGCGCGGCACGCTTTTCGTGCTCGCCGCCCCCTCCGGCGCCGGCAAGACGTCGCTGGTCAAGGCACTCCTCGAGCGCATGCCGCGACTCAGGATGTCCGTCTCCCATACGACCCGGCCGCGGCGTCCCACGGAGGAGCATGGACGGGAGTACTACTTCGTCGGCGTGCCGGAGTTCGAGCGACTGGTCGCCGACGGTCAGTTCCTGGAGCATGCCCGCGTTTTCGACAATCTTTACGGGACGGGACGCGCCCCCGTCGAGTCGCGCCTCGCGCAGGGCGGCGACATCGTGCTCGAGATCGACTGGCAGGGCGCGCGACTGGTACGGGCGGCAAAGCCCGATTGCGTCACGATCTTCATCCTGCCCCCCTCCCGCGAGGCGCTGGAGAAGCGTCTTCGGAGCCGTGCGACGGACTCGCCGGAAGTGATCGGCCGACGCCTGCGCGACGCAGTGACCGACATGTCGCATTGGCGGGAGTTCGACTACGTTGTCGTCAATGACGACTTCGAGAAGGCGGTAGCGGACCTCATGGCCATCGTCGCGGCGCATGGCGGCACTCGCGGAGGACGGGCTTCGCGGCTGGCCGCCACCCGCCCGGAGCTGGAGCCCCTCCTGGATCGCCTGCTGGCCTGAGCACCGGCAACGGGCTTCTCAGTGGGTTCAAAGTCGCCTGCGGCGCTTTGCTCGCTCCGTCCCTGCGCCGAACCCTTCGGGTCGCCCGACGGCGTCCAAAATCGCTCCGGCGATTTTGTGAGCGAGCGCGATACTACGGCCGCGTTCGATCCCGCGGCCCGGGGAACGGCCCCACTGAGATCCGCCGAGGGCGCAGAAATGCCCCAGGAAACGGCCGCTTGTTCACTTGCTTTTGCACTTTGGGATATAGTGTCCTCTCTCCGTGCCTTTCGGCGCGCACCCTCTTATTTACGTACTCTTGCCATGGCCCGCATTACTGTCGAAGACTGCCTGCAGAACGTCGATAACCTCTTCCAGCTCGTCATCCTGGCGGCCCAGCGCGCGCGTCGGCTGGCCAACGGAGCCGAGCCGACCGTCGGCTGGGAAAACGACAAGCCGACCGTCGTCGCGCTGCGCGAGATCGCCGCCGGCAACGTCACGCTCGACATGCTCCGCGAGCCCGAGCCCCCGGCCGAGCCTGCCATCCCCGAGCTGGAGGCTCAATCGAGCTTCCGCGCTCCGCAGTTCGGGCTGGGGGACTGAAGCTACCGGCCCTTTCCTATGGACTATGCGTCTTCACTCCTGGGACTGCTCCCCGGCGGAAGGCGCACCCCGGGACTCAAAGAGCTTCTGGCCGCAGTCGGCAAGTACCTGCCGCCGGACCAGGTCGCGCGAATCGAGGAAGCCGCCGAATTTGGCGCCTCCGCCCACAAGGGTCAGAAGCGCCTCTCCGGTGAGCCGTTCATCGCCCATCCGGTGGCCGCCGCCGCCGTACTCGCCGACCTCTATCTCGATGCCGACACGCTGATCGCGGCGATCCTGCACGACGTCATCGAGGATACCCCGACGCCCAAGGATCAGCTTGCGGCGCGCTTCGGTGCGGACGTCGCGGACCTCGTCGACGGCGTAACGAAGCTGGATGCGATTCAGTTCAAGAGCCGCGAGGAAGCTCAAGCGGAGTCCTTCCGCAAAATGCTCCTCGCCATGGTGCGTGACCTCAGGGTCATCCTGGTCAAGCTCGCCGACCGTACCCACAACATGCGCACCATCCAGGCCATGCCGCTGCCCAGGCGGCGGGCCGTCGCGCGCGAGACCCTGGAGATCTACGCGCCGATAGCGGAGCGTCTCGGCCTCTACAATATGAAGCTCGAGCTCGAGGATCTCGGCTTCGAGGCGCTGTACCCGCACCGCTACGAGGTGCTGGCGCGCGCGCTGCGCAAGGCGCGCGGCAACCAGAAGGAGTTCCTTAAGAAGATCGAGCAGCAGCTCACCGGCGCCCTCGTCAAGAACGAGATCAAGGCATGGGTGGAGACGCGCGAGAAGCACCTCTACAGCATCTATAAGAAGATGTCGCGCAAGCGCGCTTCGCTGGCCGAGATCGTCGATGTCTACGGCCTGCGCATCATCGTCGACAAGCCTGATACCTGCTACCGCGCGCTCGGCGTCGTGCATGCGGCGTTCAAGCCCATGCCCGGACGCTTCAAGGACTACATCGCCATCCCCCGGGTCAACGGCTACCAGTCGCTGCATACGACGCTTTTCGGTCCCAACGGTGTGCCCATCGAGGCGCAGATCCGCACCGAGGACATGCATCGCGTCGCGGAGTCCGGCATCGCGGCACACTGGAAGTACAAAAGCGGCGGCGACGCGGACAGCATGCAGCAGCAGCGCACACGCGAGTGGCTGTCGAGCCTCGTCGAGCTGCAGGAAGACGGCACTTCGGAGGAGTTCCTCGAGAGCGTCAAGGTCGACCTCTTCCCCGACAAGGTATACGTCTTCACCCCGAAGGGAACCATCCTGCGCCTGCCGAGCGGCGCGACCGTGGTGGACTTCGCCTATGCGGTGCACACCGACATCGGCAACCGCTGCGTCGCGGCCAAGGTGGACCGCCGGCTGACGCCGCTGCGCACCGTGCTGCGCAACGGCCAGACGGTGGAGATCATCACGGCCAAGGGCGCGATGCCGAACCCCTCCTGGGTCAACTTCGTCGTCACCGCCAAGGCGCGCAACGCCATCCGGCACTACCTGAAGAGCCTGCGGCGCACCGAGGCCATCGCGCTCGGCCAGCGGCTTCTCAACCAGGCGCTCGGGGAATTCCGCCTGGCGCTGGATGAGGTCAGTCCGGAAGTGCAGCATGCCGTGCTCGGAGAGTTCGGCATGAAGGATCTCGACGACCTGTACGAGAAGATCGGCCTCGGCGAGCGCCTGGCTCCCCTGGTGGCGCGGCGCCTGCTGCCGGCGGCGCCGGCGCACGGCAAGCCCAACACGCCGGCGCCGCTCGCGATCGCGGGCACGGAGGGTCTGCTCGTCTCCTACGCGCGCTGCTGCTTCCCGCTGCCGCACGACCCGGTGTTCGCATTCCTCTCTGCCGGCCGCGGCGTGGTCATCCATCGGGAGCGCTGCGTCAACGTCGAGGACTACCGCAAGCACCCGGAGAAGTGGCTGCCGGTGAGCTGGCGGCCCGCGCCGGATCGCTTATTCAACTCGGAGATCCGCATCAACGTGGTCAACCGCACCGGCGTGCTCGCGGCGGTCGCGGCGGCCATCGCCAGCACGGAAACCAACATTCATCACGTCTCGATCGAAGAGCAGGAGGGCGACGCCTCCATTCTCACTTTCGAGCTGAAAGTCCGCGACCGCAAGCACCTGGCACAGGTGATGCGCGTCATCCGCCGGATGCCGGACGTGACACGTGTCAGCCGGACGATTGCCGCCCATGCGCGCAGCGACCGGACCGACGGCGACATCGAAGGCGTGGACGAGGCCGATGATCCAGGTCCCCATCCAGAAAGGTTGTGAGATAGCACATGAGCCGTAAAGTGATCCATACCGAGCGAGCGCCCCAGGCGATCGGCACCTATTCCCAGGCGGTGCGCGCGGGCGATACCGTCTACCTCTCCGGCCAGATTCCCTTCGACCCGGCCACCAACGAGCTGATCACCGGCAACATCGAGGCGGAGATCCGCCGCGTGTTCGAGAACCTGAAGGCGGTCGCCGAGGCCGCGGGCGGCACTCTCGCGCAGGCGGTGAAGGTCAACGTGTTTCTCACTGATTTGACTCACTTCGCCAAGGTCAACGAGATCATGGCGACCTATTTCCCGCAGCCCTATCCGGCGCGAGCGGCCGTCGGCGTAGCGGCCCTGCCCCGCGGGGCACGCGTCGAGGCCGAGTGCGTCCTGTACCTTGGCTAAACGTGACACGGCACCTCAGGCACAAGGAGGTGCCCGGCCGCCCCAGGTGGGCGAGCCGGTGCCTTTCAACGAGGACACTCAACGTGTCCTCGCTCCGGCGAGCGCCCGCCCGGGACATGGCGGGCAGGGGGCCCCGCCGCCACGGATGGCCAGTGGCACGGCCCCCGAGACCTCGCCCTTCTCCCGAGACGCTCCATACGAGCAGCGCCCGATCACGGCACTGCGAGGCGTCGGCGAGGCGCTGGCGCAGCGCCTCGGGCGGCTCGGCGTGGCGCAGGTGCAGGACCTTCTGTTCGTCCTGCCGCTGCGTTACGAGGATCGCACCACCGTGGTCAGGATCGGCTCGCTGCTGCCAGGGATGCGGGCCGTCGTGGAGGGCGAGATCCAGCTCTCGCAGGTCGCCTACCGCAGGCGGCGGCAACTCCAATGCAGTCTCTCGGACGGCTCCGGATTCCTGATACTGCGTTTCTTTCACTTCTCCGCGTCGCAACAGGAGGGCCTCGCGCGCGGTACGCGCCTGCGTTGCTTCGGCGAGGTGCGCCGCGGCCCCCAGGGTCTCGAGATGGTCCACCCGGAGTACCGTCGAGTGGGCAGCGTGGAGGCACCGCCGGAGGAGACCCTGACTCCCATCTATCCGCTGACCGAAGGCGTAGCGCAGGGGCGGCTGCGTGGGCTCATTGCGCACGCGCTGCACGAGCTCGATACCGCGGCTGTGCGCGACTGGATCCCACCGCAAGTGTTGGAATCGCTCGAGCTACCGTCACTACGAGACGCGCTGCGATACGTCCACCGACCACCGCGTGAGGCACAGCTCAGCGAGCTCGAGGCCGGACGCCATCCGGCGCAGCGCCGGCTCGCTTTCGAAGAGCTGCTTGCCCACCAAGCGAGCCTGCGGCTGATGAAACGCGCCGCCAGAACTGACCCGGCGTGGCCACTCGACGATCCGCAGACGATGGCGGCACGGCTGACCGCCGCATTGCCTTTCGCGCTTACGCAGGCTCAGGCCCGCGTTCTGGCAGAGGTGGAGGCGGATCTGCGCTCGGACGTGCCGATGGTGCGCCTCGTCCAGGGGGATGTCGGGTGCGGCAAGACCGTGGTAGCCGCCGTCGCAGCGGCACGTGCCGTGGGCACCCGTGCACCCGATGCACCGGGCGAGCATTTCCAGGCCGCCCTCATGGCGCCCACGGAGCTGCTCGCCGAGCAGCACTGGCGAAATCTCGATCGATGGTTCCGGCCGCTCGGTCTCGACGTCGCGTTGATCACCGGTTCGCAGCCCGCGCGTACGCGCCGCAGCGCGATGGAGGCGGTCGCCAACGGCAGCATCCGCATCGTCGTCGGTACCCATGCGCTCTTCCAGGAGGGCATCGAATTCTCGCGCCTCGCGCTCGTCATCGTCGACGAGCAGCATCGCTTCGGTGTACAACAGCGGTTGCGTCTGAAGGAGAAGGGCAGCAAGCTGGGACGCTTTCCGCACCAGCTCATCATGACCGCGACTCCGATCCCGCGCACGCTGGCCATGACGGCCTATGCCGACCTCGACATCTCCGTGATCGATGAGCTGCCGCCGGGGCGCACGCCGGTACAGACGGTGGTCGTGTCAGAACAACGGCGCGATGAAGTGGTGGCGCGCATCGTTCAGGTATGCCGCACCGGCCGTCAGGTGTACTGGGTGTGTCCCCTCATCGATGAATCGGACGAGCTGCGCGCGCAAGCCGCGGAGGAGACTGCCTCCCTGCTTGCGGAGGCGTTACCCGGCGTACAGGTGGGACTGGTGCACGGGCGGATGCCGCCCGCCAAGAAAGACGCGGCGATGCTCGCCTTCAAGGCGGGAAAAATCCAACTGTTGGTCGCGACCACGGTAATCGAGGTCGGGGTCGACGTTCCCAACGCCACCCTGATGGTCATCGAGAACACAGAGCGCATGGGCCTGGCGCAGCTCCATCAGCTCCGGGGCCGCGTCGGCCGTGGAGCGGACGCCAGCACCTGCGTTCTCCTCTATCGGGCTCCTCTCTCGCCGCTGGCGCGGCAGCGCCTGAAGGTGATCCGCGAGACCAACGATGGGTTCGAGATCGCGCGCCGCGACCTCGAGCTGCGGGGACCGGGCGAGCTCCTCGGGACCCGGCAGACGGGCCTGGCGCAGCTGCGCGTAGCGGACCTGACGCGCGATGCGGACCTGCTGCCGCGCGTGCAGGACGCCGCTGAGCTGCTGATCGCACAGTTCCCGGATAATATTGCTGCGCTCGCGGCACGCTGGATTGGCGCGGCTGAGCAATATGGGCGAGTCGGATGAGCGCGCCCACGCAGGATGCGTGGGCCGGGTGCCCTGCCGCCAGGACGGCCAGTGGTACGCTCCTTCCCGGACCGAATGTAAACACACATGAACAGCACCACCGCCACCACAGACCTGGTCCTCGCCGGCAAGCCCAAACAGGCACCCTTCTACTACCGTCTCGCCCGTCGCATTCAGGAATACGGGCGCCTCGCCCGCTTCGATCGTCCGATAGGCACGTGGCTCCTGCTGTGGCCGGCACTATGGGCTCTCTGGATCGCGGGCGCGGGCAGGCCGCAGCAGAAGGTGTTGATCGTCTTCGCGCTGGGCGTGGTCGTCATGCGCGCCGCCGGTTGTGTCATCAACGACTTCGCCGATCGGGACATCGACCCGCACGTCAAGCGCACACGTGAGCGGCCGCTCGCCGCGCGACGCGTATCCCCGATAGAGGCCCTGGTGCTCTTCGTGGTGTTGAGCGCCGCCGCCCTGTGGCTGGTGACGCGGCTGAACGTCTTTACGGTGAAGCTCGCCATCATCGGCGCCGTGCTGACCGTGTCGTATCCCCTGGTGAAGCGGTTCTTTCCGCTTCCACAGCTCTATCTCGGCATCTCCTTCGGCGGCTGGAGCGTGCCGATGGCCTTCGCCGCCCAGCGCGACTCGCTGCCGCGCATTGCCTGGGTGCTCTACATCGCGGCAGTCATCTGGGCAGTGGTCTACGACACCATCTACGCCATGGTCGACCGCGAGGATGACCTCACGATCGGCGTCAAATCGAGCGCGATCCTCTTTGCCGACATGGACCGGTTCCTGATCGGCGTGCTGCAGGCGATGATGATCTTTGCCCTGGTCCTCGCGGGAAAAGACATGTCCTTCGGCCGCTGGTACTACGCCGGCCTGGTCGCGGCGGGGCTGCTCTTCCTGCACCAGCAGTGGCTGATCCGCGCGCGCGAGCCGGCCGCCTGCCTGCGCGCGTTTCTCAACAACAACTACGTCGGCATGGTCATTTTCATCGGCGTCCTTCTGCAGTACGTCTACGCCCATTGAGCCAGCACAAGAACCAGCCGCTTTGGCGCCGCATGGGCTTCGCGCTCGCCGGGCTGGCGCATGGCCTGCGTACCGAGCGCAGCGTGCGCTTCGAAGCCGTCGTGCTCCTGTTGGTCCTGGCGGCGCTCTTACTGCTTCGCCCCGCGCCGATCTGGTGGGCGACCGCGGCGCTGGCAGGCGCGGGGGTGCTCGCCGCTGAGCTGCTCAACACCGCGATCGAGACGCTTGCCGATCATCTCAGTCCGGAGCTCCACCCGCAGATCCGAATCGTCAAGGACTGCGCCGCTGCGGCCGTATTCGTCTCCGTCATCGGGGCCCTCGCGGTCGCTGCCGCCCTCATCGTGCATCTGCTGCATAGATGATCGATGATCAGGGCGGTGCGCGCCGCGGTGGCCATAATTTGGCCAAATGTACACCCCAAAGCATCCCTTACGTTGACATTCACCGTCCTGCCCGCGAACATCCCGTCGTCCGACCACAGGATTCCCCTCATGACCCCGACTGACCTCGGAACCGTTCGCCACGATTGGACGCTGCCGCAGGTGACGGATCTCTTGGACCTCCCGCTGCTGGACCTGCTCTATCACGCCCAAGGCGTGCATCGGGAGAATCACGAGCCCAACACGGTGCAGATGAGCACGCTGCTGTCGATCAAGACGGGAGCCTGCCCCGAGGACTGCGCCTATTGCCCGCAGAGCGTGCGCTACGACACCGGCCTCGAGCGGGAGGAGCTGATGGAGGTCGCCACCGTGCGCGAGCGGGCAGTGCGCGCGAAGGAGGCGGGCGCGACGCGGTTCTGCATGGGCGCCGCGTACCGATCGCCCAAGGCGAAGGAAATGCGCGTCATCTCGCAGATGGTCCGCGAAGTCAGCGCGCTCGGTCTGGAGACCTGCGCCACGCTCGGCATGCTGACACCCGAACAGGCGCGGGAGCTGAAGGATGCGGGCCTGGACTACTACAACCACAATCTCGACACCTCGCCGGACTTCTACGGCGAGATCATCACCACCCGCACCTATCAGGACCGCCTCGACACACTGGAGGCGGTCCGCGCAGCGGACCTCAAGGTCTGCTGCGGCGGTATTCTCGGCATGGGCGAGTCGTCCGCGGACCGCGCGAAGCTCCTCATGACGCTCGCCAACCTTCCGCAGCACCCGGAAAGCGTCCCCATCAACCAGCTCGTGCAGGTTCCAGGCACGCCGCTCGCGGGCACCGCGCCCGTCGATCCGCTCGATTTCGTGCGGACGATCGCCGCGGCGCGGCTGATGATGCCGCGCGCGCACGTGCGGCTGTCGGCCGGACGGCAAGCAATGAGCGATGAGCTGCAGGCGCTCTGCTTCCTTGCCGGCGCCAACTCCATTTTCTATGGCGAGAAGCTGCTGACCACCGGCAACCCCGACGTGGAGCGGGATCGCAGCCTCCTCGCGCGGCTCGGCATGCGGCCCGAAAGCGCTTCCGGGCCGTTCCGGAGCTCCGATGCCGGATCTGAGCGGGATTCGCGCGGGTACATTCCCGACCCGAAGCCGAACCGGGCGCCGGGCGAACGCAATGAAGAGACGCCCGCTTGAGCCCGCGCTCGAGGAGATCGAGCGACAGCACCTGCGGCGTCGCCGCGCGACCATCGAGTCCTACCCGCAGCCTGGCAATCACACGGAAGTGATCGTCGACGGGCGCAAGCTCGTCGACTTCAGCAGCAACGATTATCTCGGGCTCGCGGCGCACCCGGCTCTCGCCGCGGCCATGGCGGGGTGCGCGGCGAGTTCGGGCGCGGGCAGCGGCGCTTCGCACCTCATCAGCGGCCACGGGTGGGAGCACGCCGCTCTGGAAGAAGAGCTCGCCGCCTTCGTCGGCCGTCCGCGCGCGCTCCTCTTTTCTACCGGTTACATGGCCAATCTCGGTGTGGTGACCACGCTCGCGAACCGCGGCGAGTCGATACTGCTCGACCGCCTGAGCCACGCCTCCCTCATTGACGCCGGTCTCCTGTCCGGTGCGCGCTTCCGGCGCTACCCGCATTGCGATGCAGCAGCCGCGCGCCGGCTGCTCACCGAGAGCACGCCGCAGACGACGGTGCTCGCGACTGACGGGGTGTTCAGCATGGACGGTGACATTGCGCCGCTTGCGCAGCTGTCGGAGGCAGCCCAGGCACATGACGCCTGGCTGGTCGTCGATGACGCGCACGGCATCGGAGTGTTGGGCGCAAACGGACGGGGCGCGGTGGAGCTCGCGGGTCTAGGCTGCGAGGAAGTGCCAGTGCTCGTCGGTACGCTTGGCAAAGCATTCGGGTCCTTCGGCGCCTTCGTCGCCGGCTCCGCGGATCTGATTGAGCTGCTCATCCAGCGCGCCCGCTCCTACATCTACACCACCGCCCTCCCACAGCCCGTCGCGGCGGCGACCCGCGCGGCCCTGCGGATTGCGCGCGAGGAGTCCTGGCGCCGCGAGCGCGTCCTGTCTCTCACCGCACGCTTTCGCGCGGCGGCGCGGCAGGCCGGCGTGCCACTCAGCGACTCCGTGACCCCGATCCAGCCTATTGCACTCGGCAGTGCCGAGGCCGCGCTCGCCGCCCAACGGGCGTTACGCGCGGCCGGCTTCTGGGTCGTCGCCATCCGCTCCCCCACGGTGCCCGCCGGCGCGGCGCGGTTGCGCATTACGCTCACGGCGAGTCACCAGGACAGTCAGGTCGATGGCCTCGTCGACGCACTGATCCGCATCTGCGCCGCGCGGTCGCAGTCGTGAGCCGCCTCTACACCGAGGTCCGCGGCAACGGTCCGGCGCTCCTGCTCCTGCACGGCTGGGGACTCAACCTGCGTATCTGGGACGGACTCGCCGCGGCACTCTGCGATCGCTTCCGGATCATCGCCGTCGACCTGCCCGGCCACGGCCGCAGCGCGTGGCTTCCCGAGCGCTCGTCACTCGAAGAGCAGGCCGCCCAAGTCCGCGAGACCGTGGCCGAGATCGCGAGCGAATATTCGCTCCTGGGCTGGTCACTCGGCAGTCAGATCGCCCTGCAGCTTGCGGCCGGCTCCGCGGGGAGTGCCGAGGCCACTCGCGGTGCGGGGGCCGCTCGCAGTGCCGAGTCCACTCGAGATGCCGGGGCCACCCGACGCGCATGCACCACCGCCGCCATACGCCGCCTGGTATTGATCGCCGCCACACCTCGATTCATCGCCGCGCCCGACTGGCCGCACGGCGCGCCGGCCGAGCGGCTCGCGGCACAGGCAGACGGACTGCGCTCGGACTATCGACGCACCGTGAGCGATTTCCTAGAGCTGCAGGTCCGCGGCAGCTCCGACGGCGGCGAAACACTCGAGCAACTGCGCGCGGCGCTCTTCGCGCACAGCGCTGCCGCGGGTGCGCCGCGTCTCCCCGGCCCAGCGGCAATTCGCGCCAGCGGATCCCGCAAGGATGTCCACTCGGATCTTCGCGGCCTGAACATCGCCGCCCTGGCTCACGGCCTCGAGCTGCTGCGCGACAGCGACCTGCGGCCACTGCTCGCCCACATCACCATTCCAACTCTGGTCATTGCCGGCCAATACGATCGCGTGATCCATCCCGCCGCTTCCCACGCACTGGCTGACGCTCTCATCAACGCACGCTACGTGGAAATCCGCCGCGCGGCTCATGCGCCGTTCCTGTCGCATCTGACGCAGCTCAGCGCGTTGATCTCCGATTTCCTGCTGCAGCCATGAGCACCGCGGACCCCCCGGATTTCTTCCAACTCGACAAAACCGGCGTGCGCGACTCTTTCGACCGCGCGAGCCAAACCTACGAGGCTGCCGCCGTCCTCCAGTCCCGCGTGGCCGACGAGCTCCTCAGCCGCCTCGAGCCCTTCGAGTTCCAGCCACAGGTCATCCTGGACCTCGGCGCCGGCACCGGCCGCGCCGCCGCGGAGCTCAAACGCCGCTACCGCCGCGCCCGCGTGATCGCCCTCGACCTCGCGCCCCGCATGCTCCAGCAAGCAGCCCGGCACCAACATCTCTTCCGCCGCTTCGAGCGCGTATGCGCCGACGCCTCCCGCCTGCCCCTCCAATCCGCCAGCGCGGACATCATCTTCAGCAACCTCATGCTGCAATGGTGCGACCCGCTGGAAGTCTTCACCGAAGTCCGCCGCGTCCTGAAACCACGGGGCTTCTTCGCCTTCACCACCCTCGGCCCCGACACCCTGAAGGAATTGCGCAGCGCCTGGGCCGAAGCCGACACCCACAACCACGTCAACCGCTTCCTCGACGCCCACGACGTAGGCGACGCCCTCATGCGCGCCGGGCTGCAAGAGCCCGTCCTGGACATCGACCGCACCCAACTGACTTACACCGACGGCATGTCCCTCATGCGCGACCTCAAGTGCATAGGCGCCCGCAACGCCACCGCCGGCCGCCCCCGCTCCCTCCTGGGCCGCACACACCTGCAACGCGTCCTCACCGCCTACGAACCTTTCCGCAAAGACGGCAGACTCCCCGCGACATACGAGGTCATCTACGGCGCCGCCTGGGGCAGCGCCGGCAAGCCCGCCGCATCCCCACACGACGGCGAAGTCAGAATCTCCCCCTCCGCCATCCGACGAAGGAAATAAAGCAGCGAACATGACCGGAGTGTCGCTTGCAAAGGGCCCTGGCGGGGGCTTCTGGACCGAAGGGCTTGCGCCATGCGAAAGCAAGTCATTGAGCGGCCCAAAGCCGCCTTTGGGCCGCGGGATCGAAAGCAGTCAGATGGTGGGCCGCACGAAGCGCAGGCGACTTCGGGCCAATGGAGAGATACCGAGGCTGCGAGACCGTATTGCTCGGCCCCGTCCCTGCGCCGAGCCCTTTCGGGCCGGCATCCGCCGAGGAGCCTTCTGGTTCGTTTTCATCAGCATCCTGGTCCTCCGGTAGCGGGGTATCGTCTAAATCGTCTGTAAAGCCGTCGTATGAAAAATCGCTCCTGCGATTTTGTCACGGCCTCCCCCGCCAGGGCCCTTTGCAAGCAATACTCCGACCCGCAACCATGAACCCTAAATCCCTCTTCGTAACAGGCACCGACACCGGCGTAGGCAAAACCGTAATCTCCGCCGCCCTTACCCGCGCGTTGGTTGCGCGCGGCCTGCGAGTTGCGGTCATGAAACCCATAGCTTCCGGCTCCGACCAAACACCCCAAGGCCTCAGAAATTCCGACGCCCTGACCCTAATCGCAGCCGCCAACGTCCAAGCCCCCTACGAAACCGTAAACCCCTACTGCTTCCTCCCCCCCATCTCCCCCCACATAGCCGCGCACGAAGCTCACACCCCCATCGACTTCCCGCTCGTGCGCTCCCGCTTCCACTCCCTCGCCACCGCCGCCGACTGCGTAATCGTCGAAGGCGCCGGCGGCTGGCTGGCCCCCATCAGCCCCATCGCCACCATGGCCGACCTCGCCGCCGCGCTCTCGCTACCCGTGCTCCTGGTCGTCGGTCTGCGCCTCGGCTGTCTCAATCATGCGCTCCTCACCCATGAATCACTCCGCACCCGCGGCGTGACCTTCGCCGGCTGGATCGCCAATGCCATCGACCCGGAATTCGCGCGCCCCGCCGAGAACCTCGCGACGCTCACCGCGCGCCTCGGCGAGCCGCCGCTCGCCTGTGTTCCGTTTCTCGACCGCGATGCCGGCACGGCCGATCTCAGCGAGGCCGCGGGCAAGCTGTGCGCTTGAACCGCTGGTCGGGCCGCTCTACCATCGATTCATTACTCATAGGAGGCGGCTCGGGCGGCCTTCGATTGCCGCACGGCCGGCGATCGATGGAGGCCCCGCAGCAGACCCGGCAGCCAGTGCGCATCATCATCTGCCCGAACTGCTCGCTCAGCTTGCGAGCGGCGGCGCTCTTCTTCGCCGGTCTGTGCCTGTTCTGCTTCACGCTGGCAGGCCTGCTAGCACTGCGGGGGATGTGGCCCGTCCTGCCCTTCGCGGGTCTGGAGATGATTCTCGTCGGCTGGGCGCTGCATGCGAGCCTCGCGCGGCGATTTCGGGCGGAAATCATCACCCTGACGGACTCGGACATCAGCGTGGAATCGCGCGATCGCGCACGCAGTCGTCTGACTGTGTTCCAGCGGCACTGGGCTCAGGTTAAACTTCGCCGTCCTGCCTCGCGGCTGCATCCGACCCGGCTCACGATCGAGTCGCACGGCCGGCAGTGCGAGCTGGGCAGCTTCCTCACGGACGAGGAGCGGTACGGCCTGGCGCTGAGACTGCAGCGCCTGATCGGCCGCATCAACGAGTCGCCCTCCCTGGCCTCCGGGCCGAAGTAGAGGGCGCCAGCGGGTTTCTGGTTAGATTAGCGTATCGCGCGGGGGGGCCTTGAACATAAGGGACCGCGCGAGAAAGGCATGACAACGATGTATCGCGCAAGACTCGGAATACGGCCCGGGACATGGCTCAGCATCGCGGCGCTGCTCGTCGCGGCGTTCATGGCATTGCCGGCCATGGCGGACGAGTCTTCTCAGGGAGGCTGGGGTCTCCTCAATCTTCCGGTGGGAGTCACCAGCATCAGCAGGGATGTGTACAGCATCCACATGATGGCGTTTTGGGTCTGCGTCATCATCGGCATCCTCGTCTTCGGGGTGATGATCTGGTCGATCGTCTTTCACACGCGCTCGCGCGGCGCCGTGGCGGACGTGACCCTCGTCCACAACACCAAGGTCGAGATCGTATGGACCACGATCCCGGTGCTCATCCTGATCGGCATGGCGATCCCTGCGGCGCACGGTCTGGTGCTGATCAGCGATGACAGCCACGCACAGCTCGACGTCAAGGTCACCGGCTTCCAGTGGGGCTGGCAGTACCAATACGTCGGCAAGGGAGTGAGCTTCGTCTCCAAGCTCGATCCGCAGAGCATGGCGGCGAGCGAGCTCGACTCCGGCATCAGCCCCTACTCCGTGCCGCATTACCTGCGCAACGTCGATCATCCGCTGGTCGTGCCGGTCGGCACCAAGGTGCGCCTGCTCCTCACCGCGGTCGACGTGATCCACTCCTGGTGGGTGCCGGACCTCGGGATCAAGAAGGATGCGATCCCTGGATACATCAATACCTCCTGGTTCGAAGTGGATGCCACCAAGCCAGGGGTGTACCGAGGCCAGTGCGCCGAGCTCTGCGGACGGGGCCACGGCTACATGCCCATCGTCGTCAAGGCGCTCTCCAAGGCCGATTTCAAGGCGTGGCTGCAGCGTGAGGCGGCCGCGGAGAAAGCCACCCCCGGCGCGGCTTCGAGCTGACGCATAGGACGCGACAGCGCCCTGACCGTTTCCGACCGGACCTGAAAGTTTCGAGAGGGTAAATCCCATGGCCGAGATGCCGCACACCGAAGCCCACGCGCACGCCGAGCACGATCACGACCACAAGCCTCATGGCTGGCGCCGCTGGGTATTCGCGACGAATCACAAGGACATCGGCACGATGTACCTCGTCTTCTCGTGCATCATGTTCTTCACCGGCGGCTTCTTCGCGATGATGATCCGCGCGGAGCTCTTCAAGCCGGGGCTGCAGCTCGTCGATGCCGGAGTATTCAACTCCCTGACGACCATGCACGGCCTGGTGATGATCTTCGGCGCGATCATGCCGGCCTGGGTCGGGCTCGCCAACTGGATGATCCCGATCCAGATCGGAGCGCCCGACATGGCGCTGCCCCGGCTCAACAATCTGAGCTTCTGGATCCTCCCCTTCGCCTTCCTGCTGCTGCTCTCCTCGTGGCTCGTGCCCGGCAGCGCGCCGGCCGGCGGCTGGACCATGTACCCGCCGCTCACCCTGCAGTTCGGCGCCTCTTTCCCGATGCTGATCTTCGCGATCCACATGATGGGCATCTCCTCCATCCTGGGAGCCATCAACGTCATCGTCACCATCATGAACCTGCGCGCACCGGGAATGACCCTGCTGCGCATGCCGCTCTTCGTCTGGACGTGGCTCATCACCGCGTTCCTGCTGGTGGCCGTCATGCCCGTGCTCGCGGGCGCGGTGACCATGATGCTGACCGATCACTTCTTCGGCACCAGCTTCTTCAACGCCGCGGGCGGCGGCGACCCGGTGATGTTCCAGCACATCTTCTGGTTCTTCGGACATCCCGAGGTTTACATCATGATCCTGCCGGGCTTCGGCGTGATCTCGGAGATCGTCCCGGCGTTCTCGCGCAAGCCGCTCTTCGGCTACGAGGCGATGGTGTACGCCACCGCCTCGATCGCCTTCCTCTCGTTCATCGTCTGGGCGCACCACATGTTCACCGTGGGGCTGCCGCTGTCGGCGCTCCTCTTCTTCATGTTCTCTACCATGCTGATTGCGGTGCCGACGGGAGTGAAGGTCTTCAACTGGACGGCCACCATGTGGCGCGGCTCTCTCACCTTCGAGCCGCCGATGCTGTTCGCCCTTGCGTTCATATTCCTTTTCACCATCGGCGGCTTCTCCGGTCTCATGCTCGCGCTCGTGCCGGCCGATTTTCAGTACCAGGACACGTACTTCGTGGTGGCGCACTTCCACTATGTGCTGGTCTCCGGCGCCGCGTTCGCCATCATGGCGGGCGTCTACTACTGGCTGCCCAAATGGGTCGGTCGCATGTACGACATGACCCTCGCCAAGTGGCATTTCTGGCTGTCGGCGATCTTCTTCAACGTGCTGTTCTTCCCGCAGCACTTCCTCGGCCTCGCCGGCATGCCGCGCCGCATCCCGGACTACGCCGTGCAGTTCGCCGACTGGAACATGGTGTCCTCCATCGGCGGCTTCGCCTTCGGCCTGTCGCAGCTCCTCTTCCCCTACCTCATCTGGAAGTGCGTGCGCTCCGGCGAGCGGGTCGAGGGCACCCGGGCGTGGGAAGGCGCGCGCGGCCTGGAGTGGGAGCTGCCTTCGCCCGCGCCGTACCATTCCTGGACGACACCGCCGACGGAAGCGATGATCGCGCGCGGTGCGGAGCACTGAGCGGCAGCGCACAGGCATGCGGGTAATGACTTCATCAGAGCAGCCGACCCCGACGCGTCAGGACGACGCCGGACGGCGCAAGCGGATCCGACGCACCACCCTCGTGGTGACGCTGATCGTGCTCGCCTTTTACTTTGGCTTCATCGCCATGATGCTGCATCGCGCCGGCCAATGAACGACCGGCAGTCACCCAGACACAGGGATGTGTCCCGCCGCCGCAGGTGGCGGAGCCTCGGGAAAAAGCCACGCTTTTCGCCCGAGGCGCGCTGGGCCGGGCAGGAGCCCGGATCCAGCGCTTCCTACTAGAGCAACGAAGGTCTCGACATGGCATCAAACGCACACGCCCCCGACAGCCAGCACTACTACATTCCGCACGGTAGTCCCTGGCCCATCGTCGCCGCTGTCGCGCTCTTCGTCCTCATGTGGGGTGCGGTCGCCTACCTCAACGACTGGGGCGGCGGCTGGGTGTTCCTGCCGGGTCCGCTGCTGCTCTTCTTCATGTTCGGAGGCTGGTTCCACACCGTCATCGGCGAGAATCAGCTCGGCATCTACAACAGCCAGGTGGACCGCTCCTTCCGCATGGGCATGCTGTGGTTCATCTTCTCCGAAGTGATGTTCTTCGGCGCCTTCTTCGGCGCGCTGTTCTATGCGCGCGTACTGGCTGTGCCGTGGCTCGGGGGCCAGGGTGTCAAGGCTCTCACCAACCTCGTTCTCTGGCCGCACTACGAGGCCTCGTGGCCGACCAACGGACCTGGGCACATCGGCGGTGAAAGCTTCCAGGCGATGAGCGCCTACGGCATCGCCGCCATCAACACACTGATCCTGCTGACGAGCGGACTCACCGTCACCATCGCCCACCATGCGCTGCGGTCGGGCAACCGCGGGCGGTTGAAGCTCTTCCTCGCATTCACGTTCATCCTCGGCTTCTGCTTCGTTGCGCTACAGGGTCACGAGTACTACGACGCCTACACGAAGCTGAATCTGCGGCTGACCACGGGCATCTACGGCTCGACGTTCTTCATGCTGACCGGCTTCCACGGTCTGCACGTCACCATCGGTGCGATCATGCTGCTGGTTGTCTGGCTGCGGGTCCTGCGCGGACACTTCACGCCGCGGCAACACTTCGCCTTCGAGGCCGTCTCCTGGTACTGGCACTTCGTCGACGTGGTGTGGCTCGGCCTCTTCGTGTTCGTTTACTGGCTCTGAGTCTCGTACGGGGTTTGCCTGCGGCAAACCCCGGCCGTAGAGCAGGAGTCGGGCGCGCGCTAGTGGCGGTTCGGGATGATGCCGTGCGGTGCGATCAGCCCCGCGTACCAGGCGATCATGATCAGCGCGAAGAGCGCGAGTGACAGCGCGATGCGGACTGTCAGAGCCCGTGCCAGCTTGGCGGAGTCCTGTTGCGTGCCACGCGAGAGATGGTAGAGCGCCGAGCCCAGGCTCACCACGATGGCGGCGAGCGCGATGAGGACCACGACTTTGAAAAGTACTGGCATGGCAGTGTCCAGTCTACCCGGAAAGCAACCCCCGTACCCATGCGCCTGAGTCTCGGCCGACGTCATTTCTCGCCGTCGCCGGCGTTCACGATCCTGATGCTGGTGTTGTGCGTCGTGTTCATCGCGCTCGGCCGCTGGCAATGGCGGCGTGGACACCTGCACGCGGCGGAGCATGCTCGCTTCGAGCGCGGCGCCCACGAGGTGCTGCCGCTGGGCTCGAAATCGCTCGCGCCAGTGGCCGATGATCAGCGGGTGAGTGTCACCGGCACCTACGATCCTGCGCACCAGTTCCTCCTCGACAACATGACCTATCGCGACGTCGACGGCTACCAGGTGCTGACACCACTAGAGCGGCCGGGCGGGCGGACGGTGCTGGTCAACCGGGGCTGGGTGCCATTCCTGGGCAGCCGCGCGAATCTGCCGGACATCTCCATCAAGACCGCGGGCCTGGTAACCGTCAGCGGGCGAGTCGGCAAGCTGCCCGTCGCGGGATTGGCGACCGGCCGCGCTCCGCCGCCGAACGGCGGCCCCTGGCCGAAGGTGACCAGCTTTCCGAGGATGCCGCAGTTGAGTGCCGCTCTCGGCAAGCCGCTCGAATCGCGGGTCATCCTGCTCGATCCGCGGGAGCCGGAGGGGTACGTACGCGACTGGCATCCGCCGGGAATTCCCGCCATGCAGAACTTCGCTTATGCCTTCGAGTGGTGGTGCTTCGCGGTCGCGGCGGTCGTGATCTGGCTGGTCCTCAGCACCCAACGGCCGAAGGAGGCCACATGAGCACCGACGCACGGGCGCTGCGCTCCCGCAATATGCGCACGTTGGCCGCTCTCGCGGCGCTTTTCTTTCTGCCGCTCCTCATTTCCTTCTGGCTCTATTACGGCACGAGCTGGCGTCCCGGCGGACACGTGAATCACGGCGAGTTGATCCAGCCACCGCGCCCGCTGCCGCGGATCGATCTGCCGCGGGTCGCGCTCGGCGCGGACCCGGCCGCGCCGACGACGAGGGAGCACGCGGCGCCCGATCCGACTCTTTTCCGCAGCAAATGGACCCTGGTTTACGTCGGCGACGGCAGCTGCGACGCCTCCTGCCGCGGGACACTCTATGTCATGCGGCAGACACGGCTCGCGTTAGGCACCGACATGGCGCGTCTCGCACGCGTCTTCCTGGTCACGGCAAATTGCTGCGCAAGCGATTATCTCGCGCGCCAGCATGCCGGAATCACGGTCCTCGATGCTGCAGGTGCCGCGGGCGCGCCGCTGCTCAACCAGTTCCCGGCGCAGGACAGGGCGCATACGCTGTTCGTCGTCGATCCCCTCGGCAATCTCATGATGCGATACGATGTCCGGCGGGACCCGCGCGGCCTCCTGGTGGATCTGAAGCGACTGCTGCAGCTGTCACAGATCGGTTGAGGCGGCTCCGGACCCGCCCATCATCCAGGAGACCGTTTGTCCCAGATGCCCATCGACCGCTGGCTGCGCGGCCTCGCGCTGTTCGGAGTACTGCTGTGCTTCGGTGTCGTCGTGCTCGGCGCCTACGTGCGCCTCACGGACGCCGGACTCGGCTGCCCCGACTGGCCGGGGTGCTACGGCCACGTGAGTCCGGTGGGCGCGAAGGACAGCCCCGCCAGCCAGGCGCAGTTCCCCGGCAGGCCCCTGGAGGAAGGGAAGGCCTGGCACGAGATGATCCACCGCTATGCGGCGGGCACGCTCGGCTGCGTCATCATCGTGATCGCGGCGCTCGCGATCGCGGCGCGTCCGCCCAAGGTGGTGGGCCCGGGATACGGGCTGCTCCTCTTCGCTACGGTGATCGTGCAGGCGGTGCTCGGCATGCTGACCGTGACGTGGCTGTTGAAGCCGCTCATCGTGACGGCGCATCTGATCTTCGGCATGACCACGCTGGCGCTTCTCTGGTGGCTGTGGCTCAGATTGCAGCACCGGCCGTTTGCCAGTGCCCCCTTCGTTTTCACGGGGCGGGTCGCGGAGGGCGGTTCCGCGTGGTCGCGCGGGCGGTCGACGGTGCGGACCGCATACTGGCTCGCGATTCTCAGCGTCGCCGTACTCGCCGCGCAGTTCTTCCTGGGCGGCTGGACCAGCGCCAATTACGCCACGATCGCCTGTCCTGACTTTCCGACGTGTCAGGGCTCCTGGTGGCCGCGTGCCGATTTCAGCCATGCCTTCGTTCTCTGGCGCGGTCTCTGGGTCAACTATGAGGGCGGTATTCTCGCTAATCCGGCGCGCGTCGCGATTCACTTTGCTCACCGGCTGGGGGCGCTGACGGTGACGCTGACGTTCCTCATCGCATCTCTCTTCGTCATCAGCAGGCCTTCCCTCGCCGCCGCACGACCGCGCGCCTACCTCGTGCTGGCCGCATTGGGCCTGCAGCTTGCGATTGGCATCTCCATGGTCCTGACGACGTTTCCGCTCTGGCTGACCACCGCGCACACCGCCGGAGCGGCGCTGCTTCTGATGGCCATTCTCGCCCTGACAGCCAAGCTGCACGCCGTGCGTGCGGTGCGCGCTGCCTGACACGAGGGGCTGGCAGTGGCAACGAGCTCAGAATTCGCGGCAGTCGCCCCGGCGGCGTGGCGGCTATATTACGAGCTGACGAAGCCGCGAGTCGTCGCGCTAATCACCTTCACGGCCATCGTCGGGACACTGCTCGCTAGCCCGGGCTGGCCGCCGCTGAGGGCGCTCATCTGGGGAACCCTCGGCATCGCTCTCGCCGCCGCGTGCGCCGCGGCGATCAACCATGTTCTCGACCGACGCTTCGATGAGCAGATGGCGCGCACCCAGTCGCGTCCCCTGCCCACTCGTCAGCTCACGGAGCGCCGGGCGCTCATCTTCGCGGCCGTGCTCGGCATCATCGCGATGACGATCCTCTCTTTCCTCGTCAATCTGCTGACGGCGGCACTGACCTTCGTATCGCTGATCGGTTACGCGGTGGTCTACACGGTGTGGCTGAAACACGCCACGTCGCAGAACATCGTGATCGGCGGGGCGGCGGGCGCGGCGCCGCCGATTCTCGGCTGGGCCGCGGTAACCAACACGATCGATCCCAACGCGCTGCTCCTCTTCCTCATCATCTTCGTGTGGACGCCGCCGCATTTCTGGGCGCTCGCGATCGCGCGCAAGGACGAGTACGCGCGCGCGGGCATCCCGATGCTCCCGGTCACCCACGGAGTGGAGCACACGCGGCTGCAGGTACTCCTCTACACGGTGCTGCTCATGCTCGTGACGGTGATGCCGTTTCTGACGCGGATGAGCGGCATCATCTATCTGGCCGCTGCGCTGGTGCTCAATGCGCGGTTCCTCTACTACGCGCTCGCCCTGAAGCTCACCGCCCGGCAGGAGCTGCCCATGCGGGTGTTCCGCTATTCAGTGACCTATCTGATCTGGCTGTTCGCCGCGCTGCTGGTCGACCACTATCTGTACATCGTCTGATCGGCTCATTGGCCTGCAGTCGACGCCGCGGCGCTGCGCCGCAGCAACACCTGCCAGGACGACAGGCGCCGGTCCTCGAGCAGCAGCACCCCCGTCGATTCGTAACTGTCGTCGTCGATGCGGCGAAGGTGGTCCGCGCCGTGGTAGCCGGACGACTCGGAGCGGTAGATCGAGAGAATCGAGCTGCCGATCACCGAGAACGTGCCATGGAGCTTGCCCAAGGCCGCGTTGTCCGAATTCCATTTGACCGCGGCCCCGTCCCGGCCGGGCGGCTCGATCCAGTAGGCGTTCACGAACTCCACGGGCGGTGAGCCGAGAACCTTGAGCGTGCCCGAAAGCAGCCAGCACTCCGCGCGATGCGCGACCTCGGTGCGGCATTCCGCGGGAAGGGGCTGGCCGTCTCCGCACCAGAACGTCCCGCTTCCCGTCCATACGGCTGGCTGGAAAAGATAAGTGTGGGACATCGGGTTGCTATCCGCGCCGTGGACGTGGCGGTGCGATTATCCCTCGACCGCAGGCAGGCCGCATGTTGCGTCGCAGCAACGATGAATCGGCTAATGCGTAGCCTCGGCCGCGGGTGCGCCGCAAGAGCCGCGCACGATCAGGCGGGGCGGCAAGGCCACGCATTGCGGCGGCTGCTCGGCGATCATGTGAACCAAAGTCTGTACCAGCAGCTCTCCGGCCCGCTTGGTGTCCTGGGCGACGGTCGTCAGCGCCGGTCGCGTGAATGCCCCCATCGGGATGCCATCGAAGCCGACCACCGCGACGTCCTCGGGCACACGGCGGCCAGCTGAAGCCAGCGCGGTCATCGCGCCGATGGCAATCAGATCGCTGGCGCCGAAGACGGCATCGAAGGTCACCCCGCGCTCGAGCAGAGTCTGCATCGCCTCGTAGCCCGAGGCTTCGGTCGAGACGGCGCCCACCTGGAGGCGCGGGTCCGCGCGCAGTCCCGCAAGCTCGAGAGTCCGCGCATAACCGGAATAGCGCTCCAGCATCTCGGGTGAGGACTGCGCCACCTCGCCGACGAAGGCGATCCGGCGACGGCCGAGGCGCAGCAGATGCTCGGTGGCCTGACGGCCGCCGAATACATTGTCGCAGCCGATGGCGAGACCCGGCCCATCCGCCAGCACCGGCCCCCAACGGACCAAGTGCGCGCCGCGCTCGATCAGCGGCTGCAGCCGGCTGCGGTGAACGACATAGTCGCCGTAGCCGAGCAGGATGATGCCATCGGCCTTGTGGCTGTCCTCGTAGTCGGCGTACCAGTCGCGCAGCAGATCCTGGAACGAGACCAGGAGGTCATAGCCGTTGCGCGAGCAGGCACGAATGATCGAGCCCAGCATCGAGTGAAAAAACGGGTTGATCGCCGAATCGTCGGCGGTCGGATCCTCGAAGAAGAGCAGCGCCAGGGTGCCAGAGTGGCGCCGGCGCAGGTTGGAGGCGTTCTTGTCGACGTGATAATTGAGTTGGCGCGCCACCTCGAGCACGCGCTCACGCGTGCAGGCGCTGACCATCGGGTCGGCGCGCAACGCGCGCGACACGGTCGACTGCGAGACACCGGCCAGATGGGCGATGTCCAATGAATTGGGCCTGCGTCGCTTGTCACGCATGACCACGGCCACCCCCTCGCTATGTGTACTCGTGTGGCGCCCCCTAGTCTAAGCCAAGGCCCCTGCTTCACCCAAATCCGGGCCGTTGCTCGACTGCAACACCGCCGAAGAAGACCCCATACGCGGGCAGCTCGAGCTTGTGTCCGCACACCCTGCCGGCGCTCAGGCCGTGGTCGTCGAGGGGGGCGACGGGTCCGAGCGCCGGCAGGGCAGCCGTTTGTGGCCGATCCGAGAGGTTGAACGCTGCCACGATGGACTGAGAATCGAGCGTGCGGGTGAAGGCCAGCAGCGGCTCCGGCAGCTCGATGAAGCGGATATCACCCCGGCAGAGGGAGGGTTGCCGGCTGCGCCAGCGCAGGAAGCGGCGAAAGGCATTGAGCGGCGAGCTCGGGTCGGCATCCTGCCGCGACACCGAAAGCGGCAGATGCTCAGGGGGCACGGGCAGCCAGGGCGTGCCCGTCGTGAAGCCCGCATCCGGCGTGTCGCGCCAGGGCATGGGCGTGCGGCAGCCGTCCCGACCCTTGAAATTGGGCCAGAAGGCGATTCCGTACGGATCGCGCAGGGCCTCGAACGGCAGTCCTGCCTCCGGCAGACCGAGCTCCTCGCCCTGGTAGACGCATACCGAGCCGCGCAGCGAGCACACCATGGCGCTCAGCATGCTCGACATCGCGGGTGAGGCCGCCGCGCCGCCCCAGCGGGTCATCACCCGGGCGACATCATGGTTGGAGATCGTCCAGCACGGCCAGCCGTGCGGCATCTGGCGCTCCAGGCTCTCCACCGTGCCGCGGATGTACGCGGCCCGGTATTCCTCGGTCAGCAGCTCGAAGCTGTAAGCCATGTGCAGCCGGGTCTCACCGATGTACTCCGCCATCGTCGCGAGGGAGTCCTCCGCCGAGATCTCGCCGAGGCCCACGGCGCCCGGATAGCGGTCGAGCAGCCGCCGCAGCTCCGTGAGGAAACCCAGGTTCTCCGGCTGCGTGTTGTTGTACCAGTGATATTGGTAGGCGTAGGGATTGTCCGCGGTGAACCCGCGGCCGTTGCGCCGCTCCGCCGGCTTCGGCGGGTTGTCGCGCAGCAGACGGTCGTGATAGCAGAAGTTGATCGCATCCAAGCGCAGGCCGTCGACACCCCGGTCCAGCCAGAACTCGAGGTTCTCCAGCATCGCGGCCGGCACCGCGGGGTGGTGGAAATTGAGATCGGGCTGGGAATGGAGGAAGTTGTGCAGGTAATACTGCCGGCGGCGCGGCTCCCAGTGCCATGCCGGGCCGCCGAAGATAGCCTGCCAGTTGTTGGGCGGACTGCCGTCGCTCGCCGGGTCCGCCCAGACGTACCAGTCCGCCTTGGGGTTGTCACGGCTGGAGCGGCTTTCGAGGAACCAGGGATGTTGGGAAGAGGTGTGGCTCAGTACCTGGTCGATCATGACCTTGAGCCCTCGGGCGTGCGCCTGCGCCACCAGGCGGTCGAAGTCCGCGAGGTCGCCGAAAAGAGGGTCGACCGCGCGGAAGTCAGCGATGTCATAGCCGAAGTCGGCCATCGGTGACTTGAAGAACGGCGACACCCAGATCGCATCCACCCCGAGGCCCGCGACATAGTCCAGGCCCGCGGCGATCCCCTTGAGGTCGCCGACGCCGTCGCCGTTGGTGTCGAGGAAGCTGCGCGGATAGATCTGGTAGATCACCGCGCCGCGCCACCAGGGAAATGCACTCATGCTCTCAAGGTTCCTGCCCCACCGTCGCGGCTACTCTGACACAGAGGGCCGCCGCGGCGTGCGCCGCCGCATACGTATGCGCGCCTGAATACGTATGCGATTCCTTGCATTAAAGCCACTCCCCTCGAATCATGCGTCGTCCGTTACTCAGACTACAAATCCCGAGGGGGGATTATCCAGTGATAAGACGCAAGCGCAACATCCTCGAGATGGCGGTCGCCACGGCAATCTTCGGCGCGTGTGCGGCCGGTGCGATGCCCGTATCGCATGCCGCGCAGCAGGCCACGAACCCCGCCGATGACAACGGCACTCCGGCGACGGCCCAGGCCACCGACAAGGATCAGGACAGCAGCAAGCAGGTCGCGAACGAGAACAAGCTGCAGGAAGTCGTGATCAGCGGCTACGTCAGCAGCCTGCAGAACGCCGTTGCCGTGCAGAAAAATTCCGATTCGATCGTCGAAGCGGTCTCCGCGCAGCAGATCGGACTGCTGCCCGGCACCAGCATCGCGGACGCCCTGGGCCGCCTGCCGGGCCTCTCGACCCAGATGGTCAACGGCCGCCCGCAGCAGCTCAGCATCCATGGCATGAGCTCCGACTTCATCACTACACTGTTCGACGGCAATATCCAGCCGAGCACCGCCAACAACAACGGCGTGCAGCTCGACCAGTACCCGCAGAGCTGGGTCAATACCGCCAAGGTGTACCTGACCCCGAGCGCCGACCTGATAAACGCGGGACTCGCGGGCACCGTTGACCTGCAGACCCTGCGTCCACTGTCGGTCGGCCATCCGATCGTGAGTATCAACGCGAACTATCAGTTCATAGAGCCGCGCCAGATGATGCCGGGGCCCGGCGTCAGCGACAAGGGACACAATGTCAACGGCCTTTTCGCCGATCAGTTCTTCGATCACACGCTCGGCGTCGCTTTCGGCGTCGATCTCGAGTCCAATCCGACCTACATCCTGCATCAGGCGCCCTGGGGCTATGCCACCGATGCCAACGGCAACCTGGTCATTGGCGGCTCCAAGAACTACAACATGTCGGACCTGCTGAATCGCAACGGGTACCTCGCCACGTTCGAGTTCAGACCCTCCGACGCCTTGACCAGCACTCTCGATTTCACCTACGAGGAGTCGAAGGAGACGCAACAGGCGAAGGGCGTGGAGTTCCCGCTCGCCTACGGTAGCAACGAGACCCTGATCCCCGGCACCACGGTCAATGGGTTCGATACGAGCGGCACGTTCGAGAACGTCTTTCCGGTGATCCGCAATGACTACAACCACTACGACGCCAAGGTCTACAACGTACTGTGGAACAACGACCTGAAGCTCTCCGACAGCTGGACCGCCAATCTCAAGGGCGGCTATAGCCGCGCCGCTCGTCAGGACGACTTCCTCGAGGCGTATTCCGGGTACGGCTATGACGGCCCGGATCCCAAAGTCGACGTTCCCGGAAGCCCCGGTTACTTTCCGGGAACGGACGTTGCCTTCAGCGAGGGCGCGAACGGCGAGCTGCATCTGTATCCCTCGCAAGGCCTGGACGGCAGCAACATCGTGCTGACGGATCCACAGGGCTGGGGCTCAGGCTCGAACCTGGTGCAGGCAGGCTTCATCAACGCGCCGCACACCGAGGACTACATCGGTCACGTGACGCTGAGCGCGATGCATTTCTTCGAGAGCGGGCCGTTCTCGAGCTTCGAATTGGGCGCCGACTACCAGCATCGCCGCAAGGACTACCTCATCAATCAGGCCTTCCTGTCGCCGGCGGGCGGCCCGTCATTGCTGCTCAATCAGGGCGCCGCCAAGACCGCGCCCATTCCCGCGGGCAACGAGCCGATCACGGATGCGCTCGGATGGATGGGCATCGGACCGCAGGTGATGTACGACCCGTACTCTCTCATCGCAAGCGGCGTGCTGGCGGATTACCCGACCGCCCTGTCCTCGATCAGCGTGCCGCCGGACTGGGTGGTCAACGAGAAGACTACGACCGGATTCGTCCAGCTCAACATTCAGACCAATCTGGGCCCCAGCGTCGGCCTGCGTGGCAACATCGGCGTGCAGGTGGTCCATCAGAATCAGTCTTCGCAAGGCGCGATGCTCGCGCCAGGCTCCGTGGGCGGCGGTTCCACGGCCATCGTGCTGGAGCCGTTGAGCGGCGGCACCAGCTTCACCAAGTACCTGCCGAGCATGAACCTGGTGCTCTCCCTGCCGCAGGACAATGACGTGCGCCTGAGCGTGGCGCGTACGATGGCGCGGCCTCGCACGGACCAGATGAGCGCCAGCATCGGCATCAGCACCAACAGCGGCAACCTGCTGGTGACGGACCCGAACAAGTCGTACTTCAGCGGCACGGGCGGCAATCCGAAGCTGTTGCCGACCATGTCGAACAACGTCAACCTCAGCCTCGAGCACTACTTCACTTCGAGCGCCGGGTATCATTGCAGCGGCAACCAGGACAGGTCCTCGACGCTCTGTGCCAGCGGCGGCGCCGGCTACGTACAGTTGTCCGGCTACTACCTGAAGATTACGGACTACATCAACCCCAATGCCGGGACCCTCTACGATTTTTCGCCGTATGTCGCGGGCTATTTCAATGGGAACCCCAATCCGCCGACGCTCGGCACCAAATACGGCGTCATGACCATCCCGCAGAACAACGGGCAGGGCAAGCTCTACGGCTATCAGCTCGCAACCAACCTCCCGCTCGGTGATTTCTCGCACTGGCTCAACGGGATCGGCATTCTCGCCAGCGTCAATAGAACCAACAGCGCGGTGTACTACGCGGGGAACTCCGCACCGGTCACGATCTCCGGATTGTCGAAGTGGGTCGAAGACTTCACGATTTACTATGAGCTGGGAGGCTTCCAGGCGAGCGTGAGCGATTCCATCCGGTCGAGCTTCCTCGGGCGTGTGTTCGGCATCAGCGCGAGCCGCGTCGAGCAGTACCAGAAGGGAACCGCCAACGTATACGCGCAGATGAGTTATGCGTTCACCAGCGGCATGCTCAACGGTTTGACGCTGATCGCGACTGGCTCGAACCTCACCAATCAGGGCCTGCAGACGTACCAGAACAACGATCCCCGCCAGATACAGACCTGGGAAGAGTATCCGCGGCTCTATACGATCGGGTTCTCGTACAGTTTCCAGTAAGCTGACACGCGACTCTCTCATCTTGAAACCCCCGCCGGCGCGAGCCGGTGGGGCTTGCTTTTTGCGGCGGCGGCTTTCGAACGGCGCTCGAAGCGAGGTGTGATAGGGTTGGAGGAATGAGCGACTTGCGCATCAGGCGGGTGGTGATCGTAGGCGGCGGCACTGCCGGATGGATGGCCGCTGCCGTCTTGAGCCGCGCCATGGGCGAGAGCCTGGATATCCACGTCGTGGAATCGGACGCGATCGGCACCGTCGGCGTTGGGGAGTCCACCATTCCCCAGATCCGCAACGTCAACACCTTTCTCGGCATCGATGAGGACGCGATGCTGCGCGCCACGAGCGGGACCTTCAAGCTCGGCATCGAATACAACGATTGGGTGCGGCCGGGTCACAGCTATCTGCATGCGTTCGGCGACGTGGGTCTGCCCTTGGGACCGCTGCCGTTCCAGCAGTACTGGTTGCGCCGGCGGGCGGAAGCCGGCGTCGAGGATCTGGCAGCTTATTCGCTCAACGCGACCGCCGCGAAGTCCTGCCGGATGGCACGGATCGAGAGGGTCGGCAGCAGTCCCATGGCCGGCATGAAGTACGCGTTCCAGTTCGACGCCGGACTGTATGGCCGCATGCTGCGCGCGTATGCCGAGCAGCGCCGCGTGAAGAGAACGGAGGGAAAGATCGTCGCCGTGCAGCTGCGGGGCGAGGACGGGTTCATCGAGGGCGTGAGCCTGGAGAGCGGAGCGCGGGTCGAAGGCGATCTGTTCATCGACTGCTCGGGCTTTCGGGGCCTGCTGATCGAGGGTGCGCTGAAGAGCGGGTTCGAGGATTGGCGGCAATGGCTGGCCTGTGATCGCGCCCTGGCAGTCGGCAGCGCCTCCTCGTCACCGATGCGTCCCTATACCCAGGCGAATGCGCGGCCGGCCGGCTGGCAGTGGCGGATACCGCTGCAGCACCGTACCGGCAACGGCCACGTGTACTGCAGCGAATTCATGAGTGACGACGAGGCGACCGCGATTCTCCTCGGCACGCTCGACGGCGAGACGTTGGGAGATCCGCGGCCGATCCGGTTCACCTCGGGCGTGCGGCGTCAGATCTGGTCGCGCAACTGCGTGGCGATCGGCCTGTCGGCCGGTTTTCTCGAGCCCCTGGAATCGACGGCCATCCACCTGATCCAGTCCGGAATCAGCCGGCTGCTGTCGCTCTTTCCGGACAGGGGCTTCGATCAGGCGGTCATCGCGGAATACAACCGCAACATGCGCCGGGAATACGAGCAGGTGCGCGACTTCCTGGTGCTGCACTACCGCACCATCGAGCGGCGCGATACGCCTTTCTGGCAGCGCTGTGGCGCGCTGCCGCTCCCGGAAACACTGCGGCAGAAGCTGGACATCTTCAATGCCACCGGCCAGATCTTCCGCGAGGGCGAGGAGCTCTTCACCGAGCAATCCTGGCTGCAGGTGATGGTGGGCCAGGGGATCCTCCCGCAACGCCATCATCCGCTGGCCGACAACCTGCCGCGTGAGAAGCTCGAGGAGTTCCTCGGCAGCATCCGTGCGCTGATCCGCGGTGCGGTCGAGCAGATGAGCAGCCATGAGCGCTTCATCGCTGAGCACTGCGCGGCGAGCAGAGCGTAGGCTGGCGTCTACCTGCGCCGGCTGCTCCGTACCTTGCTCTTCCTGCCATGTTCGAGCGGATGTTTTTGATCGGCGTACGAGTCTCCGCTCATCCCTCCGTGTGCCAAGGCTTGTGGGAGTGTATCTCCGGGTGAGCGAGAATCGTTACGCAGCCGCCAGTCGCTCCAAGCCGCTTGGCCTAATGGACGCCATTCCCAATGCGGTCGTGAAAAACGACCCGAAAAGTCTGACTACTACATGATCCCTATCCGCCGCGACCACGGTTGCCTTGATCAAACTGCAATCGCCATCTCGGACCTTCAGGTTCGCTAGCTTCACGAACCCAGAAATCGTTCCTTCCTCGGTCTCGACCATGGCCAAGTTCTCTTCGCGAAAGGGACCGCGCTCGACGAGCTTGGCACGCCTACCAGATCGCCTTGCCTGAAGGTCATCATAGTTCCAGCCACCAGTTGTAATCTGCCAGTCAGCTTACGCCGCCAACAGACAGTATGAAAGATGGTATTTCTGGCATTTTCCTCCAGAAATTCGACGTCATTTGCTGCGTGCAGGCCATACGTCTCATCGCATGTAAATATCACGCGCCGTTGGGTACCCGCAGGATGGCGATCGCGCCGCGAGAGCCCTCCCGATTGCCCAGTTGCAAACTGCCACCATGCGCTTCGATGATCTGACGCGCCAGCACCAGGCCAACGCCGCTGCCTCCCTCCTTGGTGGTAAAGAACGGCACGAACAGATTCTCGGTGTGCGCGATTCCGGGGCCATCGTCCTCGACCTCGATCACGACGTCCCGAGTGCTTCGCCGCCAGCGCACGCGCGCCCCACCCCCCGTCTCCAGCGCCGCATCGGCGGCGTTGCGAACGAGGTTGATCAGCACCTGTTCGAGCTGCGATCGATCCACGCGGACCGTTTCGGATGAATCGGAGCCGATTTCCACGGCGATGCGCGGCTCGAGCAGGACGACACGGCGGATCAGCGCAGCGATTTCGACACTCTCCGGATTCGGCGGCGGCAGGCGCGCGAGCTCGGCATAGCGACGAATGAACCCGCCGAGGGCGCGGCTGCGCTCCTCAATCAGCTCCAGGCCATCCTTCGCCATCCGATCCGCGGCAGCCGCGCGTTCCTTGAGCAAACCCGCGGTCGATTGAATCGAGCCGAGGGAGTTGTTGATCTCGTGACCCAATACCCGAATGAGGCGCCGCCAGGCGCGACGTTCCTCCTCCCGGAGCGCACGGCTGACATCCGTGACTACGAGCAATCGGTGTGGGCGCCCATGACGCCGGAATACCACCCGCCGCACCTCCCAAGGTCCCTCTCCGGAAGGAAAGGCGCGGCGGTCGATGAGTGGCGCGCTGCAACCGAGCCAATCCGAGAGGCTGAGATCCGCCGCGCCGCGACCGACCAGCTCCGCGGCCGACTTTCCGAGCAGTTCCTCCGCGGCAGGATTGAGATCCACGATTCGGTCCCGCTCATCGACGATCAACACCGCGAGCTCGAGTCCGCCCAGCAACTGCGAAAGCAGCCCGTCGGTCTCCAGACCGCGGCGCTCCTCCCCGCCGAGCTTAGCCGCCAGCGCGTTGAACTCCCGCCAGACCTCCCCGAGCGGTCCCGCTCCTGCACGGACGCGCGCCGCGTAGTCGCCCTCGCGCAAGCCCTGAAGCAGACTGGCGATGAGTCGCAGGTGTCGCGCTCGGTCTCTCGCAGCCGCTACCATCCAAGCGGTGAGCCAGAGAAGCGCTACCCCAAGCCACAGCCAGCGCGCCGCTCGTGGAATCGCGACACCCGAGGCTGCAACCGCAGCCAGCGCGAGCAGCGGTACTACCGCCAGGGCGGCCGGAGCCGCGCAGCGCCAGCGTTCGCCGCGGCCGCTCTTCATTCGAGACTCCAGCCCGGATCAGCCGCATCCGGAATCACCACTGAGACACCCGAAACGCGGCGCATCGACACGTCAATCGCGTATTTTTTCCAAACGCCGGTACAGCGCGCTGCGGCTCATTCCCAGCTTCGCCGCCGCGGCGACCACATCGCCCCCGCAACTCTCGAGCGCACGTTGAATCACATATCGCTCGGCCTGCTCGAGGGTAAGGTTATCGAGAGTCTCGGCGGGCTCTTGCACGTCGAGCCGAAGGTCCGCGATTTCGATCGTCTCGTCCTTTGCCAGAAGCGCCGCGCGCTGCATGACGTGCGCAAGCTCGCGGACGTTGCCCGGCCACTCGTGCGCCTCGAGAGCACGGCTCGCCCCTTCGCTGAGCGTGAGCGGCTTGCGGCCATTCTCCTCTGCGTTGCGCGCCAGATAGTATGTGGCAAGCAGCGGGATGTCGTCGCGTCGCGCGCGTAGCGGCGGCAGCGCGATTTCGACGGCGTTCAGGCGAAAGTAGAGATCCTCGCGAAATCGGCCGTCCCGGATGAGCTGCCGAACGTCGGCATTGGTTGCCGCCAGGATGCGCGCGTCGGCCTGCCGCGGAACGGCCTCGCCGACCCGCTCGAACGTTTTGTCCTCCAGAACGTGCAGCAGCCGCGCCTGTTGGGTCAGCGTGATGTTCGAGATCTCATCGAGCAACAGCGTTCCGCCGCTCGCCCGCTCGACGCGCCCGGCCCTATCGCTGCGCGCATCCGTGAACGCGCCCTTTACGTGACCGAAGAGCTCACTTTCGAATAGTGTCTCCGCCAGGCCGCCAAGGTTGACGCCGACGAAGGGTCCCTTCGATCGCAGGGAGTGACGGTGGATCCAGCGCGCAAGCAGGCTCTTGCCGGTGCCGCTCTCTCCGGTGAGCAACACTGGCACGTCGGATGCCGCAACACGACCTGCCACGGCCAGCACGTCCTGCATCGCGCGGGAGCGGTGGACCGGCCCGTCCTCCTCGACATCAGCAAGCCGTCCTTCGTCCTCGAGCCGGCGCACCTCCGCACGGGTACGGGCTGAGGCCAGGTGGTGCGCCACGATCGAGCGAACGCGTGCGTTCTCCCAGGGCTTCTCGAGAAAATCCTGCGCGCCGACGCGCATCGCCTCGACCGCGAGCGAAACCGTCGCCCAGCCGGTGAGGATCACGACCGGCAGCTCCCGGTGCTGCGTGCGAATCTCTTTGAGGAGCCCGAGTCCCTCGATGCCCGAAGTGGTGTCGCGCTGGTAGTTAAGATCGAGAAGGACGAGGTCGGGCAGCGCCTGCCGCAACGCGCTCAGCGCCTCGGCAGGGCTCGCTGCCGTCGTGACGTCATAGCCGCTGTCGCGCAGCAGCAGACACAGCGCCCGGCGGACATCCGCATGATCGTCCGCAACGAGGATCAACGGTTTGGACATGGCCTGGATTATGCGCCTGGGTCACCGGTCCCGGAGCGCCTCCATCGGCGGCACACGACTCGCGCGCCGCGCCGGCAGCCAGCTTGCGAGCACCGCGGTCACGCTGAGAACAACGATCACCAGGACCAGGGAGAGAGGATCGACCGGATGCACCTGGTAGAGCACCGCGGAGAGCGCCCGGCCCAGCGCCACGACGGCGCAGAGGCCGATAGCCAGTCCGATCGCGAGGAGCAGGAGTATTTCGCGCAGTACCAGCGTGCTAAGTCGCCTTCCGTCCGCGCCCAGCGCCGCCCGAACCCCGAGTTCCGGCCGCCGCTGGCCGACGGCATAACTCTGCACCGCATAGAGACCGACCGCGGCGACCGCCAGCGCGCCGAGCGCAAATATCAACACCAGAGCTGTCATGCTGCGCCGCGGAGCGAGCTCGCCCGCCACCCTCTCGGTCATGCTGTGCACGTCATAGAGCGGTACGCCCGGCAAGGTGCGGCTGACCGTCTCTCGAACGGCTGGCATGATCGCGGCGACAGCCAGGCGCGTTCGAACTGCGACGTACCAGTTCGGCACCACCCACGACCAGCCCTTGCGGCTCGGGTCCACAGTCTGGCTGAGATCCACATACACGGCGCCCTCACTGCCGTGGCCGTCCACATCAGCTTTCCGCGCGTGCGCCACGATGCCGACGATCCGGAAAAGAAGTCCGGGTCGCACGTCGTTCGGATCGTTGACGCTGAACTCACGTCCCACGACTCGAGTGGTACCGAAGAGCGCCCGCGCGGCTTGCACGTCGACCACTGCCGATGAGGCTCGCGAGGCGGCATCCCGAGGCGCAAACGGCTGTCCGGCGAGGAGCCGGATATCCAATGTTTTGAAGTAGCCGGAGTCCGCAATGACGCGATCCACGACGGGCGTGTGATGTCCATCAAACGGATAAGGGTAGACCGACCCCGGTCCGAGTTGTTCAGCGGCGAAGGGCACGTCGCTGCCAACGGTCGCCGCTGTGACCCCCGGGACCTGCGCCAGCGCACTTTGCAGTGCGACAAGTCGGGGCACGAGGTCGGGCCGTCCCAGTCCGCTGGCAATCGGCGGTATCTGCACCTGGAAGGTGAGGACATGCTGGGGTTGAAATCCGAGCTCGACCGCATCGAGATTCACGAGGCTGCGTGTCAGCATGGCGCCGGCACCGATCAGTGCCGCGGCCAGCGCCAGCTGGGTGATCGCCAACGCCGCGCGAAGGCGGTGCTCGCCGCGGCCGCCGGCGCTGCGCGCGTCGCCTTCCCGAAGCGCCTGTCCGAGATCCTGGCGGTGGATGAAATAGAGTCCGGCCAGGGAGAACACGAGCGCCGAGGCGAGCGCGAGCAGCAGCGCGATGCCTGCGGCGACGCCCCAGTCGCGCAACGGGAATGGCAGCGCGGTGTTGCCGAACCCCGAATCGAGAAGAGCTCTCACCAGCGCCTGGCCGACTAGCAGGCCGGCCAGGCCGCCCGCCAGGCAGGGCACGAGGCTCTCCGCGAGCAGTTGACGGAACAGCACCTGGGTCTGCGCGCCGAGTATCCGCCGTACGGTGAGCTCGCCGCGGCGCTGCAGTGCACGGGTGATGAAGAGGTTGGCCAGATTGAACCAAACGAGAAGCAACAGCATCGCGGTGGCGAGCTGTGCCAGGATGAGCCGCTGATGCAGATTGCCGAGCATCGCGCCGCGCAGCGGCTTGACGACGATCCGCATGCCCATCTTCCTGAACAGCGACACGAAGCGCGGATCGGGAAAGTGCGCAATCTCCCGCTCGAGCAGCGCCTGCGACTGAGTACTCAACTGATCGGCAGTCACGCCGGGAGCGAGGCGCGCCACCATGGCGTGGTCCCAGGCGGTGAGATTGTGCGGATCGTGGTGAAAGCCGGAGATCTCCTCCGGCAGCCATAGATCCGTCACGGGGCCGGGAAATCGGAACGCCTGAGGCATCACGCCGATCACCGTGTAGGCAAGATCATTCAGCGTGATGACGCGACCCACCACGTTGGAGTTGCGATCGAAGACACGCGACCAGAGCCGATAGCTCAGGACCACGGAATGCGCAGCGCCAGGACGGTTGGACGACGGCCCGAAGACGCGCCCGAGCAGAGGATGCACCTCAAGCGTCGTGAACAGGGAGGCCGACACGGCGGCGCCGCGCACATGCTGCGCCTGCCCACCAGCGACGAGGTTGAGATCACTGCCCTCGTACATGCCCGCGTCCACCATTCCAGTCGTATGCGCCCGCAGGTCGAAGTAGGTGGGATAGGACATCCCCTGGTTGCCGGTTGTCTGGAGGCTGGTGAAATACACATTCACCAGGCGGCCGGCGTCGGGATACGGCAGCGGCGCGAGCAAGTAGCCGTAGATCAGATTCAAAGTGGCCGTGTTCGCCCCGATGCCGAGAGCCAGAATCATCAGCACGGCGAGCGCGAAACCGGGATTGCGGCGCAGGGCGGCGCTACTCATGGACGACTTCCGGTCTCATTCGAGCCGTACCTGAGCCGTCAGGTCGAGCCTGCGTGCGCCGCGCGCCGGAATCCACGAGGCGAGCATCACCGCGGCCCCCACGATGATCACCGGCAAAGCGTAGGTTGCGGGCGAGAAGAGACTCACCCTATACAACTGCGCGGCAAGGATCCGGGCAAACATCAATGCGCAACCCACACCCATGACGGTGCCCAACGCCCAGAGGGTGAGTCCCTGGCCCAGTACGAGGGATTCGATCTGCACGGGCTGCGCACCGACGGCCTGGCGGACTGCGAACTCCCGGCGGCGTACGCGCGTTACGTAGGCCACGACGCCGTAAGTGCCAATGATGGCAAGCGTGAAGGCGAGGAGCCCGAAGGCGATCAGAAGAGTGGCGAGCGCGGTGGCGCTCTGCGCGGAGTCGCTGATCAGCTCCTGCATGGACAGGAAGCGGAACAGGGCCTGGTCGGGGAGTGTGCGGTGAACGATCTCTCTCATCTCCCGGCCCATGAGGGCCGGCGGCTCTGTCGAGCGGATCAGGATCGTGGTGGCGCCGCCCCAATCATGAAAACTATCCGGATCCTCTGGGACGAACACGGTGCCGTTGAAGCGGGCATAGTGCGACGCAAAGCCGTCGCGGATCGTGCTCACCACCCCGACGATGCGACAGGTGCCGTCTCCACTGCTGCACTTGAGAGTCTTGCCGACCACATTGGGACTACCGAACAGGGCATCCGCGAAGCGCTCATCGATCACCACATTGGCAGCACCTGTTGCGGCATCGTTCGGGTCGAGCAGCCGACCCGCGAGCAAATGCACGCCGAGGGTCCTCAAAAAGCCCGATCCAGCTTGAGTGATGCCGCCGCGGCGCGGCTGCGCGTCGCCGCTCTCAGTCTGTGCGGGCCGGAACGAGGAGAACGAGCCATCGCCCGCGAATGGCACGGCCTCGCCAATGCCACTCTCACGTACACCCGGCAAAGCCGCCACGGCAGCGGCAAGGCGCTGATGGGCGTCGAGCCACGCACCCCATTCCCCGTACTTCGGGCCCTGTAGCAGCAACATCGCGACATAGAGGTTGTGGGTGTCGAAGCCTGGATTGGTGTCGAGCATGTTGCGCAGCGAGCGCCCGATGAATAGCGCACCGGTGAGCAGAGCGATCGCCAATCCAATCTGACCGACACTCAGTGCGAGACGCAGCGGCCGCACGCGCCGGCCACTGCCGCCGCCTCTGCCGGCTCCGTAGAGCAGCTCGGAGGGCCGATGCACGTCCACGAACACTTGCGGCAGGGCAAGCGCGGCGACGGCCAACACCAGCGCCACCGCGAACGCGAGCACCCAAATCGGGGCGCTCCCGCGCAGGTCGAAGAAGGTGTTCGCCGACGCGATCCCGTACCTGGTCAGCGCACGCATGCCGAGCTCGGTCAGCGGCCAGGCGATGAGAGTGGCTGCGGCTGCCAGCGGCACCGATTCGATCGATGCCTGCCCGAGCAGGGCGCGACGCCCGGCACCGAGCACGACGCGCAGGGCCACCTCATCCCGGCGGCGCAATGCCCGCGCGAGAGCGAGGTTGGCCAGGCTCGCGACCGCGAGCAGAAGGAGGATGCCGGCCCCAAGCTGCATCATGAGCAGACGCCCGCGTGCGGTCCCGCCCAGGAATTCCCGCAAGGGCATGTACGCGGTGTAGGCGCCCACCTGCTTTTCGATCTGAAGCTCTTCGGGAGCCATAGCCTGCTCCAGACGAGCCGTCACGCCCGCGAGTTCGGTACCGAGCTGCGCTCGCGAGATCCCTGCCCGCAACCGGCCAATCATCGCGAAGTTGAATGTCGTCAGCTCCTGCAGGCTGAGCTGCGATGGCGTGAGCGCTGCCGAAATCCACAGCTGGTTGCGTCGCGCCGGGAATGCGAAGCCCCGCGGCATGACTCCGACGACGGTGTAGGGTTTGCCGGCTATCCGTAGCGCGCGTCCCAGGACGTGTGGATCACCGTAAAGTACGCTCTGCCACAACCGGTAGCCCACATCCACCTCGGCCGGCCCGCCATCGCGATCGGCTGCGGGATTGATCCAGCGGCCGAGCAAAGGCTGCACACCCAACGTCTGCAATGTCGACGCGGTCACGGTGCACACTGGAAAGTACTGCGGCAGCTCCCCTGGCGGCGCGACCATCATGTCGCCATCGTCGCTCTCCAGTCCGCTCGCGGCCAGAGCGTTGATCGATCGCAGCTCCTGATAGCCAGCCGCCGACATCGCCGTGCCGGGCGGCAGGGGATACTTCGCGGCATCGAAGTAGATGTTGACGAGGTTCTGGCCGCCCGGGTAGGGCAGCGGGCGCAGGAAATAGGCGTCCAGCGCCGAAAACACCGCCACGTTGGCCGCGATGGCGAGCGCCAGCGTCACGACGAAGGCGGCCGTGAAAGCCCAGTCGCGCCGCAGGCGCCGAAGCGTTTGCCGGGACTGTTCGTGATGGGCCGTGATCATCGCTGTGCCACCCTTTTCATCCCGGTTGACTCCGCCTCCGCGTGTCGACTCTATTCCGGCCGGATCTGCGCAAGCAGGTCCGGACTTCGCGCGCTGCGGGCCGGAACCCACGAGGCGAGCATCACCGCCACGCCCACGGCGATCGCGGGAAGAGCATAAGTTGCGGGGGAGTAGAGACTCACCCGGTAGAGCTCCGCGGCCATACTGCGCGCGAAGACCAACGCGCAGCCCACGCCTATCGACGCTCCGAACAGCCAAAGCAGCACGCCCTGGCCTATAACCAGCGATTCGATCTGTATCGGCTGGGCCCCGACGATCTGGCGGATCGCGAGCTCCCGGCGCCGAAGTCCCGTCACGTAAGCCAACACGCCGTAGGTGCCAATGATGGCGAGCGTGAAGGCGAGCAGGCCGAAGGCGATGAGCAGGCTCGCGAGCGCGGCGGCTCCCTTCGCGGAATCGCTGATCAGCTCCTGCATGGAGGCAAAACGGTAGAGGCTCTGATCCGGGAGCGTGTGGTGGACGAGATCCCGCACCTCCCGGGCCAGGACCGCCGACGGCACACTCGAGCGGATCAGGATCGTGCTGATGCCGCGCCAGGCGCGAAAAGTATCCGGCTCTTCCGGAACAAACACGGTGCCGCTGGCGGCGGCATAGGACGGCGCAAAGCGGTCCTGAATCGTGCCGACCACGCCGACGATGCGGCAGGTCCCAAGCCTGCACTTGAGAGTCTTGCCGACCGCCGTGGGCCTTCCGAAGAGGAGGTTCGCATAGCGCTCATCGAGCACGAGGTTGTGCGAGTTGGTCGCAGCATCGCTGGCATCGAGCAGCCTTCCAGCGAGAAGACGCACGCCAAGCGCCTTCATCAGGCCGGGCCCTGCCGGAGCCACGTTCGCCCACGGAGGCAGCGCGCCCCCGGTCCTCGCCGGCGCAGGCTGGAATGCGGCGAGGAAGTTGCCGCCGGAGAAGGGAACTCCCTCGCCGATGCCACTCACCCGCACACCGGGAAGTGCAGCAACGGCGGCGGCGAGGCGCTCGTGGCCGTCATGCCACGCACTCCAAGTTTCATACTGCGTGCCCTGCAGATCGACCATGGCGGCGTACAGACCGCGGCTGGTGAAGCCGGGATTGGGATCGAGCATGTTGAAAAGCGAGCGCCCGAGGAGCACGGCGCCCGCGAGCAGCACGATGGCCAGCGCGATCTGTCCGACACTCAGCGCGAGGCGTAGCGGACGAACGCGGTAGCCGACACCCCCGCCTTTGCCCGTGCCATGCAGGAGGTCGGCAGGGCGCTGCACCCGGACGAACGTCTGCGGTAGAGCCAGCGCGGCGCTGCTCAAGACACATGCCACGGCCAGGGCAAGAGCCCACAAGGCGGGGCCGACGTGAAGCTCGAACGAAGTGCTCGGCGCTGCGATGCCGAAATGAGTGAAGGCCTTCACGCCCAGATCGGTGAGCGGCCAGGCGATGAGAGTCGCGACGACAGCCAGCGGCAGCGCCTCGAGGAGTGCTTGCGCGAGGAGGGCCCGGCGCCCGGCACCGAGCATCACGCGCAGGGCGTCCTCTTCCCGGCGGCGCAGCGCCCGGGCGAGGGCGAGGTTGGCCAGGCTGGCAACGGCGAGCAAAAGAAGGATGCCTGCGCCGAGCTGCAGCATGAGTAGACGCCCCCGCGTGGCGCCTCCCAGCCACTGGCGCAGCGGCATGGACGCAACATAGAGGCCGGCCTGCCGGAAGATCCCGCGGCTCGCCGGCGGCATGGAGTGCTCGAGGCGAGTCAGCAGGCTGTCCAGGCCGGCGCCGAGCTGCACTCGGGAGACATCCGGCCGCAGCCGGGCAATCATCAGCGAGTCCAACACGGCTACCCGCTGCAGGCCGAGTGCTGCCGCGGTCATGCCAGCCGACATCCACAGTTGCGTATCGTGGGCCGGAAACGCGAAGCCCGTCGGCATTACCCCGACGATGGTGTACTGCTTGCCGCCGATCCTTAATGTGCGGCCCAGGACATGAGGATCACCATGAAATGCGCTCTGCCAGAGCGGGTAGCTCAAGTCCGCCTCAGCCGGGCCGCCCGCCCGGTCGCCTGCGGGGCTGATCCAACGACCCAACAGCGGCTGCGCGGCCAGTGTCTCCAGGGCCGAGGCGGTCACAGCAGCTACCCTGTGGGTCCGGGGTGCCTCGCCGGGGATCGCGACCGTCCGGTTGCCGAAGTCGCGGACGAGTCCGCTGGCTGAAAGCGCAGGCGCCGATCGCAGCAGCTCATATGCGGGCGCTGAGATGACCCCCGGCGGCCCGGGATAGTGCGCGAAGCCGAAGTATATGTCGACCAGCCTGCTGCCGCGCGAGTAGGGAAGCGGCCGCAGGAAGTACGCATCCAGCGCGGAGAAGACCGCAAGGTTGGCGGCGATCCCGAGCGCCAGAGTCAGCACGAATGCCGCCGAAAACGCCCAGTCGCGGCGCAGACGCCGCAACGCCTGCGAAAGCTTTTCCCAACGGTCGCCGATCGAGCCTGTCATGACGGGTTACGCCTGGGCGACCGCCTCGCTGATCCTGCCTTCCTGCTCCGCGACGATCTGCCCATCGAACAGCCTGACGATGCGCTTGGCGCGCGCGGCATAGCGCGGCTCGTGAGTGACCATCACGAGAGTCGCGCCACCCGAGTTGAGAGCCGCCAGCAGATCCATCACCTTCTCGCCATTGGCCGAGTCCAGGTTCCCCGTAGGCTCGTCCGCCAGCAGTATCTGCGGATCTCCGACCAGGGCGCGCGCGATCGCGACCCGCTGCTGCTGACCACCCGACAGCTGCGCCGGATAGTGACGCATGCGATGCGACATCGCGACGCTCGCCAGTGCCTCGGCCACTTTGCGTTGACGCTCGCTGCGGCTGATGCCACCTCGGTAGACCAGCGGCAGCTCCACGTTCTCATAGACGCTCAAGTCACCGATCAGATTGAATGACTGGAAGATGAACCCGATGTTGCGGTTTCTGAATCGAGCGCGTTGCGCCGCATCGAGGCGGGCGACGGGCGACCCGGCAAGGTCGTAGGTCCCTGAAGTCGGCGCATCCAACAGACCGAGTATGGACATCAGTGTCGTCTTGCCGCAGCCGGACGGACCCATGATGGCGACATACTCTGCCGGCATGACCCGCAGATTGATGCCCGTGAGCGCATGTGTCTCCACCTCGTCGGCGAGATACACCTTGGTCAGGTCGCTGACTTCAATGACAGGACTGGCGGACATGGAATCGGTCTCCTTCGAGGCTCATCTGACGGCGACCCGCGGCTCGCCGGCGAACCCGCTGGTGTCGGACACGATCACGCGGTCACCCGGCTCCAGGCCGCCAACGACCTGGATGTACTGGTCGGATGCCGCGCCGAAGCGCACATGGACCGGCACCGCCGAGCGGCCGGCATCGATCAGGCGATACAGCGTCATGCGGCTGTCGGGACCCGCATACGCCGGGCGTTGAATATAGGTGGCCTGCCGTATAACGGCGATATGGATGTCGCCGGTGACGGCGAGGTTCGGCCGCACATCCGCGGGCAGAGGACCTTGCGGCATGACATCGACATCTACGCTCCCATTGCTCACCGCAGGTGACACGCGAATGACGCGTCCGCGGAGCTTCTGAGCGACGTCCGTGGCCAATTGCAGGGTAACGGACTGGCCGATGGCGACCTCGCCTACCTCGCTGCTCGGCACTTGCAGAGTTGCCTTCAATGCCCTGACGCCCGCCACACGCGCTATTCCTCCTCCCAGCGCAAGTGTTTGGCCAGTATGCACGGCCACATCCTGCACGACGCCCGGCATGCCGGCGGTGACCGAGAGCGCCTGGACACCCTGGCGGCTGTTCTCGAGGACGGCCCGCAGCGCAGCGACCTTGGCCGCCGCCGCTCGATCCTGGGCCGTCATACTCTGGTGGAATACGGCAATCCGCTGCCGATCGAGCATCGCCAGGCGAGCATACTCGCTCGCCTGCGACCGGGTCGCCGAGTACTCGAGCATCGAGACGATGTGGTCATCGATCAGCGAGCCCTCCGCCCGTTCCCGCTCCGCTGCAGTCTCGGCCTGCGCCTCGTCCGTTGCGAGCTGCCCCTTCAGGGTCAGCATCTGATTGGTCAGCTGAGCACGCAGAGAGGCCCGTTCTGCCTCTGCGCTCGCAACGTTTGCTTTGGCCTGCGCCAGCTCCGAAATGACGGCGGGATTCGCAAGCACCGCGAGGACGCTGTCCGGCCCGACGCGATCGCCCGGCAACACCCGGACCTCCTCCACCACGCCCGGGGAGGCCGCGGTGATCCATCGCTGCTCGATCGGTCGAAAGGCGCCTGCGGCGCTCACCACGATGGGCAGCGGGCCGCGCTCCACCATGGAAATCCATAGATCGGATCGCTGCACCGCCGATCCCGCGGACGGGCGTCCGAGCGCCCAGGCCACCAGGGCCACGAGCGCGAGCACGGGAATGACTACCACGGCCTGGCGCTTGAATCGGCGCTGACGCAAGACTGCGGGGTTGATCGCGATATCAGGCATGACGCGCGGGCACTGTAGAGTCGCGCGACGGCGTTGCGGATTTCGTGCCAGGACCGATGCCCCCCAATCCATTGATTATCAAGCCGATTTGGGCGCACGCGGAGAGAACCTCCACGACGCCCAATCCCGACTTCGGGATTTTCCGGGAAGCGGGTCGCACGTATGGGACGGCTGCGATCAGCCTGTCAGAGTGCCCTCGTAGATCTGCGCCAGCGTCACGTGTAGTCCTATCGGCCGGAACTACGCTAGCGCGACACCTCCACCTGCACCTCGAGCCAGTCCGCGATGATCCGGGTCCGCTGCCGAAAGGCCACGTAAAGCCTGTTTGATTTCCGATATGGTGCTCACCGCGGCTGGCCCGGCTGTGATGTTCCAAGCAGCCTACGCCAACCGTTACCCGCGTGGAAGATTGCATTTCGCTGGCGTTATTCTAGGAATGCGACGTTAGTTCCAGCGTCTCACGCATATGTAACAATTCACGCGCACGCGGCCAGCACCGCCCAACGATGTTGACTGCGTCGGACTCCGGTGCTCATCGCCCGGCAAGCGTATCCGCCACACAAGACCGTTGCTGCCTTCGGCAGCGACACGATCGTCGGCAGCTCGGGGGAAGCAATGGAATGTCCTGCGACGCCGCGCACCACCTGCGGCACGCTGCCGATCAATGTCACAGCGTTGTGATCGAGTGTCGAGCCGATCTCGCCAGGCGCGTCCGCGCTCAGCACGATGGCCGTATCATCGGTTCCGGTCGCCTGGCCCGGCGCCGTGTTCGAGCCCGTGCGCCGTCCCGGCCGGGGGCGTGTTCGCCCGGTGAATACGTATGCGGTAGGTTGCAAATCCCCGCCGGCGCGCCGCATCCTTCGGCGGATGATCCCCATTTCCTCGAGCGCTGGGCGCCACCGCGGGCTCACGGCGGCACTCGTCGGGGCGGCATTCACTTTTCTCACAGCCGCAGCGACGAGTGCCGCAACTCTCCCGCGGCACGCCGCGTCCGGGGTCTATTACGAGATCTTCGTCCGCTCATTTGCGGATTCGAACGGCGATGGGGTCGGTGATCTCAACGGCATCACAGGCAAGCTCGACTACCTCAAGTGGCTGGGGGTGAGCGGCCTCTGGCTGACGCCAATCTATCCCTCCGCCAGCTACCACGGCTACGACGTCACCAACTACTTCGCCATCAATCCACAGTTCGGCACCATGGCGGATTTCCACCGCCTTTTGCGGGAGGCGCACGCCCGCGGGATCAAGGTGCTGATCGACATGGTGCTCAACCACACCAGCAATCTGAATCCGTGGTTCCAGCATGCGGTGGATCCCAAGAGCCCCTATCACGACTGGTACGTCTGGGCCGGCAAAGGGACCGATCTCGCGGCGCAGAGCGCCGTCGGCTCTCCGGCCTGGCACCGGCGCGGAGGCCGGTACTACCTCGGCGATTTCAGCGACTCGATGCCCGATCTCAACTACGACAACCCGGCGGTACGCCGCGAGATGATCAAGGTCGGGCGATTCTGGCTGGCCCAGGGGGTCGATGGCTTCAGACTCGACGCCACGACGCAGATCTACATCGATTTCAAATCCGACATCGGCAGGCCGCGCGCGATCGGAAAAAACATCGCGTGGTGGCAGCAGTACCGCGATGCGTTGCGGAAGACCGACCCGGACGTCTTCCTGCTCGGAGAAGTGCCCGCTGATACCGAAGCGCAGGCGGCTCCCTACTATGCAGGGCTGAGCTCCGTGTTTGATTTCCCGCTGGCGAAGCTGCTCGTCGACGCCGCCGCCAGCGAGACCAGCCCGAACCTCGGCAGCTTCATTGCGAGTGGCTGGCGCAGCTTTCGGGAGCGCGCCCGCGGCGCGATCGTCGACTCGCCGTTCATCGGGAACCACGATCGGGACCGCGTGCTCGACCAGCTTCGCGGCAACGAGCGCCACATGCGGATGGCTGCGGCGTTGTTGCTCACCATCCCGGGAGATCTCTTCGTTTATTACGGCCAGGAAATCGGGATGCACGGTGCCAAGCCGGATCCGAGCATTCGCGAGCCCATGCGTTGGGATCGCAACCCGCGGCAGGCTGGAGAGACTACGTGGGAGCCGGCGCCCGACAATGCGTCGCCTGATCTGTCGGTCGCCGCGGAGCGCGCCGACCCGCGGTCGGTGTTGTATCTCTACCGCAGCCTGATCCATTGGCGCAGCGAGCTGCCAGCCTTACGCGACGGCGATATCGCGCCGTATCCGGTCGATGGGGGCGTGATCAGCGCCTATACCCGCGCCGATCACGCGCAGCGGCTGCTGGTGATCCACAACCTTTCCGGCACTTCCCGCAGCATCGATCTGCCGGATGCGAGCTTCCACGCCGTCATCCGGCGCACGCGTCCGGGTGTCCGCCTCGCTGGGCGCGACCTGACGCTCCCTGCCTATTCCACCGCGATCCTGCAGTAGCGGTATCGCAGCTTCGAATTTCCACTGACCACAGGACCCAAATGACAGGAGATCGGATGCGGCTGGGCATGCTGGGTGCGCTGTTGCTCTCAACAGTCTGGCAGAGTCAGGCGCACGCGTCAGTACGGCACGCGTCAGTACGGCATGCGGCGGCACGGCACGCGGCGGCCACAGGGGCAGGCCCGCAGTTACACAACGGGGAGGCCGATCTTCGTTTGCCCGGGGGCACCATGTCGCTTCGCCTAGTCGGCGACAACGTCCTGCACATACATTTCATTCCGACGACAGGAGCAAGCCCGTCGACACTGGTGATGGCACCGGATGCCACCGGCCCCTCCGGGACGACCGTCGCTACAAATCCGCAGGGCACTGAGACGACTCCTGGCAAAGGGCAGCTCCGCGTCGCAGTGGACAGGGCTTCGGGGACGCTCTCCATCTTCACTGCCGGCGCACATCGTCCGTTGTTGCGGCTGCAGGGCTTTGCCAGCCTGGCCCACGGCACGTTCGTGCTGCGCTTCGCGCAGGGAGCTCCGCTCTACGGCATCGGCGGCACCGATGCATTCGACAAGAAGCCCGCGGAGCTGCTGCTTCACGGCAGACAGGTGGCCAAAGCCGGCGCGCAGGGCGATGCCGGTGCGCCCCTCGTATGGAGCACCGCGGGTTTCGGTATGCTCCTCGACAGTAACGGAGCCACATTCGATCTGGCGCCGGGAAGCCTGCGAGTCTCCCGGCTCTCGCGGCCGGATCCCGACCTTTACCTGATCGCGGGTGATCCGGAAGCCATTTTCGGCGCCGTCGCGGATTTGAGCGGCCATGCACCGCTCTTCCCCAAATGGTCCCTGGGCTTCATCAACAGCCAGTGGGGTATCGACGAGAAGGAGCTGCTGGGAATCGTTCGGACCTACCGCGCCAAGCACATCCCTCTCGATGCCTTCGAGCTCGACTTCGACTGGAAGGCGTGGGGCGAGGATCACTACGGGGAATTTCGCTGGAACCCGCAGAAATTTCCCGACGGCCCGAGCGGCAAGCTGGCCAGGGACCTCGAGCTCCAAGGCGTGCACCTCATCGGCATCATGAAGCCGCGCATCCACATCGATACGGAGGAAGGCCGCTACGCCACCGCGCATCACCTCTGGATACCGGGCGAGAAGCCGAGCCCGGATTACTTCTCGCACGAGCCCGTCGAGGATCTGGACTTCGACAACCCCGCAACCCGTGCCTGGTTCTTCAATCCCACGCTGCAGAAAAGCTTCGACACCGGGATCGTCGGCTGGTGGAACGATGAGGCGGATGAGGCGGGCGGCGATACGCAGTTCCTCAACATGGAGCGCTCCCTTTACGATGGCCAGCGGGCGCGGTCCGACGCCCGCGTCTTCTCCCTGAACCGCAACTTCTGGCTGGGCGCCCAGCGCTACGCCTACGGGCTGTGGTCGGGTGACATCCAGACGGGCTTCGCCAGCATGGCGCGCCAGCGGTCACGCATGTTGAGCGCAATCGATGTCGGGGAGAGCTGGTGGAGCATGGACGGGGGCGGCTTCCAGGGCCACCCGTCCGATGAGAACTACGCGCGCTGGATGGAGTTCGGCGCCTTCACTCCCATCTTCCGCGTACACGGCGTTTATCAGGAAAAGCGTCAGCCCTGGCGTTATGGTCCTGTAGCGGAGCGCGCCGCTACTCATGCCATCAGGCTGCGTTATCAGCTGCTGCCCTACATGTACTCCTATGCCTGGCACGATCACGTGTCAGGTGTGGGACTCGTCAGGCCGCTCACGTTCGGCTGGCCGGAGGATTCCAACGTCCGCAGCGACTCCAGTGCCTGGCTCTTCGGACGGTACCTCCTCGTCTCGCCCGTCGTGGAGCAGGGTGCGACCGACAAGCGCCTCTACCTCCCCGCGGGTACCTGGACCGACTGGTCGAGCGGCAAGGTCTATCTGGGCGGCAGGTCGATCACCCTGGCCTTGGACAGCAAGGGCTGGGGCGACATCCCTCTCTTCATCCGCCAGGGCGCGATCATTCCAACCCAGCCGGTGGAGGACTATGTCGGCGAGCATCCCGTCACCACAGTCCGCGTTCAGGTCTTTCCGGACGCGACTCGCACGGAGTTCGACTATTACGACGATGATGGCAAGACCTACGCCTACGAGCACGGGAATTACTTCCTGCAGCACTTGAGCGCTCAGGCTACCGCGAGCGCGGTCAATCTGGCGGTGGCTGCGCCGAGCGGCAGCTATCGGCCGGCCCTCGCCGACTATGTCTTTGCCGTCCATCGGACGGTCGCGACACGAGTCACTCGCGACGATGCGCCGCTCACTCGGGTCGCCGATCTGGCTGCGCTGCAGCGGTGCGCAACCGCCTGCTGGACCATCGGCGGCGATCGCTACGGCGGCGTGACCTACATCAAAGTGCCGGCGAGTGTCGCCGCACGCATTCAGATGAAGTGAGGAGCGTATGCGCCGGATTCCAATACTCGCATGCGCCCCCCTCCTCGGAGTGCTGCTGTGCGCTGCCGGCCGCGCCCAGGCGTGCACGCACGACGACAAGGTGGAACGGAACGCCCTGTTTGCCGATCAGGGGACGCTGTACGACAGCAATCCGGAGCCCACGGCGACGAGCCCGGTCACCCTGACCTTGCGGACCTGCAGGAGCGACATCACCGCCGCAGAGATCGAGTACTCCGACACCGCGGACGACTCGCTGCGCCACGTCGCGATGCACTGGGTGTCGCACGATCCGACCGGCAGGTTCGATTACTGGCAAGGCACGGTGCCCGCCGGCAGCTCGCGCAAGCGCTACCGGTTCCGGATCACCGACGGCCCGGCAACAGCGTGGCTCAACGCGGCCGGCATCTCCGCCACCGAGCCGTCGTCGGGCGACTTCTTCATCATCCCCGGGTTCAAGACCCCGGATTGGATGAAGAGCAGTGTGATGTACCAGATCTTCCCGGACCGCTTCTATGACGGAGACGAGTCCAACGACGTGACCAATGGTCAATATACCTACGCGGGCTGCCCGACCGAGCGGCACGCGTGGGGTACGAGCGTCTTCGCAAAGACCAAAGAGTGCAACAGCGCGGTGTTCTATGGCGGTGATCTGGCAGGCGTCGACCGGAAGCTCGGCTACATCAAGCGCACGGTGGGCGCCAACATCGTTTACCTGAATCCCATCTTCAGGTCTCCCAGCAACCACAAGTACGACACCCAGGACTATTACCGGGTGGATCCGGCCTTCGGGACCGCCGCCACCCTGCGGCACCTCATCGCCGACGTCCACGGCAGCGCCGACGGTCCGGCAGGCCACATCATCCTGGACGGGGTGTTCAATCACAGCGGCGACACCAACTGCTGGTTCGACCGGCAGACCTACGACTCCATCTCCTGCCCGCAGCCCGGCGCCTACCAGTCACGGTCCAGCCGCTATTACGACTATTACACTTTCCAGTCCTGGCCCAAGTCGTATTCCACGTTCGCGATGAGCGTGCCGAGCATGCCCAAGCTGAATTACGGCGCCAGCGGCTCCGCGGTACGCAACCAGATCTACGGCGCAAAGACTTCCGTGATACAGACGTATCTGCGGGCGCCGTACGGCATAGACGGGTGGCGGCTCGATGTTGCGCAGTCTCTCGACGCCGGTGGCAAAGACGGGAGTGACCCCACCAATCACGAGATCATGCAGGAGCTGCGCACAGCGGTGCTCTCCGTCAACCCGAACGCCGAAATCCTCGGCGAGTACTGGGGTGATGCCTCACCGTGGCTGGACGACGGCAAGGAATGGGATGGCGCCATGAACTACAACGGCTTCACCCGGCCGGTCTCGGAATGGCTCTGCGGTCAGGACGAGCAAGGCAAAAAGGCCTCGATCACCGAAAGCGTGCTCGACGGCCGGCTGCATGCCGCCCGCGCCGATCTGCCCGTCGGCGTCCAGGAAACGATGACCAACGAGCTCGGCACGCACGACACGGTGCGCTTTGCGACCCGCTGCGGCGGCGACATCCGCAAGACCTATCTGGGCCTGATCTTCCAGTTCACCTACGTCGGCACACCGACCATCTACTACGGAGATGAGTATGGCATGCAGGGGGGCAACGATCCGGATGACCGGCGCACCTTCGACTGGTCACGTGCGACCGCCGCCACGGCCCCGATCGCGCTCACGCATGAGCTTTCAGTGATCCGCAGCCGGTACCCGGCGCTGCGAACCGGCTCGTATATGACGCTGCTGGCGGACGATGCCCGCCATATCTACGCATTTGGCCGGTTCGACGCGGATCACCGGATCGCGGTGGTGCTCAGCAACGCCGCCGACACGCAGACGGTGACTCTCCCTGCATACCAGTTGAGCATGACCAACGGATCGCGGGTGACGGATCTGCTCACGGGCGCCACCTATCAGGTCAGCAGCGGCAACCTTACTGTGCGCGTGAAGGGATCCTACGGAGCGATTCTCGAGCAGTAGCAAGCGCCAATCCCACAGGCTCGACCGACCGGCCTGACATCGACACGACATATCTCGCCCGCCCGGCACCCTGAATACGTATGCGGACTGTTGCAATCGATGCGAGCCGCGTCGCATTCTGCGCCGGAAGCCACGTGTACCGCCCGGCTGCTCAGCGCGCGCGATAGTCGCGACGCGACAGCCGGACGGACACTACAGTCTTCGGGAGCCTGATGGCCGGACGAAGAACCTTTGCGTGTTGGATTCGCGTCGACGCGATGGAGGGCCGTAGCCCCCGCAGCCACAGCAACGAATGAAGCGTCGCATGCGGTCGGCCCGGGGGCCCGGGCCGGGCATGCGCGCGAGGGAGACCATCCGGACCGACCGGAGATGAGCCGCCGGAGAGCGGCCTGTGCCCAAACACGACGATGGGCAGGGAGAGCCGAAGATGGCCGACATCGAGGAGTGGAGCGATGACCCGTCAACACCCGCAACCAGGCAGCCGCTGGCTGCTGCGAGCCCCCCCGGCGTTGTGTCTTCTCCTGGGCGGAGCGCTGCTGTGCGGCGCAGGCCGCGCGCAGGCGTGCTCGAACGACAACAACGTGGAATGGAACTACCTGTTCTCGGATCAGGGGCCGCTGTTCGACAGCAATCCGGAGCCCACGTCGACGACTTCGGTAACCGTCACCCTGCGCACGTGCAAGGGAGACATCAGCAGCGCCAACGTCAAGTATTACGACACGGCGGACAGCTCCTTTCATTGGGTATCGATGGTCTGGGTGTCCAACGATCCGACGGGCACGTTCGACTACTGGTCGGGCACCATTCCCGCCAGCAGCTCGGAGAAGTACTACCGCTTCCAGATCAACGACGGCACGGCGACCGCCTGGCTCAACGCCTCCGGCATTGCCTCCAGCGAGCCCTCCTCGGGCGACTTCTTCGTCATCCCGAACTTCAAGACGCCGGACTGGATGAAGAACGGAGTGGTCTACCAGATCTTCCCGGACCGCTTCTACAATGGCGACGCCACCAACGACATCACCAGCGGTGCGTTCACATACGGCGGCTGTTCGACCGAGCAGCACGTGTGGGGCACCAGCGTCCTGTCCACGGCCGATCCGACCAACTGCAACAGCGAGGTGTTCTTCGGCGGCGACCTGAAAGGCATCGACACGAAGCTGAGCTACATCAAGCAGACGCTGGGCGCGGACATCATTTACCTCAATCCGATCTTCAGGTCGCCCACCGTCCACAAGTACGACACCCAGGACTACTACACCATCGACCCTGCGTTCGGCACCAGCACCACGCTGCAGACACTGATCACCGACATCCACAAGAGCACCAACGGCCCGAAGGGCTACGTCATCCTGGACGGCGTGTTCAACCACAGCGGCGACAGCAACTGCTGGTTCCAGAAGCAGCTCTACGGCTCCCTCACCTGCGGCTTCCAGGGCGCCTACCAGTCGCAGTCGAGTCCCTATTACGGCTACTACACCTTCCAGACCTGGCCCGGCAGCTACTCCGACTTCTTCGGCTTCGGCGGCATGCCGAAGTTCGATTACGGCGCGAGCGGCTCGGCGGTGCGCAACCAGATCTACGGCAGCTCCACTTCCATCGTAAAGACCTATCTCTCCTCGCCTTACAGCATCGACGGCTGGCGCCTGGACTTTCCGCAGGCGCTCGATTCGGGCGGCAACGGCGGCAGCGATGCCACCAACCACCAGATCACGCAGGAGCTGCGCACGGCGGTGAAGTCCGTCAACTCCAATGCGGTCGTCATCGGCGAGTTCTGGGGCGATCCTTCACCCTGGCTCAGTGACGGCACGGAGTGGGACGGGTACATGAACTACAACGGCTTCACCCAGCCGGTCTCGGAATGGATCTGCGGTGTGGATTATCACGGCAACGCGGGCTCGATCAACGAGAGCTCGCTGGATAGCTGGCTGCTGGGCACCCGCGCGGACCTGCCGATCAACGCGCAGGAGGTCTCGACGCTGGAGCTCGGCTCGCACGACACGGAGCGGTTCGCGACGCGCTGCGGCGCCGACATCTGGAAGACCTACCTCGGGCTCATCTTCCAGTTCACCTACATCGGTACGCCCACCATATACTATGGGGACGAGTACGGTGAGCAGGGCGGCAACGACCCGGACAATCGCCGCACCTTCGACTGGACCCAGGCAACCACCAGCAATACCGCCGTGGCGCTGACGCAGAAGCTGATCTCGATCCGCAATACGTACCCGCAGCTGCGGACCGGCTCCTACAAGACCCTGTTGGTCGACACGACCAATCACATCTATGCGTTCGGACGGTGGGATGCCAATCACCGGATCGCGGTGGTGCTCAACAACACGGCCAACACGGAGACCGTGACGATCCCCGCGTGGCAGTTGAGCATGACCAATGGCTCGTTCGTGACGGATCTGCTCACGAACACCAGCTATCAGGTCACCGGCGGCAATCTCACCGTGAGTGTCCAGGGACACTACGGCGCGATTCTCGAGCAGTAGGGATTTTGGGGCAGGCATGTCCGCTACGCCGCGGCCGTCTCGACACTGTAGTCGGGGCGGCCGCGGCTTTTGTGCTGCTTGCGGCGATGACGATGCCCGCGTGGGCGGCGGGAGTTACGCCCCCGCCGCCGCTGACGCCAGCGCCATCACAGGAGTCCGCGGCCGCTTGGCACGATAGCCTCCGCTGGCGCGGGCAGGAAGCGCGTATCAGCGTGCGGCTCGACGGAAAGTACGTGCTGCATTCCCCCGTCGGCGAGCGCGTGATCGCAGCCCAACGCTGGCGCACGCAAACCGCGAGTCCGCTCTTCGATGCGCTCTTCGCTATGGCTCAGGCGGACCTGCGCAAGGATTCGGTAGAAGCCATTACCGACGCGGCATTCGACCACGGGCGACCCATTCCTTGCCGCTGCTTCATCGCAGGGCAGAAGTGGCCCTTCGTCTGGACGCGCGACGTTTCCTACTCCATCGACCTCGGCCTCTGGCGCCTGGACCCGGCGCGCGCTCGCGCATCGCTGCTTTTCAAGATCTCATCGCCGCGCGCCGGTCCGGTGTCGCGCGGCCTGTACGTGATGCAGGACACGGGCTCGGGCGGCAGCTGGCCGATCAGCACCGACCGCGTGGTCTGGTTCCTCGCCGCCGGCCATCTGCTCGATGACCGCGCTTTCGCCGACACCGTATATCGCACACTGACCGACACGCTCGCCCAGGATCGGCGCTACGTCTTCGATCCGCGGGTCGGGCTCTACCGCGGGGAGACCTCGTTCCTCGACTGGCGCGAGCAGACTTATCCCGCCTGGACCGCGCACGATGTCGTATTCATCGCGCAATCCTTCGCGCTCTCGACCAATGTCCTGCACTACCAGGCGCTGCGACTCGCCGCGGCCATGGCGCGGCGGCGGGGGCGGACCGCTGTCTCGGCGCTCTATGCACGGCAGGCCGCGTCCCTGAAGCAGGCGATCGACGGCCGCTTCTGGAGCCCCGGGCGCCGCCTCTACGTGAGCTACATCGGTGGTCCCGTCGATCCCCGGCCCTTCGATGCCTACGACCTCCTCGGACTGGATCTCGCCATCACGAGCGGCGTGGCGGACGAGGAGCGGGCGGTGGAGTCTCTGGAGCACTATCCCGCCTGGCCGGCGGGAAGTCCGGTGATCTGGCCGGAGCGGCGCGGCGAGCCTATCTACCATAACCGCGCGATCTGGCCGTTCGTGAGCGAGTACACTCTGCGCGCGGCGCGGCGGATAGGCGATCCCTCCCTGATCGCGCTCGAGGTGCGCTCCCAGATGCGCGGGGCAGCGCTCGACGCATCCAACATGGAGAACTATTCGCTGCTCTCGCAGTCGACGCATGTGGCCGGCGATCTCGGCGGACCCGTGGTCGATTCGCCACGGCAGCTCTGGTCCGTCGCCGGGTACCTCGACATGGTGGTGCGCGGCGTGTTCGGACTGGAGGACGATGGCCGCATCGTGCCGCAGCTTCCGGCCTCACTGGTGCCGATGCTGTTCGGCTCCGGGCGTCAGATCAGCCTCTACATGGACGGGCGCTCCATCGTGCTCGATCGCCCGGCGGATCTCGACGGCGCGCTGTTGACTGCAGGCGGCATCCAGCACCAGGGTGATAGGACGGAAGTGCAGCTCATCGCGCAGCCGGCCCGGGTCGCCCCGCCGCCCATGAAGGCACCGCTGTACCTGTCGGCGGCCGCGGCAGCGCCCTCCAGACCGCTCCCCGCAGACTCCGGCACCGGGCCGGCGGGCCGCGTGGACGGCCCCTGGCCCAGGCACTGGACGGCATCCCGCGGCGGCGGATATGTCGCCTGGCTGGACTACTCCAACCGCCACGGCCCCATCAATACCGGCATCACCGCGGCGGTGCGGCAGCTCGAGGTTCGCTGCACAGGCAGCCCCAGCCAGGTGCGGCCCATCGTCATGCCCCACAGCGAGGGGTGGCAAGCCTCCACTACGATTCGTTTCGACGCCCGGGCGGGTGCGTCCTGCACGTTCTCCCTCCTGCCGGGGTTCAACATGAGTGACTTGGCGCAGTTTGCCCATTACACCGGCCCACCGCCGCCCGCACCCGCACCGTCAGCCGCGGGCAAGGCCGGCCGGAAGCCGGCGGACGGCAAGCAGGTGGCGCGGCCGCGGCCAATCGCCAACGGCGGCGCCACCGGTCCACTCAATCGCGCACTCATCGGCGCCCTGCGGATCGCGCCGCTCGCCGCACGGAGAAACGCTCCATGACCGCGAAACCCGAGCTGTCGTTCCGACAGGTCTGGAACATGTGCGTCGGCTTTCTCGGCATTCAATTCGCTTTCGCACTGCAGAACGCCGACGTCAGCCGGATTTTCCAGACACTCGGCGCGGACCTGCGGGAAATCCCGATCCTCTGGGTGGCGGCGCCGCTATCCGGCCTCATCGTGCAGCCCATCATCGGCTACGCCTCCGACCATACGTGGACGCGGTTCGGCCGGCGGCGGCCGTACTTTCTCGGCGGCGCGCTGCTCACGACCGTGGCGCTGGCCTCCATGCCCAACTCATCGATGCTGTGGGTGGCGGCCCTGATGCTGTGGCTGATGGATGCCTCCATCAATGTCTCCATGGAGCCGTTCCGGGCTTTCGTCGGCGATCAATTGCCCGAGTCGCAGCGGCCGCTGGGCTTCGCGCTGCAGAGCTTCTTCATCGGCGTCGGCGCGGTGCTGGCCTCGATACTGCCGTGGGCGCTGGCCAAGCTCGGAGTGGCGAACGTCGCTCCGGCTGGTCAGATTCCGGCCACGGTGCGCATCGCCTTTTACGTCGGCGCCGCGGTACTCTTTTGCGCGGTGGGCTGGACGGTGGTGACCACCCGCGAGTACGCACCGGAACGGCTGCTGAGCTTTGCTCGCAAGAACCTGGCGCTTCCACTCACCGACGCCTCCCGCGCGTGGCGGCTCGGCCTCGTCATGTTGGTGGCGGGCGGACTCGGGATCGCCGCGATCCGACGGTTTGCGCTGGCGGATGAGCTTTACCTGCTTGCGGGCGGGCTGATCGTCTTCGGCGCGCTGTTCGTGTGGCTGAGTGCCACCTCGAGCCGCGGCATGGTGCGCCAGGTGATGGGCGACCTCTACGGCATGCCCGGGCCGATGCGCCGCCTGGCCTGGGTGCAGTTCTTCTCCTGGTTCGCGCTCTTCGCGATGTGGATCTACACCACACCGACCGTGACCGCGGTGCAGTTCGGCAGCGCCGATCCCCGGTCGGTCGCCTACAACGCGGGTGCCAACTGGGTCGGTGTGCTCTTCGCGGCCAGCAACTGCTTTCTCATCGCGGGCGCGGTGGTCATTCCGCTCATGGTCCGGCTGCTCGGACTGCGCTGGAGCCACCTCGTGAACCTGGCGGCGGGCGGACTCGGTCTCGCCTCGTTCGCCTGGGTCCACAGCCCCGACTGGCTGCTGCTCTCCATGGCCGGCGTCGGCTTCGCCTCGGCATCCATCCAGTCGCTGCCCTACACGCTCCTTTCGGACAACCTGCCGGCCGAGAAGATGGGCGTCTACATGGGCATCTTCAACTTCTTCATCGTCATTCCGCAGATGCTGGCGGCCAGCGTGCTCGGCGGGCTGGTCCACGCGCTCTTCGGCGACCGGCCGGCTTTCGGGCTGGTGCTGGGAGGCGTCAGCATGGTCATCGGCGGGCTCTGTACCCTGCGGGTTGCGGAGCCCCAGCCGAGCGAAGCGCTCTCACAGGCCGGGCTGGGCCCGAAAGAGGCCTAGCGGGGCCGGTTCCGGTATGCTCGCCGGATGCTCATCGAGCGTATCTGGTCGGCCAATCCCTACCGCAATTTCCACTATCTCGTCGCCTGTCCACAGACCGGCGAAGCGCTGGCGATAGATCCCCTGGAGTGGCGGTTGTGCCTGGAGGCGGCGCAGGCCAAAGGCTGGCAGATCACCCAGATCCTGAACACCCATGAGCATGGGGACCACACGGGTGGCAACAGGGGCCTCGTCGGCGCGACCGGCGCGCAGGTCCTGGCGCACGCGGCAGCGGCCAACCGCATTGGGGGTGTTGACCGTGGCTTGGGAAGAGGCGACATCGTTCGCGTCGGTCGAATCGAGCTGGAGTGTCTCGACACGCCGGGCCACACCATGGCGCACATCTGTCTGCTCGCCAGGTGCGATCAGCCGGCGCTCTTCTGCGGCGACACCCTTTTCAACGCGGGCGCGGGCAACTGTCACAACGGCGGTCACCCGCGTGAGCTTTATGAGACCTTCGTGACCCAGCTCGCGCGCCTGCCGGAGCAAACGCGGGTCTTTCCCGGCCACGAGTACCTGGCGCGCAACCTGGAGTTCACACTCGATCGCGAGCCCGACAACATCGCGGCGCGAGACCTCCTCCTGGCTGCCCGCGGGCAGGCTCCGGCCGCGACGGCCATCACGACCCTCGGCGAGGAGAAGCGAATCAACACGTTTTTCCGCCTGCAGAGCCCGACGGTCATCGCCCGGCTTCGTGAGGCGTTCCCGGACATCGGCGATGCGCCCGACGCGAGCACCGTATTCCTCAAGCTGCGGGAGCTGAGGAACAGGTGGTGAGCACCTCGAGCGACCGTGTCCTCTATGTGGATGACGAGCCGACGCTGGTCTTTCTCGTCACACGCGCGCTCGAGAAGCTCGGCATCGCCTCGCAAGGCTTCTCCAACGCGGACGAGGCGCTGGCGGCTTTTGGCCGGGAGCCGCACGCGTTCACCCTGGTCCTGACGGACCTCACCATGCCCGGCGGCATGAGCGGCGTCGAGCTGGCGCAGGCGGTGCTCGCCATTCGTCCCGACGCGAAGGTGGTCATCGCGAGCGGCTGCATCGATCCGGCCGACGCGCGGCGTGCGACGGAGGTCGGCGTGCGCACCGTGATCCAGAAGCCGGCCAAAGTAGCCGAGATGGCCCATTTGGTGGCCGGGCTGCTGCGGGACTTGGCATGAGCGGCGGGCAACTGAGCCCGTGACGGCGCCTATGGTCTACTCGGGCTTCTATCGCCGCAGCTTCCTTGTCGCCACCGCGGTCATCCTCGCCTACCTGCTGCTTGCCGTGCTGGCGCCGCTCAAGGGCGCGCTCGGCTGGGCGATCGTGCTGGCCTTCCTGCTGCACCCGCTGCACGAGCGGCTCTCGCGGCGCCTCAAGGGCCGCAGCATGCTCTCGGCGGGCATCATCACCGGCCTGACGCCTTTCCTCGTGCTCGCGCCGCTCTCCGTCCTCGGCGTGGTCTTTGCCGGCCAAGTCGCCAATCTGGTGGGTTATCTTCGCGGATCGAGCATTCTCACTCGCCCGCACCTCCTGGCGCGGCTGGAGAGCTACCCGCTGCTCGGCGACGCACTGCGCTGGTCGAGCGCCAACTTCCCGGTCAGCGCGGCGCAGATACAGGGGTGGGTCACCGGCGAGATGCAGTCCGTCCTGAAATCGGCCGCCGCAGCGGGGGGCAATCTCGCGCTCGGCCTCTTCGGCACCGTGGTCGGCTTCTTCATGATGCTCTTCCTGCTTTTCTTCCTGCTGCGGGATGGGCGTACGATCATGGATCACCTGACACGGCTGATTCCGCTCGAGGCCGCGCGGCGCGAGCGGCTGCTCGATTACCTGGCGCAGGTGACCCGCGCGGTGGTGTTCGGGTCGACCGCGACCGCGCTGATTCAGGGCATCTTCGTCGCCGTGGGGTTCGCGCTCGCGGGACTGCCCTCACCGGTGGTCTTCGGCGTGGTGGCGACGATCGCGGCGCTGCTACCCGCCGGAGCCGCCGTCGTGCTGGTGCCCGCCGTGATCTATCTGGCGGTGGGCGGCCACTGGCTCGCGGCGCTCTTCCTGGCCTTCTGGGGAGCCCTGCTCGCGGTGGTGGAGAACGTCGCACGCCCGCTTCTCACCGCACATCGTGCTCACGTCTCGACCCTGGCGGTGTTCCTGGGCGCCGTGGGCGGCGTTTCGGCGTTCGGGGTGCTCGGCTTGATCATCGGGCCGGTATTGCTCAGCTTCGTAGTGGCGCTGGTCAGGTTCACGACAGAGCAACGCGGCGCGGCCTTGCCTTAAAATGCGCCCCCTCATGAATCTCGATCCCATATTGAATCCTCTCAACGAGGCGCAGCGCGCCGCCGTCGCGGCACCGCTCGTGCCCGTCCTGGTGCTGGCGGGCGCGGGCAGCGGCAAGACCCGGGTGCTGACACACCGTATCGCCTGGCTCATCCAGGCAGAGCATGCCTCGCCGTACTCCATCCTGGCGGTCACCTTCACCAACAAGGCGGCCGGCGAGATGCGCGGCCGCGTGGAGCAGATCCTCGGCGCCCCGCCCGGGGTGCTGTGGATCGGGACCTTCCATGGCATCGCGCACCGGCTGCTGCGCCTGCACTGGCGTGAGGCGGGGCTCGCCCAGGGCTTCCAGATTCTCGATTCGGACGACCAGCAGCGGCTGGTGAAGCGGATCATCAGGGCCAACGATCTCGACGAGTCCCGCTGGGAGCCGCGCGAGGTGCAGTGGTTCATCAACTCGAACAAGGACGAGGGCCGACGCCCCAAGGACCTCAAGGGCGGCAACGATCCCACTCGCACGCAGATGATCCGGCTCTATGGTCTCTACGAGGAGGCCTGCGCGCGCACCGGGGTGGTCGATTTCGCGGAGCTGCTGCTGCGCGCCTACGAGCTCTGGCGCGATCATCCGCAGCTCCTGGCGCATTATCGTCAGCGCTTCAGGCACGTGCTGGTCGACGAATTCCAGGATACCAACTCCATCCAGTACGCCTGGATCAAGCTGCTCGTCGGATCCGAGGGCCATCCGTTCGTCGTCGGAGACGATGATCAGTGTCTCGCCGCGGGTACGCTGGTAACGATGGGCGACGGTTCACTGAAGGCGATCGAAGCCGTAGCGCCGGGGGAGCAAATCCTCTCGAGTTACGGCAGCGGGGACTTCAGGGCGGCCAAAGTGACAGAGAAATTTACGGCCCGCCGCAAAGGTAGGATGGTCTGTCTGCATCTTCGGTCCGGACAGACGCTCAGGAGTACGCCTGAGCACACCCACTTCGCCGGCTATCTCTTGGGCGAAACTCCGCAGACTTACTTCCTGTACCTCATGCACAAACGCGGCGTCGGATGCCGCGTGGGTACGTCACAGGTCTATACCGAAGGACAAGCCCGGCCGGTTGTGGGCTTTAGGCAGCGGGCGCTGCAAGAACACGCCGACGCAGCTTGGATCATTCGTACTCATGTGAGTGAGAAGGACGCTCGGCTGGACGAAATGCTCACATCTCTGCGTTACGGCTTGCCGACCCTGCCATTCGTTCCCCGAAAGGGGAAGGGACGCAACGGCTTGGTACATGACCCGGAGTACATCGAGCGTGTCTTTCGCTCGATCGACACGGAAACTGCCGCGCAGCGCCTGCTCGAGGACTCCCGCCTGGACTTCCAGCGGCCGCATCATGCACCACGAAGTCGCAACTCCTCTCGACGCAATATAGTGATTACATTGTGCGGTGACAGGCGCGGCGCGAATCCGATGCACTGCATCAGCATCATCGGCATCGATGCCTCCGACCGCGCGGCACTTGAAGACCTCGGCTTCAGCGTGCGCTCGGCCAGGAGCGGCAGCCGGAGCTGGCGATTCGAGACGGTCCGGCGCGATTTTGGCGAGCTCATGGGCCTCGCCAGACAGATCCGCGACACGCTGGGCGCTCGCTACATCCTGCAGGGACGCATCCTCAACCGCTCTCTACCATTCATTCGTGCTATCGAGATACGTCCCGGGATGGCCATGGCTACGCCGTCCGGACACTTCGATGTCGTCGAGCGTGTAGAGCACGAAGACCTCGACCTCGAGGTTCATGACCTCAATGTCGCGCAAACTCACAATTACATAGCGAACGGGATCGTTACTCACAACTCCATCTATGGCTGGCGCGGTGCGCGTGTTGGGAACGTCCGGGATTTCCAGCGCGACTTTCCGCGCCGCAAGATCTTCCGGCTGGAGCAGAACTACCGCTCCACGGCCGCAATCCTCGCCGCTGCCAACGGGCTGATCGCACACAACTCCGGCCGTCTGGGCAAGACGCTGTGGACTAACGGTGAGCCCGGCCTGCCCCTCCAAATCTACGCCGCCTTCAACGAGCGCGACGAGGCGGAGTTCGTCGCTCGCCGCGTAGTCGACTATGTCGCCGGCGGCGATCGGCGCAGCGACATCGCGGTGCTGTACCGATCCAACGCGCAATCGCGTGCGTTCGAGGAAGCGTTCATCGCCGGCCGCATTCCGTACAAGGTCTACGGCGGCCTGAGGTTCTTCGAGCGCGCGGAGATCAAAGACGCGCTCGCGTATCTGCGGCTGGTGGTGAATCGGGACGACGACGCGGCCTATGAGCGGGTCGTGAACCTGCCGACGCGCGGCATCGGCGAGCGGACCGTGGAGGGCCTGCGGGAGGAAGCGCGAAGCGCGGGCTCCTCACTGTGGAAGGCGGCCATCTCCCGCAGCGACCCGCAACAGGGCGGCAGGACCGCAAGTGCGCTGCGCGGCTTCCAGGCGCTGATCGACCGTCTGGCAAAGGAGACCGCCGGACTGCCTCTGCACGAGCAGATTGACATCGTGCTGAAGGAGAGCGGGCTCATCGAGCATCACGGCAAGGAGAAGCCGAGTCAGGACTCGGCGCGTATCGAGGCGCGCGGCGAGCTGGCGCGCAGCGAGGCGCGCCTCGAGAACCTCGCGGAGCTGGTGAGCGCCGCCCGCAGCTTCGCTGTCGAGAGCACCGACGTCGACCTGCCGCCGCTCGAGTCCTTTCTGGCTCACGCGGTGCTCGAGTCCGGCGAGAGAGAGTCCGATGCCGGACAGGACAGCGTGCAGATGATGACGCTGCACATGGCGAAGGGCCTCGAATTCAAGTTCGTCTTTCTCTGCGGGATGGAGGAAGGGCTCTTTCCGCACAACCGCTGCATGACGGATCTGGAGGCGCTGGAGGAGGAGCGGCGTCTGTGCTACGTCGGCATGACGCGTGCGATGAAGCATCTATTCCTCACCTACGCCGAGCAGCGCCGCGTGCACGGCATGGACACTCACTCCGCGCCTTCGCGATTCATCAAAGAGGTGCCCGCGGACATCGTCGCGGAAGTCAGGCCGCGCGTGCAGGTTGCGCGCGCCGCGGCCGCCGCGCGGATGCGGCGGGATCAGCCGGCGGCGCCCGTCATCCGGTTCCGCAACGAGGAGCCGCCGCCGCCGGGAATGCGCCTCGGGGCCCGCGTGCGCCACGGCAAGTTCGGCGAGGGCGTGGTGTTGAGCGTCGAGGGCAGCGGCCCCCATGCGCGCGTGCAGGTGAATTTCGAGCAGCAGGGCACCAAGTGGCTCATGATGCAATATGCCAATTTAGAGCCCGTCTGAGCGCTGAGCCCCCGAAATGAAGATCCTCATCCTCGGCGCCGGCCAGGTCGGCCGCACCGTCGCCCGGCATCTCTCGCGGGAAGAAGCCAACGAAGTCACCGTCGTCGACGTCAATGAGGACGTGTTGCGCGACCTGCAGGACCGCCTGGACGTCCATACCGTCGTCGGCAATGCTGCTTACCCGCCGGTTCTCGAGGCGGCCGGCGCGGCCGAGGCGGAGATCCTCGTCGCCCTGACCAACAGCGACGAGGTCAACATGATGGCGTGTCAGGTGGCGTTCACCCTGTTCCGCACGCCGACCAAGATCGCCCGCATCCGCTCAGCCGAGTACACCCAGCGCCCGGAGCTCTTCAGCGAGCAGGCGATCGCGGTGGACGTCTTCATCAGCCCGGAGCAGCTCGTCACGGAGTACATCGCCCGGCTGATCCGCCACCCGGGCGCGCTGCAGGTGCTCGACTTCGCCGCCGGCAAGGTCCGCCTGGTGGGGGTCCGTGCCATCAGCGGCGGCCTGTTGGTCGGCCATTGCCTGCGGGAGCTGCCGGAGCATCTCGCCCGCATGGAGGCGCGGGTGGTCGCCATCTACCGCCGCGGCCGCAGCATCCCTCCGGAGGGGGCGACGGTCATCGAGGAGGGCGACGAGGTATTCTTCCTCGCGGCGCGTGACGACATCCGGCGGGTGATCGGCGAGCTGCGCAAGGAAAACACCCGGGTCCGCCGGGTGGTGATCGCCGGCGGCGGCAACATCGGCTTTCGCCTCGCACGCTCGCTGGAGAAAGCGAGCCAGGTGAAGCTCATCGAGCGCGACCCGCGCCGGGCGCGGCGGGTGTCTGAACAGCTCGAGAACACCATCGTCCTCGCCGGCGACGCCGCCGACGAGGAGCTGCTGATCGAGGAGAACATCGACAGCACCGACGTGTTCGCGGCCCTCACCAACTCCGAGGAGGCGAACATCCTCTCGGCCATGCTGGCCAAGCGGCTCGGGGCGCACAAGGTGATGGCGCTCATCAACAAGCCCTCCTATGCCGATCTCATCGAGAGCGGCAGCATCGATGTCGCTATCTCGCCGCAAAGCATCACCATTGGCTCACTGCTCGCGCACGTCCGCCGCGGCGACGTGGTGCGCGTGCATTCCCTGCGCCGTGGCGCCGCGGAGGCCATCGAGGCGATCGCGCATGGCGATGAGCACAGCTCACGGGTGATCGGCAGGACGGTATGCCAGATCCCGCTGCCGGAAGGCTCGTCGATCGGCGCGGTCGTGCGCGGGGAGCAGGTGATCATGGCGCACCACGACACCTTGGTGCAGTCGGACGATCACGTGATCCTCTTTCTCTCCGACCGCCGCCACATCGAAGCGGTGGAGCGCCTCTTCATGCGGGCAGTGCGTCCGTGAGCTGAGCACGTGGCCCCGGACAATCCGATGCAGCACGGGTGGCATACACAGCCGGCAAGAGTCGCGCCTTTTGCCGGCGGCAACGAAGCCACTGGCCGACAAACGCGCTGGAGCGCGTTTGGACGACCGAAGGTCGGCCCGAAGGGTGCCGTCCAGGGATGGTCAGGCACAAAAAGCGCCATAGGCGACTTTTTCCCATGAATTAGAGACGCTAAGTTGCTCGGCATCGCCCACCTCCTCGGGATCATTCTCGCCGCCTTCGGACTCGCTTATGTCCTGCCGATCGGCTGCTCGCTCGCCACGGGCGATGGACTCTGGACGGAATTCCTCCTCGCGGCCGCCATCACCGCCGCCGCCGGCGCGGCGCTCGCGGCGGCCACCTACCGGCATCGCCGGGAGCTCAAGGCGCGCGACGGCTTCCTCCTGGTGACACTGGGCTGGGTCCTGCTGGCCGCCTCCGCGACCCTGCCGCTGCTCTTCTCGCTGCCGGGGCTGACCTTCACGCGCGCCTTCTTCGAGACGATGTCAGGTCTCACGACGACCGGATCGACCATACTCGACGGACTCGATTCGCTGGCGCCCTCGATCCTCTTCTGGCGGCATTCGCTCATCTGGCTCGGCGGGCTCGCGGTCATCGTGGTGGCGATCGGAGTGATGCCGTTGCTCGGCGTGGGCGGCATGCAGCTCTCGAAGGCCGAGGCGCCCGGTCCGGTGAAGGACGAGAAGCTCGCGCCGCGCATCACGGAGACCGCGCGGTCTCTCTGGCTGGTCTACGCCCTGCTCACGCTGGGCGGCGTGCTGGCGCTGCGACTGTGCGGCATGACGTGGTTCGATGCGATCTGCCACGCTTTCTCCGCCGTCGCGCTCGGGGGATTTTCGACTCATGACGCCAGCGTCGGCTATTTCCACTCGCCGGCCATCGAGCTCGTGCTGGTCATCCTGATGCTGATCGCTTCAGTCAACTTCGCGCGGCACTTCGCGGCGCTGCGCCGGCTGTCGCTGAAGCCGTACCGCCACGATCCCGAGCTCAAAGCAGCCGCCATCCTCGTCGGTGCGAGCATCGTGTTCGTGGCGGGGCTGCTGACGTGGCATCACGTGTATCCGACGTTCGGCACCTCCCTTCGTTACGCGCTCTTCAATGTGGTCTCACTCGCGACCACCACAGGCTGGACGACAGTGCACGCGACGGGCTTCACCACCTGGCCGGTGTTCGCGCCCATCTGGATGCTGTTCCTCTCCGGCATCGCCTGCTCGACGGGATCGACCGGCAGCGGCATCAAGATGTTCCGCACGCTCGTCCTGGCGCGTCAGGCCGGCAGGGAGCTCAAGCTCCTCGTGCATCCCAGCGCGATGGCGCCCGTGCGCGTCGGCGGCCGGCCCGTACCGGAGCGCGCGGCCGACGCCGTCCTCGCCTTCATCTTCCTCTACTTCATGACGGTGTCGCTGCTGACGTTCGCGATGCTGCTCACGGGGATGAGCTTCGATTGGGCCTTCCGTGTCGTGGTCGCCTCCATCAACAACACCGCATTCGGCCTCCCGGGCCAGGGCGCCTGGAACCTCCACGCCCTCACGTCCGTGCAGATCTGGATCTGCACGGCAGCGATGCTCCTCGGGCGTCTGGAGATCTTCAGCGTGATCGTGCTGTTTACGCGCACGTTCTGGCGGAAGTAAAACACCGCCTGCGACGGTCGCTCCGGGCTAGTGCGGCCCTGAGGTCCCCCGCAGCCCCAGATCCTTGCTGTACGTGACATTCATGATGTCGCCGTACCACCCCGTGACGCGCGGCTTGACGAGGTGCTTGCTCACGTAGAAGTAGATCGGGATCACCGGCTGGTCTCGCAGCATGAGCTGCTCCGCCTGCTCGAGCAGCGCGCGGCGCTTCGCGGGATCGACCTCGCCGGCGGCTCGATTGAGAAGATCGTCATAAGCCGGATTGTGATAGTGCGTCAGGTTGACGCCGAAGTCGCTCTTGAAATATTGCGCGAAGGTGTAGGCGTCGTTGTAGTCCCCGATCCAGCTCGAGCGGAACATCTGCACATCGCCGCGATCGATGTCCTGCATCAGCGAGCGGAATTCCTCCGCCCTGAGAGTGACCTGGGCGCCGAGGGTCTGCTTCCACATGGAGGCGATGGCGATGGCAAGCTGCGTGTGGATCTCCTCGGTGTTGTAGCGCAGCTCGAAGCGCACCGGCCGTGCGGCGGAATACCCGGCTTGCGCGTACAGCTTGCGAGCTTCAGCGATTCGCTGCGCCATGGAGAGCGTACGGTAGTCCGGCGACTGTGAGGTGTAGCCGTCCACGCCCGGAGGTGTCCAGCCGTACGCCGGCAGCTCGCCGGAACGCAGCACGAGCTGCGCGAGTTTCTCGCGGTCGATCACCATGGCGAGCGCGCGGCGCAGCTTCTCGTCCCCTGCAAAGGGCGCGCGTTGGAGATTGAAGCCGTAGAAATAGACGCCGAGCTCGGGCGCGATGTGGAGCTGATCGCCGAGATGCGACCGGATCCAGCCGTACTGGCTCCTGGGGATGACGTCGGTGACGTCGAGCTGGTCCGCGCGATAGAGCGTCAGCTCGGCATTCTCGTCGGGGGTGATCAGATACTTCACCGCATCGAGGCGCGTGGCGGCGTTGTTCCAGTAGTAGCGATTGCGCGTCAGATAGATGTACGAGCCGTGGACCCATTGCGACAGGATGAACGCCCCATCGGAGGGCAGCTTGCCGGGTTGCGCGTAGGCGTCCCGCTCGTTGACCAGAGCGACGGGGTTCACCGGGCAGGTGCTGGGATGCGAGAGCAGCGACGGCAGATACGGCGCAGGCGTACTGAGCTGCACGATGACCGTGTAGGGATCGGGGGCGGAGACTCCGAGGCTTTCCGGATGCTTGCGCCCGGCGATGATATCGCCGGCGTTGGCGATGACGTCTACGACCTGCGCGTACTGCGAAGCGGTTTCGGGATCCACCAGGCGGCGTAGGCCCGCCACGAAATCCGCCGCGACCACGGGCTGCCCGCCCGACCAGCGCGCATCATGCCGGAGCGTAAAGGTGTAGGTCTTGCCGTCGGGGCTGACCTGCCATTTCTCGGCGATGCCGGGCGCCACACCGCCTGACTTGTCGAGCGTAGTGAGGCCCTCGCAGATGTCCCGCAAGACCCGCTGCGCTTCGTCGGCCCGAGCCTTCTGCGGGTCGAGGGAGTCAGGCTCCGCGCCGAGGCCGCGCAGGAGGGTCGCTGACAGCTGTTTCGCGGCACCCACTGGACCCGTGCTCGGAGAGCGCGAGCAGCCGCAGAGCGCCGCGAGGGCAGGCAGCAGAATGAGGAGCGCGCAGGCAGCGCTGCGCATCAATGGCAACTAAGCGCGCGAGCCACGCGATGGGCATTGATCTGCTCTCGCAACGAGAGAGCCGCGGCCCTGGCGGCCGAAGCGAAATCGTCTCCATTGGACGCGTAGAGGATGCCCCGTGAGGAACTGACGATGAGGCCGGTCCCCGCGGCGGTCTGCCCATTACGCACCACCTGCGCGACATCGCCCCCCTGGGCGCCGACGCCCGGTACGAGAAGCGGCATGTCACCGACGATGCGGCGAATCTCGGCCAGCTCCTGCGGATAAGTGGCGCCCACGACCAACAGACAGTTGCCGCGTGTATTCCAGCGGCTTGCCGCCAGCTCCGCGACGACGTGATAGAGCCGCCGGCCGCCGCCGCCAACCATCAGATCCTGCAGATCGCGCGCCCCCGGGTTGGAAGTACGGCAGAGCACGATCACGCCGCGGTCCTCGCGCCGCAGAAAAGCCTCGAGCGAGTCGCCGCCGAGGTACGGATTGACGGTGACGGCGTCCGCCCCGTAGCGCTCGAAGGCCTCGATGGCATAGCGCTCCGCGGTGTTTCCAATGTCGCCGCGCTTGGAATCGAGGATCACCGGCACGCCCGGGTAGGTGCGGTGGATGTACTCGATCGTGCGCTCCAGCTGGTCCTCCGCCTCGTAGGCGGCGTAGTGGGCGAATTGCGGCTTGTAGGCGCACACGAGATCCGCCGTGGCGTCGATGATGGCCTTGTTGAACTGGAAGATCGGCGAAGGCTGCTCGGCGATCTGCCGCGGAAAGCGCTCGATCTCCGGGTCGAGTCCCACGCAGACCAGCGAATCGCTCCGGGACCAGCACGCGGCCACCCGCGTCAAAAAGGTGTTGCGCAGCTGCGCCTCCGCGACTGTCTCGGAGACTGTCATGCGACCCGCGCCCGCTCGGCCGCCAGGCTGCGCTTCTTGAGGTGAACCAGCAGCAGCGTGACGGCGGCCGGCGTCACCCCCGGCACGCGCCCGGCCTGTCCGACGGTGGCCGGGCGGTATTCCGCCAGACGGCTGCGCACTTCGTGTGAGAGGCCTGCGACCTGCCCGTAGTCGAGGTCGTCGGGCAACTTCGTCTCCTCGTTGCGGCGCTGGCGGTCGATCTCCTCGCGCTGACGCTCGATGTAGCCGGCGTACTTGGCGCGGGCCTCGACCTCCATACGCACCTGCTGGGGAACACGGTCGTCAACGCAGTGCCACTGGCCATCCATGGCGTCAGGCCCTCCGGCCCGCGCTCCTGCGTGGGTGCCCGCCCAGTCCGGCGCGCCCGCGATCTCCAGAAGGGCGCCATAGCTGACTTCCGGTCGGCGCAGCAGTTCGAAAGCCGATACGTCGCGCGCCAGCGGTCCGGCGAGCACCCGCCGGGTCCATTCGTCGGGCACCTTGTCCGGGTGAAATCGCACGTGTTGCAGGCGAGCCGTTTCCTCGTCCGACAGGCGCTGCTTCGCTTCGAAGAGCCGCCAGCGCTCATCGTCCACCAGGCCGAGCTCACGGCCCAGCGGCGTCAGGCGCAGGTCCGCATTGTCCTCGCGCAGCAGGAGGCGATGCTCTGCGCGGCTGGTGAACATGCGGTACGGCTCCCGGGTGCCGCTCGTCACCAGGTCGTCGATCAGTACGCCGAGGTACGCCTCGCTGCGCTTCGGCACCCAGGCGTCGCGCTGACGGCAGGTGAGAGCTGCGTTGATGCCGGCGACGATCCCCTGCGCTGCGGCCTCCTCGTAGCCCGTCGTGCCGTTGATCTGCCCGGCGAAAAAGAGACCCCGGAGCACGCGCGTCTCCAGCGAGGGACGCAGATCGCGCGGATCGAAGTAGTCGTACTCGATGGCGTAGCCCGGCCGGGTCAGGTGCGCGCCCTCGAATCCGGGGATGGTGCGCACCAGCTCGTACTGCACATCGAACGGCAGGCTGGTGGAGATGCCGTTGGGGTAGATCTCGTGGGTGTCCAGGCCTTCCGGCTCTACGAAGATCTGATGTGAGGTCTTGTCCGCGAAGCGGAAGACCTTGTCCTCGACCGAGGGACAGTACCGGGGACCCACACCCTCGATGACGCCGGTGAACATCGGTGAGCGGTCCGCGGCGCGCCGGATGATCTCGTGGGTCCGCTCATTAGTGTGAGTTATGAAACAATCGATCTGAACTGGATGCTCTTCGACTCGCCCGAGAAACGAAAAGACCGGCAATGGTTGATCGCTGGACTGGCGTGTCATGGCCGAGAAATCGAGCGTCCGCCCGTCCAGGCGTGGCGGCGTCCCGGTCTTGAGTCGACCGACGCGCAGCGGCAGCTCCCGCAGTCGGCTCGCCAGCCGGTTCGAGGCTGGATCGCCCGCGCGTCCGCCCTGGTAGTGATCGAGGCCCACGTGAATTCGGCCGCCGAGGAAAGTGCCGACCGTGAGTACCACGGCGGGCGCTGCGAAGGTTATCCCGGTGACTGTCACCACACCCCGCACCCTCTCCCCCTCGAGCAGAAGGTCCGCCGCCTCCTGCTGGAACACAGACAGGCGCGGCTCGCTCTCGAGCAGTGAGCGGATGGCTTTTCTGTAGAGCTGGCGATCCGCCTGGGCACGGGTGGCCCGCACCGCCGGGCCCTTGCTGCCGTTCAACGTCCGAAACTGGATGCCCGCCCGATCCGTCGCGCGCGCCATGGCCCCGCCGAGTGCGTCGATCTCCCGTACCAGGTGGCCTTTGCCGATGCCACCCACCGCGGGGTTGCAGCTCATCTGCCCCAGAGTCTCGATGCTCTGGGTGAGAAGCAGCGTGCGCGCGCCCATGCGTGCGGCCGCCAGCGCGGCTTCCGTGCCGGCATGGCCGCCGCCGATGACGATCACATCGAAAGGTTGGGAAAAGCGCATCTGGAATATTGTAGAGCCCGCCGGCGCGTGAACAAGGGCAATGTCGACATCTGCGCCGATGCCTTATCCTCTCACCCCGAGTGAGTCTCCGCACCGCACTGCTGCTTTCCTGTCTGGCTGCCGCGCTACCGGCCGCAGCCCTCGTCGGCTCCGGCGTGTGTCACGCCGCGCCCGCACGTGAGCTGGTGCTGTCAGGATGCGAGCTGCACCAGGCGCTCGACCTGACGCTCGTCCAGGCGCAATGCGGCCGGCTGGCCGTGCCGGAGAATCCCGCGGAGCCGCACGGACGGCGGATCGAACTGCACGTCGCCGTGGTGCCCGCCATCAGCACGCGCAAGCAGCCCGATCCCCTGTTCGTTCTGGCCGGAGGTCCCGGGATGGGCGCGGCCTCCTTCTACGCCAGTGTCGCGCCGGCGTTCGAGCGCATCCATCGCGACCGCGACATCGTGCTCGTCGACCAGCGCGGCACCGGCGGCTCCAACGCCCTCGACTGCGAGTCGAGCGACGAAGATCTGTATCAGAGCACGAACGCGGAGATCGTTGCCGAGACACAGCGTTGCCTGCGAACGTTGACCGCGCATGCCGACGTACGGTTCTACACCACGAGCCTCGCCGTGCAGGACCTCGACCACGTGCGGGCGGCGTTGGGCTATGAGCGGATCAATTTCTATGGATCATCCTACGGCACGATCGTCGCGCAGCAATACCTGCGCCGCTTTCCCAACCGCGTCCGCAGCGTCATCCTGGACGGCGTAGTGCCGCCGCAATTGGCGCTCGGGGCCACGAGCGCGCTCGATGCACAAGCCGCCTTGTCGAGCATCTTTTCACGCTGTGTGCAGCAGCCGGCCTGCCATACCCGTTTCGGCGATCCGGCGGCGGCCTATCGCCAGGTGCACGATGAGCTCGCCGGCCATCCCGTATGGGTCGATCTGACCGATCCGACGAGCGGCGAGCCCTATCGCCTGCAGTTCACGACCTACCATCTCGCGATGGTGCTGCGTCTCGCGAGTTACACAGCGGAGCTCGCGGCGCTCCTGCCCCTCGACCTGCACGAGGCCGACGCAGCGGGCAACTTCACGCCGCTCGCAGGGCAGTTCCTTCTCATCGACCGGGTGTACGGCGATGCGATCGCGGAAGGCATGAATGATACGGTGGTGTGCTCGGAGGATGTTCCCTTCTATCGGGTCGACATTGAGGAGCGTGCGGAGCTCGCCAGGACATTCCTCGGCACCTCGCAACTCGATGGGCTGCAGGCGATCTGCAGGATCTGGCCGCGAGGGCCGGTCGACCCCGATTTCCACCGGGCGCTGCACTCCGACGTGCCGGCACTGCTCCTCTCGGGCAGCAACGATCCGGTCACCCCGCCGCGCTATGCCGCGCAGGCCAGCCGCGGATTCACCCACAGCCTGAGTGTCGTGATACCCGGTTTCGGACACGGCCAGCTCACCGATCCCTGCATGGCAGGCGTGATGGCGCGGTTCGTGCGCGACGCGTCGGTCTCGGACCTCGACACGACCTGCACGCGCCATCTGTCGCCGTTGCCGTTTTTCCTGACGCGGAACGGGCCGACGCCTTGATCGAAGCCGAAGGACTCAGCAAGCGATTCGGGACAGTCGCTGCGGTGAGCGGCGTGAGCCTGCGCGCCCCCGACGGCCGGATCACCGGACTTCTCGGCCCCAACGGCGCCGGGAAATCGACGACGCTGCGCATTCTCTACACGGTCCTGCCGCCGGATTCCGGTGACGCCCTGATCGACGGCATCAGTGTTGTCGGCGACCCGCTCGCGGCCCGCCATCGCATGGGAGTACTTCCCCACGGGGCCGGCCTCTACCCTAACCTGACCGCACGCGAGAACGTCCTCTACTTCGGCGCGCTGCATGGGCTTGCGCGCCTGGAGCGGCGAGGGCGCACCGCGGAGCTCATCCGCCAGCTCGAAATGGAGGATTTCGCGGATCGTCCGGCGCGGGGTTTCTCGCAAGGACAGCGCATCAAGACCGCCCTGGCACGGGCGCTCATTCATCGGCCGCGGAACATCCTTCTGGACGAGCCGACCAACGGCCTCGATGTCATGGCCGTGCGAACGCTGCGTGGGCTGTTGCAGCGGCTGCGCGAGCAGGGTCATTGCATCCTCTTCTCCAGCCACGTGATGCAGGAGATCGCGGTGCTGTGCGATGAGGTAGTCGTCATCGCCCACGGCCGCGTCGTGGCGCAGGGCACCCCCGAGGGCCTGCGCGGCCGCGCGGGAACGGAGTCGCTGGAAGAGGCGTTCGTGCGCCTGGTCGGGGCGACCGATTCCCTCCCGCCGGCTGGGGAGCCGGGCCGATGAGGACGATCTGGCGCGTCTTCCTCAAGGAGGTTCGCGAGAATCTGCGCGACCGGCGTACGCTCATCTCCGCGTTGATCTTCGGCCCCCTTTTCGGCCCGGTACTGGTCGCGAGCGCGCTGTCCCTCAGTTTTCGCGGCGCGGGGACGCAGAGCGATCGCCCGCTTCATCTGACGGTATCGCATGCGCAGCGCGCGCCGAACCTGCTCAGCTTTCTGCGCCAGTACGATGTCAGGGTCAGGATGGTCACGGAGGATGAGGCGGCGGCCCGGCGCGAGGTGGCGGCGCACGGCGGCGAGGAGGTCCTGCTGGTGCCGGACGACTTCGGTGCACGCCTGGAAGCCGGACAACCGGCGCCGTTGCTCTTGCTCGCCGACGAATCCAACACCGAAAGCGCCCGCAGCGTCCAGCGTATCGCCGCCATCGTCAACCAGTACGGCGCGACGATCGCGCGCCTGCGCCTGGTCGCGCGTGGGCTGGACCCGCTGCTCAGCGTTCCGATCGTGCTGCATCCGGTTGACATTTCGACGCCGGCCGGCCGTTCGGCGCTCGCCTTGTCCATGCTGAGCTACCTGGTACTGCTCACGACGCTGATGGGTGGTATATACCTGGCGATCGACGCCACGGCGGGAGAGCGGGAACGCGGCTCGCTGGAGCCCCTGCTCACGGTGCCCGTGCGCCGCGAGCACCTGATATACGGCAAGATTCTGGCGGCCTGCGCGTACATGACGCTGTCGCTCACGCTGACCGTGACGGCATTTGCGATCGCGCTGCGATTCGTGGGGCTCGAACGATTCGGCATGAGCGCGGACTTCGGGCCGCGGGTCGCGGTGGGCATCGTGCTGGCCTGCCTGCCGTTCGTGCCACTTGGGGCGGCACTCATGACGCTGGTGGCCGCCTACACTCGCAGCTATCGCGAGGCCCAGACCTATGTCGGACTGGTCCTTCTGGTTCCGACGCTGCCGCTCCTGTTCGCCGGGCTCCTGGGCCTGCAGCCGCGGGCCGACCTCATGGCGGTACCTTCCCTGGGCCAGCATTTCATCATCCTCAGCCTCATCAGGATGCAGCCGCTGCCAGCGGCGTATGTCGCTTTGTCGGTATGCTCGACACTCGTCCTGGGAGCGCTGTTGGTCTTTGCCGCCGGCCGCCTCTACCGCCGCGAGGCGTTGCTGGGATAGACCCGGCGCAGCGCATGCACGTATTTATCCGCGAAGGCGCGTGCCTCGACCTCGAAGCGGTTGTTCCAGTATCCGTTGCGCAGCCACTCCCGGCAGTAACTCGCGAGGGTCAGATCGCCGGGCTCCCACTGCTTGAGCACGTGACAGTACTCGTGCAACATGAGCCAGGGATCATCGAAGAAGTCCTGCGCCGAGCCGCGTAGATAGATGCGCCGCCGGCGGGTGGTGGCGATGGCACGGTGATGAAGCCTTGCATACAGCGAATGCTCTGTGATGCGGACATGGGAAACGGGCTCGCCGATCACGGTCTCCAGCGCCCTGCGGAGGGAACCGGGAAGCGTCACGTTGCGTCCAAGTATCACGATCTTGGCGTGTAGAATGACTGCATGAGACTACTCGTCGCCGTTGCGCTGAGCGCCGCATCTTCCTGGGCGATGGCCCAGTCGCCTCCGGGTGCGCCTTCGGCTCCGCCGCCGCGCCCTGCCACCATACAGGTCACGGGCCAGGCGAAAGTGTCGAAGCCCCCTGACCGAGTCTACATCGACATCGGCGTGACGACCCAGGCGAGGAAATCGGAGGCCGCCACGGAGCAGAATGCCACGCGTGTCTCGGCAGTCATTGCGGCCGTGAAGCGGGCCGCGGGCACCGGCGTTCAGCTGACCACGACGCAATATTCCGTCGGCCCGAACTACAACTACCCTCGTGGTGGCGGTACCCCCACCATCGCCGGTTACACCGCGAGCAACGTGGTCCAGGTCAGGCTGGATGACCTGTCGCGGCTCGGCCGGGTCATCGATGCAGCGACGCAGGCAGGGTCCAACAATGTGCAGGACATCCGCTTCGCACTGCGCGACGAGGCGGTGCCGCGGGCCGAGGCGCTGCGGGAGGCAGCGCAGAACGCGCGGCGCGATGCCGAGGCCTTGGCCGAAGCGCTCGACCTCGAGGTCGTCCGCGTTCTGGCGGTAGGCGAGGAGGTCCCCGAAGGCCGGCCGTTGCCCCTCTATGCGCAAAAGATGAGCGTCGCCGCGGCTCGAACCCCTGCCACCCCGGTAGAGGCGGGGACGATCGATATCGACGCCACCGTCACCCTGACTGTGGAAGTTGCCCCCGCCAAGCGCTAGTCTGTCGCCGACGGGTGCGGCGCGCCGCCGCGATGCCGGAGGTAGATCATGACTACCGTGCGTCATCTGCTCGATCACAAGGATCGGGCGCTCTTCAGCATCGAGCCGGAAGACCCCGTGCTCGAAGCGATCCGGATGATGGCCGATCACCACGTCGGCGCGCTATTGGTGATGCGCGGCAGCGATGTCGTCGGCATCGTGTCGGAGCGCGACTACGCCCGCAAAGTCGTCCTCCTCGGCCGCTCCTCCGCCGAGACACCGGTGTGGCAGATCATGAGCTCGCCGGTCGTCACCATCTCCCTCGACAGCTCCATCCAGGACTGCATGCGCCTGATGACGGAGCGCCGCATCCGCCATCTTCCCGTGCTGGAGCAGGGCCACGTCATCGGCATGATCTCCATCGGCGACCTCGTGAAGGCCGTCATCGAGGAGCAACAGCGGGCGATCGAGCAGCTGGAAAGTTACATCCACAGTTGATCATCTACGGAGCACTGAGCATGGCCTTGTGGCATGACGGGATTGCCGTCATTCAGCACGTTCTGGCGTTCTTCGCCCATGACATGCGTCTCGGCATGGGGCTGGAACCATTCTATTCACTTTGACCGCAGGGCCCGCCTTCCTCCCCCTCTGACGCGCGCAATTCCCGCAGCGCCTCGTCGAAGTCATGACTCGGGGTCGCGACGGGCTCGGCTGCAAGCCAGCCCCTGCTACCGGCGATTCGAGTGCGTGGTAGGCTGACGGCACCTCACATCTCCGCCACCGTCGAATGCTCCCCGCTGGGCACACCGGCTCTCCCGGTGAAAACGACGAGCAGTGGAATCACCGCCAGAGTCGCGATCATCAGGAACTTGTAGTCGTTGATGTAAGCGATCACCTGCGCCTGCCGCGTGATCAGGGCATCGAGCGCGGCGCGGCCGGATGCGGTCAGGGGGTTCAGCGCCTGCTCGACGGCCGGGTTACCGAACTGGTGATTGACCGAAGTCACGTATTGGGCGATGTCGGCGTGGTTGGCCTGCGTGGAGCGAGCCAACAGCGCGCCCACGATGGAGATACCGATGCTGGAGCCGACGTTGCGCGCCAGGTTGTAGAAGCCGGCGCCTTCCGGCCGCACGCCCGGCGGCAGCGTCGACAGGGATACGACACTGAGCGGGGTGAAGAGGAAGCCCAGCCCCACACCCTGGATCACCCCCACCCAGATCACGGCCCAACTCGACACGTCCGGCGTCCATCCCTCCATCAGATAGAAGGACCACGCCGAAAGGGCCAGTCCGATTCCGAGCAGGAGCCGCGTATCCGCCCGGTTCATGAGCTTGCCGACGACCATCATGGCGGCCATGGTGCCGATGCCGCGCGGACCCATCACGAAGCCGGCCGTGATGACCGGATAGTTCATGAGGTCCTGCAGATAAGGCGGCTGCAGAGCCAGCGAGGCGTAGAAAGTCAGGCCCACGATCGCGACGAAGATGACTCCCGCGGTGAAGTTGCGATCGCGAAAGAGCGCCGGCCGCAGGAACGGCTCACGCGCGGTGAAGGTGTGCACCAGAAAGACATAGAAGGCGGAGGCCGCCACGACCAGCTCCACCACGATCTCCTTCGAGCCGAGCCAGTCGAGCTCCTGCCCGCGGTCGAGCATCACCTGCAGCGCCGCAATGGCGATGCTCAAACTCACGAAGCCGGTCCAGTCGAGCCGCGCCTGGCTGCGGCGGCGAGCCTGCGGCAGGAAGACGATCATGCCGATGAACGTGACGATGCCGATCGGCAGGTTGATGTAGAACACCCACCGCCAGCTGTAATCCTCCGTCAGCCAGCCCCCGAGCACGGGACCCAGGATGGGCGCCGCCATCACCGCCATGCCCCAGGCCGCCATCGCCGAGCCCTGCCGCTGCGGCGGATTGATGTTGAGCAGTACGGTCTGTGAGAGGGGCACCAGGGCGGCGCCGAAGAGGCCCTGCAGCCAGCGGAAGAGCACGATCTCGGTCACCGATTGCGCCATGCCGCAGAGCATGGAGGCGATGGTGAAACCGACCACCGACACGATGAAGAGGCGCTTGAGACCGAGCCGCGCCGTGAGAAATCCCGTGAGCGGCGTCGCGATCGCCGCCGCCACGATGTAGGAGGTCAGGACCCAGTTGATCTGGTCCTGGCTCGCCGCCAGGTTTCCCTGCATGTGCGGCAGCGCCACGTTGGCGATGGTCGTATCCAGCGACTGCATGAGCGTCGCCAGCATCACGCACACCGTGATGCCGCCACGATTGGGCGTGGTCGGGCTCAGCTCCTCGGCCATTGCCGCGTCTTCGTCACAGGATGGACCAGCCGCGCGCGTGGCCGGTGCTGATGCTGACCTCCACGCTCATCCCCGCGCGTAGCGGCGGCAGGTTCCGGTCGCTCGTGTCCACGGCGATGCGCACCGGGATGCGTTGCACGACCTTCACCCAGTTGCCGCTGGTGTTCTGAGCCGGTAGCAGCGAGAACTGCTGCGCGGCCGCCGGACTGATGCTCGCAACCTTGCCGTGCCAGGTTTTGCCGGGATAGGTGTCGACCGTCACCGTGACGGCTTGCCCGGAATGCACGTAGGTCAGCTCGGTCTCCTTCGGGTTCGCGTGCACCCATACGTGCTCGGTGTCCACCAGGTAGAAGGCGGTGACGGCGGCCGCAAGATAACGTCCCGGCTGGACCGATGGCACGCTGGTCACGATGCCGTTGAACGGCGCGCGCACGACGGTATGGGCTAGCTCGCGCGCAGCTTCGTTGCGCGCAGCCAGCGCGCTCAGATATTGCGGATACTGCTCCACCGGCCCCGTCGGATGGTCGTTGAGATTGGCTGCGATGCCGGCGAGCTGCTCCTCCAGGGATGCGAGCGCCTGTTGCGCGCTCGACAGATCCCGGTGCGCGGTGTCATAGCCCGTCTTGGAGACGATATGAGCGCGGGAGAGGTTCTGCGCGCGCTTGAATTGCACCTGGCTGTAGCCGAGATCGTAGTGTGCCTGCGCGATCTTCGCCTGCATCTCCCGATAGCTCGCCTGTTGCGCGAGCAGGCTGTCGCGCACGGTGACGAGCTGTGCGTTGGCGCGATCCAGCGCGAAACGATACTGCTGGTCGCGAAGGGTGTAGAGGATCTGGCCGCGTGTGACCGGCTGGTTCTCCTTCACGTACACCTGTCCCACGATGCCCGATACGTCGGTAGAGACGCCGACCGTGTTGGCCTCCACGTAGGCGTTGTCTGTCGATATCGTGCCGCCGCCCAGGGCGTAGAAAATGAGCGCGATGATCAGGACGACCGGCAACAGCAGAAACAGCGCGGCCCGCACCCTCCGGCTTCTCGCCGGCGGCGGAGCGTGCGCCGGCGCCGGTGTTGGAGACGGTGCGTGCACCACCGGACCAGGCGTGGCCGGAGAGCCCGTGTCGGCGGTGGCCGGGGCCGTTGCAGGCTGCACAAGGAGGCTCGCGAAGTGCTGATCGTCGATGACATTCCGGCAAACCAACAGGCTGCAACGGATGTGATCGCTGAGATAGGCGCCGCTCGCACCGGACCACCAGCGCCCGATCGCGCTCTGGCGCCGATGCCCGACCACCACCAGATCGGCTTTCACCTGCTCGGCGTAGGCGGCGATCTCCCGCGCCGGCTCACCGATCGCGAGCTTTCCCCAGGCCTGGAAGCCGAGCGCCGCGAGCCGCGTCATGCCCTCCTGCAGCACACGCTCGTACTCTTCCCGCTGCTGGGCGATGCCGCCGCCGCCGACACCCTCGCCGAGCTTGGTGCCCGCCGCCTCGCGGATCACCGAGAGCACGAATACCTGCGCTCCATAGCGCCGCGCCAACAGCGCTCCTTCGCGCAGGGCGGTGCGCCCCTCGATCGAGCCGTCGTAAGCGAGGAGAATTCGCTGATACACCGTCGTTATGCCTTTCTTGCGGCCCATGGCACGGGCCACGGTAGCGCTCGGGCGTCCCGATCCGCGAGTAGACCGGCCTCGGAGCGCGCGAGATCGGGAGATCAGCAGCGAGTATGCCTGTCATTTGCCGATGCAGAAGCTGCCGAAGATCCTGCCCAGCAAATCGTCGCTGGTGAACTCCCCGGTGATCTCGTTGAGCGCCTGCTGCGCGCCGCGCAACTCCTCGGCGACCAGCTCGCCGGCGCGGCTGTCCCGCAGCCGCCGCTCGGCCTCGGCCACTTGCCGTTTGGCGCGGTCGAGGGCATCGAGATGCCGCTGCCTGGCGGAGACGGTTCCGGCCCCCACCGTCTGGTAGCCCATGCAGGTCTTCAGGTGTGCGCGCAGGGTGTCCAGCCCCTCGCCGGTGAGGGCGGACACGGCGACCCGCGGCGGCCCCGTGAGGGTGTCGGCAACCGGGATGCCGGTTGCGAGGTCACATTTGTTCAGCACCAAAGTCACGGGGACGTCGACCGGCAGCCGGCTCCGTTCCTCGCTGTAGGCTGTCGCTGCGGGGTCGTCGTCCGCATCGATGACGAACAGCACCCGATCCGCACGCCGCATCTCCGCGTGCGCCCGCCGAATCCCCTCCGCCTCCACGATGTCGGCATCCTCACGCAGGCCTGCCGTATCCAGAACATGAAGGGGCATGCCGTCGATGTCGATCCGCTCACGGACGATGTCGCGGGTCGTGCCGGGAATCGGCGTCACGATGGCTGCGTCATAGCCGGCCAGCCGATTGAGCAGACTCGACTTGCCCGCATTGGGGCGGCCCGCGATGACGACGGTCATCCCCTCGCGCAGCAGCCGGCCCTGCCGCGCGCTCTGCTCGACCGCGTTGAAATGCTCGCGCACCGCCTCGAAGCGCTCCTCGAGCTCCCGGTCGGCCAGGAAGTCGATCTCCTCCTCCGGAAAGTCGATTGCGGCCTCGACGTAGGTGCGCAGCTCGATCACCGACTCCGTGAGCCCGCGCACGATGGCGGAGAACTCGCCCTGCAGCGATCGCATGGCCGCGCGCATCGCCTCACGCGAGCCGGCGTCGATCAGATCGGCGATCGCCTCCGCCTGCGCGAGGTCCAGCTTGTTATTGAGGAAGGCGCGCTGGGTGAACTCTCCCGGCAGCGCCCGGCGTGCGTCGAGCTCCACCACCCGCGCCACCAGCGCCTCGAGCACCAGCGGCCCGCCGTGGCCGTGCAACTCCAGGACGTGCTCTCCGGTGTAGGAGTGCGGCCCGGGGAAAAAGAGCGCGAGGCCGGCATCGATCGGTTCCTGCGCCGCATCGAGGAAGCGGGCGAAGCCTGCCCGGCGGGGTAGCGGCAGCTCGCCGAGCAGCACGGCGGCAATCTCGGGTACCCGAGGACCCGAAACGCGTACGATCCCGATCCCGCCCCGTCCGGGCGGAGTGGCCGCCGCCACGATGGTATCCGTGCGGCTCATGCGGTGAGGCTACCGCCGCGACCTGCCCGGTTGAAGAGCGTCTCTTCGCGCCTTCTACATCTCTGCCGCAAGCCGCTCAACCGTTCCGCCGATGGAGCAACCCCGTCACGAGCGTGAAGCTCGCTACGCTTTCTGGGGTGCCGTGTTCACGCCGAGCCGGCGATTGATGTTCCACTGCTGCGCGACGCCCAGAATGGTGTTCGTGACGTAGTAGAGCACCAGACCCGCGGGGAAGAAGGCGAACATCGCCGACATGGCGATCGGCATGATCATCATGATCTTCGCCTGCGTGGGATCGGGCGAAGTGGGATTGAGCTTGTACTGCACGAACATGGCAATGGCCATGATGGCGGGCAGGATGAAGAAAGGATCGCGGGCGGACAGATCCTGGATCCAGAACGCGAACGGCGCCTGGCGCATCTCCGCGCTGTAGAGCAGCACCCAGTAGAAAGCGAGGAACACCGGGATCTGCACGACCATAGGCAGGCAGCCGGAGACGGGATTCACCTTCTCCCGCTTGTAGACGTCCATCATCGCGCGCCCGAGCTTCTCTTTGTCGTCCTTGTAGGTCTCCTGGATGTTCTTGATACGCGGGCCGAGCGCTTTCATCTTGGCCATCGAGCGGCCGCTGGCCTCCGAAAGCGGGTAGAGCACGAGCTTGAGGAGGAACGTGACCAGGATGATCGCGACGCCCCAGTTGCCCGTGAGGGAGTGCACCTTGTCGAGCAGCCAGAAGAGCGGCCCCGCCAGGATGGTCAGATACCCGTAGCCGACGACGTAGTCCAGGGTCGGATCGATTTTCGCCAGCTGCGAGTGCAGCATCGGCCCGACGAAGAGCGTCTGGTGGATGGTGGCCGTCGCCCCCGGCGCGATGCTGTGCTCGGGGCCGAGGGCGGTCAGGAGGTACTCGGACCCCGACACTTCCGAGGTGAAGCGGTACGGCGCGCTCTTCGGCGGCACGATCGCGCTCACGAAATCGTTCTGGGTCGCGGCGATCCAGCCGTTGGTCACCGTCTGCGAGTAATGCTGGTTCTCGGTCTTGGAAGGATCGAGCCGCTCGTACTTGCCATTCCAGACGGCGGGTCCGTGATAGGCGTAGCTGTTGGGATTGAAGTAGCTGCTCTTGGTGCGTGGATCGTTGCGGTAGATCTGCGCGTACGGCTTCGCTTGCCACGGCGTCGCGCCGTGGTTCTGGATGGTGTACTCCAGCCCGATGCCGTAGGAGCCCTTGGTGAAGACATAGGTCTTCGTCACCGTGACGCCGCCGGCGCTCCAGGTGAGCGGCACGCGCAGCTGCGACGCATCGCCTATCTCGTAGCTCTGCTGCGGCGCGGTGAACGACGCGGTGTGGTTAGGGTGCGGAGTCCCGCCCTCACCGGTGAGACCGCTTTGCAACAGGTATACCGTCTTCGCGCCGGCGTCGTTCTCGAGCTGCACGCGAGCCGCCTGCCCCTTGACTTCGGCGTACTTGAGCAGGTGCACCGCCTCCAGAGTGCCGCCTCGCGTGCTGATGTCGATGTCATAAACATCGGTATGGACGTGAATGAGGGGCGCCCTTGCAGCCGCCGCGGGCGCTATTGCAGGAATGCCAGCCGCGGGCGATGCCGGGGGAGGCGGTGGCGGACTGGCCGCGGCTGGCGCAGTACCGGCCGCTCCCGACTGCTGCGCCTGCGGAACGCTATCGGCCAAAGAGCTCTGCTGTTTGGCAGGTGCCGTCTGCGCGGAAAGGGGCGTCTGGACGGTGGGATGCGGCGGGTAGTCGTGTTGCCAGGTCGTGTAGTTGAGCCACAGGACCAGTGCGAGAGCGAGCCAGAGGTAGAAACGCGGATTGTTATTCATGAACGTGGCGAGAAGCTTGAGGCCGAGGTCTCTTTCGGCGCGTCAGCGCCGCTACTCGGACGGGGTTCGCGTTGGCGATCCCCGTTGGTCCTGTGCACAGCGCATGAGAATCCGGAGCGCCCCCGGCAGGCACCGGGTCGAACCCACCGGGGTGCCAGGGGTGGCAGCGCGCAATGCGCCTTAAGCCGAGCCAGACGCCGCGCAGCAGGCCGAAGCGCTCGATGGCCTCGATGGCGTAATGAGAGCACGATGGATGGAATCGACAGCAGGGACCGAGGAACGGGCTGAGGGTCCACTGATAGCAGCGGATCAGGCAAACCGCGAGCAGGCGCATCACGCGGCTCATGCGGCGCCTCGATCGTCAGGAGGTGGCGCGGTGGGCCGCTCCGGGTCGCTTGCGGGGGTTATTTGCTCGATCACTTTCTTCCACAGTGCCGCCAGGCTCGCGTGCAGCTCCGCGCCCGGCGCTCCACGCGAGTGTGGCCGCGCGCTCACGACGAGATCGACCGCGGGAAGGGAATGCTGGTGCAGCCGGAATGATTCCCGGACGATGCGCCGGATGCGGTTACGCTCCACCGCGTTGCCGGCGGTACGCACGGCAACCGCCATGCCGAGGCGCGCACCCTGCTTGTCGTTGCTGGTCGCTGTCACCGCGAAGAATCCGTTGCCAAAGCGCCGGCCGCGCGCATACGCGGCATCGAACTCCGACTTGCGCCGCAGACGCTTGTGCGGAGGGAAAGTGAGCCGGTGCATATCTTCGCCGCGACCCGCTCGAGCGTACATAGGTCAGTGCCATCGGCCGTCCCTGGTGGCGGGGGCCCCGGGCCCGCGCGACGGCGCGGTGCCAGTGATGGCCAGCGTGGCAACCTTGAAGTCGGAGCCCTCTTGGAGCCCTTTAAGGAATCAGCTTCCGGCGCCCCTTGGCGCGACGGCGGGCCAGCACCTTGCGACCGTTCTGGGTCGCCATGCGTGCCCGGAACCCGTGCGTGCGCTTGCGACGCACTTTGCTAGGCTGATAGGTACGCTTCATGGCGAGGCTCCAGAGGATCCGTGGGGTTCCAAAAAGGGGCGGCAAGGCTAAGCCGTTGAGCGCCAAGGTGTCAATCTTTTATTCGGTCCATCCATGGGCCTCAGCCCTGCGGGGCCGGCGCTTTTCGTGCCGTTCAAAACCTTCAGCGGTGGCGCTCTAGGGTATAGACTCCGCAACCCTTTCCCCGTTGAAGTGGTCGCGGAGGCAACGCGCGTGGAAGCGTCGCTTTGGGCTCGGTGCAAGTGTGCCTTGGAGGCCGAGCTCCCGGAGCAGCAGTTCAATACCTGGGTGCGGCCGCTGCAAGCGCTGGAGGGCGCCGGCGCGCTCAAGCTTCTTGCGCCCAACCGCTTCGCGGTGGAGTGGATCAACGAGCATCTCCTGCCACGGATCGGGGAGCTGCTGCGCGACGAGAGTACCGGCGATGCTCCGATCGTCACCGTGGAAGTCGGCTCGCGCAGCTCACCCATGCGCGCTGCCGTAGCGCCTGCGACGCCACCCGGGGCCTCGGCGGCCCCACGCCCGCGTCGGGCGGAGGGTCTGGTCGTTGGTGCCCGTCTCAATGCGGATTTCACCTTCGGCACGTTCGTCGAGGGCAAGAGCAACCAGCTCGCGAAAGCCGCTTCCCGGCAAGTCGCGGAGAATCCGGGCCGCGCCTACAACCCGCTTTTCCTCTATGGCGGCGTTGGTCTCGGCAAGACACACCTCATGCACGCCGTCGCGCACCTCATCAAGGAGCGTGATGGCGAGGCGCGTATCGCCTACGTGCATTCGGAGCGTTTCGTGGGCGACATGGTGCGTGCGTTGCAGCACAACTCCATGAATGAGTTCAAGACCGCCTATCGCTCGCTGGATGCGCTGCTCATCGATGACATCCAGTTTTTTGCCGGTAAGGAGCGCTCGCAGGAAGAGTTCTTCCACACCTTCAACGAGCTGCTGGAGGGTCAGCACCAGGTCATCCTGAGCTGCGATCGCTACCCGAAGGAGGTCGAAGGGCTGGAGGAACGGCTGAAGTCGCGTTTCGGCTGGGGACTGACGGTCGCCATCGAGCCCCCGGAGCTCGAGACCTGCGTGGCCATTCTGATGACCAAGGCGCAGCACGCGGGCGCGCACTTGCCGGAGGAAGTCGCCTTCTTCATCGCAAAGCGCATCCGCTCCAACGTGCGCGAGCTGGAAGGCGCGCTGCGGCGGGTGATCGCCAACTCACGCTTCACCGGCCACACGATCACTCTGGACTTCACGCGCGAGGCGCTGAAGGACCTGTTGTCCCTGCAGGCGAAGCTCGTCACCATCGAGAACATCCAGAAGACCGTTGCCGACTACTACAAGGTCCGCATGGCGGATCTGCTTTCCAAGCGCCGCAGCCGCTCGGTGGCGCGGCCGCGGCAGGTTGCCATGGCGCTTGCCAAGGAGCTCACCAGCCACAGCCTGCCGGAGATCGGCGATGCTTTTGGAGGCCGTGACCACACCACCGTGCTGCATGCCTGCAAGCGCATCAAGGAGCTGCGCGGCTCCGAGGTGCGCATGAGCGAAGACTACTCGAACCTGTTGAGAACCCTGACGGGTTGATGGGGGCAGGCCTGTGGATTTTCTGTGAGCATCCGAGGGGATAAAGTTACGCACAGGCCACCCACAGCCGCCCCGCAGGTCGTACCGCAACCTTTAGCGCGTCGTGGATGGGCCAAGTGGTTGATCCTGTGGGATGGCGCGGGTTGTTCCCGCTATCCCCAGGCTCTATCACTACTACAATCTGATTTAAGATTCTTAAGAAAGAATAGATTATGAAGCTGACAGCGACGCGCGAGGATCTTCTCGCCCCCCTGCAAAGCGTGATCGGCGTGGTCGAGCGGCGGCAGACGATGCCGGTACTCGCGAACGTACTGCTGTCGGCACGTGACGGTCGGCTGGCGATCACGGGGACGGATCTCGAGGTCGAGCTCGTCGCCGCCACGAAGGTGGGATTGGAGCAGCCGGGCGATATCACGGTACCGGGCCGCAAGCTCCTCGACATTTTCCGAGCGTTGCCGGACGGGGTCAGCATTACGCTGAGCACGGAAGGGGAGCGCGTCAGCGTCCGCGCGGGCCGCAGCCGCTTCACGCTCTCCAGCCTGCCGGCAGCGGAATTCCCGGTGGTCGAGGAGATCAATGCGTCGCAGACGCTCTCTCTGCCTCAGGGGGAGTTCCGGCGGCTCATCGACAAGACGCATTTCTCGATGGCGCAGCAGGACGTGCGCTACTACCTCAACGGCCTCTTGCTGGAGACGCAGGAGAGCGCGCTGCGCGCCGTGGCGACCGATGGACACCGTCTGGCACTTTGCGAGATGGCGCTTTCCTCGCCGGCCAAGGCGGGACAGGTGATCGTGCCGCGCAAGGGAGTCTTGGAGTTACAGCGGATCCTGGGGACGGAAGGCAACGTGGAGCTGGCGATCGGGACCAATCACGTTCGCGCCCAGATCGGCGACATTCGCTTCACTTCGAAGCTGATCGACGGTCGATTCCCGGAATACGGCCGTGTGATTCCGGCCAGTCCGGCGAAGCTGGTGCAGGCGGATCGGGAGCTTTTGCGGCAGGCGCTACAGCGGACGGCGATTCTTTCGAACGAGAAATATCGGGGGATTCGACTCGCGGTGAGGACAGACCTCCTGGTAATCCAGGCGCACAATCCTGAGCAGGAGGAGGCGGAGGATCAGGTCGAGGTCGTCTACGCGGGGGATGAGGTGGAGATCGGGTTCAATGTCAACTATTTGCTGGATGCTTTGAGCGCGATCGAGGGAGATAAGGTGGAGATCGGGCTTACGGATTCGAACAGTAGCTGTTTGATACATGCGCCGGGGCTGATTCAGACGCGGTATGTTGTGATGCCTATGAGGCTTTGATTCTGTAGTCGGACGGCTGGGCGGGGCGGGGGGAGTCTTGCCACGATTGCTGCGGGAGCGAGGCACGCAATAGGCTTTTGCCGGGGACGCCGTGAATACGGTCTCGCAGCCTCTGTTTGTTGATGGGCCCGAAGTCGCCTGTGGCGCTTCGGGCGGGCAGCCGTGTGACAGCGTTTGATCCCGCGGCCCAAAGGCGGCTTTGGGCCGCTCCATAACTTGCTTTCGCACGCCAGCCTCGCCGCTCCGAATGCCATCAGTGAATCGTCCCCACTGCAAAATCATGCCGTAGCCCCCGCATCCTTCCCATGATCCTCAGCGAGCTCACCGTTCGCGACGTCCGCTGCATCGAGTTGGCCGAGCTTTCTCTGCATCCCGGCCGCAACCTCATTTGGGGCGGTAACGGGTCGGGGAAGACTTCAATACTCGAGGCGATGTTCCTGCTCGGTCGGGGACGGTCGTTTCGGACCCGAAATTCGGAGCGGCTGGTTCGCCATGGACAGGAGCGGCTGGTGGTGTTCGGGAGGACGGAGAGCTCTGAATCGGCGGGCTATCTCGGATCGCTCGGGAATACTGGGGCGGCCGGGAGCTTGGGGTCGGCGGCGGGGAGATCGGGCTCAGGGGGTGGGCTGGTCCACGCTGTTGGGGTGGAGGTTCATCGCAGGGACGGGCCCAGGGCCCGCATTGATGCGGCGGCTGTGGGATCGCTGGCGGATCTGTCGCGGGTGTTTCCGGTGCAGGTGATCGATCCGGAGATTCACAAGCTCATCGAGGAAGGGGGGAGGAGAAGGAGACGCTGGCTCGATTGGGCAGTGTTCCACGTGGAACCTCAGTTTGCGGATTGGTGGGTTCGGTTCGCGCGGGCGATTCGACAGAGGAACGCTGCACTACGAGAGCGTCGCGGAGGGACGCGGCCCTGGGATGTCGAAGTAGCGTCGCTGGGGGAAAGGATCTCGGAAGCGCGGCGGGCGGTATTGGAGCAGATGGCGCCGTTCTGGAGGGAGACCACGGCCGGGCTCGACTGCCCGGCAGCCGAGCTGCAGTACTTCCGCGGATGGGGAGCACAGCATTCGTTGCTGGAGGCACTCGAGGCGGCGCGTGAGCGGGACGAGGCTCGTGGGCTTACGCACGCCGGGCCGCATAGAGCGGACGTCCTGATTCGGGTTGGTGGAAAGCTTGCCCGGGAGGTCCTCTCGCGGGGGCAGCAGAAGCTCATGGCGGTGGCCCTCACATTGGCCCAGCTGCGCCTGCTGAAGGGCGTTTCGGGCACGACGCCGACACTGCTCCTGGACGACCCGGCGGCAGAGCTGGATGCCGAACACTTGAGGCATTTTGTCGGCCAGATCGCGCCACTTGGATGTCAATTGGTCATCACGTCACTGCAGCCCGAAACAGCAGCTTTTGGGGCTCCGGATAGGGTGTTTCACGTGGAACAGGGGAGGGTGGGCCGGTATAATGTCCCATCCTGAGACCGGACCTTTTCATGGCTGCCGAAGACGTCTACGACTCCAGCAAAATCAAAGTTCTAAAGGGCCTCGACGCGGTGCGCAAGCGGCCGGGGATGTACATCGGTGACACGGATGACGGCACCGGTTTGCACCACATGGTCTTCGAGGTCGTCGACAACTCTATCGATGAGGCGCTGGCCGGGTACTGCGACAAGATCGTAGTCACCATCCATGCCGATGAGTCGGTAACGGTTTCCGATAACGGCCGCGGTATGCCCGTGGATATGCATCAGGAGGAGGGGCGATCCGCGGCCGAAGTGATCATGACCGTCCTGCATGCCGGCGGGAAGTTCGACGACAGCTCCTACAAAGTGTCGGGCGGACTGCATGGGGTCGGCGTCTCCGTCGTGAACGCCCTGTCGGACTACCTCCTTTTGACGGTGTACCGCGAAGGAAAAGTGCATCGGCAGGAGTATCACCTGGGCGATCCGGCCGCCCCGCTCGCGGTCGTGGGCGATACGTCGGAGCGTGGCACGGTCGTACGCTTCAAGCCCAGCGCGCAGATCTTCACCAATATCCAGTTCGACTACGACATCCTGGCCAAGCGGCTTCGTGAGCTCTCCTTCCTCAATTCGGGCGTGCGCATCGAGCTCGTCGACGAGCGCGAGAACAAATCCGACGTGTTCCAGCACGAAGGCGGGCTCAAAGCCTTCGTGAAGTACCTCAACCGCGCCCGCGAGCCGATTCACGACTCGGTGTTCTGGTTCAAGACTCAGGATGGAGCCGTCTCCGTCGAAGTTGCCATGCAGTGGAACGACTCCTACCAGGAGAGCATGTTCTGCTACACCAACAACATCCCGCAGAAGGACGGCGGCACGCATCTCGCCGGCTTCCGCAGCGCGCTCACGCGCACGCTCAACGACTACATCGAGAAGGAGTTGTCCGCAAAGAAGGACAAGTTGCCGACCACCGGCGACGACTCGCGTGAGGGCCTCACCGCCATCCTCTCCGTGAAGTTGCCGGACCCCAAGTTCTCCTCCCAGACCAAGGACAAACTGGTCTCCTCCGAGGTCAAGGGCATCGTGGAGGCCGCGGTAGCCGGCAAGCTGCAGGAGTTCCTCCTGGAGCACCCGCAGGAGGCGAAGGCGATCGTCGCGAAGATCATCGAGGCCGCCCGCGCCCGCGAGGCCGCCCGCCGCGCGCGGGAGATGACACGCCGCAAGGGCGCGCTGGACGTCGCCGGATTGCCCGGGAAGCTGGCCGACTGTCAGGAGAAAGACCCGGCGCTCTCCGAGATCTTCATCGTCGAGGGCGACTCGGCCGGCGGCTCGGCCAAACAGGGCCGCGATCGCCGGTTCCAGGCCGTGCTGCCGATCAAGGGCAAGATTCTCAACGTCGAGAAGGCCCGCTTCGACAAGATGCTCAGTCACGAGGAGATCCGCACGGTGATT
>DASUKK010000014.1:0-98458 GCA_036278795.1 Steroidobacteraceae bacterium | reverse complement strand
GAGGCCCAGCGCGCCGCTGCCGGCGAAAAGGTCGAGGCAGCGCGCCCCCGGCACGCGGCCTGCGAGCCAGTTGAAGAGCGTCTCGCGAACGCGGTCCGGCGTCGGGCGGATCTCCGGCGAGGGCGGAAAGCGCAGGCGCCGCCCGCGCCAGCTACCGCCGATGATCCGCAGCGTGCGGGCGGGGTGCCGCCTCATGACTCGGTCTCGATAGGCATCGATGAGAATCTCACTACGATACACTACGGCAGATACACGCATGTTCGGACGCAAACCCAAAGACGACGCCGCCGAGGCCGAGGAGCGCCAGGGCTTCTTCAAGCGGCTGCGCGGCCGGCTGAATCGCGGCAACTCTTGGCTCACCTACGATCTGGCCAACCTCTTCAAAGGACGGCAGATCGACGCGCAGGTCCTGGAGGAGCTGGAGACGCGCTTGCTCACGGCCGATGTCGGCGTCGAGGCGACCGAGGACATTCTCGCGGAACTGCGCAAGCGGGTGGCGCGCAAAGAGCTCGCCGATGTCGAGGCGCTGGTGAATGCGTTGCGCGATGCCGTGGTGGAGATCCTCGAGCCCTGCGCGCGGCCGTTGGCCGTCGACGAGAGCCGCAAGCCTTTCGTGATCCTGGTGGTTGGCGTCAACGGCTCCGGCAAGACCACCACCATCGGCAAGCTCGCGCGGCGGCTGCGCGATGACGGTCGCAGTGTCGTGCTCGCCGCAGGCGATACCTTCCGGGCGGCCGCGATCGAGCAGCTGCAGGTCTGGGCGGAGCGCTCCGGAGCGTCGTTCAGCGCGCAGCGCGCCGGCGCCGATCCCGGCGCCGTGGTGTTCGATGCGCTGCAGTCGGCGCGCTCGCGGGGCGCGGACGTGCTGTTGGCGGACACCGCGGGCCGGCTCCACAGCCAGTCGCACCTGATGGAGGAGCTGAAAAAGGTGAAGCGCGTGGTGCAGCGCGTCGAGCCCTCCGCGCCCCACGAAGTGCTGCTGGTCCTCGATGCCAACCAGGGTCAGAATGCGCTATCGCAGGCCATTCAGTTTCACGAGGCGATCGGCGTGACCGGTATTGCGCTCACCAAGCTCGACGGCACCGCCAAGGGCGGCATCGTGATCGCCATCGCGCGCCGCCTGGGGTTGCCCATCCGCTTCATCGGCATCGGCGAGCAGCCGCAGGATTTCGGGGAGTTCGATGCCCGCGCTTTCGCCGCCGCGCTGGTGGAAGGACCACGAGAGCCCGCGACTCAATGATTGCCTTCGAGCGCGTCAGCAAGCGCTACCCCAATGGACGGGAGGCCCTGACGAATGTCAGCTTCAGCATCGAAAGCGGCGAGATGGTCTTTCTCACCGGCCGTTCCGGTGCCGGCAAGAGCACCGTCCTGAAGCTCGTCGCGCTGCTGGAGCGGCCGACACGCGGCAAGGTGACGGTGAACGGCAAGACCACCAGCAAATTAAAAGCGCGCCACATCCCGGCGTTTCGCCGCCAGATCGGCGTCGTCTTCCAGGATCACAAGTTGCTCGCGGATCGGCCGGTGTTCGACAATGTCGCGCTGCCTCTGGTGGTCGCGGGCGCGCCGCTCAAGGAGGTCGACCAGCGGGTGCGTGCCGCGCTGGACCAGGTGGGGCTTCTAGGCAAGGAGCGCATGCTCCCCGCGGAGCTCTCTGTCGGCGAGCAGCAGCGAGTCGGCATCGCGCGCGCCGTGGTCAGCAAGCCGCCGCTCATCATCGCCGATGAGCCTACCGGTAATCTCGATCCGGACCTCTCCCTCGAGGTGATGAGCCTGTTGCGGCGCTTCAGCGACGTCGGAGTGACAGTGCTCGTCGCGACGCACGATCAACACATCGTGCGCGATTTGGCCAAGCGGGAGATCGTGCTTGCGAGCGGGGAGATCCAGGGTGATGCGGCGGACGCGCTGCCGCACCTGGTGGCCAGCAAATGAGGCTCCAGGTCTACGGGACGCGCCATGCCCAGGCGCTGCTCGGCTCGCTGGGCCGCTTGCAGCGCAATCCGCTCGCCACCGTGCTCACCTTGCTGGTCATCGGCCTCGCGCTTGCGCTGCCGGCGGCGCTCGGCCTCTTCATCACCAACGCGCAGTCGGCAGCGGGTGGCTTGGGCAAGGCGGTGGACATGTCCGTGTACCTGAAGCCCGGGGTGCCGCTCGCCAAGGCGCAGCAGCTCGCCGCTGCGGCACGGCAGCGTCCCGGTGTCGCGCAGGTGACCGTGATTGCGGCGGATCAGGGGCTGGCGGATTTCCGCAAGTACTCGGGCTTTGGCGCCGCGCTGGATGCGCTGAAATCCAACCCGCTGCCCAACGTGCTGCACGTGGTCCCGCAGAGCGGGGCCACCGGCGCCGCGGGACTGGAGTCGCTGCACCGCTATTTCGGCGCCTGGCCCGAGGTCGACGTCGTGCAGCTCGATACGGAATGGGTGCTGCGATTCAACGCCATTCTCGCCGTGCTGCGCCGGCTGGTGCTCATCGCCGCGGCGCTGCTCGGCGCCGGCGTGCTGGCGGTCGTCGGTAACACCATCCGCCTGGAAATCCTCAACCGCCGCGCGGAGATCGAGGTGACCAAGCTAGTCGGCGGCTCCAACGCGTTCGTGCGCCGGCCGTTCCTCTATACCGGGCTGCTCTATGGAGTAGGCGGGGCGGTGCTCGCCTGGTTGATTCTCGAGGCCGCGGTGCTGGTGCTGGATCAGCCGGTGGCGACGCTGGCGCAGCTCTATGGTAGTCACTACGCGCTGACCGGTCCTTCGGGGCCGGTGCTCGAGGCGCTGTTTGGCGGTGGGGTGGCGCTCGGCTGGCTGGGGGCGTGGATCTCCGCGCAGCGGCACCTGCGCAGCATCGAGCCGCGGGCTTGAGTTACCGCGCTGGATCCGGGCTCCTGTCCCGGTCCGGCCGAGTCACTACTTGATCTTGGTCTCTTTGTAGGCGACGTGCTTGCGCACCACGGGATCGAACTTGCGCACCTCGAGCTTATCGGGGTGCAGGCGCTTGTTCTTCGTCGTCACGTAGAAATGGCCGGTGCCGGCCGAGGACAGCAGCTTGACCTTCTCGCGCATGGGGGCTCCTTAGACCTTCCGGCCCTGGGCACGAAGCTCGGCAACGACCTTGTCGATGCCCTTCTTCTCGATCGTGCGCATGCCGTGGGTGGACACGCGCAGCGAGACCCACCGCTTCTCCGTTTCCAGCCAGAACCGCTGGGTGTGCAGGTTCGGCAGGAAGCGGCGGCGCTTCTTGTTGTTCGCGTGAGAGACGCGGTTTCCGACGGCCGGGCCCTTGCCGGTGATCTCGCAGACGCGCGACATATGAATCGACCTTGAAATTCAGCTACTTGGGTGCGGGGAGGCTGTGGCCACCTCGCGGGAGCCGAGCTTTATACCAGCCTGGCGACGTGTGGACAAGTCGGCTAGAGGATCCCATGCTCCGCGAATGAATAGCATCCGCCGTCGCCGACGATGACGTGATCCACCAGCCGGACGTCCATGAGGCCCAGCAGGTCCTTGAGGCGGCGGGTGATGAAGTCATCGGCGGGACTCGGCTCGAGGACGCCTGACGGATGATTGTGCGCCACGATCACGGCGCTGGCGTTGTGCAGCAGCGCCTGGCGCAGCACTTCGCGCGGGTGTACCTGGGCGCAATCCACCGTCCCGCGGAACAGCTCCTCGAAAGCGATCAGCCGGTGCCGGTTGTCCAGATAGATGCAGCAGAAGACCTCATAGGGGCGGTCGCGAAGCTGCGCCCGCAGATAGCGATGGGTCGCCTGCGGACTTCCGAGCGGCGCGCCGACCCTCATCTCTTCCAGCAGATGTCGCTTCGCCAGCTCGACGGCCGCCTGCACGACGGCGTAACGGGCCTCGCCGATGCCTTTGCGCCGCCAGCGGCTGAGCCGGGCGTTCAGCAAGTCCCGCAGGCAGCCGAAATCCTTCAGCAGCGAGCGGGCCATGGCGACCGCCGAGCAGCCCGGGATGCCCGACCCCAGGAGCAGCGCCAGCAGCTCCGCATCGGACAGGGCATTACCGCCGCGCTTCAGCAGCTTCTCGCGGGGCCGCTCCCCTTCAGGCCACTCCCGGATGGTGAGACCGCTTGGGCCATTCAGAGCACCGGCCATGTCTGGTGAGGTGCCGCCATTCAGAGCACCGGCCATGTCCGGTGAGCTGCCGCCATTCAAAGCAGCGGCCTTGTCTGCCGTGCTGCGTGCTGTCCGCTCCATACCCTTCTTCCCGTCCGTCGTGATCCGGCGGGCATGATGGTCATCACCCGTGATTATGAGGAGGGGGCCAATGGACGGGCTTTGCGAAGAAACAGCGCATTTCTAGCGGCATCCGTTTGCGTGGCCAGGGAGCGGCGTCCGATAATCCACCCATGCAAGGCAAACGCATCCTGCTCGGCGTGACCGGGGGCATCGCGGCCTACAAGGCCGCGGATCTGGTGCGGCGGCTGCGCGAGCGCGGCGCCGAGGTTCAAGTCGTGATGACGGCGGCCGCCCGGCAGTTCGTGGGCGAGGCCACGTTCCAGGCGCTTTCCGGCCGTCCCGTGCGCGCGGAGCTCTGGGATGCGGCAGCCGAAGCCGCGATGGGCCACATCGAGCTTGCGCGCTGGGCGGAGCTGGTGCTGGTGGCCCCGGCGAGCGCCGATTTCCTCGCGCGCCTGGCCGGCGGGCATGCGAATGACCTTCTCGCCACACTCTGTCTCGCGACACAGGCGCCGATTGCCGTCGCGCCCGCGATGAACCGCATCATGTGGGCCAACGCCGCCACGGCGGCGAACGTCGCCACCCTTCGCCAGCGGGGTGTTCAGCTCCTCGGCCCGGCGGAGGGCGAGCAGGCCTGCGGTGAAGTCGGCGAGGGCAGGATGTTGGAGCCTCTCGAGATCGCCGACCGGCTCGACATGCTGCTGCCCCGCAGCGGGCCGCTGCAGGGACGGCGAGTGCTCATCACCGCGGGTCCCACGCGCGAGCGCATCGACCCGGTGCGCTTCATCAGCAATCGCAGCTCCGGCAAGATGGGCTTTGCGGTCGCCCAGGCCGCGCGCGAGGCGGGAGCCGAGGTCGTCCTCGTCGCCGGCCCCGTCAGCATCCCGACACCTTCCGGCGTGCGGCGGGTGGACGTGGAGAATGCCGACGGCATGCTCGTCGCGGTGCTGCGGGAAGTGGCCGAAGCAGACATCTTCATCTCGACGGCCGCGGTCGCCGACTACCGGCCCGCGAACCCGCACGAGCAGAAAATCAAGAAAACGGCCAACACCCTCGATCTCAACATGGAGCGGACGCCCGATGTGCTGGCGACGGTCGCGGCACGGCAGGCCAGGCCGTTCGTGGTGGGATTCGCCGCGGAAACGGAATCGGTCGAGCAGAATGCGCGCGCGAAGCTCCTCAGGAAGAACCTCGACATGATCGCGGCCAACGAGGTGGGCGACAACAAGGTCTTCGAGTGCGAGGACAACCACCTCATCGTCCTCTGGCGCAACGCCCGCCGCGACCTCGGGCACGGCACGAAGCTCTCGCTGGCGCGCGACCTGATCCGCCTGATCGCGGAGTCCTATGCGGCGTCCCTCGCCGGCGCGGCCCCACGCGATTCGGCGCAGGCATGACGAGGCCGCTCAAGGTCAGAATCCTCGATCCCCGCGTCGGCACGGAGTTTCCGCTGCCCGCCTACGCGACTTCGGGTTCCGCAGGCATGGATCTGCGCGCCTGCCTCGACGCGCCGCTCGATCTGCAGGCGGGCCGGGCCGAGCTCATTCCGACCGGCCTGGCCATCCATCTGGAGGATCCCGGGCTCGCCGCCGTGGTCCTGCCGCGCTCAGGCCTCGGCCACAAACACGGCGTCGTGCTGGGCAACCTGGTGGGTCTGATCGACTCCGACTACCAGGGCCAGCTCATGGTGTCGTGCTGGAACAGGGGACGCGAGCCTTTTACCATCCGCCCGGGCGAGCGCATCGCACAGCTCGTCGTCGTGCCCGTCGTGCAGGTGGCACTGCAAGTCGTCGATTCATTCGAGGACAGCGCCCGCGGCGCGGGCGGCTTCGGGCACTCCGGACGAGACTGACCGGGCGGCGCCCGGTCGCTCATCAACGGCAGTACGGGTCGTGCTCGTGACACTCGTGCCACGAGCGATCGTGATAGTACCGATGATGGCCGCGGTCGTAATAGCCTTCATGCGGGCGGGCGGGAGCGATGACACAGCCCGCGAGGAAAGCGAGCAGGCTGATCAGGCAGCTGCCGCGAGCGATGAGTCGGATGGCTGACATGTGAAACCTATCGGCTGCTTGGCCTGCAAGTCCATCGCAAGGCTCATGCCCGTAAGGCAGATTGCGAGCTTGCAGGAGGACGCTCTTGATTCGGCGGCTATTTCCGGCGAGTCTCCGATCGGCGACGGCGGCGCGCGTTTTTACCGGAGAGATCAACATGGCGGATGGCATCAATGTGGTCGGTATCGTGGGAAGCCTGCGCCGGCAATCCTTCTCCCGGCGGTTCGCGCTCGCACTGGCCTCGGTGGCGCCGAGCGCGATGAAAGTCGATCTCGTGCCGATCGGCGCGCTGCCGCTCTATGATCAGGACGAAGAAGCCGATGCGCCGGCGCCCTGGCGGGAATTCCGCGAGCGCGTCCGGCCCGCCGATGCGGTCCTTTTCGTGACGCCGGAATACAACCGCTCCGTGCCCGGAGCGCTGAAGAATGCGATCGACGTCGGCTCGCGACCGTACGGCCACAGTGTCTGGAGCGGCAAGCCCTGCGCCATCGTCAGTTGCTCGCCCGGGGCGCTCGGCGCCTTCGGCGCCAACCACCACCTGCGCCAATCCCTGGTGTTTCTCAACATGCCGGTGATGCAGCAGCCGGAGGCATACATAGGCGGAGTCGACAAGCTGGTGGACGAGCAGGGTGGCTTCGTCAATCCGTCCACACGCGACTTCTGCCGCGGGTTCATGTCCAGCTTCGAGCGCTGGATCCACAACGTGCGCGGTGCTCCGTAAGGCGATGCCGGTTTCTCAGCGGCTGCTTCTCGCCTTCGTGGCGTTCGTCTGCGTCATGTTCTTCACGCCGGGACCGAACAACGTCATGCTGATGTCCTCGGGCCTGACATACGGCTTCCGTCGCACGCTGCCTCACATGGCGGGCGTCACGCTCGGGTTCGCATTCATGATCGCCTCGGTGGGCGTCGGCCTCGGAGCCGTTTTCGTCGCCTACCCGATGCTGGAGGTCGTGCTGAAGTACGCCGGCGCCGCGTACCTGGTCTATCTTGCCTTCATCATTGCGATGTCCGGTCCGGCCGCGGCCGAGCAAGGCGGACTGCGCGGCCCGATGACCTTCTGGGGCGCTGCCCTGTTCCAGTGGGTCAACGGCAAGGGATGGGTGATCGTCATCGGCACCATCACCGCCTATGCCGCGATCGCGCACTTCCCATGGAATATCGTCATTCAGACGGCCGTCAGCATTGCGATCGGAACGGCGTCCACTGTCGCGTGGGCTCTCTTCGGCAGCGTGCTGCGGCCCGTCCGCAGCTCCGCGCGCTCGGTCCGCATCTTCAACATGGCGATGGCCGTGCTGCTGCTCGTTTCACTCTATCCGGTATTCATGGATCACTGAGGCGGCTTGGGGAGAGTCGAGCGCAGTTGGATTCCATCGTGCTCGCCGATCAGCGTGCACAGCCAGTCGACGAAGACGCGCACGCGCCGCGACAGATGCCGGCTCTGCGGATAAACGACATGCAGCGGCGAGGGCTCGGGAAGCCAGTCGGCGAGCACGAGATCGAGTGCGCCACGCTCCATCGCCTCCTTCACCACGAACGCCGGCATCTGCGCAATGCCGATGCCGGCTTCGGCTGCGCTCACATAGCTGTTCTCGTCCTCCAGGGCCAGGTGGCCGGGAAACACGGCCTGTACACGCTCGCCATCCTTGGAGAACACCCATTCCAGCGTGGCGCCGCTGCCCGGTGAGAAATGGTTGATGCAGCGGTGCCGGACGAGCTCGCGCGGGTGCGCCGGCCGGCCATGTACCGCGAGATAAGAGGGTGCCGCGCAAGTGACGAAGTAGAGGAATCCGACTCGGCGCGCCACCAGGTTGGGATCGTCCACCTCTCCGACCCACAGTGCGCAGTCGATTCCCTCCGCGACCAGGTCGAAGTGCCGCTCGTTGCCCGCGAGCGCCAGCTCGATGTCCGGATAGCGCGCGAAGAAGGCCGGTAAGGCCGGCACGATCACGGAGCGAGCGATCAGTGTTGGCGCATCGACGCGCACGCGACCGTGCGGGGCCGTGGAGTGCCGCGACAGGGCTTCCTCGGCTTCGCGCACTTGCGCGAGAATGGCGACCGCGCGCTCGTAGTAGGCCGCTCCGTCGGCCGTCACGCTGACCCGCCGCGTGGTGCGGTTCAGCAGCTTCACGCCGAGAGAGGCCTCCAGCTTCTGGATCAGCGTCGTGGCCGTTGCCCTCGGAATCCACAGGCTCTCGGCGGCCCGAGCGATCCCGCCGGTCTCGACCACCCGGACGAAAAGTGCCATCGCCTGAAGCTTATCCACCGTTATTATTCAGAATTCAGAATAATGATTTCATTATAGCGGACTTTATTCCATGGACCCGGAACAATACCTTTGACCTCAGTACGCGAACCCTGGAGAACTCAGGCGATGAGCCCAACCCCCAAAGTAGTGACCGATCAGTCCTTCCAAGCCGAAGTCCTCGATTCTTCGAAGCCCGTGCTGGTGGACTACTGGGCCGAGTGGTGCGGACCCTGCCGCATGATCGGGCCCCTCGTCGAGGAGTCCGCGGGCGAGTACGCCGACCGCCTGAGCGTCGCCAAGCTGAACGTGGACGAGAATCCCGGGACACCGACGCGTTACAGCGTGCGCGGCATTCCAACGCTGATGATTTTCAAGGATGGTCATCCCGTGGCAACGCGCGTCGGCAGTCTCAGCCGATCTCAGTTGCACGCGTTCATCGAAGCGCACACCTGAAGAAAGGTGGCTCAGGCTGCGGCATCGTGTGATGCCGCAGCGGCCGTTGGTCCCGCACGCGGATATGCCGACATCGGCGGCAGATATGCCGATCTCCGCAAACTGACCGGAAGGCTCCGCCGCCTTCTGCCGTTTTCTGGATAACAGCATCCGTTCGTCTTAAGATCGCGCGCTTCGCGTGCCAGAAATGACGAACCGGGATGAACACCAGAATTTCCACGAAGTGGTTTGTCGCGCTCTTCCTGCTGACGGTGACCGTGGCGGCGTCGGCCGCCGGCGTTCACGAGGTCAACCCCAAGGACCTTCAGTCCATGAAGTTCCGCTTCGTCGGTCCGGACCGCGGCAACCGCGCCAGCGCCGTGGTGGGCGTTCCCGGGGACCCGAACGTCTATTACATCGGCGCGGCTTCGGGCGGCGTCTGGAAATCCACTGACGGCGGCAGCCGATTCAAGCCGATGTTCGACAAGGAGCCGGTGCAGTCGATCGGGGCCCTGGCGGTGGATCCCAGCGATCATGCGGTGGTCTGGGCCGGCACCGGGGAATCGTGGGTGATCCGTAACGGCATCACGCCGGGTGATGGCGTCTATAAATCCTCGGACGCCGGCCGCACCTGGACTCACATGGGTCTGACCGATACCGGGCTGATCGGCCGCATCGTGATCAATCCGCACGATTCGCAGAACGTCTTCGTCTGCGCGATGGGAACGGGCACGCAATCCGAGAAATCGCGCGGCGTGTGGCGCACCAGCGACGGCGGTAAAACCTGGAAGCACGTCCTCTTCGTCAACGGCGACGCCGGCTGCTCCGGTCTCGCGATGGATCCGCAGGATCCGCACATTCTTTTCGCCGGCATCTGGGAATGGAAACTCCGTCCCTGGGCAATGACGAGCGGCGGGCCATCGAGCGGCATTTATGTCTCGCATGACGGCGGCGATACGTGGAACGAGATCAAGGGGCACGGCCTGCCGCACACTACGATGGGCAAGATCGATGTGGCCATCGCGCCGTCGGCTCCCGAGCGTGTGTACGCCCTCATCGAGACCGCGCAGGACGGATCGCTGTGGCGTTCCGACGACGGCGGCAAGCACTGGGATGTGGCGAGCTACACCCGCCTGCTGACGGAGCGCGCCGGTTACACGGTCCGCCTCGCCGTGTCTCCTACCGACGAGGACAAGGTCTACGTCGCCGGCAACGCCTTCTATCTGTCCGGGGACGGAGGCAAGACGTTCCGGGAAGTGCATTGGGGCGGCGACAACCACGACATCTGGATCGATCCGACCGATTCCAGGCGGATCATGATCAGCGATGACGGCGGCGCGGAAATCAGCACGACGGCCGGCCAGCAATGGCACCACGTGGAGCTGGCGATAGGCCAGATGTACCACGTCTCCGTCGACAACCGGGTGCCCTATTGGGTGTATGCCAACATGCAGGACGACGATGCCGAACGGGGTCCCGCCTACCCGCAAGCCACGCCGCTGCTCGGCGGCATCGGTGAGCCCAACGCAGGTTGGCAGGAGCCGCTCGGCGGGTGCGAGTCCGGCTTCATCTATCCGGATCCGACCGATGCGGACGTCATCTGGAGCACTTGTTACGGCGATGAGATCTCCCGGCTCGACACCAAGGTCGGTTATCCGCGTGCGGTAAGCCCATGGCCGCTGCATTCGCTCGACTCGCCCCCCGGGGACGTGAAGTATCGCTGCCATTGGACACCGCCCCTGGCCATCGATCCGTTCGACCACAACACGGTGTACTACGGCTGTCAGGTGATCTTCAAAACCTCGGACGGCGGCCAGACCTGGAAGGAGATCAGTCCTGATCTTTCGACGCACGATCCGCAGTATCTCGTGCCGTCGGGCGGGATTCCGCTCGAGGGGAAGATGCGCCGTCAGGACAACCTGGGGCAGTTCTATGGCGAAGTGGTATTCGCGATTGCGCCCTCGCCGGCGCAGCAGGGCCTCATCTGGGCGGGTACGAACGATGGCCAGGTCTGGCTGACCCGTGACGGCGGCGGCAATTGGACCAACGTCACCAGGAACCTCCACGGCCTGCCGCCGCTGGGAACCGTCACCCGCATAGAGCCCTCGCATTTCGATGCCGGCACGGCTTATGTCTCGATCGACCTCGGTCTGGTGGGCGATACCAGGCCCTACATCTTCAAGACCACCAATTTCGGGCGGAGCTGGAAACTCATCGTCCACGGCATTGCCGCAAGCCCCACGAGCAACGTGAGCTCGGTTGCCGAAGATCCCTACACAGGCAATCTGCTCTTCGCCGGCACCGGCAACGCGCTCTATGTCTCGTTCGATGCCGGCGACGACTGGATGCCGCTGCAATCGGGGCTGCCGCATGCTCCGGTCTCATGGGAAACCGTGCAGAAGCAGTTCCACGACCTCGTGGTGGCGACGTACGGCCGCGGCGTTTACGTGCTGGAAGACATCACACCGCTGGAACAGTTGGCCAACGGCGGCGAGGGTGCGCCCGTCCGCGTCTTCGAATCGCGGCCGGCGTATCGGTTCTTCCACGGCTCCCAGGCCTTCGTCGACTTCTGGCTCCAGTCGGTCCCCAAGGTGCAGGAAACACCCAAGAGCAAAGACGACACGGACGACAGCCAGGATGACAGCCAGGGTGACGACGCGCAGGAGAAGCAGGAGAAGAAAGAAAAGACGGCCGGCATCAAGGTTGCCATTCTCGATGCGCAGGGAAATGTGGTGCGCAAGCTCGAGCTCATCGACGAGAAGAAGCCCGGGCTCAACCCCAAGTACGAGAATGCGTACCGGCACGAGAGCAGGCAGGGACACTGGGCGCACGACCCCGATGCGCACGTGCACCCGGGGATCAACCGCGTCTACTGGGATCTGCGGTATGACCCACCCAAGCTGATCAAGCTGCGCACGACCCCGGCGACGAATCCCCATGTCTGGAACGATGGGCGCTTCCTCGGCAAGGAGTCGCGGCCGATCCATCACTGGGGCATCGAGGAGGCCCAGGTCGGCCCGCTGGTGGCACCGGGCACATACACGGCGCGCATCACGGTCGCCGGCAAAACCTATACCCACGCGATCACGGTCGCGGCCGATCCCAGCACGCCGGAATCGCCCGCGCAGACCGCGGCCAGAGTGAAGACGCTGTTACACATCCGGGACGATATCTCCAGTGTCTCCGACATGGCCAACCAGATGGAATGGCTGCGCAAGCAACTCCAGACGGTCGAGTCGACGCTCAAAGCCGACAAGAAGTCGGACCATGCGAAAACGCTGCGGGCGGTCAAGGACATGGACAAGAAGATCCAGGATCTGGAGAACCAACTGTTCTCTCCGGCGCTGGCCAACAGTGACGAGAAGTCCTATCTTGCCCCCTACAGCCTGTATCTCTACCTGACATGGCTGAATGGCGAGCTGGGCACGGGTGCCGGCGACGTATACGGCGATCCGGGGTATCCGCCGACCGATGCGACCGTGAAGGTCCTCGACCTTCTCGACGGCAAGCTGAGCGCGGCGCAGGCGCAGTATCACAGTCTGATGCAGCAGGACCTGCCGCAATTCGACCGGATGCTGATCCACGAAGATGTCTTCCCACTCGTTGGCGAGGCCCGCGGAGGCGGTTGATGGATTCCACTGAGCTGCGGGCGCTTCAGGCTCCGCTGAAGCAGAGATATCGCGCCGAGCCGGGCTCGGCGCTCGTCACCTCACGGGCGGAGGCGGTGCTCGACCCGCAACGGTTGCGCGCCGCGCTGGCGGGCGATCAGCCCAGAGTCGCGGGCCTTCACCCCGCGACCGGCGGCACCGGAAATGAAGCCTGCTCGGCGGACCTGCTGCTGGAGGCGCTGGTGGCGTGTGCCGCCGTGACGGTCATGGCCGTCGCGACGTCCATGGGCGCGGGCCTGACCGGTGGCAAGGTCATCGCGATGGGCACCTGGGATGCGCGTGGGACGCTGGGCGTCGACAAGAGTGTGCCGGTCGGCATCCGCAGCATCGCGCTGACCTTCGAGCTCGAAGGCTCATTCGATGAGCCGACGCGCCAGCGGCTCATCGAGATGACGGAGCGGTATTGCGTGATTCTCGCGACCCTGCGGAATGCGCCCGACGTCGAGCTGCGCGTAGAGCGCTGAGCCCCCGGTGACGGCAGCAAAGCGGAGCTGCGCGTACAGCGCTGAGCCTCGGCGGCCGGCGGCAAGGCGGAGCTGCATGTAGAGCGCTGAGCCGCAGTGACGGGGCTGCGAAGCGGAAGCGGCGTCCGCTCCGGTTGCTACGCTTCGGCCGCGTTGCGCAGGGCCCGATCCAGATCGAGCCATAGGTCTTCGACGCTCTCGATACCGACGCTCAGGCGCAGCAGCGTTGCGGGCAGGTGGTCCTGCCCGGCAATACCGGCTCGCCGCTCTATGCTGGACTCGACGCCGCCCAGGCTGGTGGCATGTTGGATGAGCCGCAACCCGGAGCACACCGCGTCGGCCGCGCGCGCGCTGCCGCGGACATCGAAGGAGATGATCGTGCCGAAGCCCTTGAGTTGGCGTCGCGCGGCTGCGTGGGTGGGGTGCGTTGCCAGGCCGGGATAGCGCGTTACGCCGACGCCTGGATGCTTCGCGAGACGCTCGGCCAGGATCGAGGCGTTGCTCTGCGCCCGTTCGAGCCGTAGCGCCAACGTTCGCACACCGCGAACGGCAAGGAACGTTTCGAGAGTGCCGGGTGTCGCCCCCGCGAGCTCGCGCGCCTGCCGCAGTCCCGCAAGCAGGCTCGCATCGCGCACGCTGACCGCGCCGCCGAGGAGGTCCGAGTGACCGCCGATGAACTTGGTCACCGACTGCACGGCGAAATCGGCCCCCAGCGCCAGGGGACGCTGATTGAGCGGGGTCGCAAAGGTACTGTCCACTCCCAGGAGCGCGCCGCGCTTGCGCGGAGCGGCACAGATGACATCCAGGTCCGCCACGGCCAGCAGTGGATTCGAAGGCGACTCGAGCCACAGCAAGTCCGCCACACCGCACATCTCGACCCAGCCTCGGGTATCTGCCATGCCGATGCGATGCACCGTCCATCTGCCGCGGTTCTGCCCGGCTCGGACGAGCCCTACGACGCCCTGGTAACAGTCATCGGGCAAGGCAATGACGGACCCCGTCGGGAGTTGATCGAAGATCGCCGCAATCGCCGCCATGCCCGAGGCGAAGCAGACCGACGAGCCACCTTCCAGGCCGCCGATGATCTCTTCCAGCGCTTCCCAGCCGGGCGTGCCTTCGTTTCGCGAGTACACTCGCTGATCGCCGCGAACGAAATTCGACGCTGGCCACGGCGGCACGTTCAATGGCGCGCCGGGACGCCGATCGCGTCCTGCCGAGACCACCCAGGAGTCAACCGAACCTGATTCAGCCGCGCTGTGCGCCGTCGTGCCCTCTGCTTTCATGTCTCCATTCTAGCGAGCGCGGCCGGGACCGGCGTGGGAATCGCAAGAGCCGCCCGCTCCTTGCGGATCAACAACTTAGCCTATATCGTGCGTGAGTCTTGTACCGCGCCGCGAGAGTCATGCTAGCGAAGCCGAATGCCCAGCCGAACCAGAGCCTGATCGACGGCATCGCCACCCTGCAGGCGCTTGCAACTTCGACGGAGCCGGTCGGCACTCGCGAGCTCGCGCGGCGGCTGGGCTTCGAAGTCACACGTGTCAATCGGCTGCTGCGCACGCTCGCCTATCTGGGGATCGCGCGCCAGACGGCTGACCGCAAATACACCTCGGGGCCGGGTATGCACGTGCTCGCGGCGCAGAGCCTCTTTGCCTCCGGGCTGATCCGTCGCGCTCTGCCGCCTCTGAATCAACTTCGCCGATTCGGCCTGACCGTGGCGCTCGGGGTGCTCTGGCGCGACAACGTCAGTTACCTGTTTCATGCGCCGCAGGGAACCGACGTCTCCGAGGCGCTCGGCCGCATCGGCTTGTATCCGGCGACGCGTGGCGGCATCGGAATGGCGCTCCTGGCGCTGCTGCCCGACGAAGAGGTCAGGCGCCTGTACGCCGATGTCACGGAAATCCCACGATTCCCGCAGGGCGTACAGCCGCTTCTCACGGAGCTCAAAGAGATCCGCGCCAGGGGTTACGCTCGCGTGCTGGTGGATCCAGAGCAGAACTATCACACCATCGCCGTCCCGGTGGGCGATCCCGCCCACAGCGCGATCGGCGTCTCCGGCTGGATTCCGAAAGCCAACACGAAGACGATCGTCGGCGCGCTGCACGCCGCCGCGGCTCAGATCGACGGACTGACCCTCGAAGATCACGTCGATCAGGTCCCGCCGCCCGATCAGCGCGAAGCGATCTGATCCGCTGACCCGCCCGCAGCTCCGACAGCAGTCCCGCCAGCAGCTCCGCCAGCAGCTCGACAGTTCCCGGGCTGCAGCTCCCCATACCCGTGGTGCCGACACCCCCTCACCCTCGGGCGGGCGGCAGTAGACATGCATGGTCGCTCGGATATATTATCGCTATAATAGCAACGATAAGACGCTCGCAGGGATCCAAAGAGGGAAGCACTTCCGCCATCCTCCGAACAATCGCACACCCTCAAGCAACTCCATCATTGCAGTAATAGCAACGAATGGGAGAGTTCAGATGAGCAGCGCGTCCTCCCGCCGAGAGTCCGTCTCCTTCCGCTTGCTCGCGCACTGCTCCGTCCTGTGTCTGACGGCCGTGCTGGCCGCGACGGCTCACGCGGCGGTCGTCGTGGCGGATCCCGGGAATCCCGCCGCTCCGGTGAGTGCCACCGCCAGCATGGCCGCCGGCGGCGTCGCCGTTCCCGTGAAGAGCGAGACCCTTCACTACACCCCGAGCACGCGCGTTTACGACATCGCCAAGTTCACCGTGTCGGCACCCACCACGGCGGTGATCACCGCGTCCGGCACCATTACCTCCTATTCGGTCTCGCCCACCCTGGCGGGGGTGACGGCCTCCGCAAGCGGGCCCCAGCTCAGCGTCTCACTGCCCGGCCCGGTCAATCTGGTGGTTCACATCAACAGCCAGCCGGACCTGCTCCTGATCGCGACGCCCGCCGAGACGGAGACGTACACGGCGAGCGGTCCGAACGTCGTCTATTACGGCCCGGGCATCCATGACGCCGGCGTCATCAGTTGCACCAGCGATACGACGTACTACCTGGCTCCGGGGGCCCTGGTGAAGGGCGTCTTCAACATGTTCGGCGTGCACGACGTGCGCATCATCGGCCGCGGGCTCATCGATGGCGCCACCTACAGCGGTAGCGTCTTCAGTCAACCTGTGATCTATGCGAACGATGCTTCCGGCGTCAAAGTGCAGGGGATTGGAGTGAGGAATGCCAACGGCGTACAGTCGCACTACTACGACTCGGATCACATAGACGTCTCATACGTCAACATGCTCGGCGGCATCGTCGTCAACCGGGACGGGATCGACCTCGATGGCGCAGAAGACGTGACCATCCGCAACTCGATCATCTATTCCGGGGATGACAGCTTCGGGTGGCACGCCTTGGGATCCGGCAACGATGCCATCGGGACGGTTCCCAACTTTCCGATGGCGCGCGTTCTCGCCGACAACATCGTCATCTACAACGCCGTCGGCGGAAATGTCTTTCGCCTCGGAGCTTCATTCGAGACCGACTACGTCCACGATCTCACACTGAGCAACATATACGGCCTCCACTGGGATGAGGCTGCCTTCGAGGGCGACATCTCGGATTACGCGAACATCCGCAACGTCACCCTGGAGAACTGGGTGCTGACCCCGAATCTCCCGACCGTCATTCAGGTCGCGCTCGCCAAGACGCAATACACCAATCCCGTGAGCGGTTACGTCCCGGGGACCCTCGACGGCCTCTATCTGCGCAACATCACCGCGACGGGCACGAGCAGCACCGGCTTCTCGATCCTCGGTTATGACTCGACGCACCGCGTGTCCGGCGTCAGCGTCGAGGATGTCAATCTGGGCGGGCACCAGATCCTGTCATCCTCGCAAGTGACTACCAATGCGTACGTAGACCCGATCACCTTTTCCGCGACCGAGCTCTCGCATCCGGAGCCTACGGAAGGCGTGGTGACCGTGCAAGATGCGGGATTTTCGACCACCGGGTCGTGGAACAGCAGCACCCTGACTGGTTTCAACGGAGGCCCGACCCTCTATAGTCACGCCGACGGCAGTACGGCAACCTGGGCGCCTGCGCTGGCGAGCGCCGGCTACTACACGGTGTACGTGCGCTACCCGTACAACGACAACAGCACACTTGCCGCCGACTACACCGTGCAGTACGCGGGCGGCAGCCAGAGTTTCACCGTCGATCAGACGGGTTTGGCCGGCATCTGGCGCTCCCTCGGCATCTACCCCTTCAATGCCGGCAGTCTCGGCAGCGTGACGGTCACTTCGGCGGGCATCACCCGTGCGGACGCGGTCCGCTTCGAGCCCGCCATCATCGTGGACAATACCGACTCCGGATTTGCCAAGACCGGCACCTGGAACAGCAGCACGCTGACGGGGTTCAACCAGTCGTCGACCCTGTACGCCACTGGCGGCGGCGCCACCGCCACCTGGACGCCCACACTGCCGACTACCGGCCGTTACGCGGTCTACGTATGGTTTCCGTGGTATTCCAACAGCGATACGGCGGCGCAATACACCGTGACGTCGGCCGACGGATCGACCGGCGTCACCGTCGATCAAACGAAGTACGCCGGCAAGTGGCGCTCGCTGGGGATCTTCGACTTCGACGCGGGGACGAGCGGCCACGTCAAATTGACCTCATCCCATTTCAATACCCGCGCGGACGCTGCCTACTTCGTGCTGATTCCGCCCTGAGGCGGGTCCGACTTTGTGGATTCCCAACGAGCTTGCTTCCATTCATCTCCGGTAAACCGTCCTGGAGGTTTCCATGAATCGCGCCGTTCGTCTTTCCACAGCAGCGTTCCTCTTCCTCGTGAGCCTCAGCTCGCATGCGCAGACTGCGCCGGCGAATTACACTCTCGCCTTCAGCGACAGCCTCGGCTCGAGCGTCCTGGACCAGTCGAAATGGAACTACCGTACCGATGCCAAAGCCCTGAGCGCCCAGCTTCCGGCCAACGTGGTCGAGAGTGGCGGTTATGCCGATATCAACCTCGCGCAGCAGAGCTTCGCCGGCTTTTCCTGGACCGGGGGCGGACTCGTGAGCAAGGACAGTTTTCGCTACGGGTACTACCAGGTGAAAGCCAGGATCACGGCGAATCCCGGCTGGCATACATCGTTCTGGCTCTTCGCCGGCAACGGCACCACCACATACAATCCTGCCGCGAAAACGGAGATCGATGACTTCGAGATCAATACCGACAATCCAAGCTCGATCTCGATGGGTTACATCAAGTGGAACAATGGCTCCACCGCGGGAGGAACGCGCTGTAACAGCAACTACAATCCCGGATTCAGCACGGCGGCGGGCTACCACTACTATGGCATCGAATGGACCGAATCCGCCATCACGTACTACATCGACGGCGCGCAAGTCTGCACACAGTCGTATCCGGCGTCGAGCTGGAGCCACGACCCGGTGAACATCTGGCTGACATCCATCGGCTATACCTCCGATATTTCGGTAGCTGAGAACCCGTCGCCCAACAGCTTTGCCGATGTTTCCTACTACGTGCGGGATTATTACGTCAACGCCCTGGAGTCAGGCTACGCGGAGTATGGCTCCGGTTGGACGAATAGCACGCTCACCGGGTTTTCCAGCCTGCCCACGCGTTACAGCGGCTCGACCGGCGCGATGGCGCAATGGACCCCAACCATCCTGGCCGCGGGGAACTACGACGTACAAGTCTGGAAGGTGCAGTATTCCTCTTCCGATCCCGCGGCTCCGTTCACCGTCCACTACAACGGCGGGTCCTACACCACGACGGTCAACTTCACTACCGGCAGCAGCGGTTGGGTCGACCTCGGAACGTACAGCTTCGCTGTGGGCTCGAGCGGAAATGTGACCATGGGATACTCGGGAACAGGCAACGCTCGTGCCAGCATGGTGAAGTTCGTCAGGCAATAGCTGACTGCGCCCGATGGGCCAATAGGGCATCCGCATCGAGGCCGATGCCGAGCCCCGGCGCATCCGGCGGGAAGAGATAGCCGTCGCGCACCACGGCAGGGTGGTGCGCGACGGCGGCGCCGATCGGATTCTTTCCGATCCAGTACTCGCAGACGAGGCTGTTCGGCATCGCCACCGCGAGGTGCGCGCTCGCGGCGACGTGAATGGCGGAGCCGATGCTGACGTGGGGTTGGAACGCGAGGCCGAAGCAGTCGGCAAGCTCCGCGATCCGCCGGCATTCCGTGATGCCGCCCGCGCGGCAGACATCGGGCTGAACGATGTCTATCGCGCGGTTGCGGATCAGCTCGACGGTTTCGTGCCGGGTCATGATGGAGTCGAGTGCGATGGGAATCGTGAGGCTCTGCGCCAGCTCCGCGTAGCCTTCGACATCCTCGGGTGCGATCGGCATCTCGAGGAAACCCACCCCCAGCTCCTCGAGCGCGCGGCCCAGTCGCATCGCATCGGCGCGCGAATAGACACCGGCCGCGTCGGCATAGATGGCGAAGTGATTGCCCATGGCATCGCGGATCGCCCGAATGGTGCGTAGGTCGCCGGCAACGCCGCGTCCGACGGCCATTTTCACGCCGGTGTAACCGACGGCCGCAATCGACCGCGCTTCCGCCACCACGGCTTGGACGGCCTCATCCGGTGCCTCCAGCGGCAAGGAGGGAATCCCGGAAGCGTAGACGCGCACGCTCTCCCGCATCCTGCCGCCGAGCAGTGTCGAGACGGGCGCGCCTGCGGCCTGTCCCGCAATGTCCCAGAGCGCGATGTCCACGCCCGCGATCGCTTCGATGTAGAAGCCTGCGCGATGCCCGCGCACTCGCATGCCCGCATACATGCGCTCCCACAGCACCAGCACATCGCGGGGGTCTGCGCCGAGCACGATCGGGGCCAGCAGCAGTTGCACGACCTGTGCCGTTGCCTGTGGAGCCACTGGGGCTTTGGCCTCGCCCCATCCGATGAGGCCATCGTCGGTCTCGATGCGCACGATGACCGTATCGATCGTGCGGGAATAGATGAACCGCCGGCGAAGCGGCAACGGGTATTCCGTCGAAAGCTCGGCGCTGCCGGGCGCTCGCTCGCTGCCCCAGGCGCGGCTGCCCCAGTAAGGCCGGCTGTCGATCGGCTGCGCCTGAATGGCGAAAGCCTCTACTTTGGTAATCTTCATGGATTCTCCGCGAGGAAACCCGCGACTTCAGTCGCGGGTCGTTGACGCGCTCTCCTGACACAACGCCAGCAGAAGGGGTCCTTGCCCCCAGGGGAAAACCCCGAACGGGCGGGTAGCGTAGTTGGCGAGCGCGCCGATCGGCGTCGCATCGCTGACCCGTTGGAGGGCGCCGTCGGGGGCGATCTCACGATGCATCGCGGCACGTGCCAGCGCCTCGATCCGACCGTGAGTGCCCGCATCGAGCACGCCATGGGCGAACCCTTCACGCAGCGCATAGGCCGCCATCGCCGCCAGTGTGGACTCGAGGTAGGTATCGGATCGATCCACGACGGTGTGCCACAGCCCGTCGTGATGTTGCGCGGCGCCGAGCGCATCCACGAGCGCAACCAATCGCTGATGCAGCTCCGACCAGGCCGGATGGTCTCGCGGCAGCAGGCTCAGGGTGTCGACCAGCCCCATCAGCGCCCAACCCTGGCCGCGCGCCCAGAGCTGCCCGTTCTGACCGCAGTCGCGCTCGAATCCGTGGAACAGCAGGCCGCCGTCCGTTTGCAGCGTACGCGCATAACCGAGCAGCTCCTCGACTGCCTGGTCGAAGTAAGCGATCTCGCCCGTGACCTTCGCGAGTGCCGCGAGGAACGGGCCGTCGACGTCCATGCAATCGACCCAGATCTGCCAGCGCCAGCCCGGTGTGTCGCCGCGATGATAGCGCGCGCCCGCCGGGCCCTTGGGGAAGCCGGCATTGAGTGCGGCGAGCCGCCGCGCTGCCTCGAGGAACTGCGGATCGCCGGTGCGGCGATGCAGCTCGAGCAACTCGCGGCCGGCGCCGACATGGTCCTCGTTGCCGCGCGCCACGCCGCGGCCCAGCCAGGTGCGCAGGACTCCGTGGACGAAGCCGATGGGCGCGGCATCACCCAGCACATCGCCCGCGCGCAACAGTCCGCGCAAAGCGATCGCCTCGCCGAAGCCCCAGACGCGATAGTTCCAGCGCATCGCCACATCGACCGCGGCGCGCAGGCGTCCGCTCACAGGTGGATCTCGAACAGCGCGCCCGACCCTGGATTCTCGGCCAGCGCCCGGGCGCTGAGCCTCATCCGGGACGTCGTGACGAACAATTTGTCGGGCGTCAGGAAGCAGAGACTGCTGACATGCGGCGCGGGCACGCCAACCTCTCGCAGAACCGCGCCATCGCTCGCGAGCTGCACGACGCAGCTTCCGCCCCACATCGCGACCCAGAACGTCCCGTCGGACCCTAACGTCATGCCGTCGGGCTTGCCCGGAATGCCGAGAAAGTCACTGATGATGACGGGCTCCCCCAGCTCGGCACCGCGTGCCGGGTACGCCAGCAGCGTACGCATCAGGGTATCGACCACATATAGCCTCGATCCGTCACTCGAGAATTTCATCCCGTTGGGTACGCCCAGGCCCGCAGCCACCGCACGCGGAGCTTCATCGAGCGAGGGCGCATGAAAGATCGCACCCCGTGCGGCGAGCACTCCACGGTGCATCACGCCGGCCCAGAGGCCGCCGCCCGGATCCACGGTCATGTCGTTGAAGCGGCAACCCGCATCGAGCGGTGCGCCGGCGCCGGCCCGTACCGCGCCCGTGGCATCGACCGCGCAGAAAGCGCCATCGAGCGTGCCGCAGACATCTCCTCCCGGAAGGCCTGCCAGCGACCAAACGGGCTTTTCCATCGGTACGAGGCGCAAGGCGTCATCCGAGTAAATGAGCAGGCGCGGCGCCAGCGGATCGGTCCAGAGCAGCCGGCCGCGCGACCAGAGCGGTGACTCGCCGATCATCGCGCCGGCATTGCAGACCAGGTGCGCGACGGATTTGCCCATCTCAACTCTCCACGCCGGAACCTCGCCGTTCCGCTTCAGCGCTGCGATGCGTCGTGCAGCGCGCGAAAGCCTCGCAAGCACGCCTCGCGGGAATCGATGATCCGGCTGCCGATGCCATTGGCGGCGAGCGCGGCGGCGTAGAGTCGCGAGGGGGTGCCGCTGCCGATGAGCGGGATGTTCGCCCGGGCCAGATCCGGATAAGCGGCGAGCGCGTCCGCGATCTCTGACCCGATCAGCAGCCCGCGGATGTAGGAGCTGGCATCGGGCCGCCTGAGCGCCCCGCGGATCACGCGGGCGCGCGCTCCGAAGAGGAGCGTACTCAGCCCCAGCTTGCGTTCCTGGCCGGCTGCAACGCCATCGCGAAAAGTAGCGCCATCCGTTGCCTCGCCGTCGATGATCGAGGCCAGCAGGCCCTGGGCGGTCAGCCGGTCGAATATCTCTCCCGACATCGCCGTAAAGAAATCGACCACCCTGCCGCGATCCAGCCGCACCCATTTGGTATGGGTACCGGGCAAGGCTGCCAGCCCGTCGCCATGGCCGAGCCCGATCGATCCGAGCAATTCGATCTCCTCGCCGCGCAGGACGTCCGGCGCGCCGTCAAAGGCGCGGCGGCAGGCAATCCCCGGCACGATCCACACATCGACGCCGCCGATGTGCGCTCGTGTCACGCTTTGCGACAGCTCGCCGCGGCCGGCGGGTGCCTCGGCATAAGGAACCTCGACCCAGCCGATGGTCGACCCGATCATGCCGGATGCATACACGGGAATGTCGGTGGGGAGTCGCGCCGCGACCTTCTGCATCATCTCGGCCATGCCGCCGCGATCGAGTGTGGCGATGCCGGCAGGCGCGGAGTACTCATCGATCAGGCCGCCGTCGGCGGCGATGCGATACGCCCTGAAGTTGCTGCTGCCCCAGTTGATCCCGATGATCTCGTCCTGCCTAGCGTCGCGTGACACGCGCACCTCCGTCTATCGGATACACCGCGCCCGTGATCCAGGCCGCGCGCCGGGATGCCAGGAAGAGTGCAAGCTCCGCCACTTCCTCCGGGGTACCGATACGTGCGAGGGGATGTCGGGTAATGTTCTTTTCACGCGCCCGCTTTGGGTCGCCGCCGCGCGCATAGGAAGCGCGCAAGGCCGGCGTGTCGATGCTGGCGGGCGCGATCGAGTTGACTCTTATGTTGTCGGGCGCAAATTCGAGCGCGGCGGTCTGCATCACGTTGTTGAGCGCCGCCTTGGACGCGGCGTACGCTGCGAGCTGCGGCGTCGCGAATTCGGCATTGATGGACGACAGGAAGATCACCGCTCCGCCGCCCCTGGCCTTCATTTCCGGGATGCACCACTTCAGCAGACGAACGGCGCCGATCACGTTGACGTCGTAGATGTCGGCGTAGACCTGCGCTTCGGTCTCGATCGTGCCCCCGTGGAAGCTGGCCGCGGCGGCATGAACGAGGATGTCGGGCGGCCCGATCGAAGCCTTCATCAGCGCGAAAGCTTCGGCGAGCGCCGTGTCCGATCGCAGATCGGCAACCAGCTCACAATCGCTCGCCGGCCCCTTCGCCACGTCGAGCCCGGCGACGCGGGCGCCCGCGGCGCGGAAGCGCGTGACGATCGCCGCGCCGATCCCGCTCGCGGCCCCGGTCACCAGCGCCACGCTTCCCTCGAGGTCACCCACGGGCCGCAGCCTTCGGTTCCCCGGCGTCAGAACTTCGCAGTGATGCTGGCCTTGTAGATACGGCCGAAGAATACGTCGGTGCGCAGTCCTTCTTCCGAGCCGTCGTACGTGCGTTGCTTCTCGTCGAGAAGGTTGTTGGCCTCGAAGTCGAATGCGAAATTGCGCGAGATGTCGTAATGCAGCGTGGCCGAAAGATCAGCGTAGGTGTCATTGTAAATGCCCGTGGCCGCCCCCGAGAGGCTGACCAGATAGGCCGACCGCCAATTATACGCGACGCGCACACCGAACGGCCCCTTCTCGTAGTAGCCGATCAGGTTGACATTGTCCTTGGACAGGCCAGGGAACGGCAGCGTGCGGCCGACCACGTCCTTGATCGGCGTCGTCGAGTCGATGTAGCTGAAGGTCGCCATGGTCCCGAAGCTGTTGAACGGCTCCGGCAGGAAATAGAAGGGGAGCTGGAGCAGGGTCTCCACGCCATTGACCTTGGCGCCCGCGCCATTGACCTCGCGGTTGATCAGGTAGTCGACCCCGCCGTAGCTCTCGGGGTCCTGTCTCTGGACGATGAAGCTCGACACGTCCTTGTAGAACAGGCCGACGGAGAAGAGCCCCTGCTGGCCGAAATAGTATTCGGTCGAGAAGTCCACCTGCGTGGCCTTGAAGGGGTCGAGGCCCGGCGCGCCGCCGTTGCCGGTGCCGAGCGTCGTCTGCGTGCCGTTCACGAATACCGCGTTGTTGAAGAGCGTGACACCGTTGTTCATGTCCGCGGTATTGGGGAAGGCGACCACCTTGGCGGCGCCCAGGCGCAAGAGGAGATGGTCGGTCAGATCGAGCTTGCTGACGAACGAGGGCAGCCACTCGTTGTCGTCCCGCCGGTAAGCGGTCGGGGTTGCCCCGCCGGTGGCGGCGATCAGATTGCCGATCGAGGTCAGGTTGCGATGGACGTAGCGCAGGCCGACGTTGCCGGTGAGCGCCATCGATCCGAGCGGCAGCGCAAAGTTGGCTTTGCCGTAGCCCTCGGTGAACCGCTCCTTGATCTCGAAAGTGCTGGACAGGGCGTTGGTGTTGTCGACGGGATCGAGGCACTGCGAATTCTGCGAGATGGACGGGAAGGCCGTGAACTGACCGCAGTACTGGAAGGCGCTCGACTCCGTCAGGTAGCTGCGGGGCAGGCCCGCGAAGTCTCCCGATGCGAAGTTGCTGTTGGAGTAGATCGTCAGGTACTGGCCCATCTGGGTGGCGGGGATGCCTCCGGTCGGGCGGATGTCCGCCCGCAGCGGATTCTGGGTCGAGTCCTGATCGTCATAGCGCACGCCGGCCTGGAAGGACTTGATGGGGCCGGAGTCGATGTCATAAGTCCAGTCGTTGCGCACCGCGGTGGCGTCCGTCTCCGCCCGATAGAGGTTGTCGAAGAGGATCGTGAAGCGCAGCTGCGACGGATCGCTGAGATCGATGCCGTTGATCTGGTAGCTGCCGAGGTCGCCCTGGGTGAAGTCGAAGTTGACACTGGGCGTAATGCCGGCGAGCGGCTGCAGCCGGAAATAGTTCTGATGATAGGTCGAGGTCGAGCGGTCGTAGGACACCTCGGCGCTGCTGTGCAGATGGTCGGTGACGGTGAATTTGCCCCTCAGCGCCGACGACCAGACGGCGGCCTTGGTATTGGCGAACTCGCTGTTGGTCAGCACGGGTCCCGTGGCGGTTCCCGAGAGCAGGATGTCGTTGGGCGAGTAGCTGGCGTTGCTGAGGCCTGAAGTGGGATTGAATGACAGCCACCATCGGCCCCGATTGGACTTCAGGTCGGAGTAGAAGCTGTCCGCCGTGATCTCGATCCTGTCGGTCGGCTTCCACTGCACGGCACCGTCGAAGCCCACATTCTGCCGCAGCTCCTGGATATCCTCGGGCCGGGCGTCGGCATTGCCGTAGCGCACCGTGCCTCCGCTGTCCGTGAAGCGGCTGTAGCCGGAGAACGTGTCGAGTCCCTGCTGGGAGAGGTTGCGGCGGTCGTAGGAGCCGGAGAGCATCACGCCCAGCGTGTCGTTCGCGAATTTGCGCGACAGCAGCCCGAAGACTTCGGGGCCGCCTTTGCGGGCCTGCTCCGAGTAGTTGCCGCCCGCCTTCAGGACGGCTTCATCGGGTCCTTCGAGCGGCATCCGCGTCTGGATGTCGACGATTCCGCCGAGCGCGCCGGCGATCTGGTCGGCCCCCGCCAGCTTGGTCACTTCCAGCCGTGAGATGAGGTCCGATGGCACCAGCGCGAGCAGGCCATAAGTCGAAGTGCCGAGCTGGTCGAGACCCTGGCCGCCGCGGCCGGCGGCGTCGAACACCTGGCGCCCGTTGAACAGGAACACGTTCTGGCGCAGGCCGCGAATCGAGACATTGGTTCCCTCCGCGATGCCGCGATCGACCTGTACGCCGGAGACGCGGGCGAGCGATTCGGCGACGTTCCGGTCGGGAAGCTTGCCGATGTCCTCGGCGACGATGGCATCGACGAATTGGGTGGAGTCGCGCTTGATGTCGCGCGCGGCTTCGAGGCTGTGGCGGATGCCGGTGACGACGACCTCCTGCAGCTGGGCCTCTGCCGCGGGCGCCTGAGACGTGTCGGGTGAGGCCGGTCCACTGGCAACGGCTGCGTTCTGCGCCAGGACCGGCGCCGCGATGAGAATCGGCGACGCCATGAGGCCTCGCATGACCAGCTTCTTCATATGCACCCCCTCACGCCAGAATGTATCTATAAAAGCAACAATAAAGCAAGCGAGCCGCGGGCGCAAGTGGCTCGACGGAAGGGCTACTGAACAGCAATTGACTTATTGGGCGCTGCCGCTGTGCAGGTGGCCGGACAGGCTGCCATTGATGGTCCGCCGCAATGTGTGCAAATATAGCAACACAAACGGCGGAGGTGGCGTGGACAATGAGGCAAAGACGACGGGGTTGGGCGGTGTGTTGCCCGTCCTGCCCACGGTTTTCGATTCGCACGGCGTAATCGACGAGCAGGGCATGCAGCGCGTCATCGAATACATCATCGGCGCGGGCGCCCACGGCATCGTCTATCCCGGGCTCGCGAGCGAATACGACCGTCTCAGCCGCGACGAGCGGCTGCGAATGACGCGGCTGGTCGGAGAGCGGATCGGCGGGCGCATTCCTTTCGTGGTGGGCGCCACCGCGGGCTCGCCGGAGGAGGCGATAGCGTACGCCGCCGCGGGCGCAGCAGCGGGAGCGTCCGCCGCGATGATCCTCACGCCTGCATCGTTCGCCGACGACATCGAGTCGATGGCGGATTTTTTCCGCGCCGCACACGCCGGATCGGGCATCGACATCATGCTGCAGAATGCGCCGGCCCCGATGGGTATCGGCCTGCCCCTTCAAAAAGTCGCGTCCCTTGCCGTGGCCGTCGACGGAATCGTCTACGTGAAGGAAGAGACTCCGCCTTCGGGCCAGCGCATCATGCAGCTCACCGAGCTCGCGCGCGGCTCGCTGCGAGCCGTGTTCGGCGGGGGCGGGGCGAGGCATGTGATCGACGAGCTGATACGCGGCGCCAAGGGCACGATGCCGGCGTGCGAGATCACGGGTTTGCACGTTGCGATGCTCGATCTCTTCCATCGCGGCGACGAGACGGGCGCGCGCAACCTCTTCGAGCGGACCTTGCCCTTGCTCAACATGCAGTCGGTGTTCCGCTGGCGGCTGACGAAGGCGGTATTGCAGCGGCGCGGGCTGATCGAGAGCTGCTTCACCCGTGCGCCGGGGCCGGAGCTCGACCGCTTCGACTGGACCGAGATCGACAAGCTCCTGGCGCGGATGGCGGATCTTGCCTCCTTCGACAGTGTGCCCGCTTAACGTCTTCCCCCCCTGCGTGCTGGCAGGGGATGTCCGTCTGTTGCAGGCCGGCTTCGAACGGCGAGGTTTCCGGCGCGGAGAGGACGCATGAGCCGGCGTATCGTTTCGATCGATACATACATCGTCACAGTCCCGCGTGAGACGCCCTACCTGGGACCTCTGGCGCCGGGTGAATCCGTCAACACGCGCGGCTATGTCGTGCGGCGCGGAAATGGCGCCATTTACCCGACTAAGGACCGCTCCATCGTCGTGCGGGTCGCCACGGATGACGGGTTGATCGGCTGGGGCGAGACTTACGGCATCTGCGCTCCGCGTGCCACCTGCGAAATCATCAACGACCTGCTCGCGCCGGTCGCGATGGGGGCCGATCCCGACCACGTCGAGGACATCTGGGACCGGCTCTACGGGCTCATGCGTGTGCGCGGTTGCGTCGGCGGCTTTCACGTCGACGCCATCGCGGGCGTTGACATCGCGCTGTGGGATCTGCGCGCCCGGGCCGCCGGCGTTCCCCTGCGCGATCTCATCGGCGCAACGGTCCACACCAGCCTGCCGGGATATGTTTCGGGGCTGCCCGCCGCGACCCTCGCGGAACGCGTGGCGCTGGCAGCCGCGATGCATCGCGCCGGCCACCGGTCGTTCAAGATAGCGGCCGTCGTCAGCCGCGAAGGGATCGTAGAGGAGGTGGCGGCGTTGCGCGCCGCGCTCGGCGACGAGGCCGAGCTGCTGATCGACCTGCACTGGAAATTCTCGGCCGATGAGGCGCTGGCCCTGGCGCGGGCGCTGGCGCCGCATCGTCCCGGCTTCATCGAGGCCCCGGTCAAACCCGAGGATGTCGCCGGTCTCGCCCGTGTCGGGCGCGAGAGCGCCGTCCCGGTCGCCGCGGGCGAGGAATGGTATACCGCCTACGAAGTTGCCAACCGTCTGGCCGCGGGCCCGCTCGGCTTCATCCAGCCGGAGATGGGACACACCGGCGTCACCCAGTTCGTGCGGATCGCCGCTCTCGCCGCGGCCCACGCGATACGGATCGCCCCTCATGCGACCATCGGTGCCGGCATCTTCCTCGCCGCCAGCCTGCAGGTATCGGCCACCCTGCCCAATCTGTGGAAGCACGAATGGCAACATTCAATATTCACACGCGGCCTGACGTTGCTCGAAGGCGGCATGGGCTACGATGACAATGCATACGTACTGCCTGAAGGCGACGGGCTGGGGGTGGCTCCCGGCGAGGCCTTCTGGGAATACGCGGAGAAAGTCGCGTGAGCCGTCGCGGTGACCCGCGCGTTGGCGGCTGTTAGCCGGATGCCATGCGTCCCAAACTCAACTCACAGCCTAATCAGAGCCTCCTCGACGGCATTGCCACGCTGCAGGCGCTGGCGACCTCATCGGAGCCGGCAGGCTGCCGCGAGCTGGCGCGCCGGCTCGGCATCGACCCGACGAAAGTCAACCGGCTGCTGAAGACGCTGGCCTATCTCGGCATCGCCCGGCAGACCGCCGATCGCAAGTACGCCCCCGGGCCCGGTATGCACGTGCTCGCTGCACAGAGCCTCTTCGCCTCGGGGCTGATCCGGCGCGCACTGCCCGTGTTGGAGGCGCTGCGCCGCTTCGGCCATACGGTCGCGCTGGGCGTGCTGTGGGAGAAAAACGTGAGTTACCTCTTCCACGCGCCGCCCGGTGTCGAGGCCTCGCACGGACTCGGCCGCATCGGCCTGCTTCCGGCCACGACCAGCGGCATAGGCATGGTGCTTCTGTCCGAGCACGAGGATCAGGAGGTGCGCGAGCTGTACGCCGGCGCGGACATTCCCCAGTTCCCGGGTGGCATCGAGCCGCTTCTTGCGAAACTCCACGAGGTGCGGCACCTCGGCTATGCGCGCGTCCATGTCGCGGATGACCGCGACCATCATGTCATCGCGGTGTCGACCGGCGATCCGGCCCATGCCGGTGTCGCGGTCTCGGGCTGGATCCCCGAAGCGGCGACGCCACCCATCGTCGCGGCGCTGCAGGCCGCGGCGGCGAAAATCGGCGGCTGACTTGCGCAAAGAGGCGCGGTCGGGTTGGGTGCGCTGGGCCATTCTGTCCGTGCTGTTCCTGGCCGGCATCCTGAACTATGTCGATCGGCAGGCCCTGTCGATCCTCGCGCCGCGCATACAGCGGGACTTGGGGATCGATGATCTGGGCTACGCCCGCATCGTCCAGTGCTTCCTGTTTGCCTACTGTATCTCGTACCTCGCGGCCGGTTGGATCACCGACAGGCTGGGGACACGGCTTACCCTGGCGCTCTCTCTGGCGTGGTGGTCCGCCGCAAACATCGCTACGGGCTTCGTGCGCGGCGCGGCGTCCCTCGGTGCCGGACGCACCCTGCTCGGTTTGGGCGAGTCGGGGGTCTACACGGTGGCCCCCAAGGCGATCGGCGAGCACTTCGAGCCGCAGCGCCGCGGTTTTGCGTACGGATTCTTCACCGCCGGCGCCATGATCGGGGCCACCCTGGCGCCGCCCGTCGTTGGGGGTCTGGCGCTTGCCTACGGCTGGCGCGCCGCGTTCGTGGTCACCGGCGCGGCGGGATTTCTGGTGGTGGCGGCGTGGCTGGCGATCTATCGCAGGCCTTCTGACATCGCACCTGACAGCGGGCCGGTAGCCGCCGTCGATTGGGGCACCATCCTGCGCGACCCCGCGGTCTGGAGTCTGGCGGCTGCGCGGCTGATCGCCGACCCCGTCTGGTATTTCTATCTTTTCTGGTTTCCGAAGTACCTGGCCGATGCCAGAGGCATGACCCTGCTCGCGATCGCCCAGCTCGCCTGGGTCGTCTATCTCGCGTCCGACATCGGCAGCATCGGGGGAGGGTGGTTCTCCGGCTGGCTGATCCGCCGCGGCGGCGCGCCGGTCCGCAGCCGGATGATCGCCATGACCATCGCGGCCGTGCTGGCTCCGCTCGGAATGCTCATCGCGGGGAATGTCGGGATCGGACTCACGTTGGCTCTCGCCGCGGTCGTCACATTCGCCCATCTGGTCTTCCAGGTCAACATGGGTACGCTCATCGTCGATCACTATCCGCAGCGAACCGTTTCAACCGTCTTCGGGATCATTGCGGCCGGCAGCAGCCTGGGCGGAATATTCTCCACCCAGCTCGTCGGCTATCTCGCCAGCGGCGGCTCGTACGACCGCATCTTCCTGCTGATGGGGCTGCTACATCCCGTGGCCTGCGCGGTGGTGTGGGCCACTCCGGCCCTTCGCAGGGTCAAAGCGTCGCAGTAGGCTCTTCCCGATCCAACTGCAGCAGCAGTTTCCGCAAGAGCGCTTCCAGAGTCCGCCTCTCCTCGGCGCTGAGCGCCGCCAGCAGCTCGGCTTCGATCTTCATGTCCTCGCGAAAAGCGGCCTCGGCGCGCTTGCGTCCCTCTTTCGTCAGCTCAACCGGCAGGCTCCGCGCGTCACCCTCGGGCTCTGCGCGCCGGATGAGGCCGGCCTTTTGCAGGCGATTCAGCCGGTCCGTGAGTCCGCCGGAGGAGATCATGAGCGAGCGATATAGCTCCGTCGGCCGCAGGCGATGCGGTGCTCCGCTGCGCAACAGTGTGGCGAGCACATCGAACTCGCCGCTGTCGAGCCCGACCTTTGCGAACGCCGCCTCGATCGGCGGCCGCACCTTGAATGTAATCCAGCGCGCGCGGCCGAGTATGGCCATGCCAGTGGTATCGACCGACGGCAGCTCCTTCGTCCATTGCGCCCGACGCTCGTCGATCCGATCACGAACCGGCACTTGTCTTGACATCGAGATATCTCCCGAATTATCTTGGTATCAAGATACGTTCGGGTGGAGGTATTTGCAATGACAGCGGAGACGAAGCCGATCGGCTGGATATGTGAGACCTGCGGGACACAGTACGAACCCGGCGCCGAGCCGCCCGAGGCCTGCCCGGTCTGCGAGGACGAGCGTCAGTACGTCGGCTGGGCCGGCCAGCGCTGGACCACCATGGAGGCGCTCGGCCGCAAGGCGAGCGTTCATTTCCAGGAAGAGGAGGGCGTCACGACCCTCTCGCTACGCCCGGCTTTCGGAATCGATCAGCGAGCGTTCCTCATACCCGACCGCGGTCGCAACCTCATGTGGGAGTGCCTGAGCCTCGTCACGCCTGAGGCGGTTGCGGAGCTCGAATCGCGCGGCGGAGTGAGCTGCCTGGCGATCTCCCACCCGCATTTCTATACGTCGATGGTCGAGTGGAGCGACGCCCTGGGCGGCGTTCCCATATATGTGCATGAGGCGGATCGGGACTGGGTACGGCGCCCGTCAGCCCGGATTCGCTTCTGGCGAGGCGAGCGGCTCGAGCTGTCGGAAGACCTGGTGCTCCTCCACCTGCCCGGCCATTTCCCGGGCAGCGCAGGACTCTGGTGGAAGCGCGGGCCGCGTTCGGGGGGAAGCCTCTTTCCCGGTGATGCCCTGCAAGTGGTCATGGATCGTCGTCACGTCACCTTCATGTACAGCTACCCCAACGCGATCCCCCTTCGGACCTCGGCCGTACGCGGCCTCCATCGTGCGGTGACACCACTTCAGTTCGAGGACGTATTTGGCTTCACCCGTGGCCGTCAGATCATCGGAGAAGGGAAGGCAGCCGTCGAGCGGTCCTTCACGCGCTACCTTGCCGCCGTCACCGATGTTGAGAGTCGGGGCGCTGCGCCGCCGTCTGCCCCACTGGGTTGACGAAGATTTCAGCCGCGAGGCGCAGCGCGTTACTCGTGGCGACTCCGCCGGCATAGAAGGTCATCTGCAGGATCGTTTCGACGATCTCTTCGCGAGTGGCACCGAGGCCGAGCGCCGCCTCGATGTGCGCGCGCAGTTGCGGCATCGCGAATCCCAGAGTCGTGGACGCGGCGATCAGCAGGAGCTCGCGGACCTTCAGATCCAGGCCCGGACGGCCCATGATGCCGGCGATTGCCCACTCGATGGTCATCGTCGCGAAGTCCGGGCATACGCTTCGCAGCGACGCCACCAACTGCTCACCGGAATGACCGCCATGGAGCCGCGCGAGCAGTCGAGTGCCCTGCTCGTAAGCTATCGGGTCGCTGCGCATGTGGGTAGCGGGCGTGAATTCGGTTGTCATCGAAGCACCCTCGGGTTGGGCTGGCCGCTCCTATCCTGCCGGGGCCATTGCAGATTGGAAGGCGTGTATAGTTCTGGCTTTCAGAACCATGGGTTCCGAATCATGGACCGGCTGCAAAGCATGGGCATCTTCGTACAGGTCGTGGAATTGGGCAGCTTCGCCGCAGCGGCCAAGGCCGCCGACCTGTCCGCGACCATGATCGCCAAGCACGTCTCGTCGCTGGAAAAGAGACTCGGTTCCCGGTTGCTCTACCGCACGACGCGCCGTCACGGGCTCTCGGAAGTCGGCAAACTCTATTACGATCGATGCAAATCGTTGCTTGCCGATGTCGAGGCCGCGGAATCATCGGTCAGTCTGCTTCAGGGCGCGCCTCGGGGAACGCTGCGGATCACGGCGCCGGTGTCCTTTGGTACGCGTCGCCTCGCTCCTGCGTTGGCGGAGTTTCTGCGTCTGCATCCCGACGTAACCGTCGACCTCTCGTTGAACGACCGGCTCGTCGACTTGGTCGAGGAGGGGACCGAAGTCGCTGTTCGTATCGGGCATCTGGCCGATTCGAGGCTCGTGGCCCGGCCGCTGCCCTCGTATCGCAGTCTGCTATGCGCCGCGCCAGCCTATCTGCGCCGGCGCGGCATGCCGAAATCGCCGGCCGATCTCGCCTCCCACGCGTGTCTCGGGTTCAGTTACTCGTCGCGGGGCCGATGGCGGCTGATTCATGGGCGTGAGGAGCGGATCGTCCACTACACGCCCCGGCTCATGGCGAACAATGGAGAGGCCCTGCGCCAGGCCGCTCTGGCCGGTGCCGGTGTCGTGATGCAGCCGGAAGTGCTGCTCGCCGATGACGTGAAGGCGGGCAAACTGGTGCGGCTGCTGCCGACCTGGGCGCTCCCCGAACGGCCGATGCACCTGGTCCATGCGAAGGACCGGCAGATGACGCCCAAATTGCAGCGGTTCATCGAGTTCGTACTCCGGCGTTTCCCGAGAGACTGATTCGCGCCCACGGGCGACGAGAGGTCCCGGGTAGAATCGCCGTTTCCGCTCGGGCAGCCTCGAATGGCCTGCCGCTGCGCACTGTCGCATCTGCGCATCCTGACTCGGGGTATACTTTCCGCAGGCGCGCGGGAGGACCACGGCCCGCTGGCCGGCGGCATCCTCGGCGTGCCCAGCTCCGAGCCTGGCACGGCTTCGACGGCCGTCAACGGATCGTCCACTTCCTCGACGAGGCGTTTGCGCATCAGGGGCCACATCTGCGCCGGCTCTTTCCGCAGGCCGGCGCCTGAGGAGACGAGCCATGAGAAGAACGATTTCACGCTGGCTGCTGGTCTTGCTGCTGACCTTCCCTCTGACTGCGGCGGCCACACCCGCTCCCAGCAACTACCTCTTCGTATGGGCGATGGAGGCGAAGCGCCCGCAAGCCTCGACCCAGGCGCTGATGTCGCCCGATCTGGCTGCTTGGCGCACCAATCGAGGATTAGGTAAAGACTTCCTCGCCGTCTTCGATGTCCGTCCCGGTGCATCGTTTGGCAAGCTCGTTGCGATGCTGCCCGTCGGAGACGCGGCGATGGCCCATCATACTAACTATGCTGAACCTCCCGACGATCTGCTCTACGCCAACGACTGGATCGCGAACCGGACCTACGTGTTCGATCTGCGTAATCCCAGGCATCCGCGGCTCATGCGGAAATTCGGCAGCGTAGGAGCCTACGGCTACCCGCACTCTTTTGCTCACCTGGCGAACGGCAATACGCTGGCAACGTTTCAGTATTCCGGCGGGTTCAACCACGCCGCGGGTGGATTGGTGGAATTCGATCCGCAAGGTCGAGTCGTGAGGACCGCCCCGGCTGCCGCTCCCGGATATCCCGACATTCGTCCGTACAGCCTCGCGGTCGCCGAGAAGCTCGACCGCGTCGTCACCGGCAGCGCCGATATGATGGGAGCGCAGGTCAGCCACGTGGCCCAGGTCTGGCGGCTCTCCGATCTGAAGCTGATCGTGACCCTGCCGCTGCCGCCGCAGCCCGACTGGTTCTACGACACAGCCGCCGATTCATCGGAGCCTCGGGTGCTGGCGGACGGCAAGACGGTCGTGGTCCCGACGTTCAACTGCGGTCTCTTCCTGGTTCGGAATCTGGCGAGCGGCCAGCCGACACTGCGGCATATCTACGACTTCGGCTACCGTACGTGCGAAGTGCCCGTGGTCGCCGGTGACTATCTGGTAGAAACGATGCAGAGCGGACATGCGATCGCCAGCCTCGATCTGCGCGACCCGCGACAGCCGCATGAAGTCAGCCGCATTCTGTTGCCGCCGGACGAATATCCCCACTGGCTGGCGCTCGAGCCGGGCGGCAATCGCCTGGTCATCACGGGTTATGGAGCGCTCTCGACCCGGGTCCGGTTCGCGACGATCGATCGTCGCTCCGGAAAGCTGACATTGGACCCGTCGACCCTCGATTTCACCCGCGCCTGGCCGGATGGCTGGCGGGGCGGCGCGGTTCCGCACGGCGCCGTTTTCAGCAATTCCAACTGAGGGCGCGACGCCGAAGTCTCGATCCTAATAGCACCTTCCGCGCGCGGACACCGGCCAGACCGCCTCGACTTTGCCGTTGCGCACGCCGACATACCAGTCGTGGACATTGCAGGTCGGGTCGCAATGCCCGGGAACGAGCTTCAGCTTCTCATTGATGCGCAGAACGCCGCGCTTGTCCTCGATCACGCCGTGCTCGTCCGAGGCGCTGATGTATTTCACGTCGGTGCGGCCGTGGATGACGGGAAGCCCGCTATCGAGCGACTGCGCCTTGAGTCCTGCGTCGCAGACCGCCTGATCGGGCTGGGCATGGCTCATCACCGACGTCAGGATGAAGAGCGCGTTCTCCCATTCGCCCTGGTCGATGCGGTTTCCGTCCTGGTCCCTGATGCGCCCGTAGTCTGCGTCCATGAAGGCGTAACTGCCGCATTGCAGCTCGTTGTAGACACCGGAATTCGACTCGAAGTAATAGGAGCCCGTGCCGCCGCCTGAGACGACCTCGGGGCTCAATCCGGCCGCTTGCAGGGCCGCGACGACCGTCTTCACCAGAACGATCGCTGCGTCGAGCTTGACCCTGCGGTCCTCGAAGCTCTCCAGGTGTTGCATGGCTCCCTGGTAGGCCTGCACGCCGCCGAATCTCAGGGCCGGAGCGGCATCGATGGCTCTCGCGATTTCGACTGCGGACGTGGCGTCACTGACGCCGCAGCGGCGTGCGCCGCAGTCGATCTCGACGAAGCACTCCAGTGTCGTGCCGTGCCGTTGCGCGGCAGCCGAAAGCTCCGCTACGTTCGCCGGATCGTCGATGCAGACGGTGACTCGCGCACCATGTCTCGGCAGCCGGGCGAGGCGATCGATCTTCACCGGGTCGCGCACCTCGTTGGACACGAGGATGTCCCTGATGCCGCCGCGGGCGAAGACCTCGGCCTCGGCAACTTTCTGGCAGCAAACGCCGACTGCGCCGCCCAGGCTCTCCTGCAGCTTCTGCACGTCGACCGACTTGTGCATCTTCCCGTGGCTGCGGTGGCGCACGCCGTGTGCCTTCGCGTACTCGCCCATCTTCCTGATGTTGCGCTCCAGCGCATCGAGCTCGAGGATCAGGCAGGGCGTCTGGATATCCGCCTCGTCCATGCCGGGCAGGGCGGGGATGTCGTACCCGACCACGTAGTCGCTGAAATTTGTGCTCGCATTCATCTTCTTTGCCGCCGAGGGCATCTCTCATCGGTGCAGGAACAACTGCCCGATCGCGAGTGCCAGGGGATAAGGCTGGAATCGGTTGCGATTGCTCAGGATGATCACGGTGACGTGCTGTTTCGGCCAGCGGACGATCACGTTGCGGAATCCCTCGGTCTCCCCGGAGTGCCACACGGTATCGCCGGAGATGCGCCAGCCGAATCCATAGCCGGCGTCGGGATCGTCCGTCGGCTCGTGCGCGGTAAAGGCCATACGCCGGGAGTCCGCATTCAGAAGTTTGTCGGTGTACAGCGCCGCATCCCACCTGGCGAGGTCGTCGATGGATGAGTAGACGCCGCCGTCGCCGCGAGTGGCGCTCGTGATGTCCTGGTCGGTCCTCGTCCACTTGCCGTTGATCTCACTGTAGCCATAGGCGCGGTGCGACACCTGGGGTCCGCGGTTGTGCTCGTACATCAGTGTATGTTCCATGCCGAGCGGCTGGAAGATGCGCTTCTTCATGAAATCCGCCAGGTCCATCCCCGACGCGCGCTCGACGACCAGACCCAAAAGTACATACCCGCCGTTGCTGTAGCGATGAGCGCTGCCGGGCTCGAAGTAAAGCCGGTGCTGTGCGGCGATCATGCTCAGCACGTCAGCATCGTTCAGCTGGGTAGTCCGGCTCGGCGGAATCAGGTCTTCGTAATCGATCAGTCCGCCGGTGTGGGTCAGCAAGTGATAGAGGGTGATCTTCTCGTCGCTCGCTGGAAGCTCGGGAAGCCATTTGCGCACGCGGTCTTCCAACCGCAGCTTGCCATCCTGCTTCAGCAGCAAAATACAGGCTGCGGTGAACTGTTTGGTGACCGATGCCAGCCGATAGTTCGTCTCGGGACCGGCCGCGATGTGCTTCTCCAGGTTCGCGTAGCCATAGCCGCGCCTCACGACGGACTTGCCGTCCTCGACCACCAGCAGGGAGGCCCCGGGCACTTCACCGGCGTAACGGCTCATCAAGCCGTCGATTTCCGCGCCCCGCGGCTGCTCCGCGGATTGCGCGGGCACGCAGACCGTCATCGCCAGGCATGCCAGCGCCGACAGAACGGGCTTGCGCATCATGATCGTACCCCCGCGTCGAGAATCATCACGCCCATCAATCACACGCATGCTCTCGTTTGAAGGCCAGGTCCTCGTAGTCGTCGCTGAAGTCCGCGTCGGGATCGACCTTGCTCATGTGCAGCGCCTCGCCGGCACGGGTGGGAAAATGCAGCCATGCCTCGGAGTTGCCGCTTCCCCAGTGCACCAGATATCGCTTCCCGACGCGCATCACCTGTCCCGCCAGCCTCGGCGATTTGCGCGAGGCGAAAAAAACCGCATCCCCTCGTGCGCAAATCAGAGCCTCGCCGAACCACGGATCGCGCCATACGCCGAGTTGATCCTCGAGCTGCCCCGGCGTCGCAGGCTTGCGAGAGGAGGTGTCGGGGACGCGCGAAATGCGTTGCTGCTCGTCCTGGCGTGCCAGCTCCTCGGCGTAGCTGGCTACACTGCGAGCCCGTTGCGGAGCCGTGAAAACCTTGGTCAGCACCTCATTGAGCACCGTGCGCGCGTTTTCGGCATCGGCATCGATGAGGAAGACATAGCCGCTCTTGCGGAACGGCAGCAGCGTCACGGCAGAATACATACCCGACAGCGTGCCGGTGTGCGATACCGTCATTTGTCCATCCACATCGCCGATGCGCCAGCCGTAACCATAGCTATAGAAAAGAGTGCCGTCCCAGGCATGCTGGCGTGCGGATATGGGCATGGGGGTATAGCCGGTCCATTCCTTCCGCCGCTGTTCCGGCGACAGCCAGGCCAGTTGCTTCGGTGTCGGCGCCAGCCAGTTCAGGGCCCAGGTGAGCATGTCGTTCAGACTGCAACGCACGCCCCCCGCCGCGTCCATGGTGGCGGCATGCACAATGGGCCCGCCGGCGGGCTCTTCGATATAGTGGCCGTCGCTCCAGATGTGCGGGCTCGCCACATTGCCCACTTGGGCGCGATTCCAGGTGCCGATCTGGCAGCGGCTCATTCCCAGCGGCTGGAATATCTCCCGGCGCATGAGCGTCGGATATGGCGCGCCTCCGGCCGCCGCCGCTACCTGGCCGGCCACGATGTAAAGGGTGTTGTCGTACCCGTAGCCCGCGCGAAAGCTGTAAGCCGGCTTGAGGTAACGCAGGCCCCGCACCACATCCCCCGCAGTGAAATGATTGGGCTCCGGCCACAGCATCAGGTCGCCTGCTCCCTCGGGCAGGCCGCTGTGATGCACCAGCAAATCCCCGACCTGCATATTCGCCGTGACCCACGGATCGTACATGCGAAATGACGGCAGGTACTTCGTGACCGGATCGTCCCAATGCAGCTTGCCTTTCTGAACCAGGCGAGCCAGCAGCGTCGTCATCATGGCCTTGCTGTTGGATGCGATCTCGAACAGCGTGTCGGTGTCGATCGGCTTGCCGGAATCCAGGTCTCCCACGGTGCGCGTGTAGATTACCTTGCCGTCGTCGATGACACCGACAGCGATGCCCGGCAGGTGGAACTGCGCCACCACGGCATCGACCAGACGATCGTAGTCCGAAGGCGAGGCGGTCTGTGGCGCCGCGGCTTGGGCCCGCGCTCCGCCCAGCACCAGTGCCAACGACACGAACAGCGATTCGGCGAGTCGTTTCATGTCCGGATTCATGTTCCGGTCCAGTTCCGCGCCGACTGCTCACCGGCGATCATTTCCTCGAAGGTCTGACGCCGCCGGACAACCGCGTAACGACCGCGGTCGAGCATGACTTCAGCGGCGAATGGCCGCGTGTTGTAGTTCGATGCCATCGCGGCGCCGTAGGCCCCGGTCGTCTTGATCATCAGCAGATCGCCCGGCTCGCATGGCGGCAATTGGCGATCGACCGCAAAGGTGTCGCTGGTCTCGCAGACCGGTCCTACGACGTCGTAGATTTGCGGCGGGCCCTGTCGGCGCGATACCGGTACGATCTCATGCCAGGCATCATAGAGGCTGGGGCGCAGAAGCTCCGTCATGCCCGCGTCCACCACCAGGAATCGCCGCTCGCGGCCCTGCTTGATGCGCAGCACGCGCGTCAGCAGCACACCGGCCTCGGCGACCAGCCAGCGGCCCGGCTCGAGCAGGATGCGGCCGCCGAAACTGCCCAGCGTTTCGCGAATGATCTTCGCGTAATCTTCCACCGGAACGGGCTGATCGCGGCCATCGCAATAGCACACGCCGAGGCCGCCACCGACATCGATGCTGGTGATCGTATGCCCGGCGGAGGCCAGCTCGCGCCAGAAAGCGGCTAGGCGCTGCAAGGCGAGGCGGATCGGGTCAAGACAGAGCATTTGGGAGCCGATGTGCACGTGCAGGCCATCCAAGCGCACGTGCGTCAGCCGCGCGCTATCCGCAAACCATTGGCGGGCCTCGTCGATACCCACTCCGAACTTGTTCTCCGATTTGCCGGTGGAGATCTTGGCGTGCGTGAGAGCATCCACATCGGGATTGACGCGTACGGAGGCGCGCGTGATTACGTTTCGCTCCGCCGCGAGCTGCTGCAGCGAGCTCAGCTCGTCCTGCGATTCCACGTTGAAGCGGCCGATGCCGGCCGCGAGGGCTGCCGCGATCTCGTCGGCGCTCTTGGCGACTCCGGAAAACACGATGCGGTCCGCGGGAATGCCCGCATGCAGGCTTCGCTGCAATTCGCCGGCCGATACGATGTCGGAGCCCAGCCCGGCGCCGGCCATCAGCTCCAAAACGGCGAGGTTGGAATTTGCCTTGACGGCATAGCAGATCAGCGCATCGAGCCCTTGCACGGCCGTTTGTAACGCCAGGATGCGTTGCCGGATGGCGGAAGCGGAATAGATATGGAGCGGCGTGCTCAATCGCTGCGCCAATGCTTGCAGATCCACGCCGTCCAGACGTGCGCCGTCAGCACACAATGCCTCGGCGGGGACGATCGGACCGTTCATCGCTCGCCGCGGCGCTGTGAGATTTCCATGGGGCTGACGGGCATGGGACGGCGAATCAATAGCCCGCCGCGAGGCCGGCCGGACGGCGCCTGTCGTTGGCGCCCTCGAACCCGCCGGTCTTTGGGTCGATCAGGATGGCTTCATCGGCGCCCATGGCGTGGATGGTTCTGAAGCGATAGCCCATTCCCTCGAGTTTCCGTTGCGCCGCGGAGGAGAGCATCCCCTTTTCCATCCACACCTCCTGCGGGTACCACTGCTGGTGCATGCGCGGTGCGTTCACGGCCTGTTGTACGTTCATGCCGTAGTCCACCACGTTCAGAATGCTTTGCAGCGTGGTCGAGATGATGGTTGCATCGCCGGGGCTGCCGGTCAGCATGAACGGTTTGCCGTCGCGCATGACGATGGTCGGCGTCATCGAGCTCAAGGGGCGCTTCCCCGGCTCGACTTCATTGACCTTGCCTTGCACCAGGCCTGCCGCGTTGGCCACGCCGGGTTTGGACGTGAAGTCATCCATCTCGTCGTTGAGGAAAAAGCCGGTGTCGCCGGCAATCTGCCGGATGCCGAACAGGAAATTCAGGGTGTAGGTTACCGCGACCGCATTGCCGTACCCGTCGGCGATCGAATAGTGCGTGGTATGAGCGCCTTCGGTGGCGCCGAGATCGCCCCGGATCGCGGACGAGGCCGTGGCTTTCCGTGGAAGGATCGTCGATCGCAGCTGTTCGGCATGAGCGGGCGAAAGCAGCTCGTCGACCGGATTGTGGACGAACGCGGGATCGCCCAGGTAGGTGTTGCGGTCGGCAAAGGCGCGGCGCTCGGCCTCGGCCAGATAGTGTACGGCCTCGACCGAGCCGTAGCCCCATTTGGCAAACGGATAAGGCGTGATGATCTGCAGTATCTCGCACAGCGCCGTGCCGCCTGAGCTGGGTGGAGGCGCGGAGAGGATGGTGTAGCCGTGATAGTGGCACTCGATCGGCTTTCCCCATTGCACGGTGTAATTGGCGAAGTCCTGCACTGACAGGATGCCGCCGTTGGCCTGGCTGGCCTCGACCACCGCACGCGCAATCGGTCCCCTGTAGAACGCTTCCGTGCCGTGATCCGCAATTTGCTCGAGCGTTTGCGCGAGTTGTCTCTGAACCAGCCGCTGGCCGGCCACGTAAGGTCTGCCGTGGTCGAGGAAAATGGCGGCGACATTCGGATGCCGGGCGAAGTCTTCGGTGCTGTCGTCGAGAATATCGATGTCGCCTTGCTCGAGCACATAGCCGTCGCGGGCCAGCTTGATGGCCGGCGCCATCACCTGCTTCAGCGACATCGTGCCGTACTTCGCGAGCGCGGCATCGAGGCCCATGACGGTGCCCGGCACGCCCACTCCCAGGTAAGAATCGGTGCTGCGATTCGGGACCACGTTTCCGTGGGCATCCTGGAACATGGTCGTGCTGGCCCGCAGCGGCGCTTTCTCGCGGAAGTTGAGGAACAGGTTCTGACCGCTCTTGAGATGGATCGTCATGAACCCGCCGCCGCCGATGTTGCCGCAGCACGGATGGACGACGGCCTCGGCGTAGCCAACGGCGACGGCCGCATCGATTGCGTTTCCGCCGTGCTCGAGAATGTCCACACCGGCCATGGTCGCCAGATGCTGAGCGCTGACCACCATCGCGTGCCGGGCGGTGACGGGTTCGGCCTCGGCCAGCGCTTCGCGAGTGGCGATGGGCGCATGCACCGCCTCGGCGAGCAGGTGTACCCGAGCGCCGTCTCTCGCGCCGGCCGTTGCGCTGAACGCGGCGATCGCGAGGCCCAGGGCCGCCCGAGACCCTCCGCTGGCGCGCTGTCGCGCAGCGAGGGTGATGGATTTCATTGAAAGAGGGCGCGCCGTGTTGGGCTCGAGCATTGCCTGTCACCTTGTGAATCTTGCAATCGAGAGCAATCCTCCGGCGCGGATCTCGCAACCCGGACCTGTCAGGCCGCGGACCCGCGAGCCGCGAGCCGCGACAGTGCGGCGCCTCGTCACCCTCCCCAGAATCCCGGTGAAGGTGGCATCAACAGGCCGTCTTCCAGCCTGAGGCCCTCCGGGTGATCGCCTTGCAGCCAGAGCGGTCCGTCCAGATCGATGAAGTCCGCTTCGCGCGCGATCTCCAATGCCGGTGCGATGCCGAGCGACGAGCAAACCATGCAGCCGACCATGAGAGTGAGTCCGTAGGCTCTTGCATCACGCAGCATGCGCCAGGCTTCGGTCAGGCCGCCGGCCTTGTCCAACTTGATGTTGACGGCCTGGTAGCGATCGAGCAGCGACGGCAGGTCCGAAGCGGTGTGGCAGGCCTCATCCGCGCAGAGTGGAATGCGGCTCGAGAATTCCTGCAGAGCGTCGTCCGCGCCGGCCGGAAGCGGTTGTTCCAGGAGGCTCACGGACGCGCGTTCCAGCGCCGGTTCGACTTCACGGAGGATATCGATCGTCCAGCTTTCGTTGGGATCCACGATGAGTCTCGCCGACGGTGCCGCATCCCGCACCGCCTCGATCCGCCCGACCGGATCGTCAGCATCGACCTTGATCTTGATCAGCTTGGCATTCGTCATCCGGGATGCCGCCTTTCCCATCTCTTGCGGTGTATCGATGCTGACCGTCAGCGCTGTGATGAGGGGCGAATGAGGCGCCCGCGCCAACTGCTTCCATACGGGCACCTGGCTGAGTCGCGACTCCAGGTCCCACAACGCCGCATCCACGGCATTGCGCGCCGCCCCAGCGGGAAGGCGCGCCTGCAGTTCGTCCCTGCCCATGCCCGCGCACAGGGCGTCACGCAGCATCTCGATCTCCTCCACCACGGAGGCCACCGATTCCCCGTAGCGACCGTAGGGAACGGATTCGCCACGCCCAACGCAGCCTGCCTGGTCGAGCTCGACAGTCACCACGTCCGCCGCAAGCTTGACGCCACGCGAGATGCGAAATGGCGATCGCAGCGGCAGCGTGCGGTGCCGGACGCTCAGTTCCCGCAGCACAAAAGCAAGTTGTCCACGATGGACTCGACTCCCATGGTGACGGGGTCCTCGCAGGGCAGCCCCATTCGTTCGCCGATTTCCCGGCAGGCCGTTCGCGCCTCCTGTTCGGATACATTCGATGTGTTCAGCGCAACGCCGACGGCTTTGACATCGGGGTTTGTCAACCGGGCAGCCGCAAGGTTGGCCTCCAGGCAACGCGTGAGGTCCGGGAGCGGGTAGTGAGGGAGTCCGCGCATGTGCTGTCGCGTCAGCTCGTGGCATAGCACCAGGGCGTCCGCTTGGGCACCGTGGAGCAAGCCCAGCGACACGCCGGCGTACGACGGATGGAAAAGCGATCCCTGGCCTTCGATGAGATCCCAGCCATTGTCTCCACGGGCGGGCGAGATCAATTCGACCGCTCCGGAGATGAAGTCGGCAATCACGGCGTCCACGGGAATGCCGCCACCCGCGATGAAGATGCCGGTCTGTCCGGTGGCGCGGAAATCCGCGCGCAGGCCGCGCTTACGCATACTGCGCTCGAGCGCGAGCGTGGTGTACATCTTGCCGACCGAGCAGTCGGTGCCGACTGTCAGGAGGCGTCGCCCGGCTCGCTTACGGCCGGTGCCGACGGGAATCTTTTGGGGCCACTCGCGGGCATCGAACAGCGACCGGCCATTGCGTTTGGCGGCGGCCACTATGTCGGCGTTCTCACGCAGCTTCTGGTGAAGACCGGCAATCACGCTGAGCTTGGAGTCCAGGGCGGTGATGATATCGGCTACCGTCTCGCGCGCCATCACGCCGCCGGCATTGGCCGTGCCGATCACCATGGTTTCCGCACCAGCGGCTTTGGCCCGCGCCGGCGCCATATCGGGCAGCCCGAGCGTGATGCGGCAATCGGGATTCCGGTACTGGCCGATACACCACTCCGGCCGCCAATAGGCCAGTCCCCGGGCGGTCTTGATCGCCAGATCGTCCGCTGCGCTACCGAGATACAGCAGAAAAGGCGGACCCCAACCGGGGCCCTCGGCCGGATCGCCGTGCTTGAACATGAAATCCGCGCTCCAACTGAATCCGCGCTGCGTAACGAGGCCCGAGGAGCATAACCACTGGCGGGCGTTGGCCACCAATGAAAAGACGGGTACATGGCATAACTAAGGGTTGTGGGGGCCCTTGTAAGGCCATCACCCGTCTCGGGCCACCAAGCGAATCGCCAAACCGGTGCCTCGGGAGTGGCGGGTTTGCTTGACAAAGGCAACTTGTGCTGAACTTCACGGTGTCACCGCTTGAGGAAGACGGATGGGCGCTCGATATGCGGCTGCGATACATCGAACTGTTTCATGCCATTCTCACCTCCGGCAGCATCACCGGTGCGGCGAAACTGCTGGACATCTCGCAGCCGGCGGCCAGCAAGGCATTGCAGCACGCCGAGGATCAGCTCGGCTTTGCCCTCTTCAGTCGTGTCCGCGGGCGCGTGCAGCCGACCCAGCAGGCGCAGTTGTTGCGCGATCGGATCGAGAACATCATTCAGGAAGTGCAGGAGCTGGAGCGTCTGACGACGAACATGAGCCAGCCGGGCAATTGCCCGTTGCGTGTGACTTGCACGCCGACGCTGGCGCAGGTGTTGCTTCCCTCCGCGACGGTGCTGTTGCGCAAGAGTTTCCCCGACGTGACCGTCGAGCTGTCCACGGAGCACTCCGCGGCGATGTGCGAGTCCCTGAGCCTGCGCGAGACGGACATCGGCCTCACATTGCAGGATACCGGCCATCAGAACCTTCGCCAGAGAGTGCTCTGCCGCGGACAGGTCATGGTGATCGCTCCGCCCGACTGGTGGCCGGCAGCCGAATTGGCGCAGCCCTTGCCGATCAGCGCGTTGGCCAGCCAGGCCCTGATCGGCATCACCGTGCGCGACGCCTTGGGCAGCATGCTGCAAAGCCACCTGGCGAAGGTCGACCCGCCGCCCAGGAGCACGGTGGCGGTGCAGACCTATCAGTTGGCCCGCTCACTCGTCGCACGGGGCGAGGGGTTGGCGCTGGTGGATCCTTTCACCGCGCGCTGTGGCGGCGCGAACAGCGTGCAGATTCGTCCGCTGAAGCCGTTCATCGAAGTCGTTTTGTATGCGATGCATCGGCCCGACAGCCCCTTGAACAAGGTGCAGCGGCGCTTCCTGCATCTCGTCCGACAGCTCGCCCAGGGAATGCTGCTCAAGAGCTGAGAGCCGCGTCGATCCGGCACCGGCCGCCTCGCGCAGCCGTTCGATGCAAGAGGCGCGCTTCATTGCACATCCAGCCCCGCAGCCCGCAGGCGCCGGCGCAAGGGGTCCAGCTTGTCACCAAAACGTGCGCTGCGCGCGGTGTCGCCGCGCAAGGGCTGGCGCACCAGGGCAGCACTGGGCAGACTCTGCACCGTACGCGCCGTCTTGTGAAATTCCAGGCACGCGGGAGCGAACGGGAGGTTGCAGAAGTCCAGCAGGCGACGGATCACGCTCTCCGGCTCGGCAACCAGCCTTTCGTACTCGAGATCGAACACCTGATTCGGGTACTTCTTCAGCCAGAACCGTGTCAGGTGCAGGAAGTCACTGCAATAGTCGGCCAGCTCGTCGAGATTGCACGCGAAACCGCTCGCTTCGCTGAAGCACTGGCGGAAGCAGCCCAGGCAAGTCTCCACCGGGTCACGCCGAACGACGACCACGCGAGCGGCCGGTAACATCGCCAACGCCGCGCCCACCAGATACCAGGTGACCAGGCTCTTGTCGGTGAATCGCGGCTTGGCCTGTCGCCAGCGTGCGGTTCGCGCGAGATACTCGCGGCCGAGGCGCTGCCAGTCCTCGGCCGTGGCATCGGGCACCCAAAGGGGAAATGCGGAGTTGCGACGCCGGGTTTCCGCATCGACGATCTGCTTCATGTCCCTGATCTCGTTCGCACCCTCTACTTCCGGATGCGAAGCCAGGATCTGCTCGACCAACGTCGAGCCCGAGCGCGGGATGCTGACGATCAGGATGGCTTCGTTGCCGAGCTGTGCATCGATCGGCGTGGGCGTCGCATCCGCAAATACGCGCCTGATCGCCTCGACACGTTTGTGTTCTCCCGCCCCATCCCATTGCACCCGGCGCCGACGCGAAGCATTGGCGGTCCGGAACACCTCGAACGCCTGCGCGTACTCGCCCTGACCCTCGAGGGCCTTCGCGAACGTGAATCCAAGCAGCTCGCGGCTACGGTCCGGCAGATCCTCGCGCGCCAGGGCGCGCCGCAAAGAAGCGATGTCCGCGGCGTCGAACTGAACCACGTTGAGATTCGACAGCCCGAACCACCCTTCGGCATTCGCGGGGTCGCGCCGCAGCACTTCGCGAAATCCGGCTACCGCGGCCTTGACTCGACCCAGATTGGCTTCCGCCCGGGCTAGAGAAAGTCGGGCGGACATGTGTGCGGGCTCGAGCTCGAGCGTGCGCCGCAACGACGCAAAGACGCTCTCTTCATGATACGCACTCCCCAACTGCTGAAACGTGGGTGAGCGGCCATACAGCCGCTGCATGTTTTCTTATCGCGTCGGCACTCTGAAGAACCCGATGGTCGTGCGCGGCGCAAGCAAACCACCCACGGCATCGCGCCGAAGATACTCACCTGTCAGCGCAAACCACCAATGAAAAGACCGACATTTGGCATAGCTGCGGGTTATGGTCAGCGTGCCTGCGTCGAGCCTGAAAGGCCCCGCGGACCGCTACCCGCAAAGCAATTGAGGATGTCTGCCGGTGCGTGAGTCGGTGCGGCTCGCCGCACGAATCGTCTCTACACCGAGACGGAGACCATGTACGATCGGCCGCCATGACCGAATCGCCAGCGACCGCACCGCGCGAACTGCCGCGCAAGCTCGGGCTCGTCACCGGCATGGCCGTCGTGGTCGGGGTGATCATCGGCAGCGGGATCTTTCGTGTCCCCTCCCCGATCGCTGAAACGGCCGGCGACCTCACCGGTATCGCCCTGGTATGGGTCGTCGGGGGGATCGTCGCGCTGTTCGGTGCGCTCTCGATAGCCGAGCTCGCCACGATGTATCCCGCGGCCGGCGGCCCGTACGTGTACCTGCGCGAGGCATATGGCCGCCCGCTCGCGTTCCTGTTTGGTTGGATGTGGCTGCTGACCACACCGATCTCGTGGGCCGCGCAAAGCCTGATGTTCGCGGAATACCTCGGATACTTCGTGCCGATTCCCGCGACCGTGCAGCACGTCGTCGCGGCCGCGCTCGTCACCCTGGTCGCCGCCGCAAACTATCGTTCGGTCAAATTGGGCGCCGCCATCCAGAATCTCGCGACCGGCGCGAAAGTGCTGGCCATCGTGGGCCTGTCCGCGGTGATTTTCGCCTTCGCGCCCGGCGGGCAGGCCAATCCCCTGCATGCGGAAGCCATGGGCGGGGCGAACTGGTCGGGCATAGGAATCGGCCTGATCGCCGCACTCTGGGCCTACGACGGCTGGGAAAATCTCACCACGCTGTCGGGCGAGGTGAAAAACCCGCAGCGTAATCTGCCGATTGCGCTGATTGGCGGCGTCCTGGTCGTCATCGCGGCGTATCTGCTCATCAATGCGGCATATCTGCGCGCGCTCCCGTTGCCGCAGCTCGCGGCATCCAAATCCGTCGCCGCCGATGCCGCCCAAGCGGCCTTGGGGCGGGCAGGGGCTTCGCTCGCCGGCGCACTGGTGATGTTATCGGTGTTCGGTACCCTGAACGGGACCACTCTCTCCAGTCCGCGGGTGTTTTTCGCAATGGCCGAGGACGGCCTCTTCTTCCGCACTGTCGGCCGCGTCCACCCGCGGTTCGAAACCCCCTACGTTGCGATCGGCTTCATTGCAGTCCTGGCGGTGATCTATGTGCTGCTGCGTGACTTCATGCAGCTGGCCGAGGGTTACGTGCTGGGGGTGTGGCCGTTCCTCGCATTGTGCGTAGTCGGACTCTTCATCCTGCGACGCCGGCGGCCGGACTTTCCGCGCGCCTATCGCGCGCTGGGATACCCCGTCGTGCCCGCACTCTTCGTACTGGCGACCTTCGCCGTCGTCGCGAATGCGCTGTACGCGCAGTTCTGGTCCACCGTCGCGAGCATCGCCATCACGCTCGCCGGCCTGCCTCTTTACTACCTGTGGATGGTGTGGCAGAGACGCCGCTCGAACATTGCGGTGCCATCAGGCAGCGGTCAGCGCCCGTAGCGGGACTCGTTGGCGGCCCGAAAACCTGCAACGACGTCCTGAGCTCCAAGAGGCCGAGCCAAGCGGCCATCAACTCTCCCGGAGGGCGGTATGACACGACTGAGGTTGCTTCTCGCCACTGTTGCTCTCGTGGGCGCCGCGCCCTGCATGGCGAGTGGAAGCACGGAAACGCCACCCGGTCCCGTTTCGCTCACCGTGCGGCTGCCTCGTCCCAGCCAGCAGATCTTCGATGTACACGAGGTGATGCCGGTCAAGCCGGGGCCCTTGACCCTCTATTATCCGAAGTGGATACCTGGCGATCATTCACCGGACGGTCCCGTTGACGAAATGATGGGCCTCGAAATCACGGCGGGCAGCAAACGGATCGCATGGCACCGCGACGAAGTCGACATGTTCGCATTTCATCTGACGGTGCCGGACGGTGTGGATCGGATCGCGGTCGACTTCCAATTCCCCGCGAGCGACCGGATCACGCCGCATCTGATGGGTCTCGAGTGGAACGTCGCGGCCCTTTACTACGCAGGGTATCCGACCAAAGCGGAGACCTTTCAGCCTACGCTGGTCATCCCCGCCGGGTGGGGCTACGCCAGCGCGCTGAAGACAGAAAGACGCAGCGGCGGAACCATCACCTTCAAGCCTGTGCCCTTCAATACCCTGGTGGATTCGCCCGTGATCGCCGGGGAATACTTCCGGGAAATCGATGTCACTCCACCCGCCTCGCCGGTGCACCGCTATCTCGACATGGTGGGTGACAGCGCCGCCGCCATCGCCATTTCCGAGGCGCGGATCGCCGATTTTCGCCGCCTGGTGGAGCAGGAGCAGGCGCTCTTCCACTCGCATCACTACGATGACTATCACCTCCTCCTGACTTTGAGCGATTACACGTCGAAAGGCGGTCTCGAGCACCACCAATCGAGTGATGATCGCGCGCGCAGTGGCGCGAAGATGTTCGCGGACGCCGACCATTTCATGCTCGACGCCTCCCTGCTTCCGCACGAATACACGCACTCGTGGAACGGCAAGTTCATGCGGCCGGCGCAATTGTGGCAGCCTGACTTCGACCGGCCCGAGCATGGCTGGGGGCTGTGGGTATATGAGGGCCTGACGGTCTATCTCGGTGACATGTTGACCGCTCGAAGCGGACTGTGGTCGCCGGATACCTGGCGTCAGGTGGTGGCGTACCGCGCCGCGGCCCTGGCCCACCGACCGGGCCGCGATTGGCGGCCGTTGATCGACACCACCGTGGGTGCGCAGCTGGTATACGGTTCCACCATGCGCTGGTCCAACTGGCGCCGGCAAACCGACTTTTATCGGGAGGGTCAGCTGCTGTGGCTCGCCGTGGATATGAAGATCCGGACGCTGAGCCACGACCGGCATTCCATTGCGGATTTTGCGCAACGCTTTTTCGGCGTCGACAGCGGAAGTTCCGTGACCCGCACCTACACGTTCGACGATGTCGTGAACGGGCTCGGGGCGGTTCAGCCTTATGACTGGGCCGGATTCCTGCACGACTGGCTGGACGGTGTCGGCCGGCAGGTGCCGCTGTTGTCCGGTATCGAGGCCAGTGGCTGGCGACTCGTGTACACCGACGAGCCCAACCGCTATCAGAACGCGCTCGAAAACGTCGGCGAGGGAGAGCTCGAAGCCAAGGGAGTCGACGAAATGTTCTCGGTCGGCTTGTTCCTCGAGAACACCGGCAAGGTCGTGGACGTGCTGTGGAACGGGCCGGCTTTCGAGGCCGGGCTCGCTCCGGGCATGACGCTCACCTCCGTCAATGGACGGCCGTACAGCACGCAGGTCTTGCGGGCCGGAATCGTCCATGCGCAGAAAACCGGCGAGCCATTGCGCATCCAGGCGCAGATCGATGGCACCGTGGAGCTTTACACTGTCCATTACGACGGCGGATTGAAGTATCCGCACCTGGTCCGCATTCCCGGCAAGGCTGATTACCTGGAGCGGATACTGGCGCCGCAACCGCAGGCTGACGGCCGGTGAGCAGATGCGTCCTTCCACGACCGATGCGGGTGGCGAAAGCGGTGCCATGGGCGCCGGGGCGGCGCCTCTCTCGTCAGCCGGTCGGATTTCCCGCATGCTGCGTCGAGGAGAGGATCTTCCAGTCGAAGTGATAACTCCATTTGTCGTAGTACAGATTGTCGTCCGACTCGACTTCACCGCGCTGCGAATCGACGTCGTCGGAACGGAAGAAGCGCTTGGGCGGCACGAAAGGCTGCGAGAAGTCGTCGTTGAAGGCGATGCGAAAGTTGTCCAGCCCGCCGAGGTAGAACCATTTCAGCGACGGTTCGCCGGAGTCGAGCCGGCCGTACGTGACATCGACGGGTACCCACCCGTATGGCGCCATGTAGATCTCGGCCCAGTCGTGGATATCGTTGTCGCCGCCTCGGCTGAAGAACCAGCCCGATTGCCAGCGCGCAGGGATGCCGTTCATGCGCATTAGTGTCACCAGCAGCATGGTCTGCTCGCCGCAATCGCCATGGCCGGCATCCAGCGTGTAGGCGCTCAAATCGGCAATGGTGGAGTACTCGCGCGCACCGGCCCACGGAATTTCGTCCACCGCCGCGAAAATCTTCTGCGCGATGCGATAAGGGTTGGTGGCGTCGCCGACCACTTGTCGCGAGAACACACGCAGCGGCTCCGTGAACACGATGTGCGGCGGACGCTCGGCCACGTAGGGTGCGAGCTGCGGTGTGATCGTGGCCGGGACCACCTTGCCGGGGTCGATCGCGTGGTACTGCGCATACAGGGTGACTTGGTATGTCACCGAGAATACCGTCGGCTGGTGGCCCCGTGCGGTCTCTTCGAGGTACACCGTGCGTTGCAGGGCCGACCGGGGCGCGATGCGATGCACGCTGGGCTGGCTTGCCACGAAGCCGATGTCTTCCTGCTGCCCGGGAATGTCGCGCGGATAGGGAATCCATGCGCGAATGGTCTTGCCCGCCGGCACGGCGTCGGCATCCACAGTCACGGACTGGGTCACCTGCACCCGCTGTGGCAGCACGCTAGAGCCGCCTGTGGCACGCGCGCGGTGGATCACATTGCGGTCGTAGTGGGTGACCTGCTCAGTGAACTGCTTCGACAGTCCGCTTTCGGCAAAGGACAGCGGTACTTTCGACCGGCTAAGCGCCTGCGCGCTCAGGTGAAACAGGTTGGAGGGCGAGCGATTGAAGTACATTCGCTTGCCGTCGATGTCCATGTGCTCGAAGAGGCCATGGGCGTTCCAGCGATCGAATTCCGCGTCAGTGAGATCGGGGATGCGCTTGCGCACACCGGCTTCGACCTCGCCTGCCGTGAGATCGAAGTCCTGACGCATCCGCTGCATGCGGACGCGCTGGAATTCGAGGTCCTGGACTGTCGCCGCGGGCAATCCGGGCTGCTTCAGCGCCGCATCGATGCGGGCACTGGCTTCACGGAACTGACCGGCCGTGACGAGCCCTACGATCGTCGGCAGGGTGCCGGTGTCCGCGTCAGTGGCCGGCGCGGCGGATGCCGTCGCTGTCATCAGCAGCACCATCAGCAACAGAATGGATGCCTCGGCACACCGACGCGAAGCGTCCTCTGCAGCGCGCATCAAACGGATTTGAACCTCGTACACCGGCACGCTCTCCCAGTTGGGGGCCTCGACCCGTGGAGCTTTACACGCATTCCGGCGTATATCAACGACCCGATCGAGCACTCGACATGTCGGGATGGCCTCGCAGTCACTGTGGCATCAAAGGAAGGTATACATGCGTCTGCTAACTCGTTTGCTTTTTGCGTCCGCTCTTTCGCTGCCGGCCTTCTCCGCCCACGCGGAGTCGAGGCCCTCGTATGACATCGTCATCCGCAACGGGCATGTCATCGATGGAACCGGGTCGCCGTGGTATTCCGCGGACATCGCGATCAAGGACGGCCGCATCGCCATGCTCGGCCGTCTCGGTCATGTCGATGCAAAGCGGATCATCGACGCGCACGGCATGGTGGTCACACCGGGTTTCATCGACATGCTCGATCAGTCGGGACACACGCTGCTGGTGGACGGCCACGCACCATCGAAAATCCATGAAGGGGTGACGACGCTGATCACCGGCGAAGGCGAGTCAGTCGCACCCGTGAATGACAAGATCCTCAACGAAGAAGGCGAGCACGACGAGCCGGTCTGGCGAACACTCAGCGATTACTTCAAGCGTCTGCAAACGCAGGGTATCGCGGTGAACCTCGGCACCTACGTGGGCGCCGCCACCGCGCGCGAAATGGTGATCGGGTATGGCGACCGCAAGCCGACTCCGCACGAGCTCGAGCAGATGCAGGCGATCGTCGCGCGTGCGATGCGTGCCGGTGCATTCGGCATCTCCACGGCCCTTCAGTATCCGCCGGCCACTTACAGCACGACCCCGGAACTGATCGCGCTGGCGAAGACGGCGGCGCAATACGGCGGCATTTACGCTACCCACATGCGCAGCGAGGGCAATGCGGAAATGGCATCGCTGGACGAGGTCTTCGAGATCGCGCGCAAGGCTCATATTCCGGTCGAAATCTTCCACCTCAAAGTTGCCGGCCACCGGAACTGGGGCAGCATGCCGAAGGTGATCGCGAAGATCGAGGCAGCGCGTGCCGAGGGTCTGGACATCACTGCCGATACCTATGGGTATACCGCCTGGGGCAACGATCTCGCCTCGTTCGTTCCGCCGTGGGCGTACGCGGGCGGAACCGCCAACTTGCTCCGGCGCTTGCAGGATCCACGGATGCGCGCGCGAATCGAAAGCGACATGCGCACGCCTACGGATTCATGGAACAACGACTGGCAGGAAGTCCCGGGCCCCCACGCGGTCGAAATCACCGCCGTGCGGAACCCGGCGCTCGCTGGCCTGGAAGGCAGGCGGCTCGACGACATCGCCAAAAGCTGGCACGAAGCTCCGCTCGATGCGCTGCTCGATATCCTGATCAGGGACCATGCCGCCAGCGACGTTGCCGTGTTCGGGATGGCACAGCCGGACGTCACGCTCGCAATCAAGCAGCCGTGGGTATCGATCTGTGACGACGCAGCGGCTCAGGTGCCGACCGGTCCGCTCGGCCAGGGCAACCCGCATCCGCGCGCTTACGCCGCGTTTTCGCGGATCATCACGAAATACGTGCGCAAGGACCATGTGCTGACCTTGCCGCAGGCGATTCGCAAGATGACGGCGCTGCCCGCGCAGCGCATGGGTCTCGCCCGGCGTGGCCTCATCAGAGACGGCATGTGGGCCGATATCGACATATTCGATCCGGCGAAGCTACGCGCTCCCGCGACGTTCGAGCAGCCGAAGCAGCTCGCGCGGGGCATGTCCTGGGTATTGGTGAACGGTGTGCCGGTGATCGCGGAGGGCAGGATGACGAGTGCCTTGCCGGGCAAGGTGCTGCATGGGCCCGGCTACGTGGCGGACGCCCGATAGCCGGCGGGTGTCTGCTGTTGCCCGGGAACGTACCCGCCGCGGCCAATGAGCTTGCATCGCGACACGCACGGGTCGTTTCCGAATGGCCCCAAGGCTCGCGCCGGCGAATACAACCAAGTAGCATCCGCTTCGCCCCGAAGTGCGGCGCTGCGGAGTGCGACAATGAACCTGAGAATGCGAGCGGTAGGTCTGGTCGGGTTGGTACTGGCGGGCGTAGCGGGCTCCGGAGCTTACCGCACCGCGATGGCGCAGCAGAAGCGGCCGATCACACTGGATGATTTCGCGAAGATCGTGAGCATCGCGAGCCCGGCGATCTCCCACGACGGCACGCGCGTCGCAGCCGTGATCGTGCGCGTGAACATGAAGGATGACCGTCGCGATACCCAGCTTGTGCTGATCGACGTGAAGACGGGCGGCCGGCAGCCGTTGACGTTTGGCAGATTGGGGGTGGCGGACCCGCTGTGGTCGCCGCACGATGGACGGCTCGCATTCCTGGCCGCGGCGGCAATGGGGAAAAACAAGGCGAGGAAGCCCCAGGTGTTCGTGCTTTCGATGTCCGGCGGAGACGCGCGCAGGATCACGGACGCGCCGCAAGGAGTGGAGCAGTTCGCGTGGAATCCGGATGGCACGAGCATCGCCTATGCGACACCCGATCCTGCAGATGAGAAAGCGCTCGCGCAGAGGGAGGATTCGTTCGAGATGGGCGATGACGGCCTCTTCACCTCCGCCGCGCCCCGCCCGCAGCATATCTGGATCGTGAAGGCGGACGGCAGCGGGAACAGGCGGCTCACCTCGGGGACCTGGAGCTTGCCGGAATCGGCGCCGAACGTTGCAGGGCCGCCGCCGCTTTCGTGGTCGCGCGATGGCCAATGGATCGTGTTTCCGCGACGGGCCACTCCGAGCATCGGCGACGCGGACGAGAGCACCATCTGGGCGGCCAATGTCTCGACCGGGCAGCTCCGTAAGCTGACCACACACGAAAAATTCGAAGAGACGCCGTTGTTTTCGCCCGATGGCAGCGAAGTGAGCTATGGATTCCCGCGCGGCGGCAAGCCGAGCATGCTGACGGACTTGTTCGTGGCTCCCGCCGCAGGGGGCAATGGACGCGACGTGACGACCGACCTCGATCTCGATATCAACGCGGCGAAGTGGATGCCTGACGGAAAATCGCTGCTGGTGGAGGCCGACCAGGGCACGCGCCGGCATCTGTGGATTCAGACTCTGGGCGGCGGCGCGAAAGAGCTTTCGCTGGGCGACCTGCAACCGGGTGCATTCTCGGTGGGCCCACAAGGAGAGATCGCGTTCGTTGCGAGCGCCGATGATGGCCAGAGCGAGCTGTATTATCTTGCCTCCGTGGACGCGCCGCCACGCCGCTTGACGGATCTCAATGCGTGGATGGATCAGCTCGCGCTGGGCCGAACGGAAAGCTTCGACTGGCAGGGACCGGGGCATTTCCATGAAGACGGCGTGGTGACCTATCCTCCTGGATATACTGCGAGCCGGAAATATCCGCTGGTCCTGGAGATTCACGGCGGCCCGCGGGGAGCTTCGACGGTCGGCTTCTCCGCATTCACGCAATACCTCGCGGCGCAGGGGTTCATCGTGTTCGAGCCGAACTATCGCGGCAGCACGAACCTCGGCAACGCCTACGAGAAGGCGATCTTCGGCGATTCCGGCGACGGTCCCGGGCGCGATGTGATGGCGGGAATCGCCGCGCTCGAGAAGCACGCGTCAATCGATCGCTCGCGCATCGGCGTCTCGGGCTGGTCGTACGGCGGCTACATGACGACGTGGCTCATCGGCCATTACCACGTCTGGAAAACGGCCGTGGCGGGAGCGCCGGTGACGGATTTCGTCAACCAGTACGACTGGGCGGACAACAACGTCGGACGCAAGTACATCTACAGCGGCTCGCCGTGGGTCGGCCACAATATGCAGAGATATCGCGAAGCGTCACCGATCACTTATGTTGGTGATGTGACGACTCCTCTGCTGCTGCTGCACGATGTGCGCGATCCACGCGTTTCGATCACGAACTCATTCGAATTCTTTCACGCGTTGCGCGATCGAGGACAGCCCGTGAAGTTCATCGCGTTCCCGGTGGTGGGCCATTTTCCGCCGGATCCCGTGCATCAGATACAGGTTTACACGGACTGGTCGCGCTGGATGGTCCAACATTTGAGGTGAGCGGTGGCACCCCGTCGGGGAACGACGGGGATTCGAGGAAGGACCGGAATATACTTCGAGCGTCGCGCGATCCTCTGAATTCGCGCTGGAGATACTGCATGAGACCGTCCCGCCTGTTGCTGATGGTGGCGCTGACTGCGCTCGGCAGTGTCGGGCTCGGGGCAGGCGCTCTGGCCCGGACCTACGGTCCCGGGCTGATTTCGCAGATGCGCTGGCGGCCGATTGGGCCGTTGCGGGGCGGGCGTGGCCGCGCGGTGGCGGGCGTGCCCAGCCAGCCAAACGTGTTCTACATAGGCAACGACGACGGCGGGGTCTGGAAATCCACCGATTACGGAAACAGCTGGCAGCCGATTTTTGACGAGGAGCCGACCAGCTCGATCGGCGCCATTGCGGTTTCGGTCTCCGATCCCAACGTGATCTATGTGGGCACCGGAGAAGGCAATATCCGGCCCGACCAGGCCACGGGTATGGGCGTCTACAAGTCCACCGACGCCGGGAAGACCTGGAGTTTCACAGGGTTGCGCGAAACCGAGGACATCGCGGCGGTCGTGGTGGATCCGCACGACTCCAACCGGGTGTTTGTGGCCGCCCTCGGACACGTCTATGGTTCCAACAGGGAACGGGGCATCTTCCGGTCACTGGACGGCGGCAAGACCTGGAAACGAGTCCTCTATGTCAATGAGTACACCAGCGGGGACGACATCGAAATGGATCCCGGCAACCCCGATGTCCTGTATGCCACCCTCTGGCAGCAGCAGCAGGCGCCCTGGGAGAACGGGCATTTCGGCGGGACGGACGGAGGCATCTTCAAGTCGACGGACGGAGGTGATACCTGGAGCAAGCTCACCAAGGGCTTGCCGGCCGTCCAGCAGGCGTTGCTGCGAATCGCGCCGAGCGATCCAAACGTCCTGTACGCGTCCGTATCGAGCGGGCCTGGCGCGCCCAGCGGCGAGGTAGGGATCTACCGCTCGGATGATGCCGGCGCGAGCTGGCGCCAGGCGACCAACGACCCTCGACCGGCCGCGAGAATCGGCGGCGGGGACCTGCCGGTGCTCGCGATCGATCCCCGCAATCCGGACATCGTCTACAGCGACACCCCGGTGGTGTGGAAGTCCACCGACGGCGGCAAAACCTGGTTCGGCTTTCGGGGTGCGCCGGGAGGCGACGATTACCAGCAGACCTGGATCAATCCGAACAACCCGGACATCATGGCGATCAACAGCGATCAGGGCGCGATCGTCACGGTTGACGGCGGCAAGACCTGGAGCTCCTGGTACAACCAGCCGACGGCCGCCATGTACAAGGTCGGCATCGACGATACCTGGCCGTACCGCGTCTGTGGCGGACAGCAGGACAGTGGATCGGCCTGCGTCGCAGAGCGCGGTGATGACGGTCAGCTCACCGCACACGACTGGCATCCCGCCGGCATCGAGGAATACGGCGGCGCCGCGCCCGACCCGTTACACCCGAACTTGATCTACGGCGGCAAGGTGTCTGTGTACGACCGCGACACAGGCCAGATCGCCGAGGTCGGCCCCAAGGCCACGCGTGCCGGCGATTATCGTGTGCTGCGCACCATGCCGCTCACGTTCTCGCCGACGGATCCGCAGCGTCTGTACTTCGCCTCGAACGTAGTGTGGCAGACGGACGACGGCGGGCAGAACTGGAAGCAGATCAGCCCGGACCTGACCCGCAAGAGCTGGACGGTTCCCGCGAGTGTGGGCAAGTACAGAGACGATGCCGACGCCAAATCGACGGATCGTGGAGTTGTGTATGCCCTTGCGCCCTCACCGCTGAGCGGCAACCTCATTTGGGCAGGCACCGATGACGGCCTGATCTGGGTGACGCGCGATGGCGGTCAGCACTGGAGCAATGTGACACCACCGCAGATGAAGCCGTTCTGGCGGGTGTTCAGCATGGAGGCGAGCCACTTCAACCCGGACGAAGCCTTTGCGGCAATCAACACCCTGTTCCTGAATGACATGCGGCCGCACCTGTTCCGGACGGAGGATGCAGGCAAGCATTGGACCGAGATCGATGACGGCATTACGCCGGACGCGGCGACCAACGTGATCCGGCAGGATCCGCAGCGGAAGGGCCTGTTGTTCGCCGGGACGGAGACCCAGGCGTGGGCGTCGTTCGACAACGGAGATCACTGGCAATCGTTGCGGCTGAACATGCCGGCGGTATCGGTGCGTGACCTCAAAGTGCATGACGACGACCTGATCGCCGCCACACATGGACGAGGGTTCATGGTGCTCGACGACATCACGCCGTTGCGGCAGATCGACGGCGAAGTCGCGCAAGCGGCGGTAACGCTGTACAAGCCGGAAACGGCTGTACGCGTGCGCTGGGACACGAATCCGCCGACGCCCTGGCGCATGCCGTCGCAGCCGAATCCGCCTCCGGGCGCGATCATCGACTACTACCTGGCCAGCCATGTCAGCGGCCCCGTGACGCTGGACATCATGGATTCCAGTGGCAAGCTGGTGCGGCATTTCTCCAGTGCCGATCCCGAGAAGCCGCTGGATCCGGCCAAGCTGGATGTGCCGGACTGGTGGCCGCGTCCGCCGATGAATCTCTCGACCGAGGCCGGTATGCATCGGTTCGTATGGGACATGCACTACCAGCCCATGCCGGGGGCACTGCAGTTCCTGGAGGACAATGAGGCGGTCGAGCACAACACGCCGGTCGCCCCGAGCTCGCCCTGGATTTTACCCGGCAACTACACGGTGACGCTGACCGCGGACGGCCAGAGCCACACGCAGCCATTGACGGTTAAGATGGACCCACGGGTGCGGGCATCGCAGGCTGCGCTGCAACAGCAGCTCGATGCCTCGATGCAGACCTACCGGGAAGCGATGGCGGCCAGTGCGGCGCTCGGGCAGGTGCGGGATCTCGAGAAGCAGATTGCCGCGCGTAAACCCTCGGCGAAACTGACGTCTTACCGCAAGCGCCTGGAAGAGCTCTCGGGTCCCGATTCGACTTCCCGGTCTGCGCTCTTTCGCTACAAGGGCCCGCCAACGCTCGGCAGCACCGGGGCTTCCTTGCAGATGCTCATGGGTCGGCTGCAGGCAGCCGACCGCGCGCCGACGGCCGCCGACCTCGAGGCGCTCGACCAGATCAGCTCCGAGTGCAAGTCGCTGCTGGCGCGATGGGAGAAGCTCGAGGGCCAACCGCTCGCCCAGTTGAACCGCTCGCTGCGCGACCGCAGCCAGCCCTCGCTGGTATTGGCCGAGGCGGTGGCGCCGGCCGACTGGAATGCCGGTTGGATCACCACCAACCGCGACGAGCAAGTGCAGTAAACCGGCCGTGGGACGATCGTGGGACCGCGGATCCGCGCATCATCTTCCGCGCTCCGGCGGATTGTCGCTATTCTGGCGTGCCTGGGGTGCCGCCGGCTGTTGGATATGCGACGCGATACACCCTGCTGTTGAATGTGGCGAGGATCGTGTTGAACCACGATTCCGAATGGGTGGCGCAGGAACGAGCCGATGGCGTCGCGATTGTTTTTGCAAAGCCACCGTCCCTGTGGATTGCTCCGATGAAGAATCAGATGAACCACATATGGGAGCCAATAAGGGCGAATGGCGTCAACTACTACATGTTTGCGAAACCGCAAACGGGGCTCGAGCGCTACAGCGAATGCTCGAATCCGATCTCGCCCTGCTGGGAGCGTCCATCATCAAGGGAGCCCTCGTAAGAGCCGTGGTCGCAAGAGCGTTCCAACCTGTCGTTGTCGCAGGATGTCATTCAAGCCGTGGAGCGCCAATTGAGCCTGGTGCCAATCGCCAGACACTGACGCCGAGACCTCATGGAGGTCGGTATCTCCCGATGGCAGCGATACTACGCTCGCCGTAAGTACACCATGAGCGAGGTTTGTCGAGTGGTATCTCGGCCCTATTGCAGGCGTGGCGCTCGATCCGCGCACGCATGCCGCGGCCAAAGTGGAGCGGGTGAAGGGAATCGAACCCTCGTCACTTGGTTGGGAACCAAGAGCTCTACCATTGAGCTACACCCGCGCGAAGGCTCGATTCTACGAGACACCGGCCTCGCCCGGCAATCGACCCAGCCGCCGTCGCTGGCGGCCTTCCTGGCGGGAAGGACTGTGCCCTATCATGACGTCACCATGTACGTGACCGCCGATCAGAATCCGGCTGCATGCGGCCCACCGGAGCGCGCGATCCCATGAGCGCCGCACCCGCGCAGCCAGCGGAGCGTGCGGTGTGCGTGTACTGTGCGTCGAGCCGCACGGCGCACCCGGAATACCGCGAGGCGGCATCCAGATTGGGTGAGACTCTGGCCGAGCGCGGGATCACCGTGGTGTACGGCGGCGGCGGGAAGGGCTCCATGGGCGCTCTCGCCGATGGCGCGCTCGGCAAAGGCGGCCGGGTCATCGGCATCCTGCCCCGTTTCATGGCCGATCTCGAATGGGGACACGCGGGACTGTCGGAGCTCAGGCTCGTCGAGGACATGCGCACTCGCAAGCACATGATGCTCACCGCCGCGCAGGCTGCGATCGCATTGCCCGGCGGCTGCGGCACGCTGGAGGAGCTCTTCGAGGCAATCACCCTGAAGCGCCTGGGTCTCTTCCTCGGACCCATCGTGCTCGTGAACACCCGCGGCTTCTTCCGACCGCTCCTGGAAGTGCTCTCTCATACGGTCGCCGAGCACTTCATGGACGCGCGGCACGCGCTGATGTGGCAGGTGGTCGCCGAGCCTGAGGAGGTTCCCGACGCGCTCGAGCGCGCGCCCGCGTGGACGGCGGAGTCGCGCAGTTTCGCCGCCATCTAGCCGGGGAAACGGCTCTCCCCCCCGGTCGGGCCTAACCGGTCTCGGCCGCCGCCAACACCTTGCCGAAGCGCCGCTGCCTGCGGGCGTAGTCGGCGAGCGCCGCCCCGAACTCCGCTTCGCCAAAGTCCGGCCAGAGCCGGTCGGTGAAGTAGAGCTCCGCATACGCGCAGTCCCAGAGGAGGAAATCCGACAGCCGCTGCTCGCCACCGGTGCGGATCAGAAGATCCACCGGGCCGGTGTCCGGCACGGAGTGATCGACATGCGCCAGCAAACCTCCGAATTCCTCGGCGCTCAGCCCGCCGTCGCGCGGCGCCCGGCGTGCGGCCTCGAGGATGCTGTGTTGGGAGGAATAGTCGATCGCAATCCGCAGGTGCATCCGCACGCATCCCGCGGTCAGCCGCTCGCTCTGCTCGATCGCGCGCACCAGGCTGGGCCGCAGCCGGTCACGGCGGCCGATGACATTGATCCGGATCGATTGCTCGATGCACTGCCGGGTCTCGGTCGTCAGGTAGCGCTGCAGCAGTCGCATCAGCGCATCGACCTCCAGACTCGGGCGTCCCCAGTTGTCAGCCGAAAAGGCGTAGAGCGTCAGCGTGCGGATGCCGGACTTGGCGGCCGCCTCCACGATGCCATTGACCGCTTTCGCGCCGTGAACGTGGCCGGCACTGCGCGGCATACCGCGACGCTGCGCCCAGCGTCCGTTACCGTCCATGATGATTGCGACGTGCAAGCTCATGGCGCCGCTCATGATCGCCGCGTCGCCTTGATGACCGCCTCGATGTGATCGAGATAGCGGTACAGTGCCTGGCGGCCCACGGGCGTCAGCCGGTACTCCGACTTCGGGCGCCGGCCGGCGAAGGACTTCGAGCACTCGATGTAGCCTGCCTCCTCGAGCTTGCGCGCATGCGCGCTCAGATTGCCGTCGCTGACATCGAACAAGGCCTTCAGCTCGTTGAAAGTCAGCTGCGGGTTCACGGCCAGCGCGCTCATGATGCCTAGGCGCACCCGCTCGTAGACCAGCCGGTCGAACTTCGAGTCCTCGCTGCTGATGCGTCTGGGCAACACCGGCGCCGGCGCCGGTTTGTTCGTCTCGGGCGAGCGCATTACCGTCTCACGCCGCCGCGCAACCGTCTTCATGCTGGCGCGCGCTCCACATCTTCGATGCGTCCAATCAGAAATCCGAAGACCAGGTGCAGCAGCCCGAAGCCGCCGCCCAGGATCACGTTGTGCCAGTGGGGCGAGACCTCGAACGCCAGTGCTCCGCACACCACGAAGAGCCCTCCCATGGTGCCGATGAGCCGCATCATGGCGGGCGCCGTCATCAGTGTCGCGGAAAGCACCGCGCTGCCATAGAGCAGCAGCCATACCCCCGGGAGGAGCCGCGCATCGCCGGCTTGCCAGAGCACCGTGGTCAACACGCCGCCCGCCAGCAGCGCGGGACAGAGGCACAGCACGAATCGCCGCGCCGGCCCGCGGTAAAGCGGCAGGCCCACACCCGAGCGATGGCGCGCGACGAGGACCACCCCGACCCCTGCGCCGACGGTCGCCGCGGCCAACCAGATGATCAGCCAGTACCTGGCCAGCGCCGGAATCGATGCCACCCCGGCCGCCGCCAGTCCCACGCCGCCCATGGCGATGCCCGCAGTCCCCGGTACGGCGAATGCGCCCGCCGCATCGATGGAGGCCCGAATGTAGTTGAGCGTCCCGAGCGCGTGGCTGTCGATGGCAACGGTATTGTTCGAACGCATCGCAGGACCCGGGCCGGGTGAGGGGTTGCGTGACTCTATGCAGAGGGTTTCATTCCGTCAAGTACTCTGCAGCGCAGAGTGTCGGGATTGCGATACCGTTCCGCTCGAGCTGACGTACGAAAGCGGGCGGGAATTCCTTCCCGCCCGCCGACTCGCCGCAGTCCGGATGGCCCTCGGGCGCCGCCGCCAGTCCCTAGAACTTCAGGAACAGGCCCACGTTCAGATTCCAGCTGTTGATCGAGGTGTTGAAGATATTGACCGACGTGGTCCGGGTGAACTCGGTTACCAGCAACAGATTGGTCGTGACGTTGTAGTAATTGCCGAGGCTCCACTTCGAGTTTCTTTCCAGGGCGCACGCCGCCGCAGTCGCGGTGCAGGACGAAATGTCGAGTCCCGTCGGGTCGAGCTTGCTCGATCCGTAGTTCAACCCCATCTTCTCCGGCCCTACCGTGTAGGTGATCTGCGCGAGGAAGCCGTCGGAATCGCGTGCGTTGCCCGCGTCGTCATAGTTGAACGCGAACAGCCCCGTCGTGCCCACTCCCTTCGCGCGATAGTACCATCCCAACACCTCGAATCCGCCGAAGTCGAATTTTCCGCCGAGGTCGAAGGCATGGGCGCCGAACCCATCGTAACTGCCCGACGACGAGGTCAGCGAGCAGCCGCCAGCCGTCAAGCCGGCGCACGGGATGCGCTGCTGCTGGTACAGGCCACTGGCCGACAGGTACAGCGGGCCCATCGTGTACGCAATCTTCGCCTGGAAGCCCGGGGTGCTGTGGTTGATCGGCGTCTGCGTGAGCGAGTTGAGCGGATCGAAAATGCCGAACGTCACCTTCGTGCCGCCGATGCTCGGTGTCGTGTAATTGATCTGCGACAGCCAGTCGGTGTAGATGTAGCCGAGGCCGATCGATCCGAGCGAGGTGTTGGCCGGCGCGGCATAGTTGCCGTTGCCGGCGCCGACCCCGAGGAGCGTCATGTCATTCAGAATCGCGTCCGCGGCGAACAGGCCGATGTTGCGGCCGGCCATGATGGTGCCGACATGGTCGTTGCCGACCGTGAGGAATACCTGACGGATGTCCAGGCCGGCGGTGCCCAGGGCCGTGTGGGAGCCCCCGGCCTGCAGATTCGGGCTGCCACCGTCGTTGGTGCTGATGCCCGGATACAGCCCGAAGGTGAATCCGATATTCAAGCCGTTCTGCACCGTCGCGCCGGACACCGTGAGCGCCGCGGGCAGCAGGCCGTTGCTCACCGATGAGGAGCTGTCCGAGGACGAGGACGTGCAGGCCAATGGCAAGTCCGCAGTACCAGGGACACCTGCGGGGTACTCTGGACAGTGCGAGTAAATATAGTTGGCATTGACGTTGCCGTCGAAGGACAGCGTCCACGCACCCGCAGTGACGTCGATAGCGCGCGCGGCGGGAGCTGCGAGCACTGCCAACACGGTGGCTGCGAGAAGGCTGGTTCGTTGGTTGTTCATGGAAGCCCCTCCTTGAGGCTGAGAAGGTGCAACGCGCGTGCCAGAACGGTGGCCGCCCCCCAGCCCCATGTTGCGCGGGCGATACAACCTTCTCCTGCCGGCAATCCTGTTCCATTTTGCGGTACGGAACGGCACAGAGCTGTCACGCGCATGGAACGCCTCCGTGCCGCGTCGATCACGCACGCGAGAAGACGTGCCGGGACCCCCTGAAAACACCGTACTTGAGCCACTGCTGAGCTTGCAGTCGCCTGGCCGGCGTGTTTCCCTATTGTGACACTGTCACGAGGGGGCGTGGCATTCCTGACTCACTCCCCCGGCGATGGTTGGGAGGATCGTATGACGAACGCAACGCGTGGCTGGCCGGGCTCCCCGCTCGAGGATTTCCCAGCCGCCGAGGCCGGCGGTCCGCTGCCGGCGCGATCGCTCTCGCTGACTCTCGAAGATCTGGCGGGCGAGGACCCGCAGATGCTGCGCAACGTCCGCTGCGCCCACCGGGTTGCCGATACCAGCGTGTCGGTGCTCATCCAGGGCCCGACGGGCTCGGGCAAGGAAGCGTTCGCCCACGCCATGCATCTCGCCAGCCGGCGTGCCGGCCGTCCCTTCATTGCCGTCAACTGCGCCGCCATCCCTGAGACGCTGATCGAGAGCGAGCTCTTCGGCTACAAGCCCGGCGCATTCACCGGCGCACGCCGTGAAGGGCTGCGCGGCAGGATCGTGCAGTCCTCGGGCGGGACGCTCTTCCTGGACGAGATCGGTGACATGCCGCTCGCCTTGCAGAGCCGGCTGTTGCGTGTGCTCGAGGAGCGGGAGGTCTTACCGCTCGGCAGCGAGGGCGCCATCGCGGTGGACCTGCACGTGCTCGCCGCGTCCCACCGCAATCTGCGGGAGATGATCGGGCGTGGCGCATTCCGCGAGGATCTCTACTATCGGCTGAACGGCATCACGCTCGAGCTGCCGGCGCTGTGCGAGCGGATGGACAAGGAGCGACTGATCCAACACGCGCTGGCGGCCGAGACCGGAAATGGCCGCCCCGCGGCCATAGAGCGCGACGCGCTGCAGCAACTGCTCATCTACTCCTGGCCGGGCAACATCCGTGAGCTGCGCAACGTCATTCGCACGGCTCTCGCGATCTGCGAGGGAGGCGTGGTGCGCGCCATGGACCTGCCGCGGGAGATTCGGGATGCCTCGGCACTCGGCGATGAGCGTCGGGATCTGATCCCTAAGCCGCCGGCCTCACCATCGTGGTCGGCAAGTGGTCCGACCGCACCTCCCGTCGACCCAGCCGATCCCACGGACGCTACGCAGCCTTCCGCGCCGCGGCTCACCCGGCTGCAGGCTGCCGAGCGTGCCGCGCTGCTGCGCGCCATGGAAGAGCTCCACGGCAACATGAGCCGCGTCGCGGCGGAGCTCGGCGTAAGCCGCAACACCCTCTACCGTAAAATCAAACGCCACGGCATCGCGCCTGTCCGGCGCAGCTGACGCGCCGAGGCCCGGCTCGATCCAGATTGGCCCGCCGTTTGCACCGCGGCAGGGGCCGGCTCGTACGCGGGCCGGCGACAATGAGGGCAAAAAGCTCAACACGGCGGCCGAAAGTCCGGCTCGCACCGGCGCACCGACTCCTCAGGCCGGCGGGAGGCGGCCCCGTTCTCGCGACCCGCTCCGGCCGGGTCCGACTCAACGCGACTGCGGCGGCCATTCTCGCCCTGTGTAATGGCACCTGCACACGGGCGGACATCGTCGGTCGCGTCGCCGGCGCTGGAGACCCGTCGCTTGCCGCCGACGTGCGGGCGTTCCTCGAAGCGGCACGGCGCAGCGGGTGGGTCGTCGAGCGCTGAGGGGAACCTGCCGCGCAGCGCGAGCGTTCCGTTGCGAACCGTCGTAGGATGCGACTAAAACCGTGGAAACCTCCTCCGATCCTGCGCGCCGCACCGAGCGGCCTGATAGCCCCAGTGCGGCCGGCGCGCAGCCGGCGCGGGGTGACGTGCGCGAGCGCGGCGAGCCGCGGGAGCCCGACCGGGCCGCCCAGGGCGAGTCCGGCCGGAAAGAGAGTCAACCCTGGTTCCGGCGTCGTGGCGTCATCATCGGCGGAGCGCTCGTACTGGCCCTCATCGTCGTCCTTGGCGCTCTCTGGTGGTGGCACGAGAGCGGCATCGAGACGACGGACGACGCCTTTCTCGAGGCGCACATCGTCGATGTTTCGCCTCGAGTCGCCGGCCAGGTCACGCGGGTTCTGGTTGAGGACAACCAGCCGGTGCATGCGGGCCAGCCGCTGGTGGAGATCGACCCGGCCCAGCTCGCCCTGGCGCTGCAGCAGGCACTGGCGACCCGGCAGCAGGCGCGGACGGCCCTCGGGCAGGCGAGCGCGGGTGTCGCCGTGGCTCGAGCCAGCCTGGCACAGGCGAATGCCGATGTGGCCAGCGCGGCGGCCACAGCGACTCGTGCACAACAGGATCTGAAGCGCTACGAGACGCTGCGCTCCGTCAATCCGCGAGCCGTTGCGCGCAGCACGGTCGACGAGGCGGTTGCCACCGCCCGCAGTGCCGCGGCTCAGCAGCGCGCCGCCCAGCAGCGGGTACAGAGCGCCCAGGCGCAGATCGCATCGGCGCAAGCTGCCGTGGCCGGGGCGCGCGCCCGCATCGCCACGGCAGAGGCCAGCGTCGGGCAGGCCCGGCTGAATCTCGGCTACACCACCGTCACCGCGCGCGTCGATGGCCACATCGCCAACCGTTCGGTGGCAGTGGGGACGTACGTCACGCCCGGCCAGCAGATGATGGCGATCGTGCCGCTGTACCTCTGGGTGCGAGCCAACTTCAAGGAGAACATGCTGGCGAAGCTCAAGCCCGGCCAGAGCGTCAGTATCCACATCGACGCCTGCCCGCAGGCCAACGCCAGCGGTCACGTGGTCTCCATCCAGCGGGGCGCGGGACAGGCGTTCGCGCTGCTGCCGCCGGAGAACGCCACCGGCAACTACATCAAGGTGGTGCAGCGGGTACCGGTGCGGATTGCGCTCGACTCGGTGCCGGTCGGCTGCGTCCTCGGGCCCGGCATGTCGGTCGAGCCCACTGTCAGGGTGCGCTGAGTGGCGGATGCCCCCGCCGCCCGCAGGCACGGGTGGACACCGGCGCGCTCGGCCGCCGGCAACCGCAGTCCGTGGCTCATCGCGACCGTCATATCGATCTCGGCGTTCATGGAGGTGTTGGATACCGCCATCGCCAACGTGTCGCTGGCGCACATCGCCGGTTCCACGTCCTCGAGCTACGACCAGGCCACGTGGGTCCTGACGAGTTATCTCATAGCCAATGCCGCCATCATCCCGATGAGCGGCTGGCTGTCGGACGTCATCGGGCGCAAGCGCTACTACATGTCGAGCGTCGCCCTCTTCACCTTCGCCTCGCTCTGCTGCGGGCTCGCTCCGTCGCTGCCGTTTCTCATCCTGGCCCGCATCGTCCAGGGCGTGGGCGGCGGGGGGCTGCAGCCCGTCACCCAGGCGATGCTGATCGATACCTTTCCGCCGGCATCGCGCGGCAAAGCGATGTCGGTATACGGCTTCACCGTGATACTCGCCCCGATGATCGGCCCGCTGCTCGGCGGCTGGATCACCGATCAGTTCTCCTGGCACTGGATTTTCCTCATCAACGTGCCGGTGGGGCTGCTGTCGCTCTTTCTCGTCAGGACCATGGTGGACGAGCCGCCGCTCATCGTCGAGGAGCGGCGGCGCCGCTGGGAGCGCGGCGTGCACTTCGATCTGCCGGGGGCGGCGCTGATCGCGCTCGCACTGGGCGCGCTCGAGGTGATGCTCGATCGCGGCGTCCAGGAGGACTGGTTCGCGAGCCCGCTCATCCGCGGCTCCGCCATCGTGGCCGGCGCCTGCCTCGTCGCCTTCGTGCTCTGGGAGCTGATCGAGCGCGATCCGCTCCTCGACATGACTCTCTTCAGGTATCGCAACTTCGCTTCCGCCACCGTCATCATCATGACCATCGGCGTGGTCCTCTTCGGCACCACGCAGTTCATTCCGCAGATGGTGCAGCAAGTGCTCGGCTACACCGCCGAGCAGGCGGGGCTCGCGCTGACACTGGGCGGCATCATCACGCTCTTCACCATGCCTCTGGCGGGCATTCTCTCCAGCCACGTGCAGCCGCGCGTCATGATGGGCGCCGCGTTCGCCGTGGAGGCGATCGCCATGTGGAACATGACACATTTCGACACGACCGTGACCTTCGGCGGCATCGCGATCGCGCGGATGTGGCAGGGGGCGCCGATCCCGTTCCTCTTCGTGCCGCTCATCAGCGCCGCGTATGTCGGCTTGCCCGGCGAGAAAACCAACAGGGCCTCGGCGATGATCTCGGTCGGCCGCAACATCGGTGGCAGCGTCGGCATCTCGCTGGTGCAGGCTCTCCTCGTGCGGCGGGAGCAGTTCCATCAGGCGCGGATGGTCGCCGGTCTGCACCCGCTCAACCCCGTGTACGAGCACGGCATCCGCTCGCTGACGCACGCGTTGACGGCCCGCGGCGCGCCGCCGGCGGCCGCCTCGCGCATGGCGATCGGCACGCTCTACCAGATGGTGCAGCGCCAGGCGAACATGATGGCCTTCATCGATGTGTTCTGGGCGCTGGCGGTCTTCATCGTCGTCGTCCTGCCGATCGTTTTTCTGCTCAAGCGTACGCCGCTCGAGCCTGAGCATTCACGCCAGGCGCAACCTGCCGCCTCGCACGGCGGCTGATACAATCCGCCCATGAGTCACACTACACCCGATGGGGTCACCGAGTATGACCCCGAGGAAGTCCAGGCGCTGCTCGAGCAGGGCCGTGTGCTGCTCGTCGACGTGAGGGAGCCCATGGAGTACGCCGCGGAGCGAATCTCCGGCGCGCTCCTCTATCCCCTGTCGACGTTCGATGCCGCACATCTCCCGCCCGACGGCCCGCGTGCCGTGGTCTTCCACTGTGCCGCGGGCGGCCGCTCGCTCACCGCCGCGCGCATGCGCCAGGCGGCGGGTCAGCCCGCAGCGCACATGGCCGGCGGCATCTCGGAATGGAAAGCCCAGGGCCTGCCAACCGTGCGCATCGGCGCACGTCCGGCTTGAGCGACTCCGATCGCCCCCGGGCGATCCGCTCGTTCGTCACCCGCAGCGGCCGCATCACCTTCGCGCAGGAGCGCGCGCTGCAGGAGCTCTGGCCGAGATACGGCCTGGAGCTGGATGCCGCGCCGCTCGACCTCGATGGAGTCTTTGGCCGCCATGCCCGACGGGTCGTCGAGATCGGCTTTGGCAACGGCGACAACCTGCTCGCCCTCGCAGCCTCGCGCCCGGCGGAGGACTTCCTCGGTATCGAGGTGCATCGACCGGGTGTCGGACGGCTGCTGCTGCAGCTCCAGGAGCGGGAGCTCGGCAACGTCCGCGTGGTCTGCCGCGACGCCGTGGAGGTGCTCGAGCGGTACCTCGGCGCCTCCTGTCTCGACGAGATCCTGATTCTCTTCCCCGACCCCTGGCCCAAGAAGCGTCACCACAAGCGCCGGCTCATTCAGCCGTCTTTCGTGGCTCTTCTGGCTGCGCGGCTGCAAGAAGGCGGCGTACTGCGCCTCGCCACGGATTGGGAGCCCTATGCGGTGGAAATGCTGGCCACACTGTCGGCGGAACCGAAGCTGCGCAACGCTTCCCCGGACGGCGGCTTCGTACCGCGCTCGATCGAACGATCGCCTACCCGGTTCGAACGACGGGGAGCTCGTCTGGGGCACCAGGTATGGGACTTGGAGTTTCGGCGCGTCTAATCTAGCGGAGCGTGCGGCCTACCCTGGTTTGACCAGGAACGCCGCGCGCAATCCATCGATCACGAATTGCACTGCCAGCGCCCCCAGCACCACGCCGAGCAGCCGTCCGGCGACATTCACGCCCGTTACGCCCATGAGACGCATGAGCGGCTCCGCGAGCAGCATGAGAATCAGGGAGAAGGCGAGCACCGCGGCAACGGCCGCCAGCAGGATGAGGAAGATCACCGGCTGACGCGTGATGTGCACGGGTCCGAACCAGAGGAGCACAGTGGCGAGAGCCCCTGGACCGGCGATGAACGGGAAGGCCACGGGAAACACGGAGATATCCGCGCGCCGGCGGCTCTCCGCCCGCTCGTCGCTCGAAGTGCGGCTGCCCGACTCCCGCGCGAATACCATCTCCAGCGCTAGCAGAAAGAGCAGCACGCCGCCGAAGATGCGAAACGCTCCGAGGCTGATGCCCATCACCGCCAGGAAAGGCGCCCCGCCCAAGGCAAAGAGCACCAGGATCAGGGCCGCGACCCAGACGGCCTTCACGGCCATGCGTCGGCGGTACTCCCGCGTAGCGCCGCGCGTCAGGCCGCTGAAGAGCGGGATCAGCGAAATCGGCTCGACCACGACGAAGAAGACGACGAAGAATTTCAACGGCTGCTCGAGCATGGGCCCTCGCGGAACGTCATTCGCGGCTTGAAAGCGGCATACGCGAGGCGCAACATCGCAAGCCGTCCCCCCGCGCGGCGGGCGGAGAATAACAGCTCCTGGACCCGGCGCGCGGTGTCATGCGTTCACCACGCACGTGCGGTCCGAAGCCCCGTATCGGGCTTCCCGGGAGGTACACATGGCGGCTACTCAACCCAGTATCGGCGACTGGTATCGCGTGAGCGGCGGCGAGCTGTTCGAAGTCGTCGCCCTCGACGATGACGAGGGCACGATAGATATCCAGTACTTCGACGGCACCGTCGAGGAAATGGACCGCGAGGACTGGGAAGCGCAGTGGGAGGAGGGTGCGCTCGAGGCCGCGGAAGCTCCGGAGGATTGGAGCGGCTCCGTGGACGTGGAGGCGGGCGACGAGGAGGGCCGCGGCTCCGACAACATCAACGAAGATCCGACGCTGCGCGCGGGCCCCCTCGACGGCATCGATATCTTCGAGTTCGATTAGACTGACTTCATTCCGCGGCGAGTGCGGCGAAGTCGGCATCCGCGGCAATCAGCACGACATCGCCGATCACGACCAGCGGTATGGGCCGCAGCCGCTGTCCGGCGCACGGGCCTGCCAGGCAGCTCCCGGCGTCCTTCTCGAAGATCGCGCCATGGGATGAGCAGAGAATCAGCGCCCGATCCGGCGTCAGGAATCGGTGCGGGCGCAGGTCGAGGGGATGTCCCGCGTGCGGGCAGCGATTGACGTAGCCACGGACGTCATTCCCGCTGCGCACGACGAAGCCGCGCAACGGCCAGTCGCCGCCGCCGACGGTGAATGCGCGTGAGCCATGCTCCTCGAGGTCCGCGAGGCGGCAAACCACCCGCTCGAGGTCGAGCTCAGCTCCCGGCACGGACGATCTCGGGCCCTCGCATCATCATCAGCGAGGGCAGTCCCCTGCCGCCCGACCCCCGCCTCCACAGCCAGAGAAGAAACAGCAGGCCCGGGATACTGAGGCTTGCGGTGTACACGAAAAAAAGCGGATAGCCCGTCCAGTGCGACACGATGCCGGAGAAGCCCTCCAGGGTCTTTCCGGGAAGGGCATAGAGCGAAGAGAAGAGCGCGTACTGAGTGGCGGTATATTTCGGGCTCGTGAGGCTGGATAGAAACGCCAGGAGCGCCGTGCCCTGCACCGCCAGCGCCAGGTTGTCGAGGGCGTTGGCGAGCCCGAGTCCGAGAAGGGTCGGTGTGTGAGTCGTGGCGAGCAGGGAGAATCCCAGGTTCGAGGCCATGACGAGTGCGCTGCCCAGCACGAGCGAGCGTAACAGGCCGATTCTGGCAATCAACAGCCCGGCGATGAACACCCCGACCACGGCCACGCTGAGTCCGTAGATCTTCACCACCGTGGCGATCTGATCGTTGGTGTAGCCGTGATCCACGTAGAAGGGGCCGATCTGCGAGCCCATCCCGAACTCTGTCAGCCGGTAAGCGCCGACGAAAAGCAGCGTGATGAGCGCAAGCCCCGTCCCGTAGCGCGAGAAGAAGTCGACCAACGGGCAGACCACCGCGGCGATGAACCACTCACCCGCGTCCCGTAGCGACTTCGGCCAGTGGGCGCGCCGCTCCAGCCATTGCACCACCCGTGCCTCGCGTTCCCGCTCTTCGCGCGAGGCGGTCGCCTGCGGCTCCTTCACGCAGAGTGTCGTAACCATTCCGACGCTGGTGAGCAGCGCCATGCCGAGGTAGCTCGCGCTCCAGCCGAATGCCTGCGCGAGGCCCAGCGCGCCGGCGCTGCCGGTGATCAGTGCGACGCGAAAGCCCACCTGATAGGCGGCCAGCATGGCGCCTTGTTTCTCGATCGGCGCCGACTCGATGCGCCAGGCATCCATGGCGATGTCCTGAGTCGCCGCGAAGAACGCGGTAAAGAGGGCCCAGAGCGCGATGCGCAGCAGTCCGCCGGCGGGGTGGCTGAAGGCGAGCCGCGCCAGGCCCAGGGCGATACAGACCTGTGCGAGAAGCATCCAGGAGCGCCTGCGTCCCAACGCCCGGCCGAGCAACGGCAGCCGCGCGCGGTCGACGATGGGCGCCCACAGGAACTTCAGCGAGTAGGGGATCGTGCCCCACGCCAACATGGCGATCACGGTGCGCGCGATGCCCGCCTCGCGCATCCAGATGGTCAGCGTCTGCAGGACCAGGTAGAACGGCAGGCCGCTCGAGAAGCCGAGGAACAGCATCGCGAGCATGCGCGGCTCGCGGTAGACGCCGAGCGCCTGCAGCCACCCGCGTCCATCGGAGCGCGGGGCATTGACGCGGTCCACATGCATCGGGCAATGATAGCGGCATGCAAGACTATCAGCTCACCTTCATCGAGCTCGCGCTCGCGCGCCAGGCGCTGCGTTTCGGACGGTTCACGCTCAAATCCGGCCGCGAGAGCCCGTATTTTTTCAACGCCGGCCTCTTCAGCGACGGCGAGGCCATAGCCGTCCTCGGCCGCTGCTATGCCGCGGCCATCGCGCGCTCGGCGCCCGCCTTCGATGTGCTCTTCGGGCCGGCCTACAAGGGCATTCCGCTCGCGGCGGCCACGGCGGCCGCGCTCTTCGAGCACCATGGGCGCAACGTGCCTTACGCCTTCAACCGCAAGGAGGCGAAGGACCACGGCGAGGGCGGCAACGTCATCGGCGCGCCGCTTCGCGGGCGGGTACTCGTCATCGACGATGTGGTCACGGCCGGTACCGCCGTGCGGGAATCCCTCACCCTCATTCGCCAGCACGGAGCGCAGCCGGCGGGCGTGGTGTTCGCCCTCGACCGCCAGGAAAGGGGCCAGGGGACCCTGAGCGCCACCCAGGAGATCGAGAAGGAGCACGGCATTCCCTGCGTGAGCGTCGTCACACTCGCGGACCTGATCGAGGCCCTGTCGCGCCCGGCCGGCGGACGGGACGCCATTTCTGACGACCAGCTCACACTGCTGAAGGCCTACCGGCAGCGATACGGGGTCTCTTGAGACTTGCCTCCACGCGGCGGTCGGTCAGAATATCCTTACATTATGCGGATGACGCTCCGGGCTTTCCCTCTCCTCGTCGCACTCGCCTGCGTCGCCGGGCCGGCGTTGGCGCAGAACGCCTCGAAGACCGGTATCGCATACCGCTGGGTGGATGAGCACGGTATCGTCCACTACGGCGATACCGTCCCGCCGAAGTACGCGCGGAACAGCCGCGAGATCCTCAACAGCGAGGGAGTGGAGGTCGGGCACGTCGATGCGGAAAAAACACCGGGCCAGCTCGCGGCGGAGCACAAAGCCGAAGAGCGTCGCGTCGCGCAGAAGCAGCACGACTACTTCCTTCTCGGCACGTACACCTCGGTGAAGGACATCGAGTCGCTGCGGGACGAGCGGCTGTCGCAAATCCAGGCGCAACAGACTGCCGCGCAGCAATACGTGCAGAGCCTGCAGTCGCGGCTCGATTCGCTGAAGGACCGTGCCCGGCAGTTCAAACCCTACAGCTCACGACCCGACGCGCCGCGCATGCCCGATGATCTGGCGCAGGAGCTGGTCCACACCCTGAACGAAGTCCGTCTGCAGAATCAGGCGATGCAGGCACGCAATCAGCAGGAGGCGGACGTCAGGGCGCAATTCCAGTCGGACATCGAGCGCTTCGAGCAGCTGAAAGCAGCACCTCCCTGATTGGCCAAAATCGCCTGCGGCGCGTTGCTCGGCCCTGTCTCAACAGATACCGCCGCCCTCTTCCGCGGGCGCGGCGCCGGTGCGAAAGGCGCGGAAGAGCTCGCGCCCGATCCCGAAGGCGTTGGCTGTCAGGTCCGCGGCGGCGACCGACCGGCGGCTCCAGGTCTCTGCGGGGACCAGCGCCTCCAGCGTTCCTTTCACGCTGTCGAGCCGGACGACGTCGCCATCTCGCAGTCTGCCCAGCGGGCCGCCGCTCGCGACTTCCGGCGTCAGGTGAATCGCAGCAGGTACGGCGCCCGAGGCACCTGACATTCTCCCATCGGTGATCAACGCGACTCGGTGACCCTTGCCTTGCAGTGATGCCAGGGCGGGGGTGAGCCCGTGCAGCTCCGGCATCCCATTGGCGCGCGGGCCCTGGAAGCGGACGACGACCACCACATCGCGTGCCAGCTCTGCGCGTTGGAAGCTGGCCAACACCGCCTCCTGGCTGTCGAACACACGGGCCGGCGCCTCGATGAGCCGGTGTTGGGCACTGACGGCCGAGACTTTGATGACGGAGCGGCCGAGATTACCGCGCAGCAGCTTGAGCCCGCCGTCCGCGCTGAAAGGGTCCGATGCGGGCCGCAGGACCGTCGTGTCGGCGCTGGCGGCCGGAGCGTCGCGCCAGGCGAGGCCGGTGGGGGAGAGCCACGGCTCGCGCGCGGAGGCGGCGAGTCCGGCACCCGCGACGGTCTGCACGTCCGCGTGCATGAGCCCCGCCGCGAGCAGCTCGTTGATGAGGAATCCCATGCCGCCGGCGGCGTGAAAATGATTGACGTCGGCGCCGCCGTTGGGATAGATCCGCGCGAGCAGCGGCACGATGTCCGACAGATCGCTGAAGTCGTCCCAGTCGATGAGGATGCCCGCGGCGCGCGCGATGGCGACCAGGTGCAGCGTATGGTTGGTGGAGCCGCCGGTGGCGAGAAGGCCGACGATCGCATTGACGATGCTGCGCTCATCGGCCATTTTCGCCAGTGGCAGGTACTCCTGCCCGAGGGCGGTGATCTGCGCCGCGCGCCGCGTTGCCGCGGCGGTCAGCGCATCACGCAGCGCAGTGTTGGGCGGGACGAAGGCGCTCCCCGGCAGGTGCAGTCCCATCACTTCCATCAGCATCTGGTTGCTGTTGGCCGTGCCGTAGAAGGTGCAGGTGCCGGCGGAGTGATAGCTCCCGGCCTCCGACTCGAGCAGCGCATCGCGTCCCACCTTGCCTTCGGCGAAGAGCTGGCGGATACGCGCTTTCTCCTTGTTGGGAAGTCCCGAGGGCATGGGACCGGCCGGCACGAACACGGCCGGCAGGTGGCCGAAGGAGAGGGCGCCCATGAGCAGGCCCGGCACGATTTTGTCGCAGACGCCCAGGCACAGCACTGCATCGAACATGCCGTGGGAGAGCGCAATGCCGGTCGACATTGCGATGACGTCGCGGCTGAAGAGCGAGAGCTCCATGCCGGCCTGGCCTTGAGTCACGCCGTCGCACATGGCGGGCACGCCGCCAGCGACCTGGGCGGTCGCGCCGGCGTCGCGCGCCGCGGCCCGGATCAGGCCCGGGAAGCGCTCATAGGGCTGGTGTGCCGAGAGCATGTCGTTGTAGGCGCTGACGATGGCGAGATTCGGCCAGCGCAGATCCTTCAGCGCCTGCCTGTCAGGATCCGCGGAGGCCGCGAAGCCGTGCGCCAGGTTGGTGCAGGAGAGGCGCTTGCGAGCCGGCTCGCGGCCGGCCTGGGCAACCATGCGCTCCAGGTACGCTGCCCGAGGGCCGCTGCTGCGCGCGCGGATGCGCTCCGTGACTTCGCGCAGACGAGGGTGCGGAGGAGCGGGTGTCGTCACGGGCATGTCGGGATTCATTCCTCGGTGCCCGGGGCCTTGTATCCCTCGGGCTTGCTCGAGCCGCCGCCGAAGAAGAACTTCTCCATCTCCGCTTCGAGGAACTTGCGCGCCTTGGGCTCGATGGGTGTCAGGCGGTACTCGTTGATCAGCATCGTCTGGTGCTGCAGCCAGCGCGCCCAGGCTTCCCGTGAGACACCGTCGTAGATGCGCCGGCCGAGCTCGCCGGGATAGGGCGGCCGGTCGAAGCCGGGCGCCTCGCGCTTGAGCACCACACACTGCACCATTCGGGGCACGATCACTCTCCAGTCAGTCGAACAATTGGGCTTGGGCGCCGTCGGCGCCCGCGAGTCTCTCGAGCAGCAGGCGAATCGGGGCAGGCAGGCCGACCTTCGCCGGCTCGCGCGCGCGATACCACACGGTTTGCCCCGACGGGTCTTTGTCCGCGGTGCCGGAACAATGGGCCAGGAGCGGCGTGATGACAAGGTCGAAGTGTGTGAACGCGTGCTCGACGGCGGCCAGCGGTATCGGTCGCGCCGACGCTCCCGGCAACGACAGCCGGGCATAATCCGTGGCTTCGGTGGCGCTTGCGAACTCCGGTAGACACCAGAGACCGCCCCATACGCCGCTGTCCGGGCGCCGTTCGAGAAGCACGCCTCCATCCGCGCGCATTGCGGCGAGCATGAATACTTGTCGCAACCGCCGGGTCCGCGCCGGCTTCGGCGAAGGCAACTCGTGCTGCCGTCCTGCTTGACGGGCGACACAGGTCCCCGATACGGGGCAGGTCGCGCACGAGGGATTGCGGCGTATGCAGACAGTCGCTCCCAGATCCATCACTGCCTGCGTGTAGGTGTCAACGTGCTCCGTTGGCGTGCAGTCGTCAGAGAGGTCCCACAGCTTCTGCTGTACGGCGCGATCAGCCGGGCTGCCCTCCACCCCGAAGTGACGTGATAGCACCCGCCGCACGTTGCCGTCGAGGATGGGAAACCGCGCACCCTGACTCAGCGCCAATATGGCCCCCGCCGTCGAGCGTCCGATGCCTGGCAGTCGGGCCACGGCCTCGAAGTCCTGCGGGAAGCGGCCACCATGCTCCGCGGTGATGCACAGGGCGGCGCGATGGAGGTTGCGTGCCCGGGCGTAGTAACCCAACCCCGACCAGAGATGCAGCACCTCATCGACCGGCGCCGCGGCTAGCGCGCCGACATCGGGAAAGCGATGTATGAATCTCTCGTAATAGGGAATGACTGTCGCGACCTGCGTCTGCTGCAGCATGATCTCCGATATCCAGACGCGATAAGCCGTACGGTGACGCTGCCAAGGGAGGTCATGCCGGCCATGGTGCTCATGCCAGGCGAGCAGACAGGCTGCGAAGTCCCGGGCGGCCGGACTCGATCGGGCAGTCATGTCACTGTGCGTGCAGCCGCAGGCTACTCGCCGCGCGTCCGGCGCGAACGCTGCCTCGTCGTAGAATCGATCGGAGCGCCGGGATGGGCCGCGATCGCCGCCCGCACCGCCTTGCGCCAGTAGGTATCGGCGGCGGCGCTCCAGGCGGGATTGTCCAGGTTCGGCCACGCCTGCGGCGCGAAGCTCGGTGCCTCTTGCAGCTTTGCGCCGTCCAATACGACGCGGCCGCCTTTGATACTCGCAACGGCGGCATCCCACGGCATCGCCGTGAGTTTGCCGTCGGGGCTCGCTGTCTGCTTGCCCGCGTCTGCGATATCCGCAGGACCCGCATCGGGCGGTGCCGCGCCGTATGCGATGACGAGGTGCGTCGCCCGACCTTGCCGATCGAAGATTACGTCCTTCACACCACCCAGCGGGCTACCGTCTGCCGATACCACCGGCATCCCTATCAACGTCGAAGCACGACGCTCGGCTGGGGTGCTGGCTGGCAGGTCCGGAGCAGGCTCCGTGGTGGGCGGTGATGTGGATGCCTGCGAGGCCGCTGGCGGAGGTGTCTCATCTAGCGAGGGCACCTGGTCGCCAGGTGTCTGGCCGGATGAGGTCTGGTCGGGCGGTGCAGCGGCGGGTTGCGTCGTGCCGGGAGAGGTCTGATCGGGCGGTGTAGCGGCGGGTTGCGTCGTGCCGGGAGAGGTCTGATCCGTGGCAGGCGTCGATGCGCCCGCGGCCTGCGCCTGCTGCGAATCGGGCCGGGGCGCCATCGCCGCCGATGCGGCGCCGTGCAGAGGCGCGCGCGACGCGGCGGGAGCCTTTGTCGAAGCGAACGGGTCCTCGGACTGGCTGCAGGAGGCTGCCGCGAGGCCCAGCGCCGCGCAGACGAGCGGCAGAATGATCCTGATCATCGGCGCACTTCAAATTTTGCGGGTTGCAAGCCGCATTCCCATCCTCAATCTCCGGTCTCACCATCTCACGAGCGGCGGCAGGCTCATGAGGTAAGCCTCCGGGTCCGCGTCGGTCTGGAACCCGAATTTCGTCCCCCGATCATAGACGAGGTTGAACTCGACGTACCGTCCACGCTTCACGAGCAGCCGCTCACGAGCCGCTTCGTCGAACGGGACAGCCTTGCGGCGCGCGACGATCCTCGGGTAGACGTCGAGGAAGGCTTCCCCCACCCGCCGCACGAAAGCGAAATCCGCTTCGGCGTCACCGCTCGCCAGATCATCGAAGAATATACCTCCGGCGCCACGGGGCTCGCGACGATGCGGCAGGTAAAAGTAGCGGTCGCACCATTCCTTGAACTCGCGGTAGGCGTCCGGCCGATAAGCGTCGCATGCCCCGCGCAGCGCAGCGTGGAACTCCGCCGTGTCGTCCTCGAAGGGAAAGGTCGGCGTGAGGTCCGAGCCTCCGCCGAACCACGCGGTGCTGGTACGCAGGTACCGCAGGTTCATGTGCACGGCCGGCACATAGGGATTCCACATGTGTGCAACCAATGAGATGCCGCAGGCCACGAACCGCCCATCCGACTGTGCGGCGCCCGTGACCTGGGTGCGCGCCTGCTCGCTCAGCGTGCCCCACACGTGGCTGACGTTCACTCCGACCTTCTCGAAGACAGCGCCCCGCATCATCCGAGACTCGCCGCCGCCTTGCAGGCGATGGCCCTCGGGCCGCTGCCAGCTCCGGGCCTCGAAGCGGCATTGCGGCTCGAACGCCTCGAAGGCGGCGCAGATGCGCGCCTGCAGGTCGTGGAACCAGACCGTCGCAGTCTGCTCCAGGCCCCCGCTGCCAAAGGGCTCGGGGGTCATGTCGCGCGCGCTTCGGCGGCAGCGTGGCGTGAGGAGCGCTCGTGCACGTAGTCGACCAGCCGTGCCACCGCGTCCGGATCGGTCTCCGGCCAGATGCCGTGCCCGAGGTTGAAGATGTGCCCGGGTGCGGCGGCTGCCTCATCGAGCACTGCCGCGGCGTGCCGGCACAGATCCTCCGGTGCGGCGAACAGTGCCGCCGGGTCGAGGTTGCCCTGCACGGCCTTCCCCGGCCCCAACGTTCGTCGCACCGCGCCCAACGGCGTACGCCAGTCGACACCGATCACATCGACGGCGAGGTCCGCGACAGACCCCATGAGCGCCGAGCCCTGATTCACGTAGTAGATCAGCGGCACGCCGGTGTCCTGGAGCGCCGCCACCGTGCGCCGCATGGCGGGCAAGGCGAACCGCTCGAACTCGTGCGGCGCGAGCAGTCCCGCCCATGACTCGAACAGCATCAAAGCCTGCGCACCGGCGGCGGCCTGGGCGCGCAGGTAGACGGCCATCGCGTCCGCCAGCCGGTCGAGCAGGCGCTCCGCCGAGGCCGGGCTCGCGTAGAGGAAGGAGCGGGCGGCCCCGAATTCCTTCGACGGCCGGCCGCACACGAGATAGCAGAGGAGCGTGAACGGCCCGCCGGCGAAGGCAATCAGCGGTATGCCGGGCGGCAGCCCCGTACGAACCAGCCGGATCGACTCGAGTACGAAGGGCACGTCGCGCTCCGGGACGAGCTGCCCGAGCGCATCGATGGCCGTGTCGGTCCGAATGGGCTCACGCACGACCGGTCCGGGCTCGAACGAGAGGTCAACGCCCATACCCTGTAGCGGCGTCATGATGTCGCTGAAGAGGATCGCGGCGTCGAGCGGGAAGCGGCGCAGCGGCTGCAGAGTCACCTCCGCGGCGAGCTCGGGGTTACGCAGCAGCGTCGTGAATTCTGCCTGCGAGCGAACCCGGCGATACTCCGGAAGATAGCGGCCGGCCTGGCGCATGATCCAGATGGGCGTATACCGCACCGGCTGGCGCCGGCAGGCGGCCACGAACGGTGATGACGAGGGGGCGACGCTCATCGCTCGGCCAGCCAGCGCGCCACCTCGGGCGCATAGTACGTAATGATCAGGTCCGCTCCCGCGCGGTGGATCCCCGTGAGTGTCTCGAGCACGGCCGCGCGCTCGTCGATCCAGCCGCGCTCGGCGGCGGCCTTGATCAGGCTGTACTCGCCGCTCACCTGGTACGCCACGACCGGCAAGGTCACCGCATCCCGCACCTGACGGATCACATCGAGGTAGGGTCCGGCGGGCTTCACCATGACCAGATCAGCCCCCTCTTCGACATCCAGAAGCACTTCCCGCAGCGCCTCGCGCGAGTTCGCCGGGTCCATCTGGTAGGAGCGGCGGTCGCCGAAGGCGGGCGCCGATTCAGCAGCTTCCCGAAACGGTCCGTAGAAGGACGAGGCATATTTGGCCGCATATGAAACGATCGGCGTCATCGTCAACCCTTCGCGATCGAGCAGCCCGCGTATGGCCCCCACGCGCCCATCCATCATGTCGCTCGGCGCGACCGCGTCGGCTCCGGCCCGCGCGTAATTGAGGGCCACCCGAGCGAGCGTCGTGACCGACGCATCGTTGTCGATGGCGCCGCCGGCCTGGACGTGGCCGCAGTGTCCGTGATCCGTTGCGCCGCAGAGGCAGACGTCAGCCCACACCAGGAGATTCGGACAGGCGTCCTTCACGGCGGAGATGGCCTGGGCGGCCAAGCCCTTGGGGTCGAGCGCTGCGCTTGCGCGTGCGTCTTTTTCCGTAGGCGCCGCAAAGAGCAGTACCGCCGGAACGCCGGCCGCGGATACGGCCTTAGCTTCCTTCACCAGCTCGTCCACCGAGAGCTGGCACACGCCGGGCATGCTCGAGACCGGATGCCGGACCTCCCTGCCGGGCACCGCGAAGAGCGGATAGACGAAGGCGTCGGCCGAGAGCCGTGTTTCGCGGACCATACGCCGCCACGCGTCTGACTGACGCGTGCGACGGGGCCTGGTTGCTGGATGACTCATGCGTACCTCTGAGCGGCCCTCATGGATTCGAGGCTCGCCCTCTTTGCGATACCGGATCGCCGCGGACGGCGTGCAGGCTCGTGCGTGCCAGGCCGCGCAGGGTGGCCGATTCGGCGAGCGCCGCCACGTAGCCCCTCTCCGTCAATGCACGAGCCGTGGTAGGGCCGATGGCGACCGCCGGCGCGCGGGCGAGCAGGCGCGCCAAATCCTCGCGGCCGAGCGCGCTTTCGAGCTCCGCGACCGCGGACGGACTGGCGAAGGTGACCGCGCCCACCGCGTCACGCGCGATCCACGAGCGGCAGTCTGCGACGTCGAGGGCCGCACCGGAGGCGGTACGGTAGGCCTCGACGGTCGTGACCTGCGCGCCCAGTTGACTCAGGCCCGCGGCCAGCGTGGGCAGGGCGCGCGAGCTGGCCGGGTAGAGGACGCGTGCGCCGTGTGCGAAGCCGGATGTGGCAAACGCAGCCACCAGTCCGGCGGCATTCGGCTCGCCAGGGACCAGATCGACCGGCCAGCCATGTTGCTTCAGCACGGCGGCGGTGGCGCGCCCGACCGCCGCCACCCGTAGTCCCGCTGGTCTCGCCGACAGGCGAGCCGTCACCGCGGCGACCGCATGACGGCTGGTGAAGACGATCCAGTCGAACGAAGTCGCGCGGCTCAGCGCCTCATCCAGGCCTGCCGTGTCGGCGGGCAATACGCGGACGGCGGCCCAGACCAGCACGGACAGGCCCAGGCTCTTGAGCTCGGTGGAGAGCGGCCCGTCGCGCTCCTCGGCGCGGGTCACGACGACGGGTTTCAGCGGCGCCCCCGTGGTGCGAGGCTCCGTCCCTGCGCCTCGCCCTTCGGGCCGGCCGCCGCCGTCCAAACTCGTTCCAGACGACTTTGTCACGGCGCCTCCACGCTTCCCTGGACCGCGCGTTCCGCTGCGATGAGGCCGGCCGCGCCCTTCGCGATCAGCTCCGTGGCGAGCCGCGAGCCCAGCGCTGCCGCGGCCGCCTCGGTCGCCTCGGCGTCCCCGCTCGCGACGAGCTGCCGCGAGCCATCGAGCGCGCACACCGCCGCGTGCAGGTGAATGCGCGCACCGGAGGCGGTCGCGAGCGCGCCGAGGGGCACCTGACATCCGCCCTCGACGCCTGCCAACAGTGCGCGCTCCGCCGTGGTCGCGAGGCGCGTAGCCGCGTCTTCCAGCGGCCGCAGCCAGTCGGAGGAATGGTGATCGTTTGCCCGGGTACAGACGCCAATGGCGCCTTGCGAGACTGCTGGCGGGAACTGCTCTGCGGAAAGATGCTGCGTGATCCTGTGCTCCAGCCCGAGGCGCTTCAGTCCGGCGGCTGCGAGGATGATGGCGTCGTAGTCGCCGCGCTCCAGGCGCTCGAGGCGAGTGGGTACGTTGCCCCGCAGCTCGAGGAGTGTCAGGTCCGGACGCGCGCGGGTCAGGAAGGCGCGCCGCCGCAGGCTGCTCGTGCCGATGCGGGCGTTGCGAGGCAACTGCGCCAGGGGGACGCCGGCGCGGCTGACGAGGGCGTCGCGGGCATCCTCGCGTGTCAGCACGGCCGTGAGCTCGAGCCCCGGCTCCATCGCCGTGGGCAGGTCCTTCAGGCTGTGCACCGCGACATCGATCCTGTCCTCGAGCAGCGCGCGGTCGATCTCCTTCGTGAAGAAGGCCCGGCCGCGAACGGTCCAGAGCGGCACGTCAGAGCGTACGTCTCCCGTGGTGGCAATGGGTACCAACTCCACCGGCGGTGCGCCGGGCAGAGCGCGGATCAGACTCTCGACGTGACGCGCCTGCCAGAGAGCGAGCGCGGAAGCGCGGGTGCCGATGCGCAGCGCACTCATGCTGGCTCCTCGCTCATGAACCGGTAGCCGACGCCCCAGACGGTCAGGAAGTGACGCGGGTTGGCTGGATCGCGCTCGAAACGCTTGCGCAGCCGCAGGATGAAGTTGTCCACGGTGCGCGTCGAGGGAAAGACGTCATAGCCCCACACCCGCTCGAGAAGATCCTCGCGCGAGACGATCTCTCCCGGGCGCTCGGCCAGCACTTTCAGGATCATGGCCTCCTTCTCCGTCAGCTCCTGGGCGATACCGTTCCAGGACCGGGCGCGGAAGGCGCGAAAGTCGACCTCGTTGCCGCCGAAGCGCAGCACCGCCCCTTCTGCCTCCGAGGCGCTCTGATACCAGTCCCAGCGGCGCAGGATCGCCCGCACGCGCAGCAGGAGCTCGCGCAGATGGAAGGGCTTCGCCAGGTAATCGTCGCCGCCGGCTTCCAGCCCCCTTACGCGGTCGGCGGGATCGCCGCGCGCCGTGAGGAAGAGAACCGGAGTGTTGTCACCCCGCTCGCGCAGCGTGCGGCAGACGGTGAAGCCGTCGATCTCCGGCAACATGACATCCAACACCACGAGGCCGGAGGAGCTTCCCGCCAGCCATTCCAGAGCGCGCCGCCCGTCCGCGACGGAGTCGACGGCATAGCCTTCCGCCCGCAGGTTCTCGACGACGCCGGCGGCGAGATGCGGGTCATCTTCCACCACGAGGATGCGCCGCGCCTGCTGCGCAGGCGGGTGGCGGGGCTCCGTCATGAGTGCTCCCGTCCCGCAGGCTGCCGGGCCAGCGTCTCGACGCCATCCGCGCCCGTCGCGGGGGCTTGCGGCGCCTCGCCCGCGGGCCACGCCAGCACGAAAGTCGCGCCCTGACCGACACCCTCGCTCTGCGCGCTGACTCGCCCGCCCGCGAGCTGCATCAGTCGCTTGACGATGTAGAGCCCGAGCCCCGTACCGAAATGGCTGCCGCCGCCGCCGGGATGCAGGCGGCTGAACTTCTGGAAGAGCCGCGGAGCATCGCCCGGCCGGAAGCCGACGCCGCTGTCGCGTACCGCGAGCTCGATCTCACCGCGCGCGCGCCTGCCCGTGAAGACGATGGTGCCGCCGCCGACCGGCGCGACCGCCGCGAGCGCGTTCTCGAGCACGTTGCGCAGAATGACGTCGAGCGCCAGCGGGTCGGCCAGCACCTGCAGGCCGTGCTCGATGTCGCTGCTGACGAGGATGCGGTCCTTGCCGGCCCGCTCCTCGAAGCCTGCCACCACGCGCGCGACGGCACCGCCGAGGTCCACCGGCTCTTTGCGCAGATCGATCCGCCCGCGCTCGAGCCGCATGCTCTCGAGGATCTGCGTCACCATGCCCTCCATGCGCGCGAGGTCGGCGAGCATACGGTCGATCAGGGCCCGCGAATGCTCGGGTGACAGAGGCCGCATGGCCATGGTCTCGAGCGAGAGCTGCAGACTGGCAAGGGGCGTCTTGAACTGATGCGAGACGAGCGCGAGGAAGCTCTCCTGTTCCTGGATCACGCGCGCCTCCGCGCGCAAGGCGCGTGCGATCACCGCGATGCATGTGGCCAGGGCGATGATGAAGAACGAGCCTTCCCAGGCGTACTGGGCGATGTGCCGATGCTCTTCCGCGAGGAGCTGCCGGTCGACGTCCGGGGACAACGCGGCATGTTGGTCTGTCACGATGACATCCGGCAACAGAGCGTGCACCCGGTCGGCCGGCGTCCCGGCGGCGAGCAGCGCCTGTGCGGCGATCACCTGTTGCGCATAGACCTGGTGCATCTCCCGCACCTTGTCGACCGCGAAGCGGTGCTGGTCGAGCAGCCACCAGCCGACCTCCACGGTGGACACCAGCACCAGGGCGAGCGCGGTGAGTTGGAAGACGCGCGGTGCCTTCATCGCAGGCCTGTCAGCGAAGGCCGCGCAGCGCGCTGCGCAGGCCCTGTGCCAGCCGCTCGAGGTCCGCGGCCGTGTGGGCGAGTGAGAGGAAGCATGCCTCGTAGGCCGATGGCGGCAGATAGATGCCCTCGGCCAGCATGGCGTGAAAGAGAGCCGCGAAGCGGTCCACCGCCTGCCGCGGGAGGGTTGCCGCCGTGCGCGGTGCACCGTTCTCGTGCAGGGACAGCCAGAAGAGCGAGCCTGCGCGCACCAGGTGCATGGGGAAGGGTGCCTCGCGCAGCACCGGGTGCAGCAACTGCTCGAGCTGCGCGCCCAGCGATTCGAGTCTCGCCCAGCCGTTCTCGGCCGCGAGCACGTCCAGGGTGGCGATGCCGCTCGCCATGGCCACCGGATTGCCGGAGAGAGTACCCGCCTGGTAGGTGTCACCGTCGGGCGCGAGCCGCGCCATGATCCGTGCGGGCCCGGCGAAGCCGCCTACGGGCATGCCGCCGCCGATCACTTTGCCGAAGGTGGCGAGGTCCGGGACGAGACCGAACCGCTCCGCGGCGCCGCCGCGCGCGAGACGAAAGCCGGAGATGACCTCGTCGAAGATGAGCAGCGCGCCATGCTCGCGCGTCAGTACGCGCAGCCGCTCGAGGAACTCTCCGCGCTGCGGCAAGAGGCCGTGGTTTGCGGGGAGGGGCTCGATGATGACGGCGGCAATCCGTTCGCCGTCGCGGGCGAAGAGCGCGTCCAGCGCCGCTTCATCGTCGAGCGGCAGGACGCGCGTGCAGGCGGTGAATGCTTCGGGGACACCGGCGGAGGAGGGACGGCCCAAAGTTGCGAGGCCAGAGCCCGCCGCGACCAACAGGTGATCCGCGTGGCCGTGATAGCACCCGGAGAATTTCACGATGAGGTCGCGCCCCGTGAAGGCGCGCGCCAGGCGGATTGCGCTCATCACGGCTTCCGTACCGGACGACACCAGCCGTACCTGCTCGATACCAGGGTAGGAGGCGACCACGCGCTCCGCCAGCTCAACCTCCGCGGGACAAGGCGCGCCGAACGTCGTTCCCTGATGACAGGCTCGCGTCACGGCCTCGACCACAGCCGGGTGCGCGTGACCCAATATCAGCGGACCCCAGGAGCACACGAGGTCGAGATAACGGCGTCCGTCGGCATCGGTCAGATGCGCGCCGCGGCCGCTCATGAAGAAGAGCGGCGTGCCGCCGACCGCACGGAATGCGCGGACGGGTGAGTTGACACCGCCGGGGATTACGCGAGTGGCCCGCTGGTAGAGTTGCGTCGAGCGCGGATACGCCTGCGTGGACGCTTCCTTTGGGGAATGGCTCATCACGGGTCCTATGGTAGTGGCTCTTCAGGGACTAGCGCTTCGCTTGTGTCCGCGTGGGACGCGCGGTGGAGGCGTGCCTCCCGGAAAAATGCATCGATGACGTCCGGGCTCGCGTGTGTCGCAGCCGCGCGCAGACCTGCAATGGGTAGGTGCGCGAGGCGCCGCGCCAGCCGCGACGTCAGATTCCGCAGCTCCTCGCGCTGATCCGCCATCAGGCCGCGCAGCTCCGCCGCGAACGCCCGCTCGAGCTCGTCCGCGGCGATCCGCTCGAAGGCGCCGCGCAGCTGCGCCAGCTTCGGGCCGATGGCGCGCGTGGCCATTTCCTCGCGCAGCCGTGCCAGCCGCTCGTCGATCGCCGCCCGTACCGGTGCCAGCCGCATGAGCTCGGCCCCGCGCCGCTCCTGAACGTCCTGCACGAGCTCACTCATGCCGATTCTCGTGATGCCGGCGCGCCGCGCCTCATCGGGGTGGACGTTCGGAGGGACGCCGAAGTCGATGGCCAGCGGTCTGCCGCAGCGGTGCGAGCCTGAGCACGCTTGCTGCGCGCGCTGGGCGCTCTCGGCGAGCAATTGCAGGCAGCGGAAGTCGAGCACGGGCTCGCCGCCGCCCGCGGCCAGCACCAGGGCCGCAACGGCTTGCGGGCGCTCGCGGAACTGCTCGAGCGGGACGGCTTGCCCGGACACGCTGGCGGCGAGCTCAGCCGCGGGGGCCGGAGTCCGATTGACGATGAGGAGCGGAATCCCCGCGCGATGCAGCGCCAGACCGCAGCGTCGCGTCATCGGGGAGACGCCGACCAGCGCAACCTTCTCGGCGCTGCCCGCCAGGTGATCGAGGACGCGTGTCGCGGCGAGGTCGGCCAATGACGGCGAGCGCATCCCGGTCTGCAGCCGCTGCACCCGGTTGGCCATGCCGAGCGCCTCGCCCACCACCCGGTCGAGAATGGGGCCGCTCGTGCCGGCGGCGCGCGCAACTTCCCAGGCCGCGCGTAGCTGTGCGGCGATCTCCCGCTCACCCGCCTGAGCGGAGTCGAGTCCGCATGCCAGAAGCAGCACGTGCTCGAGAGCCGATTCGCCCGCCCAGGCACGCAGCAGGCGCGAGGCCTGTCCCGGAGCCGGGCGGCTTCCCGTCAGCAGCGCCAGGGCGGGCTCGCGCAGATCGCCCGCCGGCTCGCCGTCGTGGGTGGCAAAAAGAAGCTCGATACGGTTGCAGGTGCCGAGATAGAGCAGCTCCGAGACCTGCAGCGCCTCGCGCAGCGCGGCCAGCCGGCTCTCGAGATCCGCTTTGGGAATGGAGAGGCGCGCGACCTCATCGATACCGGCATGCCGGTATGACAGGCCCACGGCGCCGATCTGATGCATGGGCCAAGCAGACCACGCCGCCCGGCCCGATGTGTCACAGAACCATCACGGTGCGTGGCGCCGGCCACCCGGCGCTACGCAGACTGTGACGTCATCTACGGCCGCGCAGCATTCCCATCAGCAGCAGCCCCGCGGCGAAGCCGATCCCGAGCGCCCACACCGTCGACTGATACGGTTGCGACTCGACGCTGTTCTGCAGGTCATTCCAACGTGACTTGGCCCAACGCTGCGCCTGATCTGCTCGGTCGCGCGCGGCGCTCGTAGCCCTCGCGGCGGTGTCGCTTGCCGTCTCCGCCACATTTTCCGCCTGGCGCCTGGCCTCGGCCGCTGCGCTCTCGCCATTCGTCGAAGTAAAGCTGGGATTCATTGTCGACCTCCTCGTGCGTGTTTGCGCCGGACGGGCCACTCCGGTCGCCGTCTGCGTTGCGGTCAACGGAAGCCGGCAGCGAAAGTTCCGACAGCGCCGCGGGCGCGGGCTGGGCCGATCTCAGAGTCGGATCAATCCGCGCTTGTGAGCGACGGCCACCGCCTCCGTGCGACTGATCGCATCGAGCTTGGTGAGGATGGATTTGACGTGCGTCTTCGCCGTTCCCTCGGTGATCGACAGCCGCCGCGCGATGTCTTTGTTGCTCCGTCCCTGCGCGACGAGCTCCAACACATCCAGCTCCCGCTGCGTCAGGCTCGGCTTCCCCATCCTTTGCAGCGCCTTGGCCGCCACCGATGAGGAAGTGTAGGGCCGGTCCTCGCTCACCGCCCGGATGGCCGAGAGGATCTCCTGCCGCGGCGCATCCTTCAGGAGGTAACCCTTCGCCCCCTGGCTCAAACACTGGAAGATGTCCTCATCCCCGTCATAGGTGGTCATGATGAGGATCCGCGCCTTCGGGTTGATCTCCAGCACGCGCTGCACCACCGCCACGCCGTCGCGCTTCGGCATCCGCAGATCCAGCACCATCACGTCCGGTTGATGCTGCTCGTAGAGCGTGATCGCCTCATCCCCGTCGCCAGCCTCGGCGACCACCTCCATGTCGGCCTGCTGGTTCACCATCGCCGCCAGGCCATCGCGTACGACCGGGTGATCGTCGGCCAGGATCACGCTGATCTTCTTCTTCGTCAGCACCGCGACCATTATGCTGCCGCCTTGCGCTTGGGCAGGCGCACGCTGACCCGCGTGCCCGCGCCCGGCTGACTCTCGATCTGCCACTCCCCGCCGATCGCGCTTGCCCGCTGCCGCATGCTCGTGAGGCCGAAGCCCTCCCGCGCATACAGCTCCGGTCGGTGCTCCATGCCGCGCCCGTCATCCTCCACTGCCAGCACCCAGTGCGCCTCTTCATCCGTCATCGTGATGCGAACCAGGTTCGGCCGGGCATGGCGCACCGCATTGCTCACCGCCTCCTGCGCGATGCGCAGCAGTTCATGCTCGTGCTCCGGCTTCAGGCCGGTGGTGATGCCGCCGCCCTCGAAGTTGCACGTCACGCCGCCCGGCACGGTCGAGCGCTCGGCGAGCTGGCGCAGCGCGATCTCCAGCCCTGCGCGCCGTGTCTGATCGAGCCTGAGCGCCATCACGGAGCGACGGGCCTCGGCGAGGCCTTCGCGCGCGAGGTCACGGATGCGCGTGTGCGTCAGCGCCAGCCCCGAGTTCTTTTTCTTGCAGGACGGGAACTCCTCCACCGCTCCGAGCTGCATCAGGATTCCGGTGAAGGCCTGTGCCAGGCCGTCGTGGATCTCCTGCCCGATGCGCGCGCGCTCGACCAGCACCGCCGCCTCCTTCGCCTGATAGGCGAGGCGGGTGAGCTGGACGGCGAGCGTCGCCTGCTGGGCGAGCGCCACCAGAAGCTCGCTGTGCTGCACGTCATCCGCAATGCGGCGGAAGCGCAGGATGAGGAAGCCTACGTTGCGGGAGCCGAACACCAGAGGATAGACCACCGTGCCGGCGTAGCCCTCCTGCCGGTGGAACGCGAGCATGCCCGGCCAGAATTCCTCGGACTGCTGCTCGACGTCGAGATACATGGGCTCGGTCGGCTTGGTGAACCGGTCGCCGAAGGAGGAGCCGTTGATGGGCACGCTGATGGGGTAGGGCGGCTCTTCGATCTGTCCGTCCCTGACGTGTGCCGCGATCCGCCATTGCTGCAGGCTGTCCTTGGCGACGACCACGGCGCCCGAGGCCGCATCGAACTGACGGGTCGCTTCCAACAGCACGTGGCCGAGGAAGCTGTGCAGGTCCGGCTCGCTCGCCAGGCGCTCCAGGTTGCCGCGGATGACGGCGTTGGCCTTTGCCAGCTCCGCCACGCGTTCCTCCGCCGCGCGCTCGCGTTCCCGTCGCATGTCGTCGATGAGGCGTTGCCGATGGAGCGCCGCGCCGATGACGCCCGCCGCATTCTCGAGCGCGGCCAGCTCCGCGGAATCGATTGCGCGCCGCTGGCGGGTGTTATCGAACCCCACGACACCGATGAATTCGCCGGCGACGAAGATGGGCACGATGGCCTTGGTCTTGGTGCCGATGCCTTCGAATCCGGCTACACCCGCATAAGTGACTGGCGTGTCGCACTTGTTCAGGCAGACGCTCCGTCCCGCACGCAGCTCCGCGGAAACCGCGGAGAACTGACGCTCATCGCACGTGCAGACAGACGGGTCGTCGATGTGGGGTGGAACGCCATCCGCCGTCCACTCGCTCACTACCACGAGCAGAGGCTCGCCTTGCGGGCCGCTGCGCGCCAACATGACGTTGACGCGATCCACGTGGGCCGCATCGCCCATCAGGCGCAGGACCTCCGGGATGGCGCCCCGTACGTCCGGCGCCTCGAGGAGCATCCGGCTCGCCTTGGCGGAGGCCACCAGCAGCGCCTCCCGGCGCCGCAGGGACTCGTTGATCTGGCTCAGCTCTTCCGTGCAGGGCGTGGATTTCCGGGTCAGGGACTCCAGATGGGCCAGGGCCGCATCGGCCACCGAAACGCTCATGGGATACGCTCTCTATCGGGAAATCGAAGCGTCAGTGTACCTCGGCAGGGGGGCGGTCTCCCAACCACCGCCCAGCGCCTTGTAAACGGCGATCAGGCTGGTGGCGGCTTCCGTGCGGCTCTGGGCCAAGGCGTCCTGGGTCTGCAGCTCCGTGCGCTCCGCGTCCAGAACCGAGAGAAAGTCCACCATGCCGCCCTTGTAGCGGATCTCGGCAAGCTTGGCGGCGGTGGCGCTGGCGCGCGCCGCATCCTCGGCGTGGTGCAGCTGATCGCGGTCCCTGGCGTGGGTCACCAGCGCATCCTCGGTCTCCTCGAGCGCATTGAGCACGGTCTGGTGGTACTGATCCAGGGCGATGACCGTTCCGGCGCGCGCACCGGCGATCTGCGCCCGCACCCGGCCGAGGTCGAAGGCTGCCCAAGTGATGCCCGGCCCGATTATGTAGCTTCGCGACGCCCCGCTACCGAAGCCCGCCGGTTCCGCAGCGGCATAGCCAAAGTTGCCGGTGAAGGTCACCTTGGGGAAGAGATTCGATACGGCCACACCGACCAGGGCGGTGGATGCCGCCAGATTGCGCTCGGCCGCACGGATATCGGCACGCCGGCGCAATAGCTCCTCCGGAGTCCCCACAGGCACGATGGGCGGCAGCGACGGCAACTCGTGCGGGGCACTCAGCGAGCCCGTCAGCGCGTCGGGATCGCGGCCGGTCAGCACGCCCAAGCGGTGAATGGAGCGCGATACGGCGGCCTCGAGCGGTCCGATGGTCGAGAGAGTGCTGCTCAGTTGCGACTGAGCCCGTGCCACGTCGAGGTCGGTCCCGCTGCCTGCCTCACGCTGCGCCTGCGCCAGCGCGAGCACCTGCTGTTGGTTCTTGACGTTGGCGCGCGCGACGGCGAGCTGGGTTTGCTCGCCGCGCAGCTCGAAATAATTGCGGGCGACTTCCGCGATGACCGACACCTGCGCGTCATGCAGGTTGGCGACCTGGCCTTCGAGCTGAGCGTTGCGCGCCTGGATTCCGCGGCGCACCCCGCCGAAGAAGTCGAGCTCCCAAGTGGCATCGAAGCCGGCATTGTAGAGCTTCGAAGTGTACGGACCGCCGAGCGGATCTTCGACCGCCGGCACACGCTGTTTGGTGTATCCGGCAGAGGCGGTGACGGTCGGCGCGAGGTCGAACAGCGACTCGTTGCGCAACGCGCGTGCCTGGACGAGCCGGCCGAGGGCGATGCGCAGGTCGTAGTTTGCGGTCAGCGCATCACTCACCATGCTGTTGAGCACAGGGTCGTCGAACTGCTTCCAGAACTCCGTCTGCGTTTGAGCATGGGAGTAGACGTGGTTGGAGGCGGGCGATTCCTGTGCCGCTCCTTGCGCTCCGCCGCCCGTCGGGAACTGCTTTGCCACGCTCGTGGCGGGGCGGTGGTAGTTTGGGCCGACCGCGCAGGCCGACAGCGCCGCACTCAGAAGAAAGACAACGATGGATTTACGCATGGGAGGTTTCCGCGGAAAACTGCCCGTGAGGCGCCGCATGCTCGACGTTTTGAGCGCGGCCCCTTCGGATCAGTACGTAGAAGACGGGCGTCAGTAGCAGACCGAAGAAGGTGACGCCCAGCATGCCGGAGAACACCACGGTACCGAGCGCGTGGCGAATTTCGGCGCCGGCGCCGCTCGCCAGCATCAACGGCACGACTCCCATGATGAAGGCGAAGGACGTCATCAGAATCGGCCGCAGACGCAGGCGAGCGGCATGCAGCACGGCTGATACCGCGTCCTGGCCCTGGTCGTCCTGCAGGTGCTTGGCGAACTCGACGATCAGGATCGCGTTCTTGCACGCGAGGCCGACCAGCACGACCAGTCCGACCTGCGTGAAGATGTTGTTGTTGCCGTGGTCCAGGAACACGCCCGTGATGGCGGCGAGCAGACACATCGGCACGATCAGGATGATCGCGAGCGGCAGCGTCAGGCTCTCGTATTGCGCGGCGAGCACCAGGAACACGAACAGCACGACCAGCGGGAAGATGATCAGGCTGGTGTTGCCGGAGATGAGCTGCTGATACGAGAGGTCGGTCCACTCGAAGGACATACCCCGCGGCAGCGTCGTCTTCAGGATCTGCGTCATCGCCGCCTGCGCCTGCCCGGAGCTGAACCCGGGAGCCGGGCCGCCGTTGATGTCGGCGGAGGTATAGCCATTGTAGCGCCCCACGATGTCCGGCCCGTAGGTCGGGGTGACGGTGAGCAATGAGCCGAGCGGGATCATCCGTCCCTCGGCGTTGCGGACCTGCAGTGTCGAGATGTCCTCGATACGTGACCGGAACGGCGCGTCGGCTTGCGCCAGCACTTCATACGTCCGTCCAAAGGCGTTGAAGTCGTTGACATACAGCGAGCCGAGGTAGACCTGCAGCGTCTGGAAGACGTCGTCCAGGCTGACGTGGTCCTGCATGACCTTCACGCGGTCCACGTTGACGTTGAGCTGCGGGACGTTTACCTGGTAGCTGCTGAAGAGGCCGGCGAGGGCGGGGTTCTGATAACCCTGCTTCAGAACGTCCTGCGTCGCGTCGTATAGCGCCTTGGGCCCGGCGCCACTACGATCCTCGATCTGCAGCTTGAAGCCGCCCAGCGTGCCGAGCCCCATCACTGGCGGGGCCGGAAACACCACGATCATGCCGTCCTGGATGGAAGACAGCTTCTGATTGAGGGCTGCGGCAATGGCGTCGGCCGAGAGGCCTTTGGATTTGCGCTCATTGAAGGGCTTCAGTCCGAAGAACACGAGCCCGGCGCTCGAGCTCGGCACGAAGCCGTTGACCGACATGCCCGCGAATTGCACGGCATGCTCGACACCCGGCTGATGGATGCCGATGTCACCGATCTCCTTGACGACCGCCGAGGTCCGATCGAGCGAGGCGGCCGGCGGCAGCTGCGCGATCGCGACCAGGTATTGCTTGTCCTGCTGCGGGATGAACCCGTGCGGGACCGTGGCAAAGCCCAGGTAGGCGAGGCCGATCAGCCCCGCGTAGACGATGAGCGCTATCCCCACGCGGCGGACCGTGCCGGCGACGGCGCGCTGATAGGCGTTGCCAACGGCCGTGAACCCCTGGTTGAAGCGGCGGAAGAAGCGGCCGAGGACGCGGTCCATGATGCGCGACAGCGCATCGGGCCTGCTGCCGTGCGGCTTCAGCAGCACGGCAGCCAGCGCGGGGGACAGAGTGAGGGAGTTGAATGCCGAGATCACCGTGGAAATGGCGATCGTCAAGGCGAACTGGCGATAGAACTCGCCCGTCAGGCCGCTCACGAACGCGACCGGCACGAATACCGCGCACAGCACCAGCGTGATCGCGATGATCGGCCGGCTGACCTCGCTCATGGCGGACTTGGCCGCCTCGCGTGGGGTCTGTCCGGCTTCAATGTGGCGCTCGACGTTCTCCACGACCACGATGGCATCGTCGACGACGATGCCTATGGCCAGCACCAGGCCGAAGAGCGACAGCGTGTTGATGGAGAAGCCGAATGCGAGCAGCACCGCCATGGTGCCGATGATCGACACAGGCACGGCGATGAGGGGGATGACGGAGGCGCGCCAGGTCTGCAGGAAGAGGATGACCACCAGCACCACCAGCAGCACGGCTTCGAGCAGGGTGTGCACGACCGCCTCGATCGACTGGCGCACGAACACCGTCGGGTCGTAAACGATGGTGTAAGCCATGCCCTGCGGGAAGTCCTTGGAGAGCTGCGCCATGGTGGTGCGCACTTCCTGCGACAGCTGCAGGGCGTTGGACCCGGGCGCCTGGAAGACCGGGATCGCGACCGCACCCTGGTTGTCCAGGTAGCTGTTGATCCCGTACGACTGCGCGCCCATGTCCACGCGGGCGACATCGCCGAGACGAACGACCTGGCCGTTCGCGCCCGCCTTGAGGACGACATTGCGGAACTGCTCCGGCGTCGTCAGACGCCCCATCGCATTCAGAGCGAGCTGGAAGTCTGTATTGGGATCGGGCGGCGCGCCGATCTGTCCGGCCGCGACCTGGATGTTCTGCGAGCGGATGGCGGTGATCACGTCCCCGGCGGTCAGATTGAGCGCCGCCAGCTTCTGCGGATCCAGCCAGACGCGCATGGCGTAGTCGCCGCCGCCAAAGAGCTGCACATCGCCCATTCCGGGCAGGCGCGCGAGCACGTCCCGGATGTTGCGCACCGCGTAGTTGCGCAGGTACAGCGTATCGAAGCGGTGATCGGGTGAGTAGACGTGCACCACCATCGTCAGGTTGGGCGAGCTCTTGGTGGTCGTCACGCCGAGATTGCGCACCTCATCGGGCAGGCGCGGCAGCACCTGCTGAACGCGGTTCTGCACCAGTGTCTGCGCGTGGTCGACGTCCGTCCCGACGCGGAACGTGACCGTCAAAGCCAGTGAGCCATCCATGGTCGAAGTCGAGGACATGTAGAGCATGTCTTCGACCCCGACGATCGCCTGCTCGAGCGGCGCGGCCACGGTGTTCGCCAGGACCTTCGGGTTGGCACCCGGAAAGGTCGCCCGCACGACCACGGAAGGCGGCACCACCTCCGGATACTCGCTGATCGGCAGCTGCGTCAGCGCGATCGCGCCCGCGATGAAGATGAAGGTCGACAGGACCGCCGCGAAGATCGGGCGGTCGATGAAGAAATGGGAAAGCTTCACCGGTTCTCCCTTGCGGACTCACTGTCCGCGGACCGAGTGTCATGAGTTGTGTTCTGAGCCACCATCGCGCCGCGGGTGAGACGACCGTCACCCATCGCGGTAAGCTGCGGCGCCACCTGCATGCCGGGACGCACGCGCATCAGACCGTTCACGACGATGGTTTCGCCGGGCTTCAGGCCGGAGCGCACGACGCGCAGACCGTCGACCAGAGGCCCGAGGTCCACGGGACGGTACTCCACCTTGTTGTTGGCGCCGACGACCAGCACGTAGCGCATCGTCTGATCGGTGCCGATCGCGCTGTCATTGACCAGCACGGCCTGATAGTGGTCGTTGCCGATCAGCTTGACGCGTGCGAACAGGCCCGGGACGAAGCGGCCATCCGGATTGGGCAGCAACGCACGGGCATAGATCGTCCCGGTCTGCGAGTCCAGGGAGTTATCCATGAAGAAGAGATGACCCTTGTGCGGGTAACCCTGCTCGTCCGCGAGGCCGACGTACACCGCATTGCCGAGTGCTTTCGGACCTGCACCGGTGTTGGCGGGCGCGTCCTTGCGCCCATCGGTGCCCGCATATTTCTCGAACGCCAGATACGCCTGCTCGTCCGCGTTGAATTCGACGTAGATCGGATCCAGCGACACGACCGTAGTCAGCAGCGTCTGGCCATTGGTAACCAGATTGCCGGTGGTGACGATCGCGCGGCTGACGCGGCCCGTGATGGGGGCCGTCACCCGCGTGAAGGTGAGATTGAGCGCGGCCGAGTCGACCGCCGCCTTCGCCGCCTCCACGTTCCCCGCCGACCGGCGAGCGTTGGCGGTCCGAGTGTCGAACTCATCCTTGGAGATCGCGTGCGCCGCCAGGAGCTTCACCGCCCGAGTCTGCTCGGCCTTGGCCAGCGCCGCCTGGGCGCGTGCCTGGTCGAGATCCGCCTCGGCGCGTTGATAGTCCGCCTGGTAGGGACGCGGGTCGATGACGAAGAGCACCTGGCCCTTGTGCACCACCGTGCCATCGACGAAGTTGACCGACGAAATGTAACCCGAGACCCGCGGACGGATATCCACATGGTCCACGGCGCTGAAGCGGCCGCTGAAGGTCTCGGAGTCCGTGACGGTCCGCGAAATGACACGCGCGACCGTGACCTGCGGGGCCGGCGGCGGCGTGGCAGCATGCTGGGCTGCCGCGTCGGAGGAGCAACCGGATACCGTCAGAACGGCTACTGCCGCAGCGGCGGCGAGTGAAATGACCGAAGCGAAAGTGATGGATCGATTGCGCACAATAGGCTCCCCTGTAAGTCCCTGACCTAGACGCAGACGACCCGCACGGATCGACAGCTAGGGTGCGCAATTTATGTGTTGTGCCACCCGTTCCGGTATGGCTCGCGCGGAGGGGCCCCGGAGCATCCGGAGGCGGGTGAGAAGCTCTCCCTAAGTAGGTAGGAGCGGCAGGTCAGGTCGCGCGCGGGACCGCTGACACCCGCTGCACCGAACCAGTCCTACGGCAGCACCAAGTTTGCGCGCTGACTGCTACGCGGCTGCCGTGCCGGCTGTAGCCGCTATGCGACGGTACCTGTCTTTGCAGGCCGAAGCCGCTATGCGCGTGTAGCTGTCTTGCCAGTTGCAGCCGCCATGCGCCTGTGCCTGTCCTGCCGGCTGCCGCGTCCCCTCTCGCGCGTTCGGCGTTCGGCCGGCGGCCCGTCAGACACTCGCGGAATGCACTCCGCCCACGAGCGGCGGGGGCTGGATGCCCGGCCGCCGGATCTCCTGGCGAAGCGTTGGGCGGCGTCTGCGCTGCGGCAGCTCGGGGGAGACCCACCTGCCGGTTTCCATGCTGCGATTCAGCGCTTCGATCACGCGGACGTCCGCTATGCCTTCCTCCCCGGACGGTTCCGGCTCGTAGTCCTGGAGGATGCAGTCGGAGAAATAGATGAGCTCCGGCGCGAACTGATCGCTCTTCTCATAGCGCTTCTCCCGCTTGCGCTTGCCCAGCCGCAGCACGTACTCGACCCCTTGCGCGTATTCATACGCCGGGTCGACGGTGATGCTGCCTTTGGTGCCGACGATCTCGTAGGCGGAGCGGTCCGCCCCACCGAAGCTGCAGGTAAATGATGCAATACGCTCCTGGGGGAATTTCATCACCACCGCCACCGTTTCCGGGACTTCCTTGAAGCGATGGTCCCGGCGCGTCACGGCCGTGGCCAATACCTCCGTAGGCTCCGCTGCGAATGTCGCGCGGGCGGCATTGATGCAATAGATGCCGATGTCATAGAGAGGGCCGCCTCCCAGCTTGCGGCTGCTGCGGAAGTTCTCCGGCGCCACCTGCATGGAAAAATTGGAGCTGAAGAAACGCAGGTCGCCGAGAGTTCCCGAGTGCGCCATCTCCGCCACCTCCAGGTTGCCGCGCTCGAAGTGCAGCCGATAGGCGACCATCAGCTTGACCCCGTTCTCCCGCGTGATCTCGACCATCCGCTCACAGTCGTCGGAGCTGACCGCCATCGGCTTTTCGCAGAGCACGTGCAGGCCGGCGCGCGCGGCGCGCTCCGTGTATTCGCGGTGCATCGAATTCGGCAGCGTGATGTAGACGGCGTCCACATCCCCGCTATCAAAGAGCTCGTCGGCGTCGTCGTAGCTGCATATGCGGCTCACGCCATAGCGGCGGGAGAGCTTCCTCAGCTTTTCCGGGTCGTCGGACACCAGCGCCGTCAGTCTGCTGTTCTGCTGCGCCTGCGCGAAGGCCGGCAGGATCGCCACCTGCGCGATGTGGCCGAGGCCGACGACCGCGTAGCGCACCGCTTTGGTTACCGCGACGCTCTCCGTCGCGCGGTGAGCGCCGCCTCGGACTCGGCTTCGACGAGGGGACGTCGCCGCGGCGCCGTCATCATTCGCCGCGGGCAAGGGCAGGGGAACGGCACGCTCCGCTCTACTGGCGCTGCGCCTCGAGGCGCGGGAGCTTCCCATGGCGGCGCCTTTCCGGGTCGGGGCACGGCGAGGGGTGGGTGATCGGGTAGCCATGCGCGCGTGGCAGCAAACGCGGTGCCAGAGGAGCATCCCCAGCGCTCCACGCCCGTAGCGGAAATGCGGCTCGGAATCAAAGGCTTAGCCTCGAGATTGCTTGACGGCCGCGATCCGGACCGTTCTAATACGCGGCCCTCCCCGCAGGCGGCCAGGTAGCTCAGTTGGTAGAGCAGCGGACTGAAAATCCGCGTGTCGGTGGTTCGATTCCGCCCCTGGCCACCAC
>DASUKK010000013.1:0-33440 GCA_036278795.1 Steroidobacteraceae bacterium | reverse complement strand
GGGCTGAGAGCTCATAGTAGTGCTCCGGCTGAGAACAGAGGCGGATTGCCTCCCTTCCCAACTTACGGAACAACGCCAAAGAGCTCACATCCGGCACCGCCCCCGATCGAAGCCACCCCTACCGCGCGAGCGGTTTAGTCCACTGTCCGCTTCCGCCTAGGGATGTCATGTCACACCGTCATGAACGCGCCATCGCGGTGGGCTGGCGGCGCCTGATCGGCAGAACGGCCCGCAGGCGGGCGTCGCGCAGCCAGAGGCCACCCCAGGCGAGCACGCCGAGAAGCGCATTCTCCCCCATGTCGAAGACGGCGCCGTTCACCCGCAGATGGATCATCGATTGCTCCGCCGAAGAATCCTGTCAGCAGGATAGCGCCCAGGGTCGATGTCTGCGGCAGGGCGTAAACGAGCGTGGACACAAGCCCCAAGATGCCGATTGCCAGCACCACGTTAGCAGGCACACCCAGGCCGGCGTTTGCTTTCACAGCCCAGGGTGCCTGCTGAAGGTCCGGGCTGATGTCCCGCAGCATGAAGGCTATGACCGCAACCGTGATCACCCAACCCGGGAAGTGCGCCAGGCAGGCCAAGAGGCGCGGGACGGGCCAATACCGACCCCTCAGCGGTCGAAATCGACCGCCAGTTTCCTGCCATTTGAGACGCGCGGTAGCTTGGTCCACAATCGATCGCAGCGTAGCCATAGCGATGCCACTATTGCCAGGGATATTGTTGGCGACCGACTACAGCCAGGGAGCGATCTCGATGAGGCGAACCAGAACCACAGAGTTTCACATCCGGACCATGCTCAAGGCGCGCCGCCTTGCGTAGCACTGTTCGTTTGCTGGCCCCAGGAATCATACTCTTCCTTGTACTGTTGATTGGAAGCGTTGTAGTGAGGTCCCTGCCGGTACTTTTCTTCATCGGAGTCCTGTTTTACGGTTACGGGCTTATCCCGATTGCTTTGGTTCTTGCGATGGTTGCGCTTTCCGTGTTTTATTGGCGCCGCGAGTGGCTTTCTGGATTCTCCCTAGCGTGCGCTGTGCCGCTGGTGCTGGCGTTGGGGATCTTTCCGCAACCGGTCAACTCTCCGGTCGGGTGGGCGGCAAATGTCTTGAAGGTCATTTATTACCACAACGATTTGCAGCATTCTTATGTGGAGGCGAAGCGGAGTGGGCAGACATTGCCAGTCGGTCAGGTCTATACCGATGGATTCGGGAGCCTCACGTCTGGACTCGCATACGATCCATCAGTTGAAATAGCGCTACCCGCCAATCGACGCAGTAGAGCCTGGACCGACGGGGCGGGTGCAACCGAGTTAGGTATCAATAGCCTCGAGGCGCACCATATCTTTGGCGCTTACTATCAGTGGTTTCATCCTTAGCAGGTGTCGATTACGTACGGTTATCGAGATCTTGCATCAATTGCTTCCCCGAAAGCGCTCACTGCCGAGAGGCGGCAATGGGTCGCCATCTGCCCGCTGACGGAGGATGGGTAGAAACGGTCAGAAGCGGTCGAACAAGATTCGCAGGTGTCATGCGACTCACAAGTATCGGAATTGTCGAATCGACCTGATTCCACTCCGGTGTTCTACCTAGTTCACCGGGTAAAACTTGTCGAGGTGCTCGTCGGCCCCCGCTACTTCGCGCGCAACCGCCGTCAAGAGAATGCGACCGCACAAGCTCATGGCTCTGAAGGCTAGATCGCCGTAGTCGACGCCTGGCTTTGGCGCGAGGCCGTGGACTAGCGTACTCCGCTCGCTGTAAAGCCGGTCCCAGTCTTTCTTCAGATGACTGAGCTCCAAGGACGTCAGAAGTCTAAGTACTCCTTGCCTCAGGCTGAGCTTATGAATGCCGCGCCGGATTGCCGTGACGACTTCGCCCCGTTCCTGAGCGGTACACGTGTTTGAGTTCTCCGCAGTGTCAGCCAACTGCGAAAGAAGTTGCGCTTGCGCTTGAGACCAGGTTTCGTCTTGACCCAGCATTTCCACTGCCGAAACCGCAAACACGACCATTGCCACCGGATCCGTTCTTGTAAGCGCATAGTTCATCAGCAGGACAATGTCCCTCACGCGTTGCGACACACCGTCGATCACCTGATAGAGCTTGTCGATATCAGTCAGGAATGGATCCGGCGCCGAGCGCACCGTCCCTGTTGCTGAAAAGATTCCGATTCGAATATTTGGGTCGTCGGGAAATACATCGATGCCGTGTACATTGTCCCTAAGTACGACACCCTGCTTTTCTTGAAGATCGTCCCTGACGAGTTTGCCGAACCCAGACGTTGGCTTGTCCACGCCCGCGTTGATTCCTAGGCGCGCAATCACAGATGAAAGTTCACATGCTGCTTTGAGTTTGCTTGCGAAGTTCGCCGCATCGCTTTCCGACTCGAAGCCGCGTGTGTTCATCACGAGCCACTCGCTGTCTGCGATATTCGCATCCGGTAGCTGGGGCGACAAAACGACTTCTCTGCCCGCCACTGTAAGGCGTCGCTCCTTCTCCCCCAAGTTGAGTTTCTTCTTAACCAAGAAACGGAGTCTCGCTCTGAACGTGTTATGACCCTCGTTTGATTGCGGTGTTTTTCTGAGTAATTTGTTGATTTGGTACAGCACGAATCGACAACATCGCCGAGAGACATCACATGGCTTCAGTGCGACGTCGCGTGGCGACTGACGAAACATTTAGGCCACACAGTTTTCAAATAAAGGGGGTTCTTGAGCCACGTGCGAATAGCTGCGCTTCCACAGATCGATGTGAGTTCGTGGAATATTATGCGCGCCTATATACAAGTGTAAAGCGGGTTGAGTTACGCCACCGCTGCGTAACAGTAAAAGGACGATTGCCGATCGTTGATGTCAACTAAGGTGCTGTGGCCCCGGGCCAAGAGCCTTCCAAGGATCAGGTATTCGTAGACCTTGCGGCGAGGCGGTGGCATCTTGTCGTGCGCCTGCCCCAAGAGCTCGGCGCAAATCGGCCGACGATGTCCGCTTTGGGTCCGTTAGCGGCCACTGCCGGCGAGCTGTGATATCTGATTTTCCGGCAGCAGCTCCGGCATTTGAGCTACTCCACGGACGATTCCGCACGTCGGTTCCGCAGCCGCGTAACAGCTGGCGAGAATTCGACATTCGGGGCCGCCGTGCTGTGTGCATCGAATTGCACCGGACTCAAGAACATTACGCTGCACTGGCTACACGCGAAAAACTCGGTTTCGTAACGCGTTCCGTTCTTTTGCATCACCGCGACTCTGTGGTACCGCTCGTAGTCGCAGACTCTGCAGCGCCAGGCGCCGACTGACGCGGGAAGGGGAGTGGCCATGGTTCGGATCGTAATGAGGAGCTGGCGCTACTGTCCATGCAGGTCCAGAGCTGGCGAGGTACTGGATAAGTCGGCGAAGTGCCTCATCTACTCGGGGATGTTTCGTTCCTGCACCCGCCAAGCGGCGTACCGTAGAGCTTGCAAAATGTCCTCGCGCTCGAGGCACGGATAGTCGGCGAGCAACTCGTCGACGGTGCGACCGACACCGATTTGCCTCACAATCACGGCGACAGTTACGCGCAGGCCGCGTACGCATGGTCGACCTCCCATCACGTGGGGGTTGTGAGTGATGCGACCGAGACAGTTCAAGAACGCGCCCACCCGTAGTCGGGCTTCCATTCCTGAATCAGCCGTTTGCTGCCGGTGAGCGACTGAAGCAGGGGAGTTACGAAGAGTCTGAGGTCGCTGACAATTTTGACGAAGGCCTCCTCGAGTTCACGCTGGTCTATTTTCCTTACGAAGGCGTTCCACTGAGACCTGTGCCTTTCGGCGAAGCCCACCGTAAGGGCCTCAAACTCTCCGGCCGGCATCGGAGTCTTCCGGTTCTGGAACGTCGCCTCGATGGCCTCAATCAGCCTGGTGGCATCAAATTGCAGGTGTTTCGAGCAAACCCATATGTCGTAGAAGTCCTTCATTCGGCTATTGGCGTCACCGAGCGCCACCATGGCCTGAAGTTTCTCTGCGATCGCAGACTCCACCGGGTATGCGAGGAGCTCGATGGTATCGTGGTCGAGAAAGGCAGGCCCTCTTCTCGGCCGGCTCTGGAGGATTTTCTAATTCGAAAGGCGTGAGCTATCGTCGGATGACTGAGGCGGCGGTGATGCCGTCGGAGATTGAACAGCTTCCAGATCTTTCAGGCTACTTTAAGCGCGCCTCAAACCCAGCGTGGCTCCGAGTCAACCTCCACCCGCCAAGCCACACCTGAATCAGACGGAAACGCCACCTCGGCTCCTGTCGCCCTACCCCGAATTAGACACCCTTCGCGAGCGCGGTGGCGACTCGGGGTCGCTGCGGCGGCGCGGCGCGGATCTGGGATCGCGCAATGTTTGATCACGGCGGACGAAAACCGCGAACGCTGCCGCCGACACCCTGACGGTCCTGTTGGCAATTTACCTAGTGCCGATCTCGAGGCAGCTTCCCGGTCGCGAAATCAGTCGCCGTGCACAAACGAGCGCATCGCATCCACGTAGACGAAGCCACGTCACTCGCTATGGAGGGCCGCTCCCTCGGTCGAATCGGATAGTATGACAGATACATCCGATTCCGCGGCGATCTCTCGGGTAGTGCAATGAGTTTTCGCTCTTAGGCGTCACGCGGAGGCAGTCGCGGAGCCATCGGCGCGGCGGGGCTACGGCACGGCCTACCGGTATGGTGACAGGGATCAGTTTGGTCGGCTCTCCACTGGCCATTGATGGAAGACGTAGCACTCACCGTCGATAACCGCCTTTTCGTGATGCGCTCGAGCTTCTGCGTCTTCATAATCGAGGCCGTCGGTTACTCTCGCCATTCTTCCTCGACCGAAAGAGCCCTCCTGCGGCGCTCATGAATCACGACAAGCGCGAAGAACGAAGCTTCGGCAGCGGAATTCGCTTTTACCCAGCAGCTGATGTAGGCGCCACCGAGTCTGCCGAAGTCCTCGGATTCGGGCAACGGGGCGGCTTCGTACTGCGCGAAGAAAATAGCCATTTGACGATCAAGCTTTGAGGTTGGCGAGGCGGTCATTGAGTCCCGCAATGTTGAACGCGGCCGGATCGAAGGCACCGCCTGCCCACTCGAGGATGCTAGCGTGCTCCTCATGGGCGGGGTGTAGACCGTGCCTGAGCGTTGAGGTCGGCGAGATCGCGGAAGGTACGAGCGGAAGGGCGCGCTGAAGGCGCGTGTGTTCCTGCAGGAACTGCTCGGCCGGGTCGACCTGGAGCCCGGAAAAAACGGTGAGCTGTGGGCGAACTACCGTGTACAGTCGGCAGCGCTGCCGCAAGTCGCCGTCGGAAAAGGACTAGGGAATCGTGGCAGCACGGGCCTGAGTAGTACTGTACCTGCACCCGTAAAACTGGCCCTGCCGCTGCTGCGGCCGGCGCGGTAGCGCCAGCGGCGCCACCCCGGTAAGGCGGCCTGGGCGCACCCCCGCTGCCTTACCCCGCCGCCGGGCCGCGCCGGCAGCTGGTACACCTCCTACGGCGGCGCCAGCTGGCTTTGCGCCGGGCGCCAGCGGCCAGCCGGCTGCCCGTGGCCCGCAATAGCAAGGTGTACTGGCTAGGGCGGCGCCCCATTGCCGCACCAAGGCAGCGCCCCGGCAGCGGCATTGCGGTACACCGGCCCAAGCGTTCGGCGCCAGCGGCGCTGCCTAGCCAGCGGCCGGCGGTTTGCGGCGCTGCTCGCGTCGCTCCTTCGCCAACTTCAGCCGCTCAGGCTCGGTGTAGACGCGCTCGAGTAGCGCTGTTGCGAAATCCAACAGGTCTTCGGCATCTTGCTTCGTGAGCGTGCCGGCATGCGCGCCGTCGTTGCCGTCCTCCTTGATGCAATGTGATAGATCGCGCAGCCCGTCCGGTAGCTTGCCGTTTTCAAAAAGCCACGGCAGCCGAAGCCCAAGATCGCGACGTTGCTTCGTATTCGGGCCGCCTTCGGTTCCTACGTCCGGCAGCATGTCGCGCGTCGCGAGATCGACGCAGAGCCGAAACATAGTGCCGGCAGCATTGAAGCATTTGACGGCTAGACAGGTCGCACCCTCTCGAAACGCTGCCTCAACTTCAGGTGGACAGTGATCGGGCGGTGCTGCCGCCGCAAAGTCCTTGAGGCTAATATACCCTTCGACCCTGACAATGTCGTTTATGGCTTTTGGCCAATGAGTGAGCGCCGTGCTTTCAAAAAAGGATGACTTAGCTGCCTCCGTCGCCTGTACGACCATAAAAATAACTGCGGTCCCGCATCGATGACAGCGACAAAATAGTTCAGATACACGCTGCCAGCCGTACCGATTGGTCTGTAAGATGTTCTCTTCCAGCACATCGAAGGTCATGTGCTGCGCCTTGCATCGCGGGCAATTCTCTACCAACAGGGCCATCGTGACCTCTTATGTAGCCGGCAGTCGCGGGAGCTAGGAGCCGCGTGGTTTATGCGCGGTGAACGAAACCCGCAGTTCGCGACCTGCGGGCGCCGTTCCCCATTATCATCTTCTATCAGGACTCCAGCATGTTGAACACGCCGCGCTGCGACTGCGACGGCTCCCAGTCCCGCGCATACGGCAGGAGGAAGTAAGGCAGGCGCTTCAGCTCCTCGACCGTAATTCCATCACGTGGTAGCGTTATCGTCAGGTCGAAGTCCGGGCGGAGAGGGAAAGTCACGGTGCGCGAGGGTGGCTTCGTGTCGTCGTGGCCCGCACCGTTCGTGCCGGTGCTCGCCTGGGCGCTCGGCTTCTCGGCTCTCGACTTCTTCTGACCTTCAGGAGGACGCGCCGTCTGCTTCGCCGCGTTCTTCTTCTCCCACCCGCTACGGTCTGCCTTCCATTCGACAAACTCATCCAGCACGAGCTTCACGCGTCGCCCGTACTCGTCCACTGTGGCGCCGGCCGCGTCCTTGTTCAGATTCATGTAGCGGCCTTTGATCACGTCCAGGTTATCGCGCACGTACTCCACGTTCTTCTGGTCCTCATCGAGGATATCGAAGAATTTCTTGCAGGCGGTGCGCCGGGCCTGCACGGTGTTGTCGTTCCAGAAACCTTTGGAAGCGACGATGTCGAGGAATTCCAGGGGTTCATCAAGATTGGTCTGCATGGGAAGGATCTCCGCCGGACAAACGAGATTGCCGCCCGGTGAGCGGAATATACGGCCACGCTCCCGTAGTTCAAGGGCTGAAATGGCCCGAATATTAGCCAGACTAATATTCCGAAGATAAGTAATTGAATTTACGAGTATTTATTTTTTCGATCTCAATTCAATTCGAAACATTTCAATCCAGCAGGTAGCGACGCGATTCACTGTATATCGGCGCCGACCTGCCGGAAATTGCATAGGAACTCCATCGGCTTACGAAAGTCCCAAAAGGCCAAAGCGAGCTCAGGAACATAGACCCCAATGCGTCCAACGGTTCTCCCTCTGGCTCGATGGGCTGGGTACGAATTCGAAGTCATACCGGATCCCGCTGGGAATGACGTCTGGAGCCGGCTGCGTCCGGCGCCCGGTATATACGTCATGTCGTATCCGTCGAAATCGGGCCATTGGATGCCGCTTTACATCGGCAAGTCGAAGAATGTAGCGCGGCGCATTCGGCAGCATTCCCGCTGGGTAGACGCATGGGCACGCGCGGTGACAGAGGCAACGTCTGCGGTATTTCTGCACGTCCGCGGGTTTGTCGATGCGGATGACCTGCCATGCTTCGAGCGAATGCTCATCGGGTCCTATAACCCGCCGCTCAATGATCGGATGAAGAGCAGATTCTCGCACCTTCTCGACCCGGCGGTCGGGCCACTCCTGGCTGACCGCAGGGCGGTTCACCCGCTGATGATGTTGAGCCACAGCGCAATCCGCTGACGAGCGCCCGTGCTCGCCGGCGGGTCGGGCGCCATTCCTTACGAGAAGATGTGCTCCGCGTAGTTTTCTGCGCAGGCCCGGTGAAATCGTACGACTCCGCTGAAGTCTACCGTTCGACTAGCGAAATGCCGCTCCCCCGCTTTGATGAGCTTCTTGCACATTATGCACCGGCGCGCTCGGGGCTCAGAGGTGACGAAGTGACGGGACGGCATTAGGCTAACCCAAGCGGATTCGCCATCAGTTTTCTGTTGGCTAGCCACTCCACAAGCGCATGGGCAAGGTACTGCATGCGCTGCCGGCCGCCGCCAAGCAATATCGCGATCAGATCACCAAGGGCTTGCAGGGCCACCCGGCGGAGGCCGGCCGCGCCCGCATTGGGGTGCGCCGCCTATTGGGCGACACCATTAAGCTGCTGCCCGCCAAGGGTGGCGCGCACTTGGTAGCCCATCTGGAGTTTCAGCGCGCCGCGCTGCTGGCGGGCGCTACAGGTTCGGTTGGTAGCGGGGGCGGGCTTTGAACCTGCCGCCATCAAGTCGGCGAACCAAGAAGATGTTTTTCCGTACGATTTCCGTACGAGGGCGCGGCGGATTCTCTAAGTCTTTGATTTCTGGTGGGCGGTACTGGGATCGAACCAGTGGCCCCTGCCGTGTGAAAGCAGTGCTCTACCGCTGAGCTAACCGCCCATGCCCGAAGGGGCGCAAGTCTATCGGCCGGCCAGGCCGGAGGCAATGGCGCCGGGGCCAGACCTCAGCTTTTCGGGACGCGTACCCAGCCTTCCATCAGCCGGCGGGCGGAGCGGCTTACGATCACTCGCTTGATGACCCAGTGTCCCGCCTGCTGGCTGGCTTCCGCTCCGACTTCCAGCGTGCCGGACGGATGCCCGAACCGCACGAGCCCGCGTGCGGAAAGGGGCGTGACGCGATGCACGATCGTTCCCGGGATCGCTGCGGCCGCCGCGATCGCGACGGCGCCCGTTCCTGTCATCGCATGATGCAGCTTCCCCATGGAGAAGATCCGCACCAGGAGGTCGATCGCCTGGGGATCGATGGACTTACCGTCGGAGGCCGTATATGCGGCGGGCTTCGCGACGAATGCGATCTTTGGAGTGGCGGGTCGCTTCGCGGTGGCTTCCTCTGGGGTGGCCGCAAGGCCCATCGCCACCGCGCCTCGTGAGCGCAGCGCCTCGGCGAGTGCGAGCAGCTCCTTCCTATCATTGACATCCTGCTGCAGCTCGGTGCCCTGTAGTCCCAGCGAGGCCGCGTTGACGAAGATCGTCGGGTTGCCGGCGTTGATGAGCGTCGCTTCGATGCTCCCGCGGCCGGGTATTTCCAGCCGGTCGATCTGGTGACCGGTTGGAAAAGTGGCATCCGCGCCGGAGTCGCCGTCCTCGCCCGCGGGATCGATGAATTCCAGCTTCACCTCAGCGCTGGGAAAAGCGACTCCGTCGAGCTCGAACGTCCCGCTCTCCAGCACTTCGCCGCCTTGCATGAGCACGTGGGCGTTGATCTTCTTGCCGATGTTGGCCTGCCACATCCGTACGGTCGCCGTACCGTCCGAAGGTCCCTCGACCAGACCGACGCTGATGGCGAAAGGCCCGACCGCGGCGGTCAGGTTGCCGCAGTTGCCTGACCAATCGATGACGGGCGCATCGATCGCCACCTGGCCGAAGAGGTACTCGACGTCGCAGTCGGGTCGGCGGGACTTCGACACGATGACGACTTTGCTCGTGCTCGAGGTGGCGCCGCCCATGCCGTCGATTTGCTTGCCGTAGGGATCGGGACTGCCGATGACGCGCAGCAGTATCCGCTCGCGTGCCTGCCTGTCGGACGGCAGATCGTCGGCAACGAAGAACACTCCCTTGCTGGTGCCGCCGCGCATGTAGACGGCGGGAATGCGAAGCTGGGTCATGAGGCGTCCGCGAGGGTGTTGAGCGCGGACCCGGCTCTAAACCACGCGAGCTGCCGCTCGCTGTAAGTGTGGTTCAACTGAAGGATCTCCTCTGTGCCATCAGAGTGTACCACCCGGCACGTGACCGGTTTGCCTGCCGCGAGCTCCCGCAGTCCCAGGAGGCTCAGCCGGTCATCCGCGCGGATCCGCTCGTAGTCGTCCGCACGGGAGAAGGTGAGGGCGAGAAGTCCCTGCTTCTTGAGGTTCGATTCATGAATACGGGCGAAGCTGCGCGCGATCACCGCGGCGCCGCCGAGGAGTCGGGGTGACAGTGCGGCGTGCTCGCGGCTGCTGCCTTCGCCGTAGTTGGCATCGCCGACGATGACCCAGCGAAGTCCTCTGGCGCGGTAGTCGCGGGCAACGGCGGCGATGGGCTGGCCGATAGCCCCGGTGACGACGTTGGTGGTCCTGCCCACCTCACCCGTCGCCGCGTTGGTACCGCCCAGCAGCAGATTCTCACTGAAGCGCTCGAGGTGACCACGGTAGCGCAGCCAGACTCCGGTGGGGGAGATATGGTCGGTGGTCGTCTTGCCGCGGGTCTTGATGAGGACGGGCATGTCGAGGAAATCCTCGCGGTTCCAGGCCGCCCAGGGCTTGATGAGCTGCAGGCGCTCGCTGGCGGGGTCGACTTCGAGGTTGATAGCACGGCCGTCCTCGGGAGGCGCGATGTAGTGCTCGCGCCGATTTTCGAAATCGCGTGCCGGTACTTCGGGGGCGGGCTTTGGCGGTTGCAGCAGGAATGACTCGCCGCCCGGGCCGGTGATGGGGTCCCTGGCGGGGTTGAAATCGAGTCTCCCGGCAATGGCGAGGGCCGTCACGACTTCCGGGCTGGCGATGAAGTTCATCGTGGAGGGGCGGCCGTCGTTGCGGCCGGCGAAGTTGCGGTTGTACGAGGTGACGATGGCATTGGGTGTATCCGAGGAAACGTCGGTCCGGCGCCACTGGCCGACGCAGGGGCCACAGGCGTTGGCGAGTACTTTGGCGCCGATGTCCTGCAGCGATTGCAGCTGGCCGTCGCGCTCGATCGTTGCGCGTACCTGCTCGGAACCCGGTGTGACCAGGTAGGGAATCGCTGCCTTCACGCCGCGGGCGCGCGCTTGCTCGGCGACGTCGGCCGCACGGCTCATGTCCTCGTACGAGGAGTTCGTGCAGCTGCCGATCAGGGCCGCGGAGATATCGCGGGGAAATCCGGACTGAGTGTCGGCGACCTCGGCGGCGAGCTTGGAAAGCGGCCGCACGCGATCGGGCGAGTAGGGACCTGAGATGTGTGGCTCCAGCGTCGCGAGGTCCACGCGCAGTACGAGGTCGTAGTGCGCCTCGGGTTCCTGCTCGGCTTCGGGGTCCGGTTCGAGGAGGTGCTGGTAGCGCTCGATGAAAGGCGCCAGATCGCCGCGATGGGTGGCTTTGAGGTAGGCCGCCATGTGCCCGTCGGCCGGGAACATCGAGGTGGTCGCGCCGATCTCGGCGCCCATGTTGGCGATGGTGGCCTTGCCGGTTGCACTGAGGGTTCGCGCGCCGGGGCCGATGTATTCGACGATTGCGTTCGTGCCGCCGGAGACGGTCAACTGACCGGCGACAGTCAGGATGACATCCTTGGGCGCGGTCCAGCCGTTGAGTTGACCGGTGAGGTAGACGGCGATGCGTTTGGGATAGAGCAGCTCCCAGGGCAGCCCGGCAATGGCTTCCACGGCATCCGCGCCGCCCACGCCTATCGCGCACGCGCCGAGGCCGCCGGCGTTGGTGGTGTGGGAGTCGGTGCCGACGATGAGCTCACCGGGGAAGGCGTAATTCTCCAGCACGACCTGATGCATGATGCCGGCGCCCGGGCCCCAGAACCCAGCGTGGTACTTCGCCGCAGCGCGACGCAGGAACTCATACACCTCGGCATTCTCGCCGAGCGATTGCTCGAGATCCTCGCGCGCGGTGTGGCGCGCTTGGATCAGGTGGTCGCAGTGAATGCTCGTCGGAATGGCCACCCGCTCGCGGCGGCTCTGCATGAACTGCAGGATTCCCGTCTGACCGAGGAGGTCCTGGAACACCACCCGGTCGGGGCGCAGCAGCAGGTAGCTCTTCGCGGGGACCAGCTCCTGGCGCTCGGGATCATCGAGATGCCCGAGCAGGACTTTCTCCGCCAGGGTGAGCGGTCGGCGCAGGCGGCGGCGCACGGTCTCGAGTCTGCGCTCCATGGCGCCATAGATTCCGGCCGCCATCCCGGGGGTCGATTCGATGCTCGTCATAGGGATCCGCCTCGTTTCGGTTGCGGCGGCAGTTTGCACTTGCCCACTCGCGGCGCATAATGCATTTATTCGAGTGATTGATGCACTACATGCATCAATGAAGCCGCCGCAACCACGACGTCATCGGGAGCAGGTGCTTGAAGATCGACACTCTGGGCGTCCAGGCCTTCATCGCCGTCGCGGCGAAGCGCAACTTTCGCCAGGCAGCCGCGGAACTGCACATCACGCAGACGGCGCTATCCCGCCGCCTACAGACGCTCGAGGCGTATCTCAGCGTGAAGCTCATCGAGCGGACGACACGCTCCGTCGAGCTCACGCGCACCGGCGCCGACTTTTTGCCGCGCGCGCAGCGCCTGCTCAGCGAGCTCGAGACAGCGCTCACCGATATCCGCGAGACCGGCAAGGCGATGCGGGGCTCGGTCACGATCGCCTGCGTTCCTTCCATCGGCGCGCGCTACCTGCCGCACGTGATCCAGCAATACTCCGCCGCGTATCCCGAGAACAGGATCACGATCCACGACCATTCTTCCTTCGGCGTCGCCGAGGCGGTGCTGCGGCGGGAGGCGGAGTTCGGCATCAACGTGATCGGCTCGCACGATGCGGGGTTGGCGAGCGTGCCGCTCGCGCGGGACCGGTTCGTCCTCATCTGCCGCGAGGATCACCCGCTCGCGGCTCGCAAGAAGGTGTCATGGACGCAACTGCAGTCGCACCTGCTCATCTTCCCGGGAGGGCTGAGCGCCAACAAGCCGGTGTTGGAAGTGGCCCTGACGCCCGAGCGACTGCGGCTGCGCACCTACTATGAAGTGCAGCACAGCTCCACGGCGCTGGGTCTCGTCGCCGAGGGAGTGGGCGCGGCGGTCGTTCCGGGTCTGGCCGTGCAGAGAGAAGCGTATCCCAGGATCCGCGTCATCCCGCTCGTCGACCCTGCAGTCGCGAGATCCATCGTGCTGATCGCTCCGAGAAATGCGCAACTCTCGCCGGCGGCACGTGCGCTCTACGACATGTTGATCCGTCACGCCCGCGCTAAGGAGCGCGGGGGTGTGACTGCGGTTGCCGGATAGGAGGAGGGCCGGGCGGCCGCCACAGACCGCCCATCGGCAGGGCGCAGCTCGCCGTCTTGATCGGCGCGCCCGTATGCAATGGCATCAGGGGCCTCGTATCTCGGCCATTGCTGCCTTGAGGTCGGATTGAGACAGGGGGATGAACGCTGCTTCAGCTGAGCGCGGCCACCCGTCGTCCAACAGAAAACGAAAGACGAGATTCGGTGGGGTACGCGTCCGGTTGACGTAGAGAAAGAACCCCCGCGAGCCCAGATAGGCGCCGCTCTCGATGGCCTGTGCCGTGGGCTCCACGCCATCGAGCCTACTGATGGAGAGGTCGGTCATGCGAATGTACTTCAGACTCCAGAGCCCGAAGATCCCAACGGCGTTCGGGTCGGAAAGAAGCTTGGAGGGTGCGAGCCAGGGGACCTCGACGTATATCCCATCCGTACGCACCGTCCGGCAGATACGGTCATAGCGAGCCGGATCCGCGGTTTCGAGTGCCGCTATCCAGGGAATGGTCTGGCATCCCCCCTCCAGCAGAAGCTCGATCATCGAGTGGCCCGCCGGCGAGGACAGTGGAGGGCCCAGGAACTCGATCGGCTCCGGTCCCAGCGTGCTGTCGATCTGGCGCCACGTGGTGTTGGGGTTCTCCTGGACCGTTTGCCCTCGGGAATCGGGCACCCACTTGGCCAGCGCAAGAAAGATTTCGCGGCGCGTGAAATCGGGCGCGCCGTAGATCGGGCTGCGAGCCAGGGCTACGGCCTCGAAGCCGGCGGGAATGGCGATGATGGATCGCGGACTTCCCGCCCTGGGGGGAGGGCAGGGTTGGTGGGGCACCGTGCCGACGGGCTCGAAGCTGTAGGCCATATCGGGAGCGTTCGCCCCGCCGTCGCACATCGATCCCGGCCACTGACTCGAATCCCGGACCGAGATGCCGACGGATAGCCCGCCGGGTGTACCTGATGCGAGCCCACGGTGATTGAAGTCGTCTGCGAGGGGAGCGATGTACGGATAGGCCGCCCAGGAGGCCACCACCGTTATCTGCCTATTCTGCGGTGCCGCTGCTGCGGCAGCGGTCCGTGAGGCAGCATTGGGAGAGACACCCGGAGCGGCATTGGAAGCGGTGCCCGTGGTGTCGGCGGCAGGCAGATTCGTTGCCGGCGCGGCAGAGTGAGGAGGTCTGCCCGGCGGAGCATTGCTACCCGGCGAGCTCGATCCAGGCGGGCTCCACGGCCGCATGGCCCGACTTCCATAGCTATGTGGTCTAAACGCCGGAGCGGAGGCGTGCTGCGCAGCGATCCGGCTGGCGGCATGTTGAGACCATTCCATCAATGATGCGGGTAACCCACTGATCACGAAGGAGGTAACGGCGAACGCCGTGCCGCCGAGCAGGAGCACCGCGACGAGGTTGCGCAGTAGTGAGGGGCGTCGCGACCGAGCAAGAGCAGGCTGCTGCCACAGCCGCGCTTGCAGTCGCGCGGCGAACTCGGGAGGAGGGTCCCTGCGCAGCCGATGGAGAAATTCGCTGTTCATCATTCGCGCCTCCGTGTCACCACTGCTTGCGCAAGACCTGCACCGCCCGGTGCAGGATCGTGCCGACATTGGATTCGGTGAGCTGCGTTAACCGGGCGATCTGCCGGTTGTCGAGCGACGCGCCGTACTTGAGCGCAATCAGCTCCTGTTCGCGCTCCGACAGGCGCGCGGCCAGCGCACGCAATCTCTCGAGGTCGGAATGACGCTCGGCATCCTCCTCCGGCGTACCGTCAGCCCGCATTTCCGGGGCGGCATCGAGTGAGACCTGAGGACGACGCACTCGTAGGAAGTCGGTCGCGACGTTGTGCGCAATGGTGAATAGCCACGTCGAGAAGCCGGAAAGATCGTGCCGGTAGCGAGCCCGTGCCCGCCATGCCTTCTCGAAGGTGCGTGCGGACAGATCCTCCGCGTCGGCGTCGACACCCACGCGGAAGCGAAAGTAGTTATAGATGCGAGGCAGCTGATCCGAATACAGCGCGTCCCAGTCCAGCTCTCTGGCGAAGTCCCACGCCGTCCATCGACCCGATGTCGCCTGGTGCAGGCTCATGTTGCGTTTATACGCAGCTCACGCCCGAGTATCACATCAGCCGCGGGCCGATAGGCGAGATTACCCGAGTTTGTTCGTATAAGACATTGATTTACAATAATTTATCAGGTCGCTGCCCAGGGCGCGAAGCATCACCGGCCCACCCTTGCTACCATGCGCCCCCCTTGATCCCGACCCCATGATGGCTCTGACCCCCATGACAGTAGTCACCCGATTTGCCCCGAGCCCGACCGGCATGCTCCACGTGGGAGGTGTCCGGACCGCGCTTTATTGCTGGCTCTATTCCCACCGCATGGGCGGCAAGTTCGTCCTGCGCGTCGAGGACACGGATCGCGAGCGCTCCACGGACGAGGCGGTGCGGGTCATCCTCGATGGGATGGCGTGGCTCGGGCTCAACCCCGATGAGGGTCCGTACTATCAGTCACACCGCTTCGACCGCTATCGCACGGTGATCGCGGAGATGCTCGCCGCCGGCAACGCGTATCACTGCTACTGCACCAAGGAGGAGCTCGATGCGATGCGCGAGGAGCAGATCGCGCGCAAGGAGAAGCCGCGTTACACGGGCCGCTGTCGTGACCGCAAGGAGCCACGCCCGGGAGTGGCGCCGGTCGTGCGCTTTCGCAACCCGCTCGAGGGCGTGGTGGTGGTCGAGGACCTCATCCACGGGGCGGTCACCTTTCAGAACGCGGAGCTCGACGATCTGATCATTGCCCGCTCGGATGGGACCCCGACCTACAACTTCTGTGTGGTGGTGGACGATCGGGACATGGGAATCACCCACGTGATCCGCGGCGATGATCATCTCAACAATACGCCGCGGCAGATGAACATGCTGCGCGCGCTCGGCGCGACGCCGCCGGTCTATGCCCACGTGCCGATGATCCTGGGCCCGGACGGCACGAAGCTGTCGAAGCGCCACGGCGCGGTGAGCGTGCTGCAATACGAGGAGGAGGGCTACCTGCCGGATGCGCTGCTCAATTACCTGGTGCGTCTCGGCTGGTCGCATGGCGATCAGGAGGTGTTCACGCGCGAGGAGATGATCGCCGCGTTCGACATCCACGATGTCAACAAGTCGGCCTCGGCGTTCAATCCCGAGAAGCTGCTGTGGCTGAACCAACAGCACATGATGCGGGCGCAGCCGGCGGCCATCGTGCCTTACCTGCGCGCGCAGCTGCGGCGCCTGGACCTGGACTGCGATGATCAGCGCCTGCTCGAGGGTGTGATCCTGGCGCAGCGGGAGCGGTCCAAGACGCTGAAGGAGATGGCGCAGAACAGCCGGTTCTTCTTCACCGACGCCCTCGAGATCGATCCCAAGGCCGCCGCCAAGCATCTGTCGGGCGGTGGGGCCGAGATGCTGGGCAAGGTGCGCGAGCGCTTGGGGGGGCTGCCGGAGTGGACCGCGGCGGCCATTCACGGAGCTCTCAATGACCTGGCGACCGCACTTGGCGCCGGACTCGGGAAGATTGCGCAGCCGCTGCGGGTGGCCGTCACCGGTACGGCGGTCTCACCGCCGATCGACGCGACGCTGCAGCTGCTGGGCCGGGAGCGTGCTCTGGCTCGCATCGATAAGGTGCTCAAGAGCGCTTCTCCTTGACAGCCCCGCGGGGCTTACGTACCTTCGCCGACCTCCCGTGGGGCCATAGCTCAGCTGGGAGAGCGCTTGCATGGCATGCAAGAGGTCGGCGGTTCGATCCCGCCTGGCTCCACCAATAAATACAGGGACTTGAGTTCCGAGCGTTCGCGGCGGATCACTGGCGGGTTACCCGAAGTCGGTAGCGGCATAGGTGAGATCCCGAGCGGTGAGCAGCATGCGCGGCCGGGCGGCGCAGCCGCCACGGCCGCCACCGAAACCTCACGGCGCCGCTGCTCGCGAGTGGATTGCCGGCGGGATCGGCTTCGCCCGTAGCCGGGCCCGAAGCCCGAGAAGCGGCCGCTCGATCAGGTAGTACGATGCCGAGGCCGTCGCCAGTATGCCGGCGGTCTTCGCGAGCGCGGGGATGTACGCCCACGCGAAAAGCTCCTGCCAAAGGTAGATGGAGTAGCTCAGCACCCCGACCCAGATCACGGGGCGTGCGTTCAGAAACCGCCCGAAACCCAACTCCGGGTAGCGCATGTACTTGTCGAGGAGCACGACGATCGAGACGTTGAGGAGCGGAATGCCGATGAGGTCGCGCACCCAATAGGGCGTGAAGCCCGTCATCAGCGCGAGCGCGGTAATGGCCCCATACCACGGCCACCCCGACTCGATCGCCTCCTGGTAAGCACCGATTCTCCAGAGAGACTTCCGAAAGAGAGCGAGCGCACAGCCGCTGGCGAGAGCATCGCAGACGCACTCGAAGGCGTATTTCGAGGAGCTCGACCACATGCCCCCGTCCGACAACATGCGAAACGTCGGGCCGGCAAGAAGCAGCGCAAGGCACGCATACCTGACCCGCCAGTTGCCCAACAGCACGAGAAGCGGCGCCCAGAGCAGATAAAACTGCTCCTCGACCGAGAGCGACCAGGTGTGCGAGAGCGCGCCGGCCAGCCAGCGGTAGTCGCCGAAGTAGAGGAAGGCTTCCGTGAGCTTGTGCCAGTCGGCGGTTGCGATGCCGAACGTCATCAGGACCGCCACAGTGCCGAGGTAGACCCAGTAGGCCGGCATGATGCGAAAGAACCGGCGCAGGTAGAACTGCTTGAGGCTTATCCGGCCCGTCGCCAACTGCTCACGCACCAAGAGCGAGGTGATGAGGAACCCGGAGATGACGAAGAAGACCCGCACCCCGAGATTGCCGAGATCGAGATATCGGTCGTAATGAAGGGCGAGATTGCCCCGATCGATTCGCCAGAGGAGCGGCAGGCTGCTCTGCATGTGGGAGAAGACCACAAGCGCGATCGATACCGCCCGCGCACCATCCAACGACGCGACCCGCGTGTTGTTCTTATCCGTCATCGTCCTAATCCCCGAGCGCCGCTCGCTCGATTTTGATTTCCATATCCACTGCAGGGCACTCTGCCGGCCGCCGCAAGAGTCCGATGGTGCTCCCACCCGACCTGGTTGGCAACCGTTTGTGCCTACACGCTTCCTCCAACGCCTCGAGTTGGCGTCGGATGAACTCAGCATGTCGGAAGATCCGCCGCGCCTCGTTGGTTGGCCAGCTTATGCTAACGCCCGCCCGCACTCCTCGATGAGCAGCTTGGCCATGCCTGCAAGATGCAGCCGGAAAACCTGTTAGATATCAGGAGGGACAGCCACGAGGGTGAGCCGAGCAGTCGGCGTGCCGCATACAGGGCCGAGAATTCGCGCTTGCTGATGAGGCGGCGTGCCGCGTTAGAGCCGCGTCCATGCCAGATCCGCGTCTCGCACTCACCGCCCAGGACATCACCTATGCCGCGACGGGCTGCGCGCGCGCCAGGCCCCGTCGCAGGCGAAGGATCCGCAGTTCGAGTTTGCCGGAGACTTTTCGAAGACTCGGCCAAGTCCTAGGCGCACGGAAGTTCGATCGGATCGGGAGGCGGTATCAGAACTCGCGAACCCAGCCCCCGCAAAACAATCACCCAGCGCGCTCCATCCAACCTCGATTCTGGATGCGGCATGTCCGTCATTTATCTCTGAGCAGACCCACCAGACAGCGCAGCGGTCGAGCTCGCATGACGGTCTCCTAGCAACCCATGATGAAACGCGATGGTTTCCCCGCGGCTCCACGGCTCGCGAGATTGGGCAGGTTGCGCTCAAGGCCGCGCGGTCGGCCCTCAACCCTTCGGCAGTACGATCGGCCGCTCGCGCAACAGCAGGACCCAGTCGCCGTTCTCCATCAGCGCCTCGCGCCCGAGCTCGCGCAGCAGAGCGAGAAGCGCGTGGCGCTTGTCATGCCGTGTCCCACCGCGCTCGAGTTGTTCCGCGAAGCGCTTGGCGCGCCGGAAGATGCCCGCGAAGCGCGCGTACTGGTTGACCTGGGCCCGAAGACCCAGGCGCTCGGCATACGTTTCCCACAGCGCGGCGCCGATCGGCGCGAAGCCCATCAGCACGACCAGCCAGCGGTGCCAGATCGGGAGTGACTCGAGGCGGGTCCAGGCCACGACCAGGGTGAATGTGGCCAGGAGTCCCGCGCCGAGGAAAAGCTGCGATCCCTTCTCGTAGAGGTGCAGGCGTTTGCGCTGCGAGACGGTGCGATCTGCGTAGTAGGTGGCCTGGCCGCCGACCCAGTGCTCCAAGGCAAGCTCGGGATGCGCGCTCTTGGGCGGCGACAATGCCGCGGCCGCCCGCAGCGCCTCGCGGATCCAGCGCAACTCGTCGAGTTGCTTGCGCAGGTAGGATGAGGCGGCGCTGTCCGGAAGGCCGGCGAGGCGCCAGTAGAACTGCACGCGCAGGCCTTCGGCGAGCGCGCGGTAGTCGAGGTAGCGCCCGTGCACGTCGCGTTGGCGTTGCCAGAGCAGTACGACGGTCAGGGACGCGAAGGCTGCCAGATAGGTGATCGGCAGCGCCCGCCAGGGCAGCACCTCGGCGTAGAGCTCGAAGATGACAGCGAGCACCGCCGCAAAGAGCAGCGTGAGCCTGAGGACGAGCCGGGTGAGCCGTTGGTAGTGACGCGCATACAGGTCTGCCGCGGCGAATGCGGTGCCGAGAGCCTGCTCGCTCGCGGAGCAGGCGGCGATGTTCGGCAGCAGGGCGCCGGCGGCATGCGGCAGGCGATCGAGATAAGAGCGGCGCAGAGGCTCGCTGTTGAATCGCTCGATGCGGCTGCAGAGGGTATGGAACAGCGCCTCGTCCTCTTCCTGGGGAAGCAGCCACTCGGGCTCCTTCAGAGCGTGCGCCGTCTCGCCGGCACGCGGCGCGTGGACGTGATAGACAGGGCCGCCGTCCTCGGCATCGAGCGGTCTCAGGCCCGCTTCGGGCAAGCCAGAGGGACCTTCCAGCTTCATCTGCACGACCGCCGCGGTTCCGGCGCCGGAGCTCGTCGCTTGACCGTCCCATAGCGCGAGCAACAGATGACTCTGTTGTGCGAGGAACATGCCGACCGCGCGGTAGCGCTTCTCGCGCCAGTCTTGGGGCGAGACCTGCTCAGGGCCGGGCCCGGCATCGTGCGGCAACACGAACACCTGCTCGGGTGGGATGCGCCGCAGGATGGCGTGGAACTCTGCCAGGGTCTCGGGAAAGTCGCGCTCGTAGTCCGCCGGCTCGAGCGGCAGGGGTACGAGCAGCTCGTGGCCCTGCTCGAGCGCCACTTCGGCGACGAGACGGTCGGCGCCTTCGGCGAGCGCGGTGACGATTCTCAGGGGTGTCGCAGGATAACGCTGGCGCAGCTTCGTGAAGAATGCGCTCACATGCTCGCGATGCCTCTGCAGGTCCGCGGCGCGCAGGAAACGGTGTCCCGTCACGCCGATGACGATCGGCAGCCGCCCATCCGGCACGGCGGACCTGGCCGGCTCCAAAGGTCTGGCGCTCTCTGCGGCGATGGTCGCCATCACGATCCGGGATCGAGGAAGCGCCGCTGATCTTCGGGCAAGTCGAACTCCGCGCGTCTTCATCCAAGCGCATCGGCAAGCTTAACACGAGGTGCGGCCTGTGAGCTCGTAGCACCCGAGCCGAGGGTAAGGGCTTGCCTCGCGCACACGTGTTGCCGAGCAGCGCCCAAAGGATGAGGATCGGGGAGTCAATGGCCTGCCGGGGGAGGGGAAGATTCATGAAGCTTACGTCGAGGCTCGTGTCCGGGGCCGTTGCCCTGGCTATGGCAGGTGTGGTGCCAGCCCCCGCCGACGGAGCCGGCCGCGATGGCCAGCCGGTGTCTGATGCCGGGTCAGGCGCGGCGCGGCAGGCGTCATCGAGCCGGCAGCCGCCTCCCGAGCTTCATCAGGAAGTCGTGGTGTCCGGCATCCGCCAGAGCATGGAGAGCGCGCTGCACATCGAGCGCTTTTCCGACACCATCGTGGATTCGATCGTCGCCTCCGACATCGGCAAGCTGCCCGACGTGACGGCGATCGAGGCGCTGCAACGGATACCCGGTATCCAGATCAGCCGCCAGTTGGGCGCGGGCGGCGGCACGGTGACCATCGGCGGGTCCGCCGTCAACAGCGGCTACGAGATCCGCGGCTTGCCGCAGGCGGAGACGACCCTCAATGGCCGCGAGGTGTTCTCGGCGACCGGCAGCCGTGTTCTCAATCTGACCGACATCCCCTCGGCACTGCTCGCGGGCATCGATGTCTACAAAGATCCCACCGCCGACCGGGTCGAGGGCGGCATTGCGGGCACCGTCGATCTACGCACGCGCAAGCCGTTCGACTTCCCGGGGCTCGAGGCCGAGGTCGGCGCGGAGGCGCAGTACGGTGACCTCATCCGCCAAACCAGGCCCGCTTTCACGGGGCTGCTGAGCGATACCTGGGACACCGGCATCGGCAGGATGGGTGGCCTCCTCAGCCTCTCGTACCAGGACCGCAGCTACCGGGAGGACAACGCCACCAACAGCGCAGTCGCAACCAGCACCACTGCGGTGCCGGGTGCGAGCATCACTTATCCGAATGGCGTTTATAACACGATGTTCGTGGGCGACCGGCGCCGTACGGGTGTGGACGCTGTGCTGCAGTGGCAGCCCGCGGACGACTTCGAGGCCTATGCGGAGGCGTCGAGCGAGGATTTCGCCTGGAGGCAGAACCAGTATACGTTTACCACTACCGGAAATTCCAACATCATCGGCTCCGTGGCGTTGTTCCCCGGAACCGGCGACGTACGGTCTATCACCTTCGCCAACGCCAGTACCGGTACCGTCGGGGCCTGGCGCACGGTGGAGGACGTGAACCGGCAGTTCTCCCTGCACGCGAAGTGGACGCCCGACCCATGGATCATGGAGGGTGACCTCGGCTACACCCAGGCGACCGAGCGGCTCAACAATCCTGCAATGGGTCTCCTCGGCGCCTCGCCCACTCTGACCCAACTCACCGCGCCCGCCGGCGTCACGCAGTCGCTGGTGAGCGGCTTCGATATGCTGGACCTTGCGCAGTACACCGGCGGCAGCTACCTGTACGACACGGAACAGCACTTCCGGGGCGGCGAGACCGCGGCGCGGCTCGATGTGACTTACGCTCTTTCGGGCGGCTTCGTCCAGTCGATCCAGGCGGGCGTGCGCGCCGCCGACCGCAAGGATTCCTATCATCAGTGGTCCGATTTCGGCAGCGTCCCGACGGCTGCCGTCCTGGCCAACCCGCAGTGGTTCGACGAGGTGCCGCTAAGCCCCTTCTTCTCCGCGACGGAATCGAACGCGGTCCAGCCGCAATACCTCGTCTTCAACCCCGATCTGCTGCACCGCAACCTGACCGGAGTCGACCAGGCCTTCGGAGTCGCGCCGGCGCTCGATGATGGCGCGGCGGATTACAGCTTCAACGAAGACAACTACGCCGGCTATTTCCGGGTGAACTTCGGCACCGCCCGGGTCATTCCGATGACCGGCAACATCGGCCTGCGCGTGGTGCGGCGCGAGGACACGCTGCGAGGGGAGCTCGCCTCGGGCGGGGTGTACACGCCGGTCGTCTTCTCAACCGGCGAGACGGAGCCGCTCCCGAGCGCGAATCTCGACTTCGAGCTGACCCATGACCTGCAGTTGCGCGTTGCCGCCTCCGAGGTGATCAGCTACCCCGACTTCAGCCAGACGCGGCCCGCGATCAGCCTGCTGCCCGCTCAAGGCAGCGCGAGCGGCGGCAACCCGAATCTGAAGCCGACCCGGGCGAAGCAGGCGGACGCGTCGCTGGCGTGGTACTTCGCCCCCGGCTCGGCCCTCACCGGTGATGTCTTCTACAAGAAGCTGACCCACTTCATCCTGCAGGAGACGCAGGCGGATGCCTTCACCATCGGCGGCGTTACCTACAACCTCACGGGCGCGATGGACGGCGGCAGCGGCACGATCAAGGGATTCGAGATCGGCTATCAGCAGTTCTTCAGGAGCCTTCCGGGGCTGCTGCGAGGGCTCGGCGCGGCGGTGAATTACACCTACACCGATGCCGCGGCGCCTACCGCCGCGGCGGGCGTCAGCACGACACTGCCGGGACTTTCCAGGAACAGCTACAACCTGATCGGTATCTATGAGAAAGGACCGGTGTCTTTCCGTCTGGCGTACAACTGGCGCAGCCGGTTCTACACCACGATCTACGACGGCTCGAACGCCCAGCTCTCGGCCAACCCGGTCTACACCAAGGACTACGGCTGGCTCGATGCCTCGCTGGAATACAACGTGCGGGACTGGCTGTGGCTGTACGCGCAGGGTACCAATCTGTTGCGAACGCGGCTTACGGGTTTTTACGGGGTGGCGACGCTGCCGCAGTCGCAGACGATCGACGATCGCCAGGTGACGCTGGGGTTTCGCGCCAGGCTTCCGGGCGGCTGACGGGCAGCCTTTGGGACGCGCGCTATTTGCGCCGGCCGCCGCTCGGCCGCTGGCTGCGTGCTTTCCGCCCCGGCAAGGGACTGCCGCGTGGACCGCCGGTTGCGCTGTCGGACGTCACGGACCGCCGGCCGGTCCAACCCAATCCCGCGCTGATGCGGTGCGCCGCAGCCATGACGTCCTTGCTGAGCGCCTGCATGCGATGGTCGCTCATGTACTGGGCGGCGCTCGAGACGCTGATGGCGGCGATGGTGTGCCCGCCGACGTCGCGGACGGGCGCCGCGACGCAGCGGATCTGATCCTCATTCTCTTCCAGGTCGAAGGCATAGCCGGCCTGCGCGTAGCCGCGCATGCGCGCCAGCCATTCCTGCTGCGAGATCTCCAGCCGCCGCCGCGTGCCGGGTCTGCCGCTGTCGTGGCGCTCCGCGCGAAAATAGCCGAGCCACGTGTCTTCTTCGAGGTCGAGGAGGAGCGCCTTGCCGAGGGCGGTGGAGGTCACCGGCCGCAGCTCGCCGATCCGCGAGCTGATGTTGATGCGGCGCCTGCCCGCGATCTTGTCGAGATAGAGTACCCGACCGCGATCGAGGACGCCGAGATGGACCGTATCCTCGGTGAGCAGGGCGAGGCGCTGCAGATGCGGTGCGGCGACGCGCGGCAGATCGAGCTCGTCGCGGACGCGAAAGCCGAGCTCGAGAAGTCTCGGTCCCAGACTGTAGCCGCTCTGGGGCGCAAAACTGAGGTACCGCCGATCGATGAGGGCCGAGGCGAGCCGGTGGGTCGTGCTGCGGGTGAGGCCCACGCGCGAGGCGAGATCGCTGAGCTTGATCGGGCCCGCGGCAACCACGTCGATTACATCGAGGCCGCGAAGCAGTGTCTGACTGCCGGGGCGTGTGCGAGTATGCGCTGGACTCTCTGCGGCCAGCTCCGCACCGGCTGCGCGCCGCACGGCAGCGGCGAAGGGCTGCTCGGGTCTGGCGATGATTCGCATGCTTCTCGTTATATGGTACCCGTATTAGTATGTGGGACGAAGCGCCCGGCCGCAACCGTGCGTGCCGTTCCCATTGACCTGAAAGGCCATTCATCCATCCATGAAACTGCTGCGTTACGGCCCCGCCGGCCACGAACAGCCCGGACTCCTCGATGCCCACGGAAGGATCCGCTCCCTCGCGGGCACCATCCCCGACCTGACACCGCAGCATTTATCGCCCGCCGGCCTGAAGAAGCTGCAAGGCATCGATCCGGCCTCGCTCCCCGCTGCGCCCGGCAATCCGCGACTCGGGGTGCCCTTCGCCGGCACCCGCAAGTTCATCGCGATCGGCCTCAATTACGCCGATCACGCCGCGGAGTCCAATCTGCCCATACCCGACGAGCCCGTGGTCTTCACCAAGGCGGTGAGCTGCCTGCAGGGACCCCATGACGATGTCATGATCCCGAAGGGATCGAAGAAAACCGATTGGGAGGTCGAGCTCGGCGTCGTGATGGGCACGACAGCCCGCTACGTGGAGGAGCGCGATGCGCTGGAGCACGTCGCCGGTTACTGCGTCATCAACGACCTTTCGGAGCGCGAGTATCAGATCGAGCGCGGCGGCACCTGGGACAAGGGCAAGGGCTGCGATACGTTCGGCCCGGTGGGCCCCTGGCTCGTGACCCGCGATGAGGTCGGCGACGTGCAGAGTCTCGACATGTGGCTCGACGTCAACGGGGAGCGGATGCAGACGGGCAACACCCGCACCATGATCTTTTCCGTTGCCAAGATCGTCAGCTACCTCAGCCACTTCATGACGCTCGAGCCCGGCGACATCATCACTACCGGCACGCCGCCTGGAGTGGGGATGGGCCGCAAGCCGCAGCCGACCTACCTCGCCGCCGGGGATTCCATCCGGCTGGGCATCCATAAGCTGGGCGAGCAGCGCCAATCCGTCATCGCCTGGCGGCGCTCCTGATCGGAGGCAACATGGGAGAGAGTCAACTGGGATATGGGCGGCGCCGTGATCATCGGCGCCGGCAGCGAGAAGGTGCAGGGCTGCGGGCCGCCGTGTGCGCACTCGCGTACATCGGTTTCGGGATGGTTGCCGCGCGCACCCATGCTGCGAATGCCGTTGCTCCCGCCACTTCGTCCGAAGCCAATGCGCACTGGGTCGCCGCATGGTACTCGCCGCCGTTCCCGACGACAGCGGTCTGGAGCTGTAACCAGGTCCGAACTTTTACCCGCCAGACGGTCCGTCAGGTCGTGCGGCTGGAGGCTGCCGGCGATCGCGTGCGCATCCGCCTGACCAACGAGCTCGGCCTCGAGCCGCTGGCATTCGGCGAGGTACACGTGGCGCTTTCCTCGCCGAACGGTGTGACGGAGCGGGGGACGGACCGTATCGTGACTTTCGGCGGCGAGCATGGCGCGACCATCCCGCGGGGCAAAGCGCTCGTCAGCGACCCGATAGACCTCAAAGTGGGCCGCTTCCAGGAGCTCGCGATCTCCGTCTACTATCCGAGCGGGGCGGCTCCGGCCGGCCATCTTGCCGACCTCGAGATCTCGCCCGCGGGCGACCACGCGGGCGAGTCCGTCTGGCCGCGCGCGGGCCATGCCCAGTCTCCCGGCGTCGTGAGCGGTGTCGAAGTGGACACGGCTTCGCCTGAAAGCGTGTTGGTGGCGTTCGGCGACTCCATCACGGAAGGCGCCTGTGCCACCGAGGGCGCCCATCGGGACTATCCGGAGCAACTTTCCGTGCTGCTCGCGGCGCACCGCGGCAGCGACCAGTCCTGGATCATCATCAACTCCGGCATCAGTGGCAATCGCCTGCTGCACGACGGCTCGGGCCCCAGGGCGCTCGACCGCTTCGGCCGGGATGCGCTCGACATCACGGGCGTCAAGGCCATTCTCCTGCTGGAGGGAATCAACGACATCGGTTGGGCTTTCGACCCCGAGGGGAACGGCGGACCGCTGTCGGCGGCCGACATCATCGGTGCTTATCAGAACCTGATCCGGCGCGCGCATGCGCGGGGGCTCAAGATTTTCCTCGGTACTCTCGCCCCGTACGAAGGCGCGAAGTACTCCCATCCCGCGGGTGAGAAGGTGAGGGAGGAAGTCAATGCCTGGATTCGTAAGGGACAGGGCTTCGACGGCGTGGTCGACTTCGACGCAGCACTGCGCGACCCTTCGAGTCCGCTACACTATCTGGGCGCTGACCAATGCGGCGATGACCTGCATCCCAACGATGCCGGCTATCACGCCATGGCTCAAGCGGCTTTCCAGCGGTTGTTTGCGCCGCAATCCGCGCACGCACCCTTGGCTCATGTTGCCATCGGTCATTCGCGCAGAACCGGTTGAGCCTGGCGGCGGGGATGATCCGAGGAGACGACACGCATGACTCCCCGCAGGATTTGCCTCATCCATACCGGGCCCCTGATGGTGCAGCTCTTCACGCCGCTCTGCCGCGACTGGTTGCCCGAAGTCAAGGTGACCCAGATCATCAACGAGTCGATGATCAGGGACACGATCGAGGCGGGCAGAGTCCGGCAGCCGACCATTGACGCGCTCCACACTTTTGCCGATGCCTGCTTCAAGCTGGGGACCGAGCTGGTGATGGTGACCTGCTCCTCCATCGGGCCCGCGGTGGACCTCATCCAGAGCCGCTTCCAGAAGCCCGTTCTACGGGTCGACGAGCCGATGGCCGAGGCGGCGGTGGCGCGGGGTCGGCGGATCGGGGTCGCAGCCACGTTGCTCACGACATTGGAGCCGACATCGGAGCTCCTGCGCCGCAAGGCGCAGGAGGCGGGAAAACAGGTGGAGCTGGTCGAGTGTCTTTGCGAGGGCGCATTCGAGGCGCTCATGGCAGGCGACGCGGACACGCACGACCTGCTGGTGTCGAAAGCGATGATCAATAAGCTGGGCGACGCGGATATCATCGTTCTGGCGCAGGCATCGATGGCGCGGGTGGTGGACCGGCTGCCGCGCGAAGCACTCAGCGCCCCGACGCTCTCGAGTCCCCCGCTGGCCATGGAATACGTGCGCGAGCGATTGGCGCGGCTGCGTCCCAACTAGACCCGAGTTGCTACAAGCGATGGCTACATCACCGGCATTACAGGGCAAGACTGCGCTCGTTACCGCGGCAGCGCAGGGTATCGGACGCTCGAGCGTGCTGGCACTGGCCGCGGCGGGTGCACGCGTCATCGCTACCGATATCGACGAGGGGAAGTTAGCGAGCCTGCGGGAAGAGGCCGGAATCGAGGTGTGTCGCATGGATGTGCGAGATACGTCCAGTGTGACATCCGCCGTCGCGCGCGCAGGCGCCGTCGATGTCCTCTTCAATTGCGCCGGGGTCGTGCACCATGGCACGGTGCTCGATTGCACGGAGGAGGAGCTCGACTTCGCGTACGACCTCAACGTCAAGGGGATGGTGCGCACCATCCAGGCCGTCCTGCCGGGCATGCTGGCCAAGGGAGCGGGCTGCATCATCAACATGGCGTCGGTGGCGAGCAGCGTCAAAGGGGTCCCCGTACGCTTTGTATACGGCACCACGAAGGCGGCCATCATCGGCCTGACGAAGGCGGTGGCTGCGGACTTTGTCAGCCGGGGCATCCGCTGCAACGCCATCTGTCCGGGAACGGTCGAGACGCCGTCGCTCGAGGGACGCTTGCACGCACAGACAAAAGATGATCGCGACTATGAGAAGACGCGGGCGGCGTTCGTCGCCCGCCAGCCGATCGGGCGCCTGGGGCGGCCCGAGGAGATCGCCGATCTGGTGGTCTACCTGGCCGCGGCGGGCTATACCACCGGACAGGTCCACATCATCGACGGCGGCTGGTGTACCTGACGGAAGCTCGAGCTATACCGTAGCCGGCCGGGCGGCTCACTCTTCGGGCGCGCTCGCCTCGCGGCTCATTCGCCATGTGTCATAGCATCGGGGGTGGAAATGCAGGATCACGCCCTGGCCGTCGAGCTGGGCCTCGACCTCGTACTCGATCTCTTCGAGGCTGACGAGCACCCGGCAGAAATCGCAAGGCGCGCCACAACCCTTGCCCCCCCACATGCGCCCAGGGATGGCGCTGCGTAAGGCGGCTACCGACAGCCTTCCCGACCGTTGTTCCGGCCCGGGCTCGTCAAAGCCGGCCGGTTGCGACCCAATCATGATGACGTCCTGCTCGACCCGCGGGCGGCCGTGCGTGCGACATGGACCTCTGCTCCCGCAATTTCACTATACCACTTCTCTCCTGTGACGTCCCTTTACCACGTCCGTAACTAGCGTCGCATTGCCCGTCGAATACCCTTTGCCTGGGTGGCGGCATTTGCTATCGTGCGCCGACCGGCCAGCCGCCCAGAGGCTAGCCGGTATTCATTACAAGAATCTTTCTGTCGGGGCCTTGAGTCGCACGGAAATCCGGACGCAGCTTGCGGGAGATTGTCCGTGGAACAGAGCGGACTGCCGGCGCAGCGGCGACTGGACTCGTCGCGGCCGTCTGGCAGACCACGCTACCCGGTGCCTGGTGCGCCGGCGCTCAGCCTTTGCCGGCATCGACCGGCCGTAACTCATTACCTTATCTGAAGGCCCGCACCGCCGTGCGCGACCAGATCATCACGCCGGAGAACCTGAATGCACTCGCCAGAGCAAGCGACCGAGCCCAAGCGCCGCAAGACGAACGGCGCAGCGCGGACGAATGAAGCCGATGCTCTCGACCTGCGTGAGATCCTGCGCGCCCTGCAATCGGTGCGTGACGGTGACTTCTCGGTGCGCCTGCCCGGGGACAAGGCGGGGCTCGCGGGCAAGGTGGCCGATACCTTCAATGAGATCGTGAGCTCGAACGAGCGGCTGGCGAGCGAGCTCGAGCATGCGGGGCGAATCGTCGGCAAAGAGGGCCGCACGCGCCATCGCGTGGGGCTCGATCGCCGCTCCGGCTCCTGGGGCGCCATGGAGGGCTCCGTCAATACGCTGATCGAGGACCTCCTGTGGCCGACCACCGAGGTGACCCGGGCCATTGCGGCGGTCGCCAAGGGCGATCTCTCGCAGACCATGAGCCTGGAAGTCGACGGCCGGCCGCTGCAGGGCGAGTTCCTGCGCTCGGCCAGCATCGTCAACGCCATGATCGAGCAGATGAGCGCCTTCACCTCGGAAGTGACGCGCGTGGCGCGCGAGGTGGGCACCGAGGGCAAGCTCGGCGGCCAGGCGGCCGTGGCCGGCGTGTCGGGCACCTGGAAGGACCTGACCGACAGCGTCAACTCCATGGCGAGCAACCTGACCGGTCAGGTGCGCAACATCTCCGAAGTGACGATCGCCGTGGCGAGCGGCGACCTCTCGCGCAAGATCACGGTGGACGTGCGCGGCGAGATCCTGCAGCTGAAGGAAGCCATCAACACGATGGTGGACCAGCTGCGCTCCTTCGCCTCCGAGGTGACGCGCGTGGCGCGCGAAGTGGGCACCGAGGGCAAGCTCGGCGGCCAGGCGATCGTGCCGGGCGTGGCCGGCACCTGGAAGGATCTCACCGACAGCGTCAACGCGATGGCGACGAACCTCACCGGCCAGGTGCGCAACATCGCGGAAGTGACGACGGCCGTGGCGCGCGGCGACCTCTCGCGCAAGATCACGGTGGACGTGAAGGGCGAGATCCTCGAGCTCAAGAACACCATCAACACGATGGTGGATCAGTTGAACAGCTTCGCGGCCGAGGTGACGCGCGTGGCGCGCGAGGTGGGCACCGAAGGCAAGCTCGGCGGCCAGGCGATCGTGCCGGGCGTGGCCGGGACGTGGAAGGACCTCACCGACAGCGTGAACTCGATGGCGGGCAACCTCACCGGCCAGGTCCGCAACATCTCGGAAGTAACCGTCGCGGTCGCGAACGGCGACCTCTCGCGCAAGATCACGGTGGACGTGCGCGGCGAGATCCTGCAGCTCAAGGAAGCCATCAACACGATGGTGGACCAGCTGCGTTCCTTCGCCTCGGAAGTGACGCGCGTGGCGCGCGAAGTGGGTACCGAAGGCAAGCTCGGCGGCCAGGCGATCGTGCCCGGCGTGGCCGGCACCTGGAAGGATCTCACCGACAGCGTGAACTCCATGGCGGGCAACCTCACCGGCCAGGTGCGTAACATCGCGGAGGTGGCGACCGCCATCGCCCGCGGCGACCTCTCGCGCAAGATCACGGCGGACGTCAAGGGCGAGATCCTCGAGCTCAAGAACACCGTCAACACGATGGTGGATCAGTTGAACAGCTTCGCGGCCGAGGTGACGCGCGTGGCGCGCGAGGTGGGCACCGAGGGCAAGCTCGGCGGCCAGGCCGAGGTGAAGGACGTGAGCGGCGTCTGGAAGGATCTCACCGACAACGTCAACTTCATGGCCGGCAACCTGACCGGCCAGGTCCGTAACATCGCCGAGGTGTCGACCGCGATCGCCCGTGGCGACCTCTCGCGCAAGATCACGGTGGACGTGCGCGGCGAGATCCTGCAGTTGAAGGAGACCATCAACACGATGGTCGACCAGCTGAACAGCTTCGCGGCGGAAGTGACCCGCGTGGCGCGCGAGGTGGGCTCCGAAGGCAAGCTCGGCGGCCAGGCGGTCGTGCCGGGTGTCGCCGGCACCTGGAAGGACCTCACCGACAATGTCAACTCCATGGCGCGCAACCTCACCGGCCAGGTGCGCAACATCGCCGAGGTGACCACCGCCGTGGCGCGCGGCGACCTCTCGCGCAAGATCACGGTGGACGTGCAGGGCGAGATCCTGGAGCTCAAGAACACCATCAATACGATGGTGGACCAGTTGAACAGCTTCGCGGCGGAAGTGACCCGCCTGGCGCGCGAGGTGGGCACCGAGGGCAAGCTCGGTGGGCAGGCCGAGGTGCCGGAAGTCGCGGGCACGTGGAAGGACCTCACCGACAACGTCAACGTCATGGCGAACAACCTGACGAACCAGGTGCGCGGCATCGTGAAAGTGGTGACCGCCGTGGCGAACGGCGACCTCAGGCAGAGGCTGACGGTCGAATCGAAGGGCGAGGTCGCGGCGCTCGCCGACACCATCAACAGCATGACCGACACGCTCGCGATCTTCGCCGACCAGGTGACGAGCGTGGCGCGCGAGGTGGGAGTGGAAGGCCGCCTCGGCGGCCAGGCACACGTGCCGGGTGCCGCCGGCACCTGGAAGGACCTCACGGCCAACGTGAACCTGCTCGCCGCCAATCTCACCACCCAGGTGCGCGCGATCGCCGAGGTGGCGACCGCCGTGACCCAGGGCGACCTCACCCGCTCGATCCAGGTGGATGCGCGCGGCGAGGTGTCGGAGCTCAAGGACAACATCAATGCCATGATCGGCAACCTGCGCGGCACGACGGAGCGCAACACGGAGCAGGACTGGCTGAAGACCAATATCGCGAAGTTCAGCCGCATGCTGCAGGGTCAGCGCGACCTGGTGACGGTCGGTCGGCTGCTCCTCTCCGAAGTCGCGCCGCTCGTCAACGTCCAGCAGGGCGTCATGTACGTCATGGACACGGCGAACGGCGCCTCGTGCCTCAAGGAGCTCGCGAGCTATGCCGATGGCGCGCACGAGATGCGCGATCCGCGCTTCTTCGCGATCGGCGAGGGCCTCGTCGGCCAGGCGGCCGCCGACCGCAGGCGTCTGCTCATCACGGACCTCGACACGCGCTCGATCGAAGTGCGCGGCGGCCTCGTCGCCGCCGCTCCGCGCAGCGTCATCGTGCTGCCGGTGCTGTACGAAGGCGAAGTGAAGGCGGTAGTGGAGCTCGCCTCCCTCTATGACTTCACGCCTTCGCACCTCGCCTTCCTCGAGCAGCTCACCGACAGTATCGGTGTGGTCCTCAACACCATCGAGGCGACGATGCGCACCGAGGAGCTGCTGAAGCAATCGCAGCAGCTCGCCGGGGAATTGCAGACCCAGCAACGCGAGCTGCAGCAGACGAACGAGGAGCTCGCCACCAAGGCGCGCCTGCTCGCCGAGCAGAACGTGGAAGTCGAACGGAAGAACACGGAGATCGAGCTCGCCCGCAAGGCCCTCGAGGAGAAGGCGGCGGAGCTGGCGCTGACTTCGCGCTACAAGTCCGAATTCCTCGCCAACATGTCGCATGAGCTGCGCACGCCGCTGAACAGCATCCTCATCCTCGGCCAGCAACTCTCGCAGAACAGCGAGGGCAATCTCTCGAACCGCCAGGTCGAGTACGCGCGCACCATCCATTCCGCCGGCACGGATCTGCTCAACCTCATCACCGACATCCTCGACCTGTCCAAGATCGAGTCCGGAACGGTCACCGTGGAGTACGAGGACCTGAGCTTCGGCACTCTCAAGGAGACGATCGAGCGCAGCTTCCGTCACGAGGCGGAGACCCGCAAGCTCGCATTCACGCTGGATTTCGATCTGCGGCTCGTGCGCTCGATGACGACGGACTCCAAGCGTCTGCTGCAGATCCTGAAGAACCTGCTGTCGAACGCCTTCAAGTTCACGGAGCGCGGCGGCGTCCGGCTGCGCGTCGCGACCGCCAGCGGCGGCTGGAGCCCGGATCATCCGACGCTCAACCAAAGTGGCACGGTCATCGAGTTCTCGGTGAGCGATACCGGCATCGGCATCCCGCCAGAGAAGCAGCGCATCATTTTCGAGGCCTTCCAGCAGGCGGACGCCGGCACGGCGCGCAAGTACGGCGGCACCGGCTTGGGTCTGGCGATCAGCCGCGAGCTCGCGCAACTCCTCGGCGGTGAGATCCGCCTGAGCAGCTCGCCGAGCGCCGGCAGTACGTTCACGCTGTATCTGCCGCAATCGCAGGTGACTCTCACGCATGCCAAGGGGTCTACCGCCGTGGCGCCTGCGCCCGCCGCTCAGGCCTCCCTGGTGCCCTCTCTCACGACCGCGGCGCGCGTGGAGGAGATTGCCGACGACCGTGACGAGATCGAGCCGTCGGATGCCGTTTTGCTGGTGGTCGAGGATGATCCGCACTATGCGCGGGTGCTGGTCGATCTGGCGCGGCAAAAGG
>DASUKK010000012.1:0-79672 GCA_036278795.1 Steroidobacteraceae bacterium | reverse complement strand
TGGCTGGATTTGTCCTTCGCCATCGCGAGGAACTTCGGGATGTGATCCGCGGTGCCGATCTGCTCCAGCATGGCGAGCACCGCCTCGTTGGCGCCGCCGTGCGCCGGACCCCAGAGCGCCGACACACCCGCCGAGATCGCGGCGTAGGGATTGGCGCCGGTGCTGCCCGCGAGCCGCACCGTCGAGGTGCTGGCGTTCTGCTCGTGGTCGGCGTGGAGGATGAAAAGAAGATCGAGCGCCTGCGCGGCGACCGGATCGAGGTGATACGGCTCGCACGGCACGGCGTAGAGCATGTGCAGCAGGTTGCTGCAGTAGTCGAGGTCGTTGCGCGGATAGATGTAGGGCTGCCCGAGAGCGTGCTTGTGGGCGGCCGCGGCGATGGTCGGGATCTTGGCGATGATGCGATGCGCGAAGATCTCCCGCTGGCGCGGGTTATAGATGTCCATCGTGTCGTGATAGAACGCGGACATCGATGCCACCACCGCGGAGACCATCGCCATCGGGTGCGCGTCGTAATGAAAGCCGTGGAAGAAGCGCAGCAGCGACTCGTTGATCATCGTGTGATGTCGGATGCTGCCCTCGAACTCCTCGAGCTGCTTGCGGCTCGGGAGATTCCCGTGCAGCAGCAGGTACGACACCTCCGTGAAGGAGCTCTTCTGCGCAAGCTGCTCCACGGGGTAACCGCGATAGAGCAGCACGCCGGCGTCGCCATCGATATAGGTGATGCGGCTCTCGCAAGAGGCGGTGACACCGAATCCCGGATCGTAGGTGAAGACCCCGAGGTCTTTGTTGAGCGCCGCAACGTCCATCACCGAAGGGCCGATGGTGCCCGGACGGACGGACAGGGTGACCTTGCGGTCGGAGGCTCGATCTACGAGCTCGAATGTCTTATCTGTCATTCGGTGGAGCTCTGCGTTTAGGGGGCCTTCGGCGCCAGCGGGGGGAGAGGCGGAAGGTTTACACGCTCCGCGCTCCGAATCAAGGCGCTATTGTGCCGCTCAGCCTACCGGCGAGTAAATTAAAGATCGTTAACGCGCACTCATGCGGCGGCCATGAACCATGAACCATGGCGAGCCCGCGCAGTCGAATTCGGACGGGCCGCATTTGCGCGTTGGCCCGCGCGCATCGCATAAAATAGCCCGTCGTACCCAAGGGCCATACCCGCCGCCGTGCTCGAAACTCCACCGCTCGCGCTCTACGTGCATTTTCCCTGGTGCGTGCGCAAGTGCCCGTACTGCGATTTCAACTCGTACACGCTGCACGGCGAGCTCGACGAGCAGCGCTACGTCGAGGCGCTGCAGCGCGATCTCGAAGCGCAGGCGCCGGAGGCGGGGGGGCGCGAGGTGCGCTGTATCTTTCTCGGCGGCGGCACGCCGAGCCTGTTTTCGCCGCGCGCCGTTGCGTGCCTGCTGGAGTTCGCGCGACGGCACCTCGCGCTTGCCGGCGACCTCGAGGTCACCCTGGAGGCGAATCCCGGAACGATCGAGCGCGGCCGGTTCGCGGAATATCGCGCGGCGGGTGTCAATCGAGTCTCGCTCGGCGCGCAGTCCTTCGACGATGCACGCCTGGCCGCGCTGGGCCGCATTCATTGCGCGGAAGAGACGCGCCGCGCGGCGACGGAGCTGCACGCCGCCGGCCTGGACAATTTCAACATCGACCTGATGTACGGGCTGCCGGGCCAGGACGCTGGCGCGGCGCTGAGCGACGTCGCGGCGGCCCTGGCGCTCCACCCGAGTCACCTCTCTCACTACCAGCTCACGATCGAGGCAGGAACTGTCTTCGCCGGACGTCCGCCCGTCCTGCCAAACGACGACGAGACCGACGAGATGCTGGATGCGTGCCTGGACCGTCTCGAGCGGACGGGGTTTGCGCAATACGAGGTCTCGGCCTACGCCACCGCCGGACGGCACTGCCGGCACAATCTCAACTACTGGTCCTTTGGCGATTATCTCGGCATCGGAGCAGGTGCACACGGGAAGCTGAGCCTCCCCGCCGCCGGACAGGTGGTGCGGACCACTCAAGTGCGGGACCCGCGCCGCTACCTCGCAGCGGCGGGACGTGGCACGTTCACTCGCTCAGCGGTTCCGGCCCACGAGCTGCCATTCGAATTCATGTTGAATGCGCTGCGGCTCGTCGCCGGGTTCGAGGTGAAGACCTTCACCGGGCGCACCGGGCTTGCCTGGGAAACCGTCGCCGGGACCCTGGCGGATCTGGCTGCCGAGGGCTTGATCGTCACCTCGGGGACGTGCTACCGGGCAAGTCCACTCGGCCTGAAATTCCTCAATGACATCCTGTTACGTTTCGTGATGGAAATCCCGAAAACCGCTGGTCAATCGGAATTGTCAACCGCTCCGCAGCCTGCGCCAGCGCTCGCCGGGCGCGCGTTATTCACAGGTGCCGGAACCGGGAACGTAAAATGAGCAAATTAGAGGTCAAACCCACCATGTGGGTCGATGATGTGCGCGTAAGTTACTGAAAGAACATGACAAAAATAGCTGGTCATTTTTTAACCATTGCAATAAATATGCAATATGACCGGGAAATTTTACCTAGGGCGGGATGCTCGCCCACAGAGTTATCCACAGCTTCTGTGGATAAGGAGACCTTGAGCGGGGCCATGATTTCGAGGTCCTTCGCGGCGGCGTGGTCCTGAGCCTGGCCGAAGGCCTCGAAACCCTTGTCGCGACCGGGATCGACGGCTAAACTCGCCGGCCCTTTGAATCGATGCGGCCGGCCCCATGTACCAACGGACCGATCACCGCTACCGCCGGAAGCCTGCCATGAAACCCGAAATCCATCCTGCCTACAAAGAGATCACGGTCACCTGCTCCTGCGGCAACTCGTTCAAGACGAGCTCCACGCTGGGACACGACCTGCAGGTGGAAGTGTGCTCGAGCTGCCACCCCTTCTACACGGGCAAGCAGAAGATCGTCGATACCGCCGGGCGGGTGGACAAGTTCCGCAAGAAGTACGGCGTCGCCGCGGCCGGGAAGTAAACCGGCGAAGCCGGATCTCGACAAGCAAGGTCTCAGCGGCTAGTCACCGAGCAGCGCCTCCACCTCGACCGTATTCGCTCGCTTCATCGGCCTGCCGTCGACCGGGCTCACCGGCGCCTGGCGGATTCCGTCCATCGGGAACACGGTGACGTCGATCGCCTGATCCTCGACTTCGAAGCGCAGCCCCGGATAGGCGAGAACTCGCTCCGGGCTCATGCGTACCCGCCGCTCCGTCACTTCGTGCGCGATGCCGTCATCGATGAGCTTGAGCGCGACGGATTCGGCGCAGTCGGCGAAGAGGTGCAGCTGCACCTCGGAGTGCTCCGTCGCGGTGCCGCTCAGCACCGGGCCGACGAGGCGCGGCTCGAACTCGCGTAATTGCTGCATCGCCGCGAGGGCCGCGCGCCGCTGCGCCTGCAACGACTCCTCGTGCGACTCGCGGCCGAAGAGACGCTGGTACTCCGCGAGAGCCGTCTCGATCTCCGTGTTCTTCGGCAATACCGCGGCACCGTCATTCACGCCGAGTCTTTCGGCCGCCTTGCGCTTGGCGATGAAGAAGTCCCGGATGCCGTGCTCCGCCATGATGCGCGCGGCCTCCTGGGCCAGCGCGCGCCGCAGGTTGTCACCGCGGGGTGTCGGGTATCGTCTCGCCATCGAAGTCAGAATATCGATTCCGCGCCGGTTTGGGTCTGGGTGCCCTGCGCCGTCGAGGCGCCGCCAGGCGCCGCCGACGGCAGATGGTTGGCCATGAAGACCTCAGGAATGCCATCCGGGTTCTCGTCGCTCACCAACGTCCCCGACTGGGGAGAGATGCGCAACCTGACGATGCCGGGTGGCATGGGCCGCTGCCACTGCGGAACGCCTCCAAGCGCGTACCGCATGAAGTGGAGCCAGATGGGCAGGGCCGTGTGGGCGCCCTCATCGCCCGCCCCGAGCGGCCGATTGTCGTCGTACCCCACCCAAACGGTGGCCTCCAGCTCCGGCGTGTAGCCGTTGAACCACGCGTCGCGATAGTCGTTGCTCGTGCCGGTCTTGCCCGCGATGTCATCGCGATTCAGCGACAGCGCCCGCACGGCGGTGCCATATTTGATGACGTCCTTCATCATGGAGGTCATGAGGTAATCGTTCTGCGGGCTGATGACCCGCGGCGCGAGCCGATCCGGCGGCAGCGCGCCGGGGCCGCCGCGCAGTGCGTCAGCCTCCTCGAGAAGGGCCGCCGCGGTCGGCGCGGGCTTCAAATCGCTGAGCGAGGCCGGAGTGCCGCAGAGCGGGCAGGCGATGCGCGGCGCGGCCTGCCAGACCACCTTGTTGGAAGCGTCCTCGACCCGAGCCATGTAGTAGGGATCGACCTTGAAGCCGCCGTTGGCGAATACCGAGTACGCCGTCGCCATCTGCAGCGGCGTCGCACGCAGCGTGCCGAGCGCCAGCGTCAGGTTTTGCGGCAGGGTCTTGGGGTCGAAGCCGAAGCGGCTGACATACTGACTGACGTACTGCAAGCCCAGGTCGCGCAGCAACCGGATCGACACCAGGTTGAGCGAGTGGGCGAGCGCTACGCGCAGACGCACGGGGCCGCTGAACGAGCGTGTGTCGTTCTCCGGCCGCCAGGTGGTCTCCAGTCCGCTTCCGCCGACCACGACCGGCGCGTTGAGCAGCGTGCTTGCGGGCGTGTAACCGTCATCGAGCGCCGCGGAATAGAAGAACGGCTTGAATCCCGAGCCCGGCAGCCGCTCCGCCTGGACCGCACGGTTGAACTTGTTGGAGAAGAAATCGAAGCCGCCGACGAGGGCGGCAACCGCACCGTCGTTGGGATCGAGAGCGACGAACGCGCTCTGCGCCTGCGGCATCTGCGCGAGCTGCGCGTGACCTTGCTTGTCCGCGACCACGTAGACGACATCACCGCGCGCAAGGACATCCGCGGCGGTCTTTGGCGAGGGACCCAGCGCATCCTCGCCCAGCGCCTTGCGTGCCCAGGAGAGCCCGTTCCAGCCGATGTCGGCGAGGCCGCGCGATCTGACATAGACCTGGGCGTCCTGTTGTCCCACCTTCACCACCACGGCGGGAAAAAGCATGCCGAGCGGCGTGTATTCGTCGACCAGCTGCTCGAGCTGGGCCCGGGTGGCGTCGGCTGCGAGCACCGTGCGCCCGATGGGCCCGCGCCAGCCCCGTTGCCGGTCATACTCGATGAGCCCGAGCTGGACGGCGCGGTTGGCGAGGGACTGCAGCCTACCGTCGATGGTCGTGTACACGCGGTAACCGGCGGTTTCCGCGGCTGGCCCGTACCACTGCTCCATCTGCTGCCGCACCAGCTCCGCCACGTAGGGCGCGCTGACATCGACATGCGGCGCGTGGGCCCTGGCGTCCATGGGCATGTTGTTGGCTGCTTGCGCCGTGGCGGCATCGATGTAGCCGAGATCGAGCATCCTCTGCAGCACATAGGAGCGGCGCGCGGCGGCCAGATGCGGATGGATGATCGGGTTGTATAGCGAGGGCGCCTGCGGCATGCCGGCGAGCGTCGCTGCCTCGGCCACGGTGAGCTGGTCGAGGCGCTTGCCGAAGTAGGTCTGCGCCGCCGCGGCGACACCGTAAGAGCGCTGGCCGAAAAAGATGACGTTGAGATAGAGCTGGAAGACCTCCTGCTTGGTGAACTCGTGATCCATGTCGAAGGTGACGAAGGTTTCCTGCAGCTTGCGCCGCCATGTCTTGTCGAGCGTCAGGAACACGTTGCGGGCCGCCTGCTGCGTGATCGTGCTTCCGCCCTGTACCTTGCGGCCCGCGATCAGATCGACGATGGCCGAGCGCGCGATACCAATGAAACTGATGCCGCTCTCCTGGAAGAACCGGTGGTCCTCGGCCGCAAGGAAGGCGTCCCGCACCAGCGGCGGGATCTGGTCATAGCGCACGGGCGTGCGCTGTTGTTCGCCGATTTGCGCGATGAGGTCTCCCGTGGAGGTGTAGATGCGCAGCGGAACTTTCAACGCCACGTTGCGCATCTGCGCGCTGGTGGGAAGCGACGGCTGCAGGTAGACATAACTGCAGGCATACATGTATGCGCCCAGAAGTGTGATCAACATCACACCGCCCAGCGCGGCGACCGAAATGCGAACCTGTTTCCATTTCACAGAAAATGACTCTCTCTGCTTGCGCTCCCCGCGGGGGCTATGCATAGTAGCGGCCGTTTCAGGGCAAACTCACCGAAAGGTGGGGACGCAAAGCCTCCGGTCTACGGGACGCATGAGCCTATGACAGCGGGGTTGCCGGTCGGTTTCTAGACCGTCCCTCGCATTGCGCTTGGCCGTGTCCGCCCGAAGGCGCGTCTCCAGAATGCTTGGGTACGGCACAGTCAAAACTCTCTGTAGTTCTCCACGACAGCCGGGGCACTTTACGTGCCCGGCTGCGGAGCATCCGGCATGCGATCGGACGTTTCCGTGAGCCGGCTCACGTTCAATTTAACTTTGCGCTGATATATAGTGCACCGGGCATTCATGCGGGGCGGTCGTTTTCAGGCGTAAATACCTGAAAAGGAAATAAAATGTTCCTCCTTCAGCGCAAGCACCGGCCCCTTCTGGGACTTGACATAACTACGTCCTCGGTCAAGCTGATCGAGCTTACCATGTCCGGGGGTCAGTACCGGGTCGAGGCCTATGCGGCCGAGCCCACGCCCCAGAATGCCATCAACGAGAAGGCCATCGTGGACGCCGAGGCCGTGGGGGAGGCTGTACGCCGCGCCGTCAAGCGCTCGGGGGCGAAAAGCACCGAGGTGGCCATTGCCATCAGTGGCGATGCCGCCATCACCAAGGTGATCCAGATGCCGCGGGCGCTGCGCGCCAACGACCTGGAAGCCCAGGTGGAAATGCAGGCCGACCAGTACATCCCCTTCCCGATGGATGAGGTCAGCTACGATTTCGAGGTGCTCGGCCCCTCCGAGAAGGACCCCGAGACCAATGACGTGCTCCTGGTGGCCACACGGACGGAGAACGTCGAGCAGCGGCAGGCAGCCGTCAAGGCGGCCGGCCTCACCGCGAAGATCGTGGATGTCGAGGCGTTCGCGCTGGAGAACGCCTGCAAGCTGATGACGCACCAGATGCCGGACGGGGGGATCGACCGGACGATCGCCGTAGTGGACTTCGGCGCGAGCAGCACCACCTTCAGCGTGCTGCGCAATCTCAAGGTGGTCTACACCCGCGACTTCTCCTTCGGCGGTCAGCAGCTCACCGAAGAAATCATGCGCACCTACGGACTCTCCATGGAGGAGGCGGGGCGCGCGAAGAAGGAAGGGGGCCTCCCCGGCAATTACCAGGCCGAAGTGCTGGATCCCTTCATCGATGACATGACCCAGCAGGTCAGCCGCTCGCTGCAGTTCTATCTCGCCTCCGGCTCCGGCCGTGAGCAACCCGAGAAGATCCTGATCTGCGGCGGCTGCGCCAACATCCCGGGCGTCGCGGAAGTGATTGCGAGCCGCGTCGGTATCGCCGCCGAGAAGGGCGAGCCGCTCGGGCAAATGAAGCTATCTTCGCGCGCCAAGGCGCAGGCGGTGCAGCGCGATGCGACCGCCCTGCTGACGGCATGCGGACTGGCGTTGCGGAGCTTCGACTGACATGCCGCGTATCAACCTACTTCCCTGGAGAGAGGCGCAGCGCAAGGAGCGCAAGCTCGCCTTCATGGTGGCCCTGGGCGGGGCAGCGATTTGCGCCGGGGTGGTGGCGATCGCCGTCTACCTGCTGTACAACGGAATGATCGACGCGCAGGAGCGGCGCAACGAGCGGCTGCAGGCGCAGATCAAGATCCTGGACCGGCAGATCGAGGAGATCAACAACCTCGAGCAGACCAAGCGCCAGTTCATCGCCCGCATGCAGATCATCGAGAAGCTGCAGCGCTCGCGGCCCGAGATCGTCCACGTCTTCGATCAGATCGTGAAGACGCTGCCGGAGGGCGTGTACCTCACGGGGGTCACTCAATCGGGCGATCACCTGAAATTCACCGGCGTCGCCCAGTCGAGCACGCGGGTCTCGGCCTTCATGCGCAACATCGACTCGTCGCAGTGGATGAAGAACCCGACCCTCGAGGTGATCCAGTCCGCTCCGGGAGCGTTTGGCTCGAGTTTCACGTTGGATGCCCAGGAAACGGCGGCGGACGCCGACTCCGGTTCCGACGGCCCGCCGGGACGGCGCGTCGTGGCGCGCGCGGGGGGACACTGAATGAACTTGAACTTCCTCGAGGAAATACGCGACCTCGATCCGCGTGACCCGGGACGATGGCCGCTGCCGGTGCTGGTGGCCGCGGTGGCCGCGACCTTCTTCGTTCTGGCGATTTTCCTGACCTGGTTCTTCGTCTGGCAGGACGTGCGGCCGGAGCTGCAGCAGAAGGAAGCCCAGGAGCTGTCACTGCGGCAGGAGTTCCAGCAGAAGCATGCGCGGGCGGTCAATCTGGCTGTCTACAAGCAGCAGCTGAAGGACCTGCAACGCTCCTTCGGCGCCCTGCTGCGCCAGCTTCCCGGCAAGACCGAGGTGCCCAACCTCCTGGTCGACATCTCGCAAACGGCGCTGGGAGCCGGCCTGCAGCAGAAGCTCTTCCAGCCTGAGCCGGAGCAGGCGCAGGACTTCTACGCGGAGCTGCCCATCAAGATGGTCCTCACCGGCAGCTATCACCAGTTCGGGGAGTTCGTGAGCGGCATTGCGGCCCTGCCGCGCATCGTCACGCTGCACGACATCCAGATCCAGCCGGCCAAGGCCGGCGGCGGCGACTACGACGACCTGACTCTGACCCTGACGGCCAAGACCTATCGGTATCTTGACCAGGACGAGATGGCCGCGGCGCAGCCGGGCAAGAAATTCGTCCATCCTCCGGGCCACTGAGGGACGCAGCGGGGTGGTCATTCAAATGAAACAGCACACTCTTGTCCGTACCTGCAGCGTTCGCGCTTGCGTTCTGGCCTGCGCCGCCGTCATCGGTCTCGCCGGCTGCACCAGCGCCGATGACGATCTGCAGCAGTTCATCCAGCAGACCGAACAGCAGCCCGGCGGCCATGTCGAGCCGCTGCCCGAGGTCAAGCCCTACGAGACCTTCGTCTACGACGATCAGGGTCTGCGCTCACCGTTCGTGCCCAGCCAGGCGACCGGATTCAACTCGGTGCGGCCGGATGCCAAGCGCCCGCGCGAGTTCCTGGAGCAGTTCTCTCTAGATACGCTGAAGATGGTGGGCACCCTGAGGATCGCGGGCGGGATGTACGGCCTGGTGCAGACCAAGGACGGCATCGTTCACCGCGTCACGGTCGGTAACTACATGGGCCAGAACGACGGCCGCATCACCGACATCTCACCTTCCAAGATCGATGTCACCGAGATCGTCCCCGATGGCCTCGGTGGCTACATGAAACGGCCGGCGGCCTTGGGCCTCAGCCAGTAGGGAGTCTCGAACAATGAAATCCCTTTCCCCGATGTGTCGGATCCTGAGCGCGGCCGCCTGGCTCGCGGCGCTCGCCGTGTTCGCGACGCTGCCCAGCCGGCCCGCGTACGCCGCGGACGGCCCGGCCCTGCAGTCGATCGACGTGCAGCCGCTCGCGAACGAGCGCATGCGCCTCACCCTGCACCTTTCGGGGCCCGCGCCGCAGCCGCTGTCTTTCACCATCGACAACCCGGCGCGGGTCGCGATCGACCTGCCCAACACCTCGCTCGCGCTGCCATCCCGGCGCATCGACGTGCAATCGGGGGGCGTCAACTCGATCCTCGCCGCCGAAGGCAAGGACCGCTCGCGCCTGGTGGTCAGCCTCGACAAGCTCGTGCCTTATGACGTGGAGCGCCAGGGAAATGAGATCGTGGTGACGCTGGGAACCAGCGCCGCGGGCGTTTCGCGGGCGCAGTCGGAGATGGCCAACGCTCAGACGCCGTCCGATACGGGTGCTGCCGCGATGCCCGTGGCCGCCAGTGGGACCGAGACCCAGCCCTGGGAGCTGCGCAGCATCGACTTCCGCCGGGGCGCCGATGGCTCCGGGCGCGTGATCGTGCACCTTTCCGACCCGCACATTCCGGTCAACCTGCAGCAGGTCGGCAACCAGATCGTCGTCGACTTCACCAATGCGTCGGTGCCGGAAAACCTGGTGCGCCGCTATGACGCGACGGATTTCGGCACGCCCGTCAGCGCCTTCGACGTCACCAAGGGCAGCCATGGTGCGCGCATCGCGATCAACGCGACGGGAGAGTACGACCAGCTCGCCTACCAGTCCGACAACGAGTACGTGATCGAGCTGCAGCCGCTCAAGAAGGGAGAAGCTGAGGCGCGCAAGGCGAAGTACACGGGCGAGCGCCTGACGCTCAACTTCCAGGACATCTCCGTGCGCGCGGTGCTGCAGCTGCTCGCAGACGCCAGCGGCCAGAACATCGTGGTCAGCGATTCCGTCGGGGGTAGCGTGACGCTGCGCCTGCAGAATGTGCCGTGGGACCAGGCCCTGGCGATCATCCTGCAGACCAAGGGGCTCGGCCAGCGCAAGGAGGGTAACGTGATCCTCGTGGCGCCGCAGGCGGAGCTCGCCGAGCGCGAGAAGGCGGAGCTCTCGGCGCAGAACTCGGTGCAGCAGCTCGAGCCGCTGCGCTCGGAGTACCTGCAGATCAACTACGCCAAGGCAGCCGACCTCGCGTCGCTGATCAAGTCGCAGAGCAATTCGCTTCTCTCCAAGCGCGGCAACGTCGCCGTGGACGATCGCACCAACACCCTGCTGCTGCAGGACACGCCGGAGAATCTGGAGCAGATCAACCGCCTGGTCGCGCGACTGGACGTCCCGGTGCGGCAGGTGGAGATCGAGGCGCGTGTGGTGCTGGTGAATGACGACTTCGAGCGGCAGCTCGGCGCACGGCTCGGGCTCACCGAGGCCTTCGCGAACGGGCGCAACGGAGTCGTGACGACTACCGGTACCGCCGCGGGCGAGGACACGATGATCGGATCGGTAATCAACAACCTGTCGACTAACGGCAGCGTTGGACCGGTCGGCATTCCTACCGGCAGCTCCGGTTTCCCCGCACGCTACAACGTCAACCTGCCCGTGGGCACGCCCGACGGCTCGCTCGCTGTGGGCATTCTGAGCGGCGCGCACCTCATCGACCTCGAGCTCTCCGCGGCCGAAGCGGAGACCGAAGCCAAGGACATTTCTTCCCCACGCGTGATCACCGCCAATCAGAAGCAGGCGACGATCATGCAGGGCGTGGAAATTCCCTATCAGCAGTCGGCCTCGAGCGGTGCCACGTCGATCTCCTTCAAGAATGCCGTCCTGCAGCTGCAGGTGACGCCGCAGATCACTCCCGACAATCGCATCATCCTCGACCTCGACGTCCGCGATGACGAGGTCGGACAGGTGGTCGTGGAGTCCGGCGGCGTCAATGTGCCGGCGATCGACACGCGCGAGGTGACCACGCAGGTGCTGGTCAACGACGGCCAAACCGTGGTGTTGGGCGGCATCCTGACGACGAATTCCAGCAATGTCGTGAACAAGGTTCCCTGGCTAGGCGACATCCCGGTGCTGGGCCATCTCTTCAAGAACACGGATCGCACCAACAAGAAGGACGAGCTTCTGATCTTCGTGACGCCGAAGATCGTTCGCCAGGGCATCAATGTTTACTGAACGGGCGGGTCGTGCTGCGACGTGCGGCATTCATGGTGGAAAGCATATGAAGAAGCTGAGTTCGATGGCAGTCATGGCCCTCGCGGCCGTGACACTCGCGGCCTGCGGCGGCGGCAGTAGCGGCTCGCTCGCTTTTGGCGGCGGCTCGGGCAGCGGCACCGGCGGTGGCGGTGGTGGCGGCGGCACTGGGACCGGCGGCGGCACCCCGACCTACGCCATGGGCAGCGGCAGCGGCAGCAGCTTTCAGGCGGGAATGATCGCCATTTCCAACTCCTCGCTGTCGGCGGGCGGAACCACGAGCCTGGAGGTGTCCATCGTCGACCAGACGGGTGTGCTCTATACCGGCGCGGCGGTCACCGTTAAATTCAACTCGACCTGCATCTCGCAGGGACTGGCCGCCGTCACGGCTTCCGGGAGCAGCTCCGGCGGCTCGAATCCCGATACAGTAATCACCTCGACCGGTACCGCGGATGCGACTTACGCCGCCAAGGGCTGTAGTGGCTCCGATGTCATCACCGCCAGCGCAACGGTAGGAACCACCAGTCTCACCGCCACGGGGACCGTCACCGTCGCGGCGGCCACGACGGGGTCCATCGAGTTCGAGTCGGCCACGCCGAGCACGATCGGCCTCAAGGGCACGGGACAGCCTTCGACCTCCACGGTCGTCTTCAAGGTGCTCGATGCGACGGGCGCGCCCAAGCCGGGCGTGACAGTCGATTTCGCGCTGGATTCCGGTGTGGGCGGCCTCTCGCTCACGCCAACGAGCGCCACCTCCGCGGCAGATGGCACCGTGCAGACGACGGTCAGCTCGGGAACCGTCCATACCGCGGTCAAAGTAACTGCATCGATAGCGTCACCCAACCTGAGCACGCAATCCAGCGTGCTCACCGTCACCACCGGCATCCCCGCCTCGAATTCCTTCTCGATTGCGGTCGGCGCGGCTCAGTATGGCAGCGGGGGCGATGTGCCCGCGTGCCCCAACGTAGAGGCGTATGGCACCGACGGTGTGGTTGTCCCAGTAACGGTGCGGCTGTCTGACCGCTACAGCAATCCCGTGCTCGACGGTACCGCGGTGACTTTCTATACGAACGGCGGACAGATCGTCGGTAGCTGCACGACTGCGGGAGGCGCCTGCGTAGCCAATTGGACGAGCGCCAATCCGAGGCCGCAGACGAATTCCGACACCCCGGCGCTGCTGGCAAACGGCCGCGCCACGATTCTGGCGACGGCCATCGGCGAGGAGACCTTCGACGATGCCAACGGAGACGGCTTCTGGGAATCGGGCGAGACGTTCCAGGATCTCGGCGAGCCCTACGACGATGCCAATGAGAACGCTCTATACGACTCGGGCGAGTACTTCCTGGACTACAACCACAACAGCACTCGGGATGGCCCGAGCGGCTCATTCGTGGGTATCACCTGCACCGGCACGGATGCCAGCTCGACCTGCACGACGAAGACACTGGCGATCGGGGCGGCGCACCTGCTCATCATGTCCACCGCCGACTCGATAGTCACCTTCGTGGGCGCGACCGGGTTCACGGGTAATTTCACCGGGATGACCATTCCGCATTCAGGCACGGGGTCCATCACTTTCAACGTGCAGGACGGGAACGGCAATCCCGTTGCGGCCGGCTCGAGCATCGCCATCTCGGCCGATTCCTCGGTTGGCACGGTCAGCTCCAGTACGAGCTCGTTCACCGTGGGATGCGCTACCGCGGTCGGCGGACAGAATTTCACGACTTTCGTCAACGCATCCGGGACGGCGGGCGGTGGCACGATAACCATCAAGGTCACTTCGCCGGGCACCAAGACGGCGACGATCTACACGATACCCGTCAGCGTGACTTGATACCTGGATCGAGCGCTCCGCCGCCGCCTTCGGGCGGCGGCGTCGTTTTGGCGTCTGCCGCGCGCGGCTTGTTATCCTTGCGCTCTTATGCGCGGCGCGCCCAATATCGTCCTCATTGGCCCGATGGGCTCGGGCAAGACCGCTGTCGGTCGCAGCATAGCCCGGCACCTCGGCAGACCCTTCTACGATAGCGACACGGAGATCGTGCGGCGCACCGGCGTCGACATCCCCTTCATCTTCGAGAAGGAGGGAGAGTCCGGTTTCCGCGAGCGCGAGCGGGAGGCCATCGAGGCGCTGGCGGCACTCCGGGGGATCGTGCTGGCGACGGGCGGCGGTGCCATCCTGCTGGATGAAAACCGCAGAGTGCTCGCGCAGCGCGGCTGCGTGGTTTACCTCGAGACCTCGGTCCAGCAGCAGACGGAGCGGGTGAAGCAAGGCCGGAGTCGCCCATTGCTCAGCAACGTGGATCCCGCAACGCGGCTCGAGGAGCTGATGGTCGTGCGGGATCCGCTCTATCGCTCGATTGCCGATATCATCGTGACGACCGATCGGCGGCGGGTCAAAGCCGTTGCCGACGACATCGTGCGGCTGATTCGCTAGATTGCAGGCCCATGGAGACCCTTCGCGTCGAGCTCGGCAGCCGCAGCTACCCGATCCTCATCGGGCAGGGGCTGCTCGGCGAGCGCTCGGTCTTCGAGCAACATTTGCGGGCGCGCGACCTCTTGGTCGTCAGCAATACCGTCGTGGCACCGCTCTATCTGAATGCGCTGGAGGCCGCTCTGCAGCCGCGGCGGGTGATCGCCGCCATCCTTCCGGACGGTGAATCTCACAAGACGCTGGCCAGCGTGGCTCGAATCCTCGATGTACTGGTCGCCAATCGGCTCGGACGGGATTGCGCCGTAGTGGCGCTCGGCGGCGGCGTGGTGGGCGACATGGCCGGGTTCGCGGCGGCGACTTACCAGCGGGGTGTCGCCTTCGTGCAGATACCGACCACCCTGCTCGCTCAAGTGGACTCATCGGTCGGTGGCAAGACCGGGGTCAACCATCCCGGCGGGAAGAATCTGATCGGGGCATTCCACCAGCCGCTGGCCGTGCTAGCGGACACGGCAACCTTGACGACCCTGCCCCCGCGCGAGCTGCGAGCCGGACTGGCGGAGGTCATCAAGTACGGTCTGATCTGCGATGCCGGCTTTTTCGCCTGGCTGGAGGCGCAGCTCGATGCCCTATTGGCGGGCGATGCGGCGGCGCTCACACAGGTCGTCCGCCGATCCTGCGAGATCAAGGCGCAGATCGTGGGGCGCGACGAACGGGAGCACGGCGATCGGGCACTGCTCAACCTGGGGCACACCTTTGGGCACGCCGTGGAATCGGCCACGGGCTACACGGAATGGCTGCATGGCGAGGCGATCGGGGCGGGATTGGTGATGGCCGCTCGCATGTCACGGGAATCCGGGCATCTCGCCGCCGACGAGCTGGAGAGGGTTACGCGCCTCGTCGCCCGTGCGGGGCTGCCCACGCATATTTCCAGCGTGACGCCCGCCGTTGCCTTGGACCACATGCGAATCGACAAGAAGGTGCAGGCGGGTAAGATCCGGCTGGTCCTCCTGCGGCGGATCGGCAGCGCCTTCGTGACCGCGGAGTACGGCGAGCCCGCGCTGCACCGTACCCTCGAGGCGCACCTGGGTGGGTAGGCCGTGAGCGAACCGTTCTCTGGTGGGGAGATCCTGGCATCGTACGCCGCGCGCGACGACCGCTCGCGTGGGCGGCGTCATCCGGAGCCCAAACCCGAGTTCCGCACTGAATATCAGCGGGACCGCGACCGCATCATCCACTCCAACGCTTTCCGGCGCCTCGTCTATAAGACGCAGGTGTTCGTGAACCACGAGGGCGACCTCTATCGAACCCGCGTGACCCACTCCATCGAAGTGGCGCAGATCGCGCGCTCGGTCGCCCGGGTACTGGGCGTCAACGAGGCGCTGACCGAAGCCATTTGCCTGGCACATGACCTGGGGCACACGCCATTCGGCCATGCCGGGCAGGACGCGCTGAACGAATGCATGCGGCCATACGGCGGGTTCGAGCACAACCTGCAGTCCCTGCGGGTGGTGGACGAGCTGGAGGAGCGCTATGCGGAATTCCCCGGGCTCAACCTGACCTTCGAGTGCCGCGAGGGCATCCTCAAGCACTGCTCCGCCAGGGTGGCGCGGGAGCTCGGTGACGTGGGCGAGCGATTCCTGAACCGCACTCAGCCAGGCCTCGAGGCGCAGATCGCCAATGTGGCCGACGAGATCGCCTACAACAACCACGACGTCGACGACGGCATCCGGGCGCAGCTCGTCGACCTCGAAGAGCTACGGGGGACACGGCTCTTCCGCCGCCAGCTGGACATCGTCACGGCGTCGTACCCCGACCTCGGCCAGAGGCGGCTGATCCACGAGGTCATCCGCCGGATGATCAACCACATCGTGGTCGACCTGATCCGTACCAGCCAGGCGCGCCTCGAGACGGCCCGGCCGGCCTCGATAGACGAGGTCCGCAGCCAGCCCAAGCCCCTGATCGCCCTGAGCGACGCGGCCCGCGAGGAGCATGCCGAGCTCATGCAGTTCCTGCGGGAGAGGCTGTACCGCCATTACAAGGTCCTGCGCATGACCGCCAAGGCCCGGCGCGTGCTGAAGGACCTCTTCGAGGCCTTTCTGGCCGACATCCACCTGATGCCTCCCGAGCATCGAGAAGCAGCCGGCCGCGGGGAGAGCTCGCAAGGCGCCGCCGGGCGGGCGCGGGCTGTGGCAGACTACATTGCAGGCATGACTGATCGATATGCCATATTGGAACATCGGCGGATTTTTGATCCCTCCGAGCGGACCTGAATAATCCAACGCGACGTCATGCCCTCTAGGGACGCTCGAAAGCAACTCCTTTATGCGCTGCGACGCTTCTTGCGCCCGATCATCCGGATTCTAGTCCGCGCAGACATCCGGTTTGACGACTTTGTAGACCTCGCGCGCGGCGTCTACATTGAGAGCGCCATTCGAGACGGGGTGGATCACATGGGCACGCCTACTCGCGAGCGTGTGTCGCTCGCAACGGGCGTCACTCGGCAGCAGGTCGATTACTACATTGAAAACGAGGGCGCGCTACCGGTGGCAGACCCGACGCTTCATCATGTAGTTACCGAAGTGCTGCACACATGGCACACACATCCGCGTTACCAGGGTCCTTACGGCATTCCTGTCGAATTAGAGTTCGACAAGGCATATGGGCCCAGCTTTAGCGATCTCGTACTGATGGTTGATCGCAATGCTAGACCGGGGTTAGTCCTCGAGGCGTTACTGAGAGCGGGATCCGTTGCTTACAGCGGCGAGAAGCATATTCGCGCAGCGTCCCGTGCGTTCATTGATCCAGATGGAATGTCTCCATCCAGGATCGAAGAGTTCGGAGCTACTTTGACTCGGTTCGTGCAAACGCTGGAGCACAACTTTGATCCGGTAAATGCTGAGACGAAGCGGCTCGAGCGCTTCGTTGCCGCTGATAAAGGACTCCCTCGCGAGCAGCTACCGGCTTTCGAAGCTCACGCTCGCGCTCGTGCCAAGCAGTTTCTTGCCGACCTCGATGGGTGGCTTGCTCAGTATTCAAGAGTGAGCTCCAGTGAATCTGGTCCACGGGCAAAAACCGGCGTTAATGTGTTCTTCTACGTCGATCCGCCGGCGGAAGAAGGTTCGCTTTCAGCTTTAGTGCAACCTGCTAGGGGGTTCCGGTCTGATTCATGACACAGGGGTCTACGGGCAGGGAACAAGAACGCTTGCTTCAACTGCTTACGGCCTTGGTCCAGCTAACGATGATCACTGCACGCCCATGACTTCAATCGAAGCACGTAAGCAACTCCTCTACGCTCTTAGGCGCGTGCTCCGGCCGATTGTCCGCCTGCTAATCCGGGCTGGCGTGCGCTTCGATGAATTCGCCGATCTCGCCCGCGGCGTTTACGTTGAAAGCGCAATCCGCGATGGTGCTAACCACTTTGGCACTCCGACGCGAGAGCGCATCGCGGTGCTTGCGGGTGTTACGCGCCACCAGGTTGACTACTACATAGATAATGAGGGTGCGCTGCCTTCGGCGGATCCGACGATGGCGGCGGTTCTACTTGAGGTTCTGCAGAAGTGGCATACCGACCCGCAATATGTAGGTCCCTACGGAATTCCGCTTGAACTTGAATTTGAGGCTTCCAGTGGGCGCAACGTTCGTAGCCTTGTCCGGATGGTGGATAGCAAGGCAAACCCTGGGCTGATACTCGAAGAGCTCATCCGGGTGGGGTCTGTCGTCTATTCGGGTGAGAAGCACTTTCGTGCAGTATCGCGCGCTTTCATGATGCCGGAGTCTATGTCGCCCCAGCAGATCGAGTATTTCGGCAACGCGCTCACCCGCCTGGCTACGACGCTTGAGCACAACATGAATCCCAGGAGCACCGAAAAGCGGCTCGAGAGGTTTGTAGTAGCTGACCGTGGCCTTCCGTTGGAGGCGATTTCCGCCTTCGAGGAATATGCGCGCGCAAAGACTGCGGACTTCTTAGTCGACCTTGATAACTGGCTCATTCCATATTCTTCGGCCGAATCCACGTCAATCGAGCGAGTATCCACTGGTTTAAACGTATTTTTGTACGTTGAGCCACCTAAAAATGAAGACCCTCTCCGGTCGCTGATGCGTAAGGCAGAAGGGCAAGGCAGCTCCCGATAGCGCCGGGTGCTCGTGCAGGCCCGTGCGCTTCTGTCCCCAGCAGGCCTCTTCCCCTAGGCTTAGGCGCGTTCTGTGCCTTTTCACTTTTAACTTCAATGACTTAGTTGGCTTACGCGCGTGGGGCTAACGCTGACTGTCTCCTTTGCCCAGATGCATTTCACTGTGCCTTCTCTACATCCGTGTCCTAGACGGCGTCCTCAAAACCAGAAAATTAAACCTGTCATAATTCGGGCGTGTCCAAATCTTTGACCCAATTCACAATTTCTTGGTACCCTAGATAACATAAGACCAAGTAGCCGCGCTTTAACTTTGAAGCGAGGCGGGTCATGGGGAGTTTCGACATGGCGAAGTCTCGACGATCGTTGTCGCGCCGCGGATTGGTGGGTTTAGCCTCTGCTTCTGCGCTTGCAGTTACCCTTGTTGGCGGCGCCCAAGCCGGTGAGCTGGCCTTTGGCCCAGTTCAGCAGGTTAATCTCAAAGCGTCCACGATTGTTGTGTTGGGCCAGACATTCCATGTCGGCTCGACCACTCTGGTTTCAAGTCAGGTGCGATATCCGGCAGCGATTTCGCTCGCCTCACTTTCGCCGGGCACTCTGGTATCGGTGATTGGGGCAGAATCAGCGAAAGGAAAGTCGCAGGTACAGAGCATTGTCGCTTCTGCCGCCATCAATACCCCCGGCGCAACGCAGCTTTTCGTCGCGGGTGTTGTTACCGGAGTAAGCAAGGTTGGTCGAATTCGAGTCGGTAGTCTGACGGTCGACGTCAACCAAACGCTTACCACTGATGGGGCGCTGCCGGCTGTTGGCAGTTTTGTGAATCTCGCTGGCACGCAACCGGTCTCTAACGGACTCTTTCTGGCCAGCAATGCGATGCGCTCTCAGGGCATTGGCGGCACTGGCTCCGCTGGTATTGGCGGTACCGGCTCGGCCGGCATCGGCGGCACGGGATCCGCTGGCATTGGCGGGACTGGCTCCGCTGGTATTGGCGGTACCGGCTCGGCCGGCATCGGCGGCACGGGATCCGCTGGCATTGGCGGGACTGGCTCGAAAGGCATCGGCGGCACCGGCTCGGCCGGCATCGGTGGCACAGGATCCGCTGGCATTGGCGGGACTGGCTCGGCTGGAATCGGCGGAACTGGCTCCCTTGGCATCGGCGGGACTGGCTCGGCCGGTATCGGCGGGACTGGCTCAGCTGGCATTGGCGGCACGGGCTCGGCCGGCATTGGTGGTACCGGCACCGCTGGCATTGGAGGCACTGGCTTGGCCGGTATTGGCGGCACGGGCTCCGCAGGTATTGGTGGTACCGGGTTGGCCGGCATCGGTGGTACTGGTCTGAACTGACCGTTCGCGCCGGGATACGACTCTCGCGCAAGTCGACCTTCAGCTCCACACGTCGTGATCTGTCTCGAGGTTGCTGGCAATGCCGGTGACCTCGGGTTTCTATTGGATCGGCCTGACTCTTCGCTCCTATGCTCGCCGGCATGACATCCGGCGACGTGCTCCGTTAGCGCGGCGCGCTTCCCAATTTGATCGTATCCTCGTCGCCGTCTTGCGGTTCTCTTGGCATGCGACCAGGTACGGACGTGAAGTTGACTTTGAGACAGAGACTCAACTAACTCTGAGAGTTGGTCATTTGCGTCTGCGGAACATCACGGGCTCTGGAGGGAGGGGTCATGAATACCCGGACGAGGCGAAGAGCTACGGTCATTGATCGAAGTCGTGCGGTCTCCCTGCTTCATCCCATCGCCGCCTTCTTCAGTAGCGGGGGAATGAGCCGGGCACAATCATTGGCTGCACTTACCGCTGCAATAGACGACGTCCGCAAGGCCGAAGGAAAGCGAAAGCTGGAGCACATTGGCTGCGGGACCTGCTATCTGGACGTGATAGCCGCCTGGACTCGCCAGCGCAGGTTCCTGGATTCGCGAGGCCGACCTCGATCGCTACCTCTGTCGGGTTCAAATGGATTCGCGGCGCTTGTGAGGAGTGCTGCCGAGGGAAGAAACCCGGAAGAGGTGCTGCGTGTCCTGATGCGCTTTAGGAACGTGCGACGCTTGAGTAACGGCCGATTCCAGCTAGTAAGTCCCCTCTTTCGCGCAAGTGCCGGTCGTAGAATGGCATTCGAACCGATTGCCTGCTTCCTGAATGATGCGACGTCGACGTTGACGCACACATTAAAGAATACAAGTGCGTCTGCAAGTCCTGATCTCTTCTGGCGTACGGTGGAGAGCATTCAAATGTCAAAACCTAATGCAAAGAGATTCGTGGAATTTGCCAAACAACGCAGCCTCCTCTTTCTGTTTGAGATGGACGATTGGCTGCAAGCGCACGCCAGCCCCAAGGTTGGCAGCAAGAAAAGGATCCGCGTAGGCTTGGGACTGTTTTCGATCTATTCGCAGTGACGCAAACCCCATTGCTGCAGTAGATCTGACCTGAAGTCCGCAGGATCAAGTCCATTGCGATTAAAAGCGACTAAGCTGGACCAGCGGATAGAGGATACGCTTCCGAATCTCCTATTGCCTGTCGCTCGCCTGCTGGTGCGTGGTGGCATCGGAATTGACGAGTTAGTGAGAGCGGCTAAACGAGCGTACCTTCGAGCGGCAATGCAAGTTGTTGTTCGGCAGGATGGTCGTGTGAATATTTCACGCCTGTCTGTTACGACTGGGATGACTCGGAAAGAGGTGGCGGCGCTTCTGGGGAAGTCACGGGAGCGTGGGGGTGGTGCGACAAAAAAGCGGGGCCAGCAGCGAGCGCTGAGAGTTCTCAAGGGGTGGATGACTGATCCGCGTTTCCGAAATTCGCGTGGATACCCCGATAAACTCAGATTCCGTGGAACTAAGAAATCATTCAACCTTCTTGTAAAGCTTTATGGAGGAGACGTAACGCCGAAGGCAGTACTGCGCGAGCTCGAAAGGATGGAGATAGTTGAGGTTACAAAAGCGGGAGCGTTGCGCTTGTGCGCGTCGGGGAATCGCCACAGCCTTGAAGTCAACTCGCAGCTCTCGGATCTTGCAAGGCTGTTCGAAGACTTTGCTCTCGCCATAGTTCGCCCAAATTCCAATACGGAAGACCCGTCCTTTGTCGGATTTAAAGACTCGATAGTGCCTTCCACCGTCGACGCGGCTTATTTCATGAGGAGATTTTCAGGACGCGCGGCTGCACTCTTGGAAGATTTCGAGCGCTGGTCGGTAGGACGTGAGGCTTCGAGGTTGGCATCGACACAAGAGCATGGAGCCGTGCGGGTAGGTTTGGGAGTCTATTTGCTGCGCTCCGAGCGGCCAGTTGCTGACCGCTCAAGTGGGAAATCTCGCGTTCGCGTAGCTATATCACCCGGCAAACGCCGTCGCAATTGATTATGGAGGAGAATCCTTCCTTAGCTCCTTCCTCAATATCTTCCCCACATTGCTCTTCGGCAATTCCTTTCGAAAGTAAATATGCCTGGGGACCTTGTAGCCCGCGAGGGATTTGCGGCAGTGCTCGATGATGTCGTGCTCGGTGACGTTCGGATCCTTGCGGACCACATAGAGGGCAACGACTTCGCCGGAGTGTTCGTCGGCTTGGGCGACGGCGGCGCATTCGAGGATGCCGGGGTGGGTGGCGGCGACGGCTTCGACTTCGTTGGGGTAGACGTTGAAGCCTGAGACCAGGATCAGGTCTTTCTTGCGGTCCTGAAGAAAGACGTAGCCGCGCTCGTCCATGTAGCCGACGTCGCCGGTGCGCAGCCAGCCGCCCGGGAGCATGACTTTGGCGGTCTCTTCGGGGCGGTTCCAGTAGCCGCGCATCACGTGGGGGCCGCGGACGCAGATTTCGCCGGTCTGACCGAGGGGGAGGTCGTGGCCCTCATCGTCCTTGATGGCGATGTCGCTGGAGGGGATGGGCAGGCCGATGGAACCGTTGAACTCTTCGCCGGTGGGATTGATGGTTGCGGCGGGCGAGGTCTCGGTGAGGCCCCAGGCCTGGGTGAGGACTTTGCCGGTGACCTCTTTCCAGCGCTTCGCCACCGATTCCTGCACGGCCATGCCGCCGCCGAGCGTGACTTGCAGGCGACTGAAATCGACGGAGGCGAAGCCGGGGGTGTTGAGCAATGCGTTGAACAGGGTATTGACGCCGGTGAAGAAGGCGAACGGCTGCTTCTTCATCTCTTTCACCAGTGCCGGGAAGTCGCGCGCGTTGATGATGAGCACATTCTTCCAGCCCAGGTGCACGAAGAGCAGGCAGTTGGCGGTGAGCGCGAACACGTGGTAGAGCGGGATCGCGGTGATCAGTACACCGGGCTCCCGGGAAAAGCGGCCTGCGAGCCATGCTTCGGCCTGCAGCAGGTTCGAGCTGACGTTCCCGTGCGTCAGCATGGCGCCCTTCGCCACGCCGGTGGTGCCGCCGGTGTACTGCAGAAAGGCTATGTCCTCTGACCCGACTTCCACCGGATTGAGCGGCAACTGCCGGCCTGCACGCACCGCACTTCGAAAGTCTACGGCGTCGGGAATGCTCCACGCCGGCACTTGCTTGCGGCGATGTCGCACGACGTAGTTGACGATCGATCCCTTTGGGAAGCCGAGGAAGTCTCCGGCCGCGGTCACGAGCACCTTCTTCAGGCGTGTGTGAGGGGCGACCTCCTGGACCACATGGGCGAAGTTCTCCAGCACCACGATGGCCGTCGCGCCGGAGTCCTCGAGCTGGTGCTGCAGCTCCCGCCCGGTGTAGAGCGGGTTGGTGTTGACGACGATCAGGCCGGCCCGCAGCGCGCCGAAGAGCGCAATGGGATATTGCAGCGTGTTGGGCAGCATGATGGCGATCCGGTCGCCTTTCACCATTCCCGCGGCCTGCAGCCAGGCGGCGAAGTCCCGTGTCAGCTCATCGAGCTGCGCGAACGTGATACGCCGACCCATCTGCTCATACGCCGGCCGGCTGGCGTACGCGGCGCAGGCCTTGCGCAGCAGCTCCGCCAGGGAGGTCAGCTGCGCGGGGTCGATCTCCGCCGGCACCCCGGGCGGATAGGACTTCAGCCAGAATCGGTTCATCGCCGCTCCCCCCTCAGTGGTTCTTTTTCAACATCGGCTCGAGATATGGCCATAGGGTATCCAGCACCAGTGGCTCGCCGCGCGCATTCGGATGCAGGCGGTCCGGCTGCATCAGGTGCGGATTGAGCGCCACCTTTTTCAGCAGGAAGGGTACCAGGGCGGTGTGCAATTCCCGCGCGAGGTCAGGGTACATGGCGGCGAATTGCTTCGTATACCTCGGACCGTAATTCGGCGGAATGAGCATACCGACGAGCAGGACGCGCGCGCCCGCGGCTTCGGCCAGCCGGATCATCTCGGCCAGGCGCTGCCGGGCGAGGTCGAGCGGCAGACCCTGCAGCGCGTCGTTGGCACCCAGCTCCAGGATGACGATGCCGGGCTGGGTGAGGCGCAGCTCTCGCGGCAGGCGAGCAAGACCGCCCGTGGTGGTCTCGCCGCTCACGCTGGCGTTGATCACCTGGTACTCGTACCCTTGGGCTCTGAGGCGTGCGATGAGCAGCGCCACCCAACCCTGCTCCGGCTTGAGGCCGTGAGCGGCGCTCAAGCTGTCGCCGAACACGAGAATGGTATGGTCGGAAGCCACCGCGTTCTGGAGCGCGATGAACATCAACCCGATGCAGAGCATGGCAAAAAGCACGCTTTTTGACATGCGAGCGGACAAGATCGCCGGGAGCGATTTTGGACGCGAAGCGGCCCCGCAGGGGCGAGGCCCAGGAGGGGCCGAGCAGTGCGCCGCAGGCGCCCTTGTGTCCGAGACCGGCGCCCAGGCGCCGGCGGTCCGCAGCAGCGTTCTCAAGGCCGAGCACCTCACGAAGCAGGTCCAAAGTCCCGAAGGCCTGTTGACTATTGTGCACGACGTCTCGCTCGACATCGCATCGGGTGAGTCGGTCGCCATCGTCGGACCTTCCGGCGCGGGCAAGTCCACCCTCCTTGCGCTCCTCGCCGGGCTCGACCTGCCGAGCGCGGGTCGGGTGCTCCTGGAAGGTCGGGACATCACTCGCCTCGATGAGGACGGGCGGGCGCTGGTGCGGGCGCAGCGGGTCGGGTTCGTCTTCCAGTCGTTTCACCTCATTCCAGCGCTCACCGCGCTTGAGAACGTGATGCTGCCCCTGGAGCTCGCGGGACATGAGGGTGCGCGCCGCGCGGCGCTCGAGACGCTGCACCAGGTGGGCCTGAAGGAGCGTGCGCGCCACTACCCACGCCAGCTCTCGGGCGGCGAGCAGCAGCGCGTCGCACTCGCCAGAGCGTTCGTCACTCAGCCCGCGGTGCTCTTCGCGGACGAGCCGACGGGGAATCTCGATGCGGCAACCGGCGCCAGGATCGGGCAATTGCTCTTCGAGATGAACGCGCAGTCCCGCACTACCCTCGTGCTGGTGACGCACGATAGCGATCTTGCCGCTCGCTGCGAGCGGATCGTGCACATGGACGCCGGCGGCCTGAGATAACCTGCATGCGAGCCGTCCTGCTTTCCCTGCGCATGCTGTCGCGGGAATGGCGCTCGGGGGAGCTGGGTGTGCTGCTCCTTGCGCTGACCATCGCCGTGGCGGCGCTGACGGGCGTCGGGTTCCTGGTGAGCCGGATCGGCGCCGCGGTGGCGATGCAGGCAGGCCAAGTGCTGGCCGCGGACATCCGCCTGGAGTCGCCGCAGCCGATCGATGAGGCGGATCTGAGCCTGGCCCGTCGCGGCGAGCTTCGTACCGCCCGCACCACGTCTCTCGTCAGCGTCGTTTTCGCGGGCGACCGAAGCCAGCTCACCGACATCGATGCAGTGACCCCAGGCTACCCGCTGCGCGGCACCGTGCTCGTGGCCGATCAGCCTTTCGCCCAGGGACAGCCGTCCCTCGGGATTCCCGCGCCGGGAGAGGTGTGGCCGGACTCGCGGCTGCTTGCGGCGCTCGGCGGGCATGTCGGCTCCCGGCTGAGCGTCGGCGCTGCCGAGTTTCGTGTGGGACGCGTGCTCATCTCCAGGCCGGATCAGGGCGGCACATTCACCGGGCTCGTTCCGAATCTCCTCATGAACGCCGCGGATCTTCCCCGGACGCAGCTCATCCAGCCGGGCAGTCGCGTGACCTATGCCGCCCTTTTCGCCGGCGCGCCTGAGCGGGTCGCCGCCTTCAAACGAGTGCTCCAGGCGCGCAAGCATCCGGGGGAGCGGCTGCGTGACATCTCGAGCGTGAGTCCGCAGATCAAGAGCGCCGTCGATCGCGCCGGAAGATTCCTCAGTCTGGCGAGTCTCGTCGCCGTGCTCCTTTGCGCCACCGCGGTGGCGATGTCCGCGCGCCGTTATGTCGGGCGGCACCTGGATTCCGTGGCGCTGCTGAAGACGTTGGGCGCGACGAGAAGGCTCACGATCCGCTTGATGACTCTGCAACTCCTCGCAGTGGCACTGCTTGCCGCGGTCGTCGGTTCCGCCATCGGGTACATGGCCCAGGCGTGGCTGGTGTACGCGCTGCGCGGCCTGCTTGCCAGCACGGCGTTGCCGCCGGCCAGCCTGATGCCGGTGGGAATGGGCTTCTTGACGGCTGTCGCGCTGCTTGCCGGCTTCGCGCTGCCTCCATTGCTGCAACTCTCCCGGGTGCCGGCCATCCGCGTGTTGCGGCGCGACATCGGACCGCCGCGGCCGCTGGTGCTGCTTGCCTTCGGTCCGGCGATCGCGGTCGTCGTGCTGCTCATCTACTGGGTCGTGCTGGACTGGAAGCTCTTCGTCGGCTTCACGCTCGGGCTCGCGGCTTTCATCGCCTCGCTCGCCCTGACCGGCGCGCTCCTCGTCATGGTGGCCGGCAGGCTGCGCGCCGGCGCCGGGATCGCCTGGCGGTACGGCATTGCCAGTCTCAGTCGGCGCAGAGCCGACAGCATCGTGCAGATCGTCGCCTTCGGCACCGGCATCATGGCGCTGCTGCTCCTCGGCATCATCCGTGGTGACCTGGACAGTGACTGGCGCAGGAGCCTGCCGGCGGACCTGCCCAACTATTTTTTCATCAATATTCCGCCCGAGAGCCGCGATGCCTTCATCACGGATCTTCGTGCGCGTGGCGCGAGGACTTCCCGCGTACTGCCGATGATCCGCGGCCGGCTGACGGCGATCGATGGCCGGCCTGTCGCGACGATGCACTTCGCCGACCACCGTGGCGAGGAGTTTGCCAATCGCGAACAGAACCTGACCTGGTCGGCCTCACTCGGCGCCGACAACCGCGTGGTGGCGGGCCGCTGGTGGACGCCGGCCGACGAGGGCCGCCCGCTCGTATCGATTTCCACGGAATTCGAACAGTGGCTCGGGTTGCGCCTCGGCGACCGTCTCACCTTCGATATCGCGGGCGAGACGTGCACGGTGCGCGTGGCGAGCATCCGCAAGGTGAAGTGGGACAGCTTCAGGCCCAACTTCTTCATGGTGTTCGCACCCGGGCTGCTCGACAAGGTCGCGGGTACCTACCTGACCAGCGCCTATCTTGCCCCGACTGCCGCGCGGTCGCTCGCCGCAGTCGCTCGCCGGTTCCCGAGCGTATCCATATTCGATATCGATGATCTGCTCGCGGACGTGCGCTCTGTGCTCGACAAGGCGGTCGTTGCCGTACAGAGCGTCTTCGCATTCACACTGCTGGCGGGAATGACGGTGCTGCTCGCCGCCGTCCAGTCGAGCCGCGACGAGCGACGCTACGAAAGTGCGATGCTGCGCACATTGGGTGCGAGCCGCCGCACGGTGTCGCAGGGCGTGCTGGCGGAGTTTGCGGCGCTCGGAATTCTCTCCGGCCTCATCGCCGCGGCAGGCGCCTCCATCGCGGCCTACTTCCTCACGACACGGGTCCTGGACCTGCGATATGTATTCAGCCCGTGGGCCTGCGTGATCGGACTGTTGGGCGGGGCCCTGATCGTCGTGGCGAGCGGCTGGCTGGCCACGCGCTCCGTGGTGCGACAGCCACCGCTCGTGAGCTTGCGCGCGGATCTTTGACAGCGGACCACTGTGCGGCAACGCACAGACCATCCGGCCAAGCCGCCGGTATGCTCCCGCAATTCCGATACTCCAGCGCCTGAAGCGCCGCTGCTTGCAGCGGCGACGGGCCGCGTGGATTAGGTTAAGCGGGAGCGCGGAGGAACAAACACTTGGGAAATTCACCGCAGGCGGGTAGCGCGGAGAAGCGCGAACTGGCGGCCGACGATCCGACGATGGAGCTCGACATGCTGGAGCAGACGGCCTCGATCGAGGGTGCCCAGGTGTTGCGGCGCGATACCTACGGCCTGATCCCGGCGCCCATCCCGCCGGACTGGATTCTCGAGGGCGGCCCGGTCGCGCGCAAAAGGAACCTGGCCGTCAGCAGCGATCAGCTCGCCGCGACGCTCATGTGGGATTGCACGGCCGGAAGGTTCAACCGGTTCTACGACGCGGACGAGGTCATACACGTGTTGGAAGGATCGGTCCTGATCGAGGATGTCGCCGGCGTTTGCCAGCGGCTGCGTGCGGGCGACACCTACCTCTTTCCCGCCGGCTCCCGCTATCACTGGACGGTCAACGAATACATCCGCAACATCTCCTTTCTTTACCCGCCGCTCTCGCGTGAGATGCGGTTCGTCAGGGCGATGGTGGAACGCCTGATGGCGCCGTTTCGGCGCAAGCCAGCGGGTCACACGGTCAGGGGCGCCTGACCTCGTCCTTAACGGCTGCGGATCGTGGTCTGCGGCACGCCAGGAATGATCACGTCATCCGCACGTGGATGTTCCTGTACTTGTCGTCGTAGAACGCTAGCCTGTCCTTCAGCGCCTGATGCTCGTCGAAGGGCTCCTCGTAGGTCCACACGGCGTCCTCGAGCCTCCCGCCATTGCCGCCGTCTTTCATCGCCAGAGTGAAATAGTGCGCCGTGCCCTTGAAGGGGCACTCACTGGTGGTGTCGCTACGCTCCAGCTTCGCCATGCTGACATCGCCGCGCGGGAAGTAATACCTCGCAGGGCTGCCGTCCTCGTCGACGCGGATGACGTCACGCGAGTCCGCGACCACCTGTCCGTCGATCTCGACGGTGACCCGCTCGCCGACCGGCGTCTCGCGCACTTTGTGCTCGGGCCACTTCTGATGGCCGGGTGACTTGCTCATGCTGGCCTCCTACACGATGGACGGATCGGGGGATCGAAGCGGGAGCAGGCCGCGTGCCCGTGCGCGTCGGTCGTGTCCCCGGGCTCATGCTAGTGCAAAAGCGCATCGCTGTGCGCCTCGTCGCGACGTTTGCGCTACGACGTCGCGACGGAAAGGTTTTTATTAGGAAAAAAAACCAATTCATGGATGCTAAGCTCGCGGACGCAATCATGAGGGGCGATGGACAGCTGCGCGGAGCCAGGCTTCGCCGGAGAAAGGTGCAGGTATGCAACACGGAGAGGAGGCGAACAATAGGGGCGCCGATTGACCAGCGTTCAGTGGGAGATGCGAGCTTGGAAAACTCTCGAGTTGCCGGTACTCGGCGATCCTTTGCGACACCCGCCCTTTTCACTCTCCTGCTCTCACCGCCACTCGCTCTACTGCACGCCGCTCCCGCAGCGGCACAAGCCGCCGGCGCCGCTTCGGCTTCCACGGCACAGGGTGCACCCGAGGCACAGCTCGCGCCCGCGCCGACGTCGGCCGCGGGAGCCGCTCAAGGCCAGCTCGCCGAAGTCGTAGTCACTGCGCTCAAGCGCAGCACCAGCATTCAGCAGACGCCGCTCGCGATTTCCGCGGTCGATGCGCAAACCCTGAGCAATCAGGGAATCACCGATTCGACACAGCTCGCGCGCGTGTCCCCCGATCTCACCATCACCCAGGGGTCGAACGGTACCGACAGGCTCACCATCCGCAACATCTACGCGTCCGGTGAGCCGACCGTCGGTCTCTACTACGACGATACGCCGATCACGGGCTCCGTCGGCGTAAGCAGTGATGCCGGCGGCAGCACTCCCGACATCCAGCTCTTCGACATCCAGCGCGTCGAGGTGCTGCGCGGACCTCAAGGCACTCTCTACGGCGCCGGCTCCATGGCCGGTACGGTGCGCCTGATCTTCAACAAGCCAGACCTGACCCGCTACAGCGGCTCCACCGCCGATCGGGCGGACACCGTGGCCGGCGGCGGCATCGGGTACAACACCGAGGGTGAGGTGAACATCCCGGTCGTCGATGGCCTCCTGGGAGCCCGCGTGGTCGGCTTCTACGGGCACCAGGGCGGTTGGCTCGACAACACCACGCTCGGGCTGCATGATTTCAACAGCAGCAACAGCCGGGGCGGACGCCTGCTGCTGCGCGCCCAGCCGGAGAGCAACATCACCGTCGATGCGTTGGCGGTCATCCAGGACATGCAGGGCTACAGCTCCGCCTGGAATTACCAGACGTACGTCAATGGCGGACCGAAGTTCGATCAAATGCTCGAAACGCGGACTCCGGTGGACGACAAGCTGGAGCTCTATAGCGGGACACTGAACTGGGATATGGGATTTGCCACCCTGACCGGCGTCGGGTCCTACTCCGACCGGCAGCTCTCCTATAACTTCGATTACACGCCCTATTTCACCGGCGCGGCCACGAACGCTACGCCGACCACATCCGGCTGCCTGGCTTATGCCGGCATCGCCAAGGGAGGCGCGTGTGATCCCGCACAGCTCGCGGGCTACAAGGCGCTCGCGAACGCGATGGCGCCCGTCACGGCACACCAGCCGCAATATACCCATGAGTCCACCGAGGAAGTCCGCCTGGCGAACGACCAGCACGCCCTCAAGTGGACGCTCGGCGCCTTCCACTCGTACCGCACCAACTTCGTCGACAGCGAGCTCGACCTCTCGGACCCGGGTACGGGCTTTCCCCTGGTGCCCACGGAAAAGACGTATCAACGCACGGTGCTCGATGTCCTGGAGCAATATGCCGGATTCGGTGAGGCGACCTATGACGTGACGAAGACGCTCAGTCTTACGGTCGGCTTGCGCTACTTCGACTACAAGAAGACCGACACGGGGATCGTTCAGCAGGGCAACATCGTAGTGGGAAATTCCATACAGCCGCCCATTACCGCGAGCTCCTCGCAGACGGGCCTGGTGCGTAAGTTCAACGCCAACTACCAGTTCACGCCGGATCTGATGGCTTACGCCTCCGCCTCGCAAGGGTTCCGTCCGGGCGGAGTGAACGAGTCGATCGGTCTGCCTGCCGCGCTCGGCCCGTACAAATCGGACAACCTCTGGGACTACGAGCTCGGCTTGAAGTCCGAGTGGCTGCGGCACACCTTGATCCTGAACGCCGACGTCTTCCAGATCGACTGGAGCAACCTGCAGGTCTCCGCCACGGCGAACAATGGCGCCTTCGGCTTCATCACCAACGCCGGCAACGTGAAGGTGCGCGGAGCCGAGGTCGAGAGCACGATGCTGCCGATAGATCGGCTCACCGTGAGCCTGTCGGGCTCGTTCACCAAGGCGGTGCTGGAGGGCAATGAGACGGCCCCTGCGGGCATCGTGATCACCGGTGCCGGCGTAAACGGTGACTACGTGCCGATGTCGCCGCAAGTGACTGCACAGGGATCGGCGGATTACGTCATTCCGATCAGCGACAACCTGCAGATCCTGACTCACGCTGACGCAAGCTACATGGGTACGGCATGGACGCAATTCGCGCGGGTCAACGCGTATCAGCACGAGTTGCCGGCCTACACTCTGACCGGGCTGCGCTTCGGGCTGGAGAACGCCGACAACCGGTGGGGCGTCTATCTCTTCGTGAACAACCTGCTCGACGTGACGGGGTTCATCGGCAAGTCGGGAGGCGCATCGACCGGCGGAGTCAACGACGTGCAGGCCGTGACCGTGATGCCCAGGACCATCGGCGTGAGCTTCCGGGCGAAGTTCCACTGAGACGTTCCGGTCGCCGGAGATGGCCCAGCCGCGACCACTGGCGCATTCACCGCGCGCCTGGCGATCACCGCACGACGTGCGCCGAGCGCCGGATTACGGATTTGACGACGAAGGTCGAGTGGATGCGGAACACGGCGCGAATCCGCGTGAGCTGACTGACGACCGTCTGGTAGTGCTCCATGTCCCTCGCGAGGACCCGGACCAGGTAGTCGGACTCGCCGGTGATCTGGAAGCAGTCGGTGACTTCCTTCACCTTGGCGATCTGGGATTCGAAGCTCGCGATCTCCGCTTCCGACTGCTTGTTGAGCGCAATCGAGACCAGCGCCTCGATGGTTCCTGCCAGACGCCTCTCGTTGAGCATGGCCGCGTACCCAAGAATGTAGCCGGAGTTCTCCAGCCGGCGCACGCGTCGCAGGGTAGGGGTCAGTGACAGGCCGATCGCCTGGGCGAGATCGCGCCAGGAAATCCTGCCGCGAACGGAAAGGATGCGCAGGATCTTCTGGTCGAAGGAATCGGGTAAGTCGCCTTTTGTCACTTGTAAGTCATTGTAAATATTTGAGGAAAAACATGCGCATGACGAACGCCTTTGCGACCTCGCTGCTCGCCGCTGTCGTGCTGGGGGTGCCGCATGTGGATGCGGCGCAGCCTAGCACAACTGTCCGGATGAGCTCGACGACGCCCTACGACGCGGTCTTTGGCGGAATGAAATACCGCCTGATCGGTCCCTTTCGAGGGGGCCGTGCGGATGGCGTCAGCGGCGTAGCGCAGCAGCCGAACGTCTACTATTTCGGCTCCTCATCGGGGGGCGTGTGGAAGACCACGGATTCCGGGACCACATGGAAGCCGCTCTGGGACCACTTTCCGCAGGCTTCGCCCTCCATCGGGGCCATCGCCGTGGCCCCGTCGGACCCCAACATCGTCTATGTCGGGACTGGCGAGGCAAACATCCGCGGCAACGTCGTTACCGGCAATGGTGTCTACAAGTCGACCGACGCTGGCAAGAGCTGGAAGTTCACCGGGTTGCGCGACTCCGAGGCGATCGGCCGGATGGCGGTGAATCCGACGGATCCCCAGACCGTGCTGGTCGCGGCGCTCGGACATCCGTTCGGCGCGAACAGCGAGCGCGGCATCTATCGCACGCGCGACGGCGGCAAGACGTGGCAGCGCGTGCTCTATGTCAACGACAAAACCGGCGGCATCGACGTCCAGTACGACCCGGCAAACCCGAGTGTCGTCTATGCGGCGATGTGGCAGGTGATCCGCAAGCCGTGGATATTCGAAAGCGGCGGTCCCGGTAGCGGCTTGTACCGGTCGACCGACGGCGGCACCACCTGGCAGAAGCTGACGGGCCACGGGCTGCCGAGCGGGATCTGGGGGAGGATCGGCGTGGCCCCCACGCCCGACAGTCAACGCGTCTACGCGCTCATCGAGGCGAAGGACGGCGGCCTCTATCGCACCGATGACGGCGGCGCAAGCTGGAAGCTCGTCAACGACAGCGATCTTTATCGCCAGCGCGCCTGGTACTACACCGCTGTCTTCGCCGATCCAAAGGATCCGGCCAAGGTGTACATCATGAACACCGGCGCATACAAGTCCACGGACGGCGGCAAGACATTCAAGAAGATGCCCACATTCCACGGCGACAATCACTCGCTCTGGATCAACCCGCGCAACACCAACCTCATGGTCAACAGCAATGACGGTGGCGCCGACGTTTCCGTCGATGGAGGCGACACCTGGACCGCGGAGATGAATCAGCCGACGGCCCAGTTCTACCACATTGCCGTCGACAATCGGGTGCCTTACCACCTCTACGGCGCACAGCAGGACAACACGACGGTGGAGATCGCCAGCGCCGATGTGCGCGGCCCGATAGGCGAGCTCGACTGGCATTCCGTCGGCGGCGGCGAGAGCGGCTACGTGGTGCCGAAGCCGGACGATCCGAACATAGTGATCGCGAACGGGTACGGCGGCAATGTCGATCGCTACGACACCCGGACCGGCGAGATCGACCCGATCAATCCGTGGGCCCGCCAGGTGATGGGCTGGGCGCCGAAGGATCTGCAGCACCGCTCGCAGTGGACGGAGCCGCTCGCTTTCTCACCGCACGATTCCAATGTGCTCTACAACGCCGATGAGGTTCTCTTCGAGTCGACCGATCTCGGCCAATCGTGGCGGATCATCTCCCCCGACCTCACGCGCAACGACAAATCGAAGCAGCTTTCCTCGGGAGGGCCGATCACCAAGGACAATACCGACATCGAGACCTATGACACCATCTTCTCGGTGGTCGAGTCGCCGGTGCAGAAGGGCCTGATCTGGGTGGGTACCGACGACGGCCTGATCAAACTCACCACGGACGGCGGCGCGCACTGGCGGAACGTGACGCCAAGGAATATGCCGCAGTGGGGTACGGTGGACATGGTGGAAGCCGATCCGCACGAAGCTGGCACCGCGTATATCGCGGTCGATTGCCACCGGCTGGATGACTTCCGCCCGCACGCGTTCCGTACGAAAGATTTCGGGAAAACCTGGGTGTCCATCACACAGGGCATTCCGGACGGCAGCTACGTCCATGCGGTGCGGGTGGACCCGGCCCGAGCCGGCCTGCTCTATGCCGCCACCGAGACCGGGATCTTTGTGTCCTTCGATGATGGCGCCAAGTGGCAGCCGCTACAGCTCAATCTACCGCGAGTGCCAGTGCACGACATCGTGGTGCACGATGGCGATCTGGCCGTCGCGACTCATGGCCGCGCCTTCTGGGTGCTCGATGACCTGAGTCCGGTACGGCAGTGGTCCGACAGCATTCGTAACGAAGACTTCCACCTTTTCACGCCGCGCGTGACCCGCCGGATCCTCTACTCCGGCTTCGGCGACATGACGGGCAAGGCGAACGGCACCAACCCGCCGGCCGGCGTGGTGGTCGACTACTATCTGGCGAGCGGGACTGCCCGCGGCCCCGACGACAAGCGCGCATCGAGCAAGCGCGTGAAGATCGAGTTCCTCGACGCCTCCGGCCAGGTCATTCGCACGTTCCCCGATCCGTACCAGCCGAAGAAGGACAAGGGCGCCGATGACGATTTCCGCGGACCGAAGCCGGTCGTGATCACCGCCGATGCCGGACTCAACCGATTCGTTTGGGACATGCGCTATGCCGGGTCTCCGGCCATCCCGAAGACCTCCCTGTGGTCGGCGTCACTGCAGGGTCCGGTCGCGCTGCCCGGCCGGTATCAGGTGCGGGTGACCGTGGACGGCAAGAGCGAGATCCAGCCGTTCGAGATCACGCCCGATCCGCGGCTGCGTGTGACGCCCGCGGAGCTCAAACAGCAGTTCGACCTCGATATGGCGATCCGCGGGGAGCTGCGGCAGGTGCAGGCGGCAATCGAGCAGATCCGCACGCTCGATGCCAAGCTGGCCTCGATCCGGCACTCCGTTGCCGCGGAGAAAAACTCGGCGGCGCCGGCGATCCTGAAGCAGGCCGATGCCCTCGAGCGCGAGACGACTGCCGTGGAGGACAAGATGATCCAGCGCAAGTCGGTCGCCAGCGAGGACCCGTTGAATTTCCCGATACGCCTGAACAACATGCTGGCCTCGCTCAATGCGCTCGTCGAGCGTGGCTCGAGCGCGCCAACCCAGGCGGACCTGACGGAGTTCCAGCAACTGAAGGCCATGGCGGCCGAAGATCTGGCCGAATGGGATCGGATCAAGCGGACCGATCTTGCGGCCTTCAACGCGTCGATCGGGCAGAGCGGGCAGTCAGCCATCACTCTGTGATCGGCGACAGCCGTCGGGAAAGCGGGCCTCAGGCTACTAAGGCCCGCGACTGCTCGGCCCAGAAGAGAGCGTCGACATAGGCGGCGCGGATCAGATGTGGCGCCAGGTCGGCATACACAGCACGATCCCAGACGCCGCGTTCGTACGCGCGCGTGCACTGCAGGGCTGAGCCGAGCGGCCCCTCGCCGGCGACGAGAGCCTGGGCCACCGCGGGTGTGAGCGGCAGCTCCTCGACCACCTTTTTTGTCGGCAGGCCGAGGAGCGCATTGAGGAGCGAGAAAAGCCCCGTGATGAAGAACGGTCCGGCATCGCGCGTGCCGGCGAGCTTGCCGAGCTGCTCGCACATGCGGCCACGGGTCATGGCTTGCAGGATGAGGCTCGGCGGGCGGTCATCGAGGCCCTGCAGGCAAAGGAGCCCGCAGAGTTGGCGTAGCGTATCGAGACCCAGGATGACGATGGCCTGGCGGATGGAGTCGATCTTGCGCGGCAGGTTGTAGTAGCTGGAGTTGATGCAGCGCAGCACCCTGTACGAGAGCGACACGTCCTGACTGAGGAGGCGCTCGACCTCATCGAGCGAATAGTCCTCATTCTGCAGCGAGGCCGCGAGGCGCAGTGCACCCATCCGGCTCACCGGTACCCGTCGCGCGCTGAAGGTCTCCGGCCGTTGCAGGAAGTCGCCCTGAAAGCCGGTGAATCCCAGTGCGATGCAACGCTCGAAGTCCTCCCGGCTCTCGACGTTCTCCGCGATGACGTCCAGCCCCGCGGCGCGCAGCTCCCGCGCCATGCGCGCGAGCTCATCGGCGGGAGGATGGTTGATCTCCAGCTTCACGATGTCCGCCACTTCGAGCAGGCGCGGGTCGCTGCTCTGTGGCGAGTAGTCATCGAGCGCAAGGCGGTAGCCACGCGTGCGCAGCGTGCGGATGCCCTGCAGGACCTGCGGACTTGCGCGGACGTCTTCCAGCACCTCGATGACGACGCGCCCGGCTTGCAGGGGCAAGTCAGGCACCTTCACCAACAGCTCCTGCGGGAAGTTGATGTGAACCGGCAGACCGCCGGCCAGGCGGTCGAGACCGATCTCCAGGGCAGCGCCCGCAACGACTTCCAGAGTCGCGTGGCTGGGATCGGGGAGGTGTGTGTTCCGGCCTCCAGGAGACTCGCGGTAGAGCAGCTCATAAGCCACGACAGCCATGGAGGCGTCGTAGATGGGCTGCCGTGCCACCAGGACCTCGGGGCGCGCGGGCGTCACTGGGGCGCCCGGATACCGATCGTTACCCAGGAGTCGGGTTGCGGCTGACCCTGCCAGTTCAGGCCTTCGATCGTGAGCTGGTAGTCGCCGGGTCCGAGCGCGCTGCTGTTGAGCGCAATCCTCAGGTTGCCGTCGGAGTCCTTGGCGAGATGATCGATGACGCCGACACGGCCCTGGTTGATGCGGTCGATGGTGATACGGAAGAGCCGGGCCGGTGAGCGCGACTCGTCGATCCGAAAGTCGGCGAGCTGCGCGTCGGTGCCGCCGCCAATGACGATGGCGGGCGAGTCCGAGGCGCCGTCGCGGCTCGGCAGCAGGCGGATATCACGCGTGCTGGTGGCCGGGTCGAGCGGACGCTCCGTGGCTTCCGCGCGCAAGGCGGCAATGCGCCGCGTCTTCTGAGCGCTGCCGCTGGCGACGATCGCCAGCGCAATGCCCAGCACCACGGTGGCAGCCAGCAGGCCGAGAACGATCTCGAGCTTCTGCCAGAAGGGCTTCGGTGCCTCCGCCCAGGGCTCGGGCTTGCCGCTCGCCTCCAGCAGGCGCAGCGCGGCGTTCACGCGCTCCGGAATCCCGAGCTCGTCCAGCAGCTCCGGGTTATCGCGGCAGAAGCGCTCGAAGTCGGTCGCGCCTTTGATGGGCAGCCGGCCGGAGAGGTATCGCTCGACGACCTGATTGCGAGCGATGAAGTCACGGTCCATCAGCTCAGTAGGCCGGGGCGCCGGGGGCGCCGAGCTGCCTGCGGCAGGTGATCCAAAAGACGCTTGTGCGACGGCCGGCGACGCGACGGCGTGCGATGACGAGGTGGCCGGCGACGTAACAGGGGGTAATGCGGCGGCAAGTGATGGCGCGGCTGGCTGCGCGACAGGTGGCGCTGCGGCAGACGGTGGCGCTACGAGAGGTGTGGCGAGCGGTGATGCAGCCGATGTCGCCGCGGCTGGCCGCACGACAGGTGGCGCCGCTACAGGCGATGACGCAACGGCCAAGGCGGCAACCGGCGACGTGTCAACCGGCGACGGGTCAAGCGACCATGTGGCGAGCGGCGATGCAGCGACTGGCTGCACGGCAGGTGGCAAAGCCGACGATTGTGGCGCTACGGACGGTGATGCGACTGGAGGCGACGCGACGGGTGGTCGCGAAGAAGCGGGTGACGAGGCGGCAGGGGGCGACGCGGCGGATGGCGACGCGGCTGCAGGAGATGCGACTGACGGAATAAGGGGTAACACGGCCGGTGGCGATGCGACGGCCAGCGTGTCGCTGCGCCGCGGCGTCTCGCTGACTGCTGCGCTGCTCGGCTTCGCCGAGCCGCGCGGCGTGCTGGCAGGCGTCCTGGAGGCGGACTGCACGGCAGTGGGCGTGGGAACTGCCTTCGAGGCGCGTACCGGCCGCGGAGGCTTCCCTGGAACGCTCGCGCTCGGGGCGGCACGTCTCGGGGGATGCGGAGGCTCGCTCGCGAGGAGAAGCGTCTCCGGATCGATGAGATCCTCTTCCGCCGCTTGTCCCGGGGAAGTCGCCGCGGGAGCCGCGTCAGGGTGACCGCTGGCGCGCGGCGGCTCGCTCGATGCGAGCGCGTCGAGCGGCGCCTCCACCGGCAAGTCGGGCAGGGGCTCGGGAAGCGGCTCGGGGAGCGGATGAGATCGGGAATCCATCGTTCTGGCTGGGACCTCCGGCAGGATCACGATCCTGCAACGCGCCGCGGCGCAAGCCAACGCGGCGGCTCACAAATCAGGGTTCATTCCTCCTCGAATCGTGACCCCGATCGCAATTCGGCCGCGAGCGATCGAGATGCCGCAGCGGTACTGCGTCACATTCTGCGCGGGCCGCGTGAGCTAAATTCTCCCGCAATGCACCTCACCGAGCCGCTCGAGCACGAGAGCTTTCCGGATTCCGCCTACGCGCAGGAACTGCGGCGCGGGTTCCCGGATCTACGCTTCGCTCCCGATCTCGAGGAGACCTTCCAGGCGTTTCACCTGCGGCGCGCCCGGGCGCGGGTGCGCTTCTTCCAACTGGCGTTGGGACTGCTCGCCATCGCCGCTGCGGTCGACATGACCGTGTTGGATGCGGTCCCCTTCGGCCGGGTCGCATTCGGCTGGCTCGGAGTGGTGATTCCGGCGTGCTTCGCGCTGGCGCTGACTTCCTGGAGCCGCCTCTACTCGCGGTTGTACCTGCCCGCCGCGAGACTCCTTCTGCCCGTCATCGCCGCCGTTTCCGCGGCAGGCATCGCGGATCGGCGCATCGGCGGACATCCGGACCTCTTCTACTTCCTGACATCCTTCAGCATCGCCGTATTCTTTCTCGGCGGCCAGCTCTTCCGCGAGGCGCTGCTCGTCGACATCTTCATGGTCGGCGCGCTCGGGTTGGCGCTGGCGCACGCGGGCTGGCCCATCGCCGATGCCGTCTACTATCTGACGGTGTTGGTCATAACGAGCGCCGTAGGCGCGTTCGTCTATCAAGGCGTCGAGCGGCAACTGCGCACCTCGTTTCTCGAGCGCGGACTGCTGAGTGAGATGGTGGCGCGCGACGGCCTCACCGGTCTTCGCAACCGCGGAGCGTTCGACGACGATTACGCCCGCCTCTGGCAGCAGGCGACGCGCGACCGCCGGTCGCTCGCGCTTCTACTCATCGATGTCGATCACTTCAAGGCCTACAATGACCGCTACGGGCATCAGGCGGGCGACCGGGCGCTGCGGCTGGTGGCGCAGGTGGTACAGCGCTTCGCCCGCCGGCCGCTGGACATTGCAGCCCGTTATGGCGGAGAGGAATTCCTGCTGGCGCTCTACGATCTCGGCGCCGAGCATGTGCGGGAAATCGCCGAGGAGCTGCGCTCGAGCGTGCAGGCGCTTCGGATCCAGCATGAGGATTCGTCGGCGACCGTCGTGACGGCGAGCATCGGAGTCTCGATCGTCAGCCCCCGGCCCGGCCGCAGCCCCGAGGGCGCGGTGCAGCTTGCGGATGAGGCGCTCTACGCCGCCAAGCGGGGCGGCCGCAACGGCATCCGAGTGGTGGATTGCTACGAGATCAACTATTCGACCGGGGCCTTCCGCCGCAGCGCATGAAAGGCCGCCCGGAGCGCGCGCGGCCCGCCAACACCCGTAATCCTCACCCGGAAGGCGATTCCTCCCTTCGCAGACCGAGGATGCGAGCCGCGGCATTCAAGGTCGGCCCTTGAAGCGCCACGGAGATGATCACTGCGACAAAAACGATGTCGAACAGGCGCTGTCCGGTTCCGACCCCTTCGAGCAGCGGAATGATGGTGAGATAAATCGGAACTGCGCCGCGCAGTCCGGCCCACGAGATGAAGGTGATTTCGCCGGCGCTCCAGCGAAACGGCGCGAGCGACAGAGCTACTGAAACGGGGCGCGCGATGAGCACCAGTACCGCGCAGATGAGCGCAGCCGCCTCGAGCAGCGGCACCAGCCGGTGCGGGGTCACCAGCAGGCCCAGCATGAGGAAGAGCGCGTTCTGAGCGACCCATCCCAGGGTCTCGAAGAAGCGGATCACCGGCTGCGCGGCGGGGTGCTCGGAATTGCCGACCATGACTCCGGCCAGGTAGCTCGCCAGGAAGCCACTCGCTCCCGCTATCTGTGCGCCCCCGAATGCGACGAGCGCGACGCCCAATGCGAGTACCGGAAAGACGGACTCCACCGTCCTGAGGCGCCGAATCAAGCGCACGAGAACGTACCCGGCCCCCAGCCCGATCACAGCGCCGCCGCCCATCTCCCAGGCAAACGTCAGCAGCTCGCGCCCGAAGCTGAAGGAACCCGGATGTTGCATGAAGGAGATCAGCGCAAGGGTCAGGAATACGCTCATCGGATCGTTCAAACCTGACTCGAGCTCGAGAGCCGCCACGACCCGTGAGGGAACGGCGACTTGAGATACGCGAAGCTGAACCGACACGGCGGCGGCATCGGTCGGAGCGATGGCGGCTCCCAGCAACAGACCCTCGGGCCAGGGAACATGCAAAAGCAGTCTCGCCGCCGCCGCGACGATCAAGGCGCTGATGGCAACCCCGGCGGTCGCCAGTGAAATGGACGGCCAGAGCGCGCGCCTCAGCATGCCGCGCTTGGTGTTGATCCCACCCTCGAAGAGGATCACGGCGAGCGCAACACTGCCGATCAGGTATCCGGCCTGGAAATTTTCGAACGGAATGCCGCCCGGTCCATCCTCACCCGCGAGCATTCCGACGACGATGAGGCCCAGCAGCACCGGCGCGCCCACCCGAACGGAGGCGATCCCGGCGAAAACCGCCAGCAGGCTCAGCACGCCCCCGACGAGGATGATTTGATGGCTCAGATCCACGATGCCGGTCCGTTGCTTCTTCTTCTGGAGATTGGCCGCGAGAGCGCGTCCTTGCCTTGCTCAGGTAACTCCCAGGCGATGTCGAGAATCAGCTCAAAGAGGGCGCGATTGCCGCTACGGCGTCAACTACTCGACCGGCGCGTTCCGCCGCAGCGCGTGACGTTCGAGGAAGTGCTCGACCTTGTCGCGGTAGGTGCGGGAGAGCTTGAGCTCCTGGCCGGCTTCCAGGGTGAGGAAATACTCACCGTTCATGTGCGCGCGCAGACTCTTGACGAAGCGCAGGTTGACGATCGTCGAGCGGTGCACGCGCTGGAAGAGCCGCGGGTCGAGGATTTCCTCCAGCTCCTTCATCGTGCCCCGGAGGATGTGCGTATCACCCTCGGCGTGCACGCACATGTAATCGCCGGCGGCATCGATCCACTGGATCGCAGGGATCGGCACACGCACTGTCTTGCGTCCCTGACGGATTGGCAGGACCTGCGGTTGCCGCACGCCCAGCGCGGCGGTACCCCGCTCGAGCAGCTCCTCGAGCCCGATCTCACCGGAGCCGGTGATCTCGGCCACGATCTCCATCAGCCGGTCGCGCTGGTCCGCGGCGCTGCGCGCGACGGTGCTCTGGCGTACCCGCTCCAGCGTGGTATCGAACCTGCAATCATCGATGGGCTTCAGGAGGTAATCGATGGCCCGCGCCTCGAACGCGCGCACCGCATACTGATCATAGGCGGTGACGAAGACGACGAGCGGCAATACGTCACGCGGAAGATGCGCCAGCACGTCGAAGCCGGATAGACCCGGCATCTGGATGTCGAGGAAGACGAGATCCGGCCGTTCCCGCTGCAGGGTGCTCACGGCCTCGCGGCCGTTGCTGCACTCCGCCACGACCTCGAATTCCGGCGCCTCGTGCAGGCGCAGCGCAATTCCGCGTCGTGACAGCAGCTCGTCGTCGACGATCGCCGTTCTGATCCTCACGCGCTCACGCCCTGCGGAACACGCACCGGGCGGGGGAAGCGCAGCTCGGCAGCGCGCGGCGCCGCCTCTTCGCGGGTCGCCGTCTCGAAGGGCAGCGCCATCTCCACCCTGAGGCCCGGGCGGCTGTTGAGCACGGCGAAGCGGTAGTTGTCGCCATAGAGGACGGCCAGCCGCTCGCGCGTATTGCGCAGCCCGACCCCGCCGCGCCGCTCCGCGGGCCGCGAGCCGTCATCCAGACCCGGACCGTCGTCGATCACGCTGACTTCCAACATCGCGCCGCGTGCCCGGCCTTCGATGCGCACCATGCCGCCCTGCTCCCGGGGGGATACCGCGTACTTCAGCGCGTTCTCGAGGATCGGCTGCAGCAGGAGACTCGGAACCAGTCCCTCGAGCGCGGCGCCCTCGATCGCATACTCCAGGCGCAGGCGCTCGCCGAAGCGCAGTCGCTCCGTGCCGAGGTAGAGATCGAGGGCCTCGATCTCCTGGCGCAGCGTCACCCGCTTCATGGGATCCTGGTCGAGCGTATAGCGCAGGAATTCCGACAGCCGCATGACGGCGTGATTGGCGGTACGGTTCTGGTTGTCGAGAATGAGCGTGGAGATGGCGTTGAGCGTGTTGAAGAGGAAGTGCGGGTTGAGCTGATAGCGCAGCATCTTCAGCTGCGCCTCCTGCGCCAGGGTGACCGCCTTCAGCACCGCTTCCTGCTGCTGCTGCTTCGACTCGTAGTATTTGATGCCGAAATAAAGCGCGCTCCAGCAGAGCAGCAGGTACGTGGAAATGAGCGCGCCGCAAAAGAAATCAAACAGCGAGTTGAAATGGTTCTTCGGGTCGCAGAAGTGCCGGTAGGCGGTGTTGATGACGATGCGCAGCGGCAATGCCGTAGCGTACGAGGTGGCGAGCACCACGGGGATGACCCAGCGCTCGCTGTGGCCCCAGATGCTGCGGTAGATGTATCGCATCGGCATGGACAGGACGAAGCCCGCCGCCGCCGCGATGGCGATCACCGGCCCGATGCCCGCCGGCTGCTTGTAGAAAAGGAAGCCGAAGTAGACGGTCAGCGCGTACGCCAGCCAGCCGGTGGCGTGCAGCGACCAGAAGAGGAAGTTGCGGCTTGAGCGCAATTGGGTAAGCGTGAGCGTGACCATGGTTACCGTGTACCCCCACGGACCATCATACGCAGGAAGAATTCGCAAGGAAAATCAGCAGCTCAGGAAACGGTCCCGAGAAGCTGTTCCAGAGGCTGCTGCCGGGCCAGCATCGGCCCCTGGGCGAAGTCGCAGCCGACCGCGGTCAGCCACTGGAGCGCCGCCTGCGAGTCCACCTGCTGGGCCGCACAGTGCATGCCCAGGACCTTAACGGCCTGGACGACGGCCACAACAATGGCCTGGGAAAGCTTGTCCCGCAGGGCGCCGCCGGTGAGCCGAGCATCGATTTTCACGAGCCGCAGCGCCTTGGAGCGCAGCAGCGGAACCACCGCGGAATCGAAGGAAAAATCATCGATGATGACGAAACAGCCCAGCTTGTCGCAGCCTGCGATGAAGCGCTCGACCTGGGCACGCCGTTGGGTGCAGAGCGGCTCGGCGATCTCGAAACCCACGGTGTCCGGGGCGATGCCGTGGCTCTGCAACCCGGCCGCCACCTGCCTGAGGAAGCTGTCGTCCTCGAGAGTGGCGATGGAGACGTTCAGGGTGAAGCTTGCGGGCTCCACGGTCCAGGCGGCACGGTGCGCGCCGAGCCACGCGAGCAGGCGCTGCATCGCCAGGGAATCGAGCGTCGCGGGGTCGCGCAGCTCCCGCGCCGTGCCCGTGGGCAGGACCTCAAAGCGGCGCGTGCGCCCGCCGGAGCGCAGCTTCACGAAGGGCAGCATCTCCAGGGTCACCAGGCTGGGGTCGAGCGACAGCGCGCGCGCCGCGCCGGTCACCGCCGGGCCGGGGCCGGGAAGGCCCCGCGAGCTGCCGGTATCGGCTGGGGTCTGCCTGAGCAGCTTCGCGCCGGTGGTATCCGCCTGGGAGGGCTTGAGCACCCGCGAGCTCGCCGTATCAACCACAGCCGGATTCACTGGGGCACGCACGCTCGCGGTATCAGCGGGGACGGAGTGCCTGATCGCAGGCGAAATGCCCGAATCGGCCGGTGACACATGACCGTTGGTCCGGGAGTGTCCGTTGGTCGCGGCAGCCGGCGCCGGTGAGCCGCGGGCCTCGTCGGCGGGATGACGCGCCGGCGCGAGAATCGGTGTGTCCGTCAGCTCGAATTCCAGGATGTCGTTCACCGCGCCCGGAGAGAGCTCGTCATCGCCCTTGGATCCGGCCCGCGGCTTCGCCGCGGCCGGAGCGGCTACGGGCGTTGCAAGGACCTGGGGCTCGGGCGCGGCGGCAGGCGCGGCCAGAGGCGCATCGGCTGCGAGCGAGAGCACCAGCCCTGTCGGATCGGCGTCGGGCTTTCGCGCGCCGGCCGGCCGCAACAGAACCGCGAGCTTCTGCATGACGGTACGGGTCGGCGCCGACATGATGCGGTCCATCAGACCCTCGCCGCCGGATTTGAGGTCGGCGAGAATCATGGCGAGACCGACCAGGTGGCCCTGCGGCGCGCGCACGGCGAGGAATGCCGCGACGCGGCCATCCTCGAGCCTGTTCTCGCAGCAGCTCGTCGCGGTCTGCGCGGTGAGTGTCTCCAGCGCATCGAGGACCAGCGAGTGCTCGTCGGGGCCCAGAGCGCCCTCGCTCAGCCAGAGGACATTGCCCTGGCTGTCATAAATCGAAACGGAGTGCAGCCGGATCGGTGGAAGGGCGGAGCGCAGCTGCCATCCCAGCGCTTCCGCCGTGGCCGGCTCCGCGGCGGCAGTCTGGCCGCCGGCGAGCGAGCGTGGTGGGAGCGCGTTATGTGGCTGCAAGACCTTCCCCATCGCGGACTGCGTTTCCAGGATCGATTTGCTTTTAGGGTGACAGCATACTCCCGGCGCCGCCGTGAAGTGGGTCTTGTTCACGCGCCCTTCGGCGCCGGGAGAATCCTCGCGCCTCAGGCGCTTTGACTAAATCCGGGACCGCTGCCGGTGAGGAAGTCGTTCTTGCCGAGCTCGACGCCGGCATGGCGCAGGATCGCGTAAGCGGTCGTGACGTGGAAGAACACGTTGGGAATGACCCAGCGGGCCAGGTACTCGAGCCCCTTGAATTCCAGCGTTCGGTCGCGCAGCGCCACCTTGATGAGGCGGTCCTCGGAGCCCTCGAGCGAGCCGGCCGGCACACCCTTGATGAAATCGATCGTCCGCGCCGCGCGCGCGCGCAGCTCCTCGAACGTCTGCTCCTTGTCCTCGAACTTCGGCGCCTCGACCGCCGCGAGACGCGACACGCCGAACTTGCTCATATCGGATGCGATCTGCACCTGACGCGTCAACGGGAACATGTCGGGCGCGAGGCGCGCGGCCAGGAGCAACGCAGGGTCGTACTTGCGGGCGACGGCGTGCGCGTGCCCCTTCTCCAGGAGGTGCGAGAGATTCGTGAGTGTGTTGGCGAGCAGATCGACCGACATTGCATGGACGGAAATCTTCATTGGGTTCCCCCGAAAGTGTGTGAGCACCGGAACCCCAATCTTAATCATCTGAAACCCTGGCGTGCGTGCCCCTCGGGTGAAACAATAGGCTCCCACTTCAGGGGGATTGCATCCCGCGTGAGCCAGCTCTGGGCACCCGCACAATTGGCCGTCCTGGCGAAGGTCGTCGACCTCAATGGCTTCTCGTCCGCGGCGCGCGCTCTGGGGGTCCCCAAAGCGGCGGTGAGCCGCGCCATCGCCGACCTGGAGCAGGCGCTCGGGGTCCGGCTCCTCGAGCGCACGACGCGGCGCCTCTCGCTCACCGCGGCCGGACGGCTGCTTTATCCGCATGCCCGACGCGTGGCCGAAGAATGCGACGCCGCGCGGGCGGCCATCGCGAAGCTCCATGCGCCGGCGAGCGGACCGCTTCGCATCGTCTCCGACCCGATATACGGACGCCTGCTCCTGACTCCTCTCGTGCCGCGCTTTCTGGAGAATTTTCCGGACATTCCGCTGGAAGTGGCGCTCGACGGTGTTGGCGCGGAAGGCGGCTGGGATGTCGCGATCCGCTCGCAACCCTCGGACGATCCGGCGATCGCGCACCGCTCCCTGGGTGCCCCGCCCGCGGTGCTCTGCGCGACGCCGGGCTATCTCGAGCGACGCGGCACGCCCGCCCGGCCGGAGGATTTGCGGACTCACGACCTGCTTACCCCGGAGCCCGTCGAGTCGCCGGAGTTCCGGCTGCTCCTGAGTCGCGGCACTCAGCGGGCCGAAGTGGCGGTATCGCCCAAGCTCGCGGTCAGTGACCCCGCGGTGCTGCATGCGGCCGCGGCCGCGGGGCTGGGCATAGGCCTCCTGCCGGGATTTCTCTGCCGACAGGGGCTTGCCACCGGCCGCCTGAAGGCCGTGCTGCCGGAGTGGACCGCGCCGCCCGCGGCCGCTCTGCACGCCCTCTATCCGGCGGCCCTGGAGGCCGACGCCCGCGTGCGCCGCTTCATCGATTTTCTGGCGGCGAGCGTCATACCGGCTTTGGCCGAACCCTGAAATCCTACTCACCGGCAGACAGGTTACCCGCCAGTAGGATTGCGCCCCGGCGGCGGCTACACTAGCTCTCCACGGGCCCGCCATGGGCTCTCACCGCCTCGCCGGAGACGACTCATGTACCGCGCGCCGCTCGAGGAACTGCGTTTCGTGCTCGAGGAGCTCCTCGGCACAGGACAACTCGCCGCCTGTCCCCCCTTCGCCGACTACAGCGACGAGGTCGGCGCGTCGATTCTGGAGGAAGCCGCGCGCCTCGCCGAAACCGTGCTCGACCCGCTCAACCGTCCCGGCGATCGCGAGGGGGCGCACTGGACGCCCGATGGAGTGTCGACGCCAAAAGGGTTCAAGGAGGCTTATCAGCAGTTCGTGACCGGCGGCTGGCAACAGCTCGGCACCGATCCGCGGTTCGGCGGACAAAGCGTGCCGCAGCCGGTCAGCAGCGCCGTGCAGGAGCTCTGGGGCTCTTCCAACCTGGCTTTCCAACTCTGTCCGATGCTGACGCACGGCGCCGTGCACGCGCTCGAGCACTGCGCCTCCGAGACGCAGCAGCGGCTCTTCCTGCCCAAGATGACCAGCGGGGAGTGGACCGGCACCATGGTGTTGACGGAGCCGCAGGCCGGCTCCGATCTCGGGCAGATCCGCACGCGCGCCGTGCCGGAAGGCGATCACTATCGGCTCTTCGGGCAGAAGATCTTCATCACCTGGGGCGACCACGACTACACCGACAACATCATCCATATGGTCCTGGCGCGGATCGACGGCGCACCGGCCGGAACGAAGGGCATCTCGCTTTTCATCGTGCCCAAGGTGTTGGTCAACTCCGACGGCTCGCTCGGCGAGCGCAACGAAGTCCGATGCGTATCGATCGAGCACAAGCTCGGCATCCACGCGAGTCCGACCTGCGTCATGGAATACGGACACGCCCGGGGCGCGATCGGCTATCGCGTCGGCGAGCCGAATCGCGGCCTCGAATACATGTTCATCATGATGAACACGGCGCGTCTGGCGGTGGGTGTCCAGAGCTATGCCGTCGGCGAGCGCGCCTTCCAACAGGCGGCGGAGTACGCTCGTGGCCGTGTCCAGGGCAAGCCCGCGGGCGCTGGGAACGCCGATCGTCTGCCTATCACCCATCACCCGGATGTGCGGCGGATGCTCCTGACGATGAAGTCCTCCACGGAGGCATCGCGTGCACTTTCCTTCTATGCCGGGTTGCAGCTCGATCTCGCCGCATACCATCCTGAAGCCGCGGTGCGCACCGCCGCCCAGGCCCGCGGCGACTTGCTGATTCCGATCGTCAAGGCGTGGTGCACCGAGACCGCGAACGAGGTCGCCGCCATCGGCGTGCAGGTCCATGGCGGCATGGGTTACATCGAAGAGACGGGCGCCGCGCAATACGTGCGTGACGTGCGCATCACGACCATCTACGAAGGAACCACCGGCATCCAGTCGAACGACCTCATTGGACGCAAGATCGGCCGCGACCGGGGCGCCGCCATGGTCGCGCTGATCGCCGACATGCGCCGCGAGCTCGAGGAGTTGCAACCTGGCGCAGGCGCGCCCCGGGAAACCTGCGATGCGGCGCAGCAGGGAATCGCCCTCCTGGAGTCGGCTACCCGCTCTCTCGTCCGCAACATGGCCGCGGCGCCGGAGCGGGCGCTGGCGGTGGCCGTGCCGTATCTCAGGCTCTGCGGACTGGTGATCGGCGGGTGGCTCCTCGCCAAGTCCGCCGTGATCGCGGCAGCGGCGCGCGGTGCGGCCGGGAAGGATTTCTATCAGTCCAAGATCCATACGGCCCGCTTCTATGCGAGGCACGTGCTGCCGCAGGCGATGGGACTGGCGAAGGTCGTGGAAGAAGGGGCGGCGAGCGTGTTGGAGACCGAGCCGGAGCGGGTCTGAAACCCCGGTAGCGTCCCTGCTCGCGCAGCGCCCAGGGTATATGTACTCTGCCGGCCATGACGGCAGACAGGCAAGGCTCTGAGAGCGAGCGCAGGCGCCGCCGGCTTTCCGCGGGCGTCGTCGTCCTGCGGCGAGGCTCGGCTGATTGGTCATTCCTCATGCTGCGGGCATATCGAAACTGGGATTTCCCCAAAGGCATGGTGGAACCGGGTGAGGATCCATTGGCGGCGGCGCGTCGCGAGGTGTGGGAGGAAACGCTGATCCAGGACCTGGAGTTCAACTGGGGAGAGGTTTATCGGGAGACGGGGCCGTACGCCAATCGGAAGATCGCCAGGTATTACCTGGCGGCGACCCGGACGGAAAAAATCAGTCTCCCGGTGAACCCTGAGTTGGGGCGGCCGGAGCACAACGAATGGCGCTGGGTCGATTTCGACACGGCGCTCTCGCTGGCTTCGACGAGGTTGCAACCCATAGTGCGATGGGCGGCGGAAACCGTGGGTCTCGTATGACTTGGTCGAGACTGCTGACCCTCGTGGCGGTTTCGTGTGCTCTGGTCGGCCCAAGTCGTGCGTCTGTCGTTGACGCCGCGTCGGATGTTGCCCCGGATGTTGCTTCGAAGCGTGCGCAAACGAATCACGTGGCCGAAGCGGCTGACACGCACATAACAGTAATCGATGACTTCGGGCGTAAAGTCACCGTCCGCTACCCACTCGAGCGGATAGTCAGTCTGGCTCCCGGTCCAACTGCAATGCTCCGTGCGGCGGGCGCGGGCGATCGGCTGATCGCCACCATCGAATACTCCGGGCAGCCGGCGTCTGAGGACAACCTGCCAAAAATCGGGACCGCCGACGCCATCGACATGGAGCGGCTGATCGAGCTGCGGCCGGAGGTGGTCGTCGTCTGGCCGGATGGCAACAGCCCGGCACAGATCGCGACCATCGAGCGCTTGGGTATACCCGTCTATCGGCAGGAGGCCGTTACCCTGGAAGGCATCGGAGAGTCCCTCCGCCGCCTGGGGAAGCTGGCCGGCACCAGCGGCGTGGCCGATCGCGAGGCGAGCGCACTGCAGGCGAAGCTTGCGGCCCTGCGGAAGAAGTACGCGAATGTCAGCCACCCGCCCTCCGTCCTCCTGGAGGTCTGGGATCGGCCTCTGTACACGGTGGGCGGGAGAGAGCTGATGACCGACGTGCTGCAGGTATGCGGTGCGCGCAACGTGTTTGCGGATCTGCCGGGACGCGCGCCCGCCATCGGTATCGAGGCGGTAATCGCCCGCAATCCCGACATCATCATTGCCGCCGCGCCCCCCGGCAGCGGCGCCTCCTGGCTGGCGGAATGGAGCCGCTTCCCGTCCATTCGGGCCGTCAGGACGGGCCGACTGATGTCCTTCGAGGATCAGAGGCTGATCGGGTTGGGGCCAGGTGTCATCGACGCAACAGCAGTCCTGTGCCGGAAAATCGCCGCCCTGATGGCCCGAGCGGACCGGCCGCAGTCCAATTAATGGTAAATAGCCGGCAGCCTGGCACTGTGCCCCGGCAATGGAGCGCCTGCCCGCGCCAAGACCCTTCCCGACCGGCTTCCAGACTGGTCCCAGGATCATGGGCGGCCGGAATCCCGCCGAGATCAGGTCAATTTGTGCGATATGTTGCGCACGATTGTGACGCCGCCTCGGGCTTCGATCCCCGCCTCCGGCCGGCCCAGGGTCCGATGCGCAAAGAAAGTTGACCCAACCGACATCGTCCGGGTTCACGTCTTTGGCCCGAAACCGTCCTTAGACCGGAGGCCTCCTCCGGGGCCGGGTGTGGAAAGTCCTTAGGTTGGGTACCGAAACAGTTGAATTTGACCTTTGGCAGCGGGCGTGTGGGATACGGTATCGCGCCGCGGAGCGCTCTGGTACAGTGCCTTTGGCTGGAGTGCTATCAATTAGAATGATTTAGGGGCTGGGAGTAACAGGGCGGCAGCGCGTCGGAAGATGGTCAGGATCAGCTCGCTCGCTGTGCACACGCTGCTTTATCTGATCTACGCAGCGTCATTCTCTCTGTTGGTCATAACAGACGCACTGGCCGACGATCCGGTCGTGCGTTTCTATCTGCCGTCCGAGCCGCTTGCGCAAGCGCTCATGGACTTCTACCACCAATCCGGTGTCGAGCCGGGGTTCGCCCCGACACCGCAGATGGACAAGGCGAAGAGCAATCCGGTGTCAGGAGTGATGCCCAGCTCGGCGGCCCTGACATTGCTGCTGAAGGGCACGGGCTATACCTTTCAGTTCGATACTCATAACTCCGTCGATATCCTTCCGCTTCCGGAGCCGACGGATGGGCTGGCCGTGCCAACGCGCGTGGCGCGGGCCGCGCCGGTTCGGCCGATGTTCGAGCAAGATGAAGGGCGGCTCGAGCAGGTGGATGTCACGGGCAGCTTGATCCACGGCGTGCAGGATGCCGTCGCCCCTCTCATCTACGTGAAGAAGCAGCAGCTCGCGATGGCGAGCTTCCCAACGATCGAGGACGCCCTGTACTCCCTGCCCATCATGTCCCTCAATGGGCCGCGGGAAGATCTCGGCATCGACAACAACTACCAGTATGGCGCCGGGCTCGATCTGCGGGGGCTGGGCGTCGGCGCGACACTTGTGCTGGTAAATGGTTACCGGCAACCGCTGTCCGGGCTGAACGGGGACTTCGTGGACATCTCCACGATTCCCTGGAGCGCTGTCGAGCGCATCGAGGTGCTGCCCGATGGTGCTTCGGCCCTCTATGGATCGGATGCGGTGGCAGGCGTCGTCAACATCATCATGCGAGACGATTTCGAGGGGGCCAACTCGCAGGTACGGTACGGATCGGCCATTGGCGGGCGGCGCCAAATAATGGCCTCTCAGCTTCTCGGTACGCGTTGGAGCGGCGGCCACGCGATGCTGGCCTACGAGTACATGGATACGACGCCACTCGCTGCCGCGGATCGCCTCTATGCAGCAAACGCGGATAAAACGCCATACGGCGGAGGTAACTACGATAGCTACTACAGTAATCCTGGAAATATCCTGAATCCCGCAAACCTGCAGCCGGCATACGGCATTCCAGCAGGGCAGAACGGACGCGAGCTGAGCGAGGCGGCACTCTCTTCAAGCATCAATCTGGAGAATCAGTTCGCGCAGGAGCAGATCTTCCCGGAAGTCAGAGCCCACGAGCTGTATTCCGCGGTCACGCAAGATATCGACGAGAGAGTGCGGTTGTTTTTCCATGGCCGTTTCGCCGAGCGCGATGCGTTGAGAAACAACTTTCCAGACGCGCAAGTTCTCACGGTTCCAGCTTCCAATCCCTTTTATGTGAACCCTTATGCAGGTGTTCCATTCACAGTTGTCGCATATAGCTTTTCGCATGACTATGGACCCGAGGTCTTTTCCGCAAAGAGTCAGGTGTACGCGGGCACTGTGGGAGCCAAGCTGCAGATTGGAGATACATGGCAGGCCACATTGAGCGAATCGTACGGACGTCAGTCCCTGAGGAGTGATGAATACAACGTAGCGGATCCAGGTGCTGTGGCTGCCAGTCTCGCTGACTTGGATCCCGCGACGGCCTTCGATCCATTTGGCTCAGGCTCGAATAGCAATCCGCAGACGCTGGCGGCAATCGAGCGCGACTATCCACTTCACGAAGTAGCGAGCGTCGAGTCCACGCGCCTGGTTGCAGACGGATCGATCTTTCACATGCCCGCCGGCGATGCCAAGATCGCTTTCGGCGTGGAGCGACGGGAGGAGATGCTGTCTCACGACGTCACTAATCCGCTGAATCTCCGGGAACAGACGATATATGAGAGTTACGATCGCCACGTGACCTCGCTCTTCTCGCAGGTGGCGCTGCCTTTATTGGGTGATCCGACGGACTATCGGGCCGCGCCGCGATTGGAGCTGATAGCGTCGGGCCGGTATGAGCGTTACAACGACTTCGGCAGCACCTTCAATCCGACTGTCCGGATCCGGTGGACGCCCACCGAGTCTTTGAAGTTGCGGGCGAGCTGGGGACGGTCGTTCCGCGCTCCGAAGCTTGATGATCTATACGACACATCGGCGAATGCCGCCGCATCGGTCGTGCTATCTGATCCGAAGTCACCCACGGGTCTGTCGACGGTGCTGGTGGAGCAGGGCTCGAATCCCGCGCTGCACGAGGAGACGGCCAAGACGTGGACGGCGGGGCTCGATCTCGCACCGATCTTCCTGCCGGGCGCCACTTTCTCGATTACTTATTATTCCGTCGATTACGAAAACCGCATTGTGCAGCCAGCCGCAGACAATCCGTTTGCGATCCTGGTGAACGAGCGGGAATGGGCGCCGGTGATCACCCGAAATCCCTCCCAGGCTCAGATTAGCGGTATTTGCAATGGCGCCGATTATCTGGGTTCGGTGTCAGCATGCCTTGCGAGTTCGCCGGCAGCCATCATCGATGCCAGGTTGGCCAACCTGTCAGCGACCAGGACGACGGGCTTGGACCTGCAGGCGGGCGACTCCTTCAGCAGTTCCTGGGGCCGTTTCGATGTTGGGTTCATCGGCAACTATGTGTTCGGGTTCGATCAGGCTGTAACAGCGACATCGCCCGCCGTGGATATCGTAAATACGATCAACAACCCGTTGGCTCTGCGGGTCCGCGCGACGCTCGAATGGAACCGGATGGCTCCGGGTATGCCCGGGCCCGGATTCAGTCTGGCAGTGAACTACACCGGCGGATACAAAAACCCGGGCAGCACTCTCGTGCCCAAGGTGTCTCCCTGGACTACGGTCGACGCCCGGATGGCTTACCGCACCCGACGGGCTGAGGGATGGTTGAGTGGGATCGAGCTTTCGTTCAACGTGGTGAACGTGCTCAATCACGACCCCCCGTTTGTGGATGATCTCACCGGCTATGATCTGTACAACGTACAGGCGCTCGGGCGGGTGGCAACCGTCGATATCAGCAAGCGGTGGTAGCGCGGGTACGGCGGTCGTCAACCAACCGCCGTACCATAGGATCTTTTCTTTAAAAAAGCATCAGGTCCGTTGGTCAATAGACCGTCAAACCCGCGCCGCTGTCCATCTTGGACCCAAAGAACCCGCCGCGCGTATCCGATACCTTGCCCAATTCCACGAGCGCCGCGTCCTGTTGCGTCATTTCCTGCGGAGTCAATTCGCGTTTCTCGTCTGCTTTGACCAACAGATCATCCGAACCAATGTTCATGTTTCACTCCCATCAGCACAACAGGCCGCTGTCGACCGACAGCAGCTTCGTTTCGGGTTTGTTACGACAGCGCTGACTGAGGTTCAATCCTACAACAAAACAGACCCGCGGGCGATACGCCGCCCGCGGGGCCGGTCACGATGTCCGCCTTATGTAGCCTTGGCCTCGGCTCACGCCGCCCGGGCTTCCCCCGCCGCTACCGCCCAGCCGGCGTTATCCAGTACCCGTGCCACCGCATGCACTGTGGCCGCAATCCGGACGGCGCTCTGTACCGCCTCCCGGGGCAGGCCGTGCTGGCGGATCTGGCGCTCGTGGGAGGCAACGCAGGTGCCGCAGCCGTTGATCGCGGAGACCGCCAGCGAGACGAGCTCGAAATCCACTTTATCGATTCCCGGATTGCCGATGACATTCATCCGTAAACGCGCCGGCATACGGCCGTACTCCGGGTCGTCCACCAGGTGCAGGAACCGGTAATAGATGTTGTTCATGCCCATGATGGCGGCCGCCGCCCGCGCGCCGGTCTGGTAAGCGGCATCCAGGTGCGCCGCCGCGAGCTCGCCGATGGCGGCGGCGAAGGCCGGGTTGCGGGAGGCTTCGGCAGCCCCGAGAGCCACCGCCCAGATCTGCCGCTCGCCCAGGCCAGGCGCCCCAGTCGGGGAGAGCACCGAGCCCAAGTTGAGCTTGAGATCTCGCGCGTAATCCGGCAGCGCGTCGCGAAGAGTATCGAGTGTCATCATGGCAATCCTCTATAGGTGAACAGCCGAATGCTGGGAGTCCCTGTGTCTGGGGATCGGCGGCCTGACGATCCTCGTGCCTGGGGATCCTCGTGCCTGGGGGATCCTCGTGCCTGGGGATCCCCCGGGGCCGGACCTCAAGCCGCCTTCAGGGTTTCCTCCCCCTGCTTCCAGTTGCAGGGGCAAAGCTCGTCCGTCTGCAGCGCATCGAGTACGCGCAGCACTTCCTCCGGGCTGCGGCCGACGTTGAGGTCGGTGACGTAGACGAAGCGGATCACGCCCTGTGGGTCCACGATGTAGGTGGCTCGCTGCGCGACACCGGCCTCCGGGTCCAGGACACCGAGGCGGGTCGTGAGCTCCCGCTTGATATCGGAGAGCATGGGGAAGGGCAGATTCCGCAGCTCGTCCTTCTCCCGCCGCCAGGCGAGGTGCACGAACTCGCTGTCGATGCTGACGCCGAGCACCTGTGCGTCGCGGGCCTGGAACTCCTTCTCCAGCCGGCCGAAGGCCGCGATCTCGGTCGGGCAGACGAAGGTGAAGTCCTTCGGCCAGAAGAACACGACCTTCCACTTGCCGGGAAAGCTGTCCTGGCTGAAGGGCTGGAAGGCGGCGTTGAGATCGCTCGAGACCACGCCGGTGAGGGAGAAATCGGGGAAACGCTGACCAATGCCTAACATGTCGGGAGCTCCTGGGTAATCGTCGGATCGTCGGGTCCCATGCGGGAATGCGAGGATGATGGATGTCCGGGGCTAATTTATCCAATGGATTGACTTTATAATTCCGATAGATGCCATATATCGCATGTCCATGACTGACATCAAATTGAAGGATCTCCGGTATCTCGTCGCCGTCGCTGATACGCGGCATTTCGGGCGGGCGGCGCAGCGGTGCTTCGTCAGCCAGCCGACGCTCTCGGCTCAGCTCAAGAAGCTGGAGCAGTATCTCGGGGTGCAATTGATCGAGCGGCAGCCGAACAACGTCTCCCTCACGGATGCCGGGGAGCAGATCGTGGCCCGCGCACGCCGGATCCTCGAGGCCAGCGATGAGGTCGTGGCCCTGGCGCGCACGCAACGTGACCCCCTGGCAGGACGGCTGCGGCTCGCTCTGCTGCCGACGATCGGGCCATACCTGCTGCCGCGTGTCTCGCAGGCGATCCGCCGCGCCTTGCCGCGGCTCGAGCTGCACCTTTACGAGTATCAGACGGCGCCAATGCTGGAGAAGCTGAAGGCGGGTGAGCTGGACCTTGGCATTCTCGCGCTGCCGGTGGATCTGGAAGGCCTCGAAGCGCGGGAGCTCTTCGCCGAGCCGTTTACCGTGGCTTTGCCGGAGCGGCACCGGCTCGCCAAGCGCGAGCGCGTCCAGGTGGCCGACCTGGAAGGTGAGACGCTGCTTCTCCTCGAGGAAGGCCACTGTCTGCGGGATCAGGCGCTGGAGGTCTGCAGTCGGATCGGGGCGGGTGAGACTCAGGACTTTCGCGCTACCAGCCTGGAGACGCTACGCCAGATGGTGGCGACCGGCGCCGGTGTCACACTGCTCCCGGAGCTCGCCACCCAAGGCGCCTATGGCGACGCGCGCGGCGTCGTCGTGTTGCCGTTTTCAAAACCGGCGCCCGTACGACACGTGGGTGCGGTGTGGCGCAAGACCACTGCCCGTCGACCGGTGATCGAGTCCGTCTGCAAGCTGATCGCCGAGCGGGCGGGCTGAGAGGGGCGCTCTGGCATAATCCAGGCAAGTGAGCCGCCCGGGTACAACCGCACAGCACGTCACCCCGTACGACCGGTTCGGTTGGCGCGACGTCGAGATCGAGCGGATGTTGGCCTCCGGCGAGCACCGCGAGGACCTGATCGCCTATTTCGGCCAGACCGAGTACCTGGATCTGGTACGCCTGGCGCGCAAGGCGCAGCGAGTCGGGGTCAATGACCACTCCCCGCACGTCCTGGTCGTGCCGGGTATTCTCGGCTCGCAGCTCGGCCTGGCGCGTACCCGGCCGCTTCCCGACGATGTGCTGTGGCTCGATCCCATCGACATCCAGGTGGGGAGGCTCGTCCTCCTCGGCCTCGATGCCGGCGCGCCGATCGTCCCGCTCGGGGCGGTGCTCTATTCCCACCTCAAGCTGCGCCTTCGCCTGCGCGCGGCGGGATTTGCCGTCAGCGTACATGACTATGACTGGCGGCTCGGCATCGAGGATTCCGGCGCGGCGCTCGCGGAGCGATTGCGCGGCCACGGGTCCCGCCCTTTGGCCATCGTGGCGCACAGCATGGGCGGCCTGATCAGCCGCGCCGCGCTCGCCTTGCCAGGGACGCAACACGTGGGCCGAGTCGTGCTCCTCGGCACGCCGAATCTCGGCTCGTTCGCACCGGTCCAGGCCCTGCGCGGAACTTACGCGGTCGTCAGGAAGGTTGCCCGGCTGGACGGCGGAACCACCGCCGAGCGGCTCGCGGAGGAAGTCTTCAACAGCTTCCCGAGCCTCTACCAGATGGTGCCGGTAGCCGGCGCGCGAGGCGTCCCGAACCTCCTGGACCCGAGCGCGTGGCCGGATGCGGGTCCCGCCTTGCGTGCACCGCTCCTCGAGCGCGCGCGCCGCTTCCGCGATGGCTTGGCGCCCCCAGATGAGCGTTTCGTCGCGATCGTCGGGGTGGGACAGGAGACGGTCACCGGGGTATCCAAAGGCAAGGATGGCTTCGTGTATACCGTCACGCGGCGCGGGGATGGAACGGTTCCCGCAGCCAGTGCGGCGTTGGAGGGATCGAGCACCTACTTCGCGAACGCCGCGCACAGCGATCTGACTCGCGATGCGCACATTGCCGCGGCGATAGTGGAGCTGCTGCGCAAAGGCGCCACGAAGCGCCTGCCCCGGGAATGGAAGAGCAACAGCCGTGCGCAAGCCCGGGTCAGTGATCGCGAGCTCCGGCGTACGCACGTCGACAAGGTCGACTGGGCCAGCCTCACGCCGGCTCAGCGCCGGCAATTCCTGCAGAACCTCAACGAGCCCATGAAGTTGCGGCTGCGCGTGCCCGGCGTGGGCCGCCTCGCAACACCCTCGCCGCGGTCGCCGCGAGCGGCACGGAGGCGGCGTTGACGCTCTGGCAGGAGCTGTCGCATACGTTGCCGCAGGCGGACCAGGTCGTGCGCGTGTCGTTGCGGCTGGTCGGCTCGCTGATCATCGGCACCATCATTGGCCTGCAACGCGAGCTGACTCACAAGCCGGCGGGCCTGCGCACCCATCTGCTGGTGGCGCTCGGCTCGACACTGCTCGTCGTGGCGGCGGCGAATTCGGGCATGAAGTCGGCCGATGTCTCGCGTGTGATCCAGGGGCTCGTTACCGGGATAGGCTTTCTCGGCGGCGGGACCATCCTCAAACTGACGCGCGAGCACGAGATCCGTGGTCTCACGACCGCCGCCGGCATATGGCTCACGGCGGCAGCGGCCATTGCGGTGGGTCTGGGCATGTTCGTGGACGCCTTCATCGGCGTTCTGTTCGCCCTGATCGTGCTCAGCGCGGTCGGAAAGTTTGGCGGAACCCACGCCGACGGCGGCGAGAGTGAATCATCGGACCGACACCGAGTCTGATCTGCGTCCCGTGCGTGCCCACGGGCAAGCGCCATTTACGAGAGTACTCACGTACCGCAGTCCGCGCTGGAAACGGACACCAGCACGAGGCCCTGCCCGTTGCGGTCGTGGTAGTCGAATCGGACGGTGGTGCCCGTGCGCAGCATCGGCTTGAGGGCGGTGCCGCTGCAGACGGCCTGACGCACGTGCGCTGACAGTCGCCAGCGCAGCGTTGCGAGTGTGACGGGAGAGAGCTGACGCAAATTCATGTTCGTCAGCGTGTACTCGTAGGTGAAGAGCGATCCCGGTCCCACCCGTGCACCATCGAGCCGGGTGATCCGATCGATCATCTTCGGAGTGGCCGCGTTCACGCCGTTGGCGGCCTGTATCAACTCCTGCTGCAGGACGGGTGCGGGAGCGTGTGTGGCCGCGTAGGTCGAACGTTTGTGCTGAGCGTGAAGCCCGAGCGCGAAAGCCGCCGCCATTGCCAGGACATAGAGTCCGGCGGCCAACCAGGTCCGTAGCGTATCGTCGGAGAGCGCATAGACCCGAGACCCGGCGAAGCGGTCCCAGGTCGAAGCGTCTCCCGCCGCGGCGCGGCGGTAGCCGTAGATCACGGTGAACAGACTGATCAGGGGCAGTCCCAGGCCGAGCCCGAAGAAATACACGCCGAAGTTTCTGCCGAGATACGCCGGTGCCCGCAACAGCCGGCGGCCGTCCTCCGTCAGCACTTTAATCCCCGCGACCGCCTTGCCCGGCGTGTTGCCCAGCGCCCAGTAGATCAGTGAGTCCAGGGTCAAGGCGAAGGGAAGCAGCAGCAGCAGGAGCACCCATCTGGTTCCCACCGCCGCGTTCAGTTGCGTGGTCAGACTGGGTCGGATTGCGCCGGTCATCACGGTCACCAGGAACATGCTGACCATGATGTCGATGAGGCGTGCCCAATAGCGGCGCCAGGGAGTCGCGGGCTCGAAGGGCACAGCGTCGACTTGCGGCCGCGAGGCTTCGGGCGCACCAGAATCCGGCGCGACGGGGATCGACGGGCTGGAGGGCGGCAGCGAGGCTGTCGCCAGTGGCAAACCTGGTGTGAGCGGCGCGACGGCCCTGGGGCCGAAGACTCCGGGAAGCTCCAAGGCCGCGGTCCAGGCCAGCAGACCATCACGCCAGAGTGGGGTGTCGGCGGTAATTTGACCCGTCCCCACCAGCGCACGCAGCGCGTCCTCACCCAGTGGTCCCACCTCCCGCTCGCCGCGACGCACATACCACATCATCGCGCGCTCAGTGGCCCAGCAGCCCGCGCACGACCGCCGCGCCAGCGTCCGGACTCTGCGCCACAGCCCCGTCGTAGAGGAGCAGCAAACGGTCACAGCGGACCTTTGGGTCGTCGTCCGTCGCATCCGGCTGCGCGCTCGGCGGCGATTGACTCACTGTCTCACTGACTTGCTGCAGGGCGGAGCGGTCGCCGGCCGTTGCGACGCGCGGCACTGTTGGCGCATCGAGCAGGCCCGCTAGCGCCGGACTGATCGCCGCCAGCGCCGCGGCGGAGCGGGCCGGCGATGCCGCCGGTCCCAGTATGGCGGCGCACTGAGCCGGCTCCGAAGCGTGGAAAGCGCGCGCGGCGCTGCGCAGGGCCACGGCAAATCGCAGGACGCTGGAGTCAGCGACTGCGGCCAGCCGGTCGCGCTCGATCTCTCCGGCGTCCGCGCCGACGTACTTGTTGAGCTCCGCCGCCGGGGCGCCGCGCCGCAATCCGAGCCGCACGGCGCGATCCAGTTGCTCGAACCGCGGCGGATCGACTCGCCGCAGCGCGGCGAGGAAGGGATAGCGCGCCTCGAATTGGGACGCCTGCGATCTGAACGCGGCAAGTGATTCGCCGGACGGGCTGAAGCCGTCCGCGGAGACCCGATCGACCAGATGGCCGGCGAGGAGCTCCTTCGGATCGGGCATCCAGAGGTCGCCGGATGGAGTGGAGGTGGACCAGGCGGCCAGCTGCGGCGAGACGCCGTAGCGCAACAACACCTTCCGATAGAGCTCGTTGCCCAACGTGATGAAAATGGGATCGGCGTCGCGCCCGGATGTCGAGTGCAAGCCGAGCCGGGCCTGCGGATCGAGGACCCGCGGGCTGCCCGCCGCGAAAGCCAACACACACGCGCTGTAGCAGCCGGTAGCGGTGTAAGTGCCCAGCCGCGCGGCATGAATGACACGCGCGAGGCGCACACCCTCCGTCACCCATCCGCCTGGACTGTTCAAGTGGACGAACCGCACGGCCGGGTGCGCCTCCAGCACCTTTTGCAGCCGCGCCGCGAGCCCGGCCTCCATTGGCCCCCGAATCTCGACCTCGCGGCCGCCGGGCAGCATCTGGATTTGCGCCCGGCCCATCGGGTCCGCGCCGAGCGCGATGAGGAAGAACGGACGGGCATTGATGGCGGTGCTGATCACTGTCACCGGCAGCACGAGCGCACAGAGCGCCGCCAGGAGGCGCATGCCGCCCTTCACCGGGCGATTCCGGCCCAGGGCGTCCGGTCGGGTGTCGCGCCAGAGCCCGGGAAGGACGGCCAGGCCGGCCAGCAGCAGCAGCAGCGGTCCGGCGGTGTTCAGCCGTGCGGCGAGTACACCGTCGAGCACGTTTGGCCACAGCTCGAAGCGCTCGACATAAAAGATCACCGTGAGCGCCATCCACGCGATGCCCGCTGCCAGCAGGACCGGTCGTATGGGCCGACCGCCCGGCTCGGCGACGGACTTCCCGGGCGCAGGTGAGGCAACGTGCCGGCGGTACGGCGCCGGCTCCCGGATGAGCGGGGCGAGATCCGCAACCTCGGCCGCCCGGGACCAGCCGGCGAGCCCCATGCGCCAGATGCGGTCATCCGGGCCGAGCGCTCCGGCCTGCGCGAGCTCCACGAGCACGCCCCAGGCAAACGGCCCGGCGCGGCGACCTGACACTTCGAGATACCACCGCCGACTCTCAGCGGCGCTCCCGGCCCCCCTGAAATCTGCCGACATGATTGGCGTTGACCGGCTCTTCTTCTGGCGCTACTAGAGCACAGCGCCAGCCCAAGGGTCAACGCGAGCGTGGCGTTTCAGAATACGAGCGGAATCAGCATCTTCGTGCGGCGCCGATAGGCGGGATAAGCGTCGGGGAATTGCACGACCATCATTTTCTCCTCAGTACGCGCGCTGAGGAGGAAGTAGACGAAAGAGATCGCGAAGAGCAGCAACCAGGCCAGTCCGATGGTCAGGGCGGAGCCGATCATGGCGAGCATGATGCCGGTATAGATGGGATGCCGGACGTAGGCGTAGGGGCCGGAGGTCACGAGCTCATGGCCCTGCCGCAACGACATGGGGATGCCCCAGTTGCGACCGATGTGCATCCGCGCCCAGAAGGCGAAGCCGATCCCGATCAGACTCAGCCCAACTCCCACCCACTGCAGCGCAACACCTCCGTGCAGCGTCAGCAGACGGCCCGCCGATCCGGCGAACTGCGCGCCCCCATGCCGCCGGTACCACATGAGGACCAACGCGGCGATGATGACGGGGACGCGCAACAGCCAGATGCGCCGCCCTCCCGGCGCGCTCCTGTTGGCCTTCTTGTTGAACTGCGCGAGAACCAGCCAGCAGAGAGCGAATGCGCCCCAGAGGAAGACGATGATCCACGAAGCCCGCATGAGCGCCCGTCTCAGTCGCGAAAGTTGTTGAACTGCAGCGGCAAGTCGAGCTTCGAGCTGCGCAATAGCTGGATGGCGGCCTGCAGGTCGTCGCGTTGCTTGCCGGCGACCCGGACTTTCTCGCCCTGGATGCTGGCCTGGACCTTGAGCTTCGAGTCCTTGATGAGGCGGGAGACCTTCCTGCCGGTCTCGGCATCGATCCCCTGCTTGAGGAGCACCTGCTGGCGGGCCGCGGAAAGGTTGATCTCGGGTTCCTTGACGTCCAGGCAAGCCAGGTCGATGCCACGCTTGCCCAGCCGCAACTTCAGGATCTCGAGCATCTGCTTCAGCTGAAAATCCACCTGCGCCTGGATGGTCACGGTGAATTCCTCGAGCTCGAAGCGTGCGCCCGTATCCTTGAAATCGAAGCGCTGCGACAGCTCGCGGTTTGCCTGGTCGACGGCATTCGCCACTTCGTGGGTATTCAGCTCGGAAACTACGTCGAAAGAGGGCACGGTGATCGGTCCTTAGTGATCGGTCCTTGGATGAGACCCCCTATTGTAGCCCAGTGCCCGGCGGTGATACGCTCCGGCCCATGTCCCAGCCGCACGCGCGTTCGAATTGGTGGTGGCGCACTCCGAAACCGGAGTGGGCCCCTGGACGTGGACGCGGCTGCTAGTCTCTCGACACCCAACTAAACACGCAACGTCACCAGGACCCGCTCCGGACTCCCCGGGGCGGGTTTTTTGTTGTCCACATGAATATGCTTTTCGACATTCCTGGAGATCTCGACACGCCGGTCTCGGCGTTCATGAAGCTCGCCGCGTTCGCGCCGCGCTTTCTGCTCGAGAGCGTGGAAGGCGGCGAGCGGCTGGCGCGCTATTCCTTCATCGGCTTCGGGGAAGGACTCGAGGTGCGGCTCGATCGGGACGGGCTCATGATCGGTGCGGAGCGCAGACCCGTTCCAGCCACTACGGCGGAACTGCTTGCGGGACTGCGGGATGCGCTGGCCGCCGCGCCGAGGCCCGGGCCGCAGATCGCCGGGGTCCCGCTGGCGGGCGGGCTGGTGGGCTACGCCGCGTACGACATCGTGCGCTCCTTCGAGCGCCTGCCGCTGCCTCCCGGCCGCGAGAGCGGCGTGCCCGCGTTGCACTATATCGCGCCCCGCTCGCTCCTCGTCTTCGATCATCTCACGCGCGGTATCGCGCTGCTCCACGACGGGTCGGATGATGACCGCCGCAGGTTGCGGAAAGAGGTCGTTCGTGCGTTGCGAGGGGGGCTATCGAACGGCGTGCGTCCTGGACGTTACAGTCGCCCCGAGCCAGCGTTCAGCCGAAATGACTACATCGCAGGCGTAAAGCGGACGCAGGAATACATTGCAGCGGGCGATGTCTATCAGCTCGTCCTCTCAACACGGTTCCAGGGACGCCACGAGCTCGACCCGTTCCAGGCGTACCGGGCACTCCGCCTGATCAACCCCTCTCCCTACATGTACTACTGCGCGCTTGGCGATGTGACGGTAGTCGGGTCCTCACCCGAGGCGCTGGTGCGTCTCAAAGACGGCCAAGCGCAGCTGCGACCGATCGCGGGCACACGGCCGCGCGCTGCCGATCCAACGGTCGATATGGCGCGCGAAGCCGAGCTGCGCGCGGACCCCAAGGAGAACGCCGAGCACATCATGTTGGTCGATCTGGCACGCAACGACCTGGGACGCGTGGCGCTGGCGGGCAGCGTCGGCGTGGAGCCCTACCGTGCGATCGAGCGCTACAGTCATGTCATGCACATTGTGAGCGGTGTCAACGGGCGCCTCGCGCCGGCGCGCGACGCATTCGATCTCTTCGCGGCGACCTTCCCGGCCGGCACGCTGGTTGGCGCGCCCAAGGTGCGCGCCATGCAGATCATCGATGAGCTGGAGCCCGTCAGCCGCGGCCTGTACGGCGGCACGGTCGGCTATTTCGGCGCGCGCGGTGACATGGATCATGCGATCACCATCCGCACGCTGGTCTTCAGGGGTGACGAGTACAGCTATCAGGCCGGCGCCGGGATCGTCGCCGACAGCGTACCGGCCACCGAGCACGATGAGGTTCTCGCCAAGAGCGGCGCCATGGCGCGCGCGCTCGAGCTGGCGGAGGAGGGCCTTTGACCAACCCGCGGCTGCTGTTGATCGACAACTACGATTCCTTCACCTACAACCTGGTGCAGGCCTTCCTCGTTCTGGGCGCCGAGGTGCTGGTCTACCGCAACGATGCCATCGCGGTCGCGGAAGCACTCGCGCTGGCCCCCACCCACCTCTGCATCTCCCCCGGCCCCGGCACTCCATACGATGCCGGAGTTTCCATGGAGATGATCCGCGCGTTCGCCGGACGCGTGCCGGTGCTCGGGGTGTGTCTCGGACACCAGTCGATCGTGGAAGTGTTCGGCGGCAAGGTCGTGCGTGCCGGGCGCTTGATGCATGGCAAGACCTCGCTCGTCACACACGACACATTGGGTGTGTTCGCGGACTTGCCGCAGTCGTGCGAAGTCGGACGCTACCACTCGCTGATCGCCGCCCCGGAGACATTGCCGCCGGAGCTGACTGTCACGGCCCGGACGCCGGAAGGGGAGATCATGGGCGTGCGGCACCGCGACCTCGTAGTGGAGGGAGTGCAGTTTCATCCGGAGAGCATTCTGACGCCGCACGGACCGCGGCTGCTCGGGAATTTCCTGCACTCGAGTCAGGGACATACCCTGAGATTCGCAGCCACGAAGACGCAAGCGACAGTGGGAAACGGAGCCGACGATGCCTGCCGCGCGTGACCTGCTCGATCGCTTGCTCGAGCGGCGCGACCTCACCCAGCCCGAGGCCGAGGAGCTGCTCGGCATCCTGACGGATCCCGGCACTTCGCCCGCGATGACGGGGGCTGTCCTTGCCGCGATGCGTGCCAAAGGTGTGGTCGCGGATGAGGCGCGGGGCTTTGCCCAGGCCATGCGGCGCCTGGCTCGCCGGCCGGCCATACCCGCCGGCTTGCCGGCGGTCGATGTCGTCGGCACCGGCGGTGACTGTTCCGGGAGCCTCAACATCTCCACCGGGACTGCGCTGCTCACCGCCGCCTGCGGCGTGCCCGTGGTCAAGCACGGCAATCGATCCATTTCCAGCCGCGCAGGGAGCGCCGACGTGCTGGAAGCTTTGGGTCTCGCGTTGCCGCTCGATGAGCGGCTGGCCGGCAAGTACCTGGCCGCCTGCAACTTCACCTTCCTGTTCGCGCCGCACTACCACCCGGCGACCAAGGCGGTGGCGGCGGTGCGCGCCGCACTCGGCGTGCGCACCATTTTCAACATCCTCGGGCCCCTCACCAACCCCGCGCAGCCGCCTTTCCACGTGATCGGCGCATTCAGCCTCGAGGTCGCCGACCTGATCGCCCGCACTCTGGCCGGCATGGCGATGGAGCGCGCCTTCGTCGTTCACGGCTCACAGGGTTGGGATGAGCCGACGCCGGTAGGTCCCTTTATCGTGTTCGATGTCCGGCCGGGGCGCACGGAGCGCCAGACGCGCACCCCGGAAGACTATGGGCTGCGGCGCTGCCAGCCGGCAGAGCTCGCCGGCGGCGATGCCCAACACAACGCTCGCGCCTTGCGGGCGGTGCTCACCGGCGAGGATCGCGGGCCGCATCGCGATTGTCTGTTGCTGGGCGCCGCCCTGGCCCTCGAGGTAGCGGGACGCGCCTCGGGTCCCCGCGAGGGCGTCGAGCGCGCCGCGGCGGCCATCGACGGCGGCGCTGCCGCGCGCGTGCTCGAGACGCTGGCTGCACCGCGCATGGAGCCGGCATGACCGGCGGCTTCCTGGAGCAGATGGCGGTAGCCAGCCGGGAGCGGGCTCGCGCCGCTCGCGCGACCCGTTCCCAAACGGAGTTGCTCGCTCGCGCCCTCGATACGCCATCGCCGCCGCAGTTGCGCCTGCAGCCCGGCGGCTTCGACCTCATCGCGGAGCTGAAGCTCCGCTCACCGGCCGTCGGCCAGCTCAAAGGCCCTACCGAAGACATCGCGGCGAGAGTGACCGCGTACGCGAGCGCGGGCGCCGCCGCCGTATCTGTCCTCACGGAGCCTACGCGCTTCGATGGCAGCCTCGATCACCTCCGCACGACCGCGCAGGCGCTGTTGCCGCTGGCCGTCCCGGCCATGCGCAAGGACTTCCTGGTGGACCCCTATCAGGTCATCGAGGCCCGCCTGGCCGGGGCCGGCGGCGTGCTCGCGATCCTGCGCATGCTGTCGCAGTCCGAGCTCGAGGCGATCGTGCAGCAGGCACGTGCGCTGGAGCTTTTCGTGCTGCTGGAAGCGTTCGATGAGCCGGATCTCGAGCGACTGCACGGAGTGCTCGCGCAGTTGGGTGGCGAGGGCCTCCTGGCGGGTGTGAATTCGCGGGATCTCACTACCCTGCAGGTCGTCCCGAGTCGGCTCGAGCAGCTCGCCCGCTGGCTGCCCACCGGCATCCCCCGGGTGGCCGAAAGCGGCGTCGCTTCGGCCGTCGATGCGCGCCGCGTGGCGCAAGCCGGCTATGATCTCGCTCTCGTCGGCAGCGCGCTCATGAGCGGTGCCGAACCTGCGGCGTTGGCGAGCGCCATGTTGAATGCCGCAAGAGCCGCCCGGACCGGCGCGGCTGGCAGGTGAGCGGACATCATGTGGATCAAAATCTGTGGCATGACGACTTCCGAGGCGGTTGCGGCGGCGCTGGAGGCCCGTGTCGATGCGATCGGCTTCGTCTTCGCGGACTCCCCGCGGCAACTGACACTCGAGGACGCGGTGGCGCTGGCCGCGCCGGCCCGCGGCACGGTTCGCTGCGTCGCGGTGACACGGCACCCCAGCCAGCGGTACCTCGATGACATTCTCGCCGGATTCAAGCCCGACGTACTGCAGACCGACGCCGATGACCTGCAGGCGTTGCGGTTGCCGCAGCAGCTCGAGCTGCTCCCGGTCTTTCGCGGCTGGGAAGCACCGCCGGTCACGACCCGGGTGCAACCGGGCCCGCTTCCCGCGCGCCTGCTCTTCGAGGGGCTGACGAGCGGCAGCGGAACGCCCTGCGACTGGACGGCCGCGCAGCGCGTCGCGCGCCGGACGCAGCTCGTGCTGGCCGGCGGCCTCGATGCCGTCAACGTGGCTACGGCCATCAACACGGTGCGCCCGTTCGGCGTCGATGTCTCGAGCGGGGTCGAGGAGCGGCCGGGCGTCAAGAGTCCGGCCGAGGTGGTGCGATTCGCGGCGGCGGCGCGCAGCGCCTTCGAGATGACTCAACAGGAGCAACAGACGGCATGAGTTCCAGCGCACCCCACGATCCCATCGCCGACCTGATCTCCGGCCGGCTCCCCGATGCGCGCGGCCGTTTCGGGCCGTTCGGCGGACGTTACGTCCCGGAGACGCTGATCCCGGCTCTGGAGCGGCTGCAGCAGGGCATGCGCGAGCACCTGCAGGCGGCGGCTTTCCAGCAGGAGCTGGCGCGGGAGCTCACGACCTGGGTCGGCCGCCCCACGCCCCTGACGTTCGCGGGCCGGCTTTCCGAGCGCTGGGGCGCGCGGATCTGGCTCAAGCGCGAGGACCTCGCACACACGGGCGCGCACAAGATCAACAACGCCCTCGGCCAGGCGCTTCTCGCCAAGCGCCTCGGCGCCCGGCGCATCGTCGCTGAGACCGGCGCAGGCCAACATGGCGTGGCGAGTGCGGCGGCCTGTGCGCGCCTGGGGATGCCGTGCACGGTCTACATGGGCGCCATCGACATGGAACGGCAGGCTCCCAACGTCGACCGCATGCGCCTCCTGGGTGCCACCGTCGTGGCGGTGACGAGCGGCGATCGAACCCTGCGCGCGGCGATCGACGAGGCCCTGCGCGATTGGGTGTCGGATCCGCTCGAGACCTACTACCTCCTTGGCTCGGCCATGGGGCCGCATCCCTATCCTTATCTGGTGCGCGAGCTGCAGTCGGTCATCGGCCGCGAAGCGCGGGCGCAGATCGTGGAGACGAACGGGGCGCTGCCCGATGCCGTCATCGCCTGTGTGGGCGGCGGCTCCAACTCCATCGGCGCGTTCCATCCCTTCGTGCCGGACCGGACGGTCGAGCTGATCGGGATCGAGGCGGGCGGGCGCGGTGCGGGCCTCGGCGACAACTCCGCGACCATCTCGTTCGGCCGGCCCGGCGTGTTGCATGGCGCCTATTCCATGCTGCTGCAGGACGAGAACGGCCAGGTTCAGGAGACCCATTCGGTTTCCGCGGGTCTCGATTATCCGGGCGTCGGCCCGGAGCACGCTTTGCTCGCGTCCGCCGGACGGGCGCGCTACGAGAGCGCGAGCGACACGGAGGCGCTGGAGGCGGTACGCACGTTGTGTGAGACGGAAGGCATCCTGCCGGCGCTCGAGAGCGCGCACGCGCTCGTCGGGGCGCGGCGCTGGGCGGGCAGCCATGGAGGCGGGACGGTACTGGTATGCCTCTCCGGCCGCGGCGACAAGGACATGCCGACATTGCAGCAGACGCTGTTGGCGGAGAAGCGCTGATGCGTGGACATGAGAGCATCAGCGCCGCCATCCTGGCGGCGAAGGCGCGAGGTGAACCGGCGCTGGTTGGGTATCTCACCGCCGGCTTTCCGAGCCGCGACAGCTTCAAGGAGCATGTGCAGGCGATTGCCGCTGGCGCGGATGTCGTCGAGATCGGCGTGCCCTTCACGGATCCGATGGCCGACGGGGTCACGATCCAGCGCGCGAGTCACGCAGCCCTCGCCCAGGGCGTGAGCCTGCGGTGGATTCTGGCACAGTTGGAGACCCTGCCGCGCGTCGAGGCGCCGTTGCTCCTCATGAGTTATCTCAATCCGCTGCTCGCGCTCGGCCTGGAGACGCTGGCGGCTTCGGCGGCGCGTGCCGGTGTAGCGGGCTTCATCGTTCCGGATCTGCCCTTCGACGAGAGCGCCGAGCTGCGCGCCGCTTTGGAGACACAAGGTCTCGGGCTGGTTCAGATGGTCACGCCGGTGACGGCCCCACGACGTCTCGAGCAGGTTTGCGCGAGCAGCCAGGGCTTCGTGTATGCGGTGACGATGACTGGAACGACGGGTAAGAACGTGGTAGTGCCGCCCGAAGTCACACGATATCTCGATACGGTGCGCTCGGCATCGCCGGTGCCGGTCTGTGCCGGCTTCGGGATCCGCAGCCGCGAGCAGCTCGAGCTGCTGCGGGATCATGTGGACGGTGTGGTGATCGGCTCTGCGCTGGTGGAGGTGCTGGAGCGCGGCGGGGACCCGGCGCGCTGGCTGAGCGATCTGCGCGCCAGGTGACCAGCGCATGAGTCCGCTCGTCATCGCCAGCCGCTTCTGCGGCCCCGCCGGTTCTGCCAACGGCGGCTATTTTGCCGGTTCGGTGGCGACCCGTATCTCGCGCACCGTCACGGTGCGCCTCCTGCGCCCGCCGCCGCTCGACACGCCACTCGACACTGTGGAGCTCGCAGACGGCACATTCACGGTGATGTCGGGCACCGAGCGCATCGGCGAGGCGAAGCCCGCGACGTTGGCATTGGAGCCGCTCGAGCCGCCGGATTACTTCGAGGCCGTGGAGGCCTCACGCGGCTACGCGGGATTCAACTACCACCGTTTTCCCACTTGCTTCGTGTGTGGCCCGCAGCGTCCGCGCGGGGACGGCTTGCGCATCTTTGCCGGTCCGATCGCTGAGCGCGGTCTGGTGGCCGCGCCATGGGTTCCCGACGGCTCCCTCGATCGGGGCGACGGCAAGGTCCGGCCGGAGTTCATGTCGGCGGCGCTGGACTGCCCGGGCTACTTCGCCGCGAGCCCTGATGACCGCCTGATGCTCCTTGGCGAGATCACCGTGCACGTCAATCGCCTGGTGCACGTCGGCGAGCCCTGCACGGTCATCGGCTGGGCGCTGGAAGCGAGCGGGCGCAAGCGCGCCGCGGGGACCGCCGTGTTCACCGAAGATGGGGAAGTCTGCGGCCTCGCGCGCGCGCTGTGGATCGAGCTGAAAGGCGTTTAAGCCCCCGCTCCCGTCTGCGTGTGCTGGCCGCCCTTGCGGGAGATGTGATGCAGGGCGGAGCCCGCCTGCCCCGGCTCGTGGTCGCGGGCGATGTCGCCCAATGAGATGATCCCCGTCAGGCGTTTGTCGCGAGTCAACACCGGCAGGCGGCGCACTTGCAGCTCTGCCATGTTCTGCGCGACGTCGTTGACGTCATCGTCCTCGAAGCAGTACTTGACCTCCCGTGTCATGACCTCGTTCACGGACGTACCGGTGGGGTCGCGTCCCTCGCCGACGCCGCGGATCGCGATGTCGCGATCCGTGATCATGCCGACCAGCCGGTCGCCATCCGCCACGGGGAGGATGCCCGCATCGATGCGTGCCATCATCTGTGCGGCGCGCTGAATGGAGTCCTCGGGGCTCGTGATCTCGACCTTGCGGCTCATCACGTCGCTGACTTTCATGGTGCTTTCCTCCGCTCATGCGTGTCTCTGACAGGGCGAAGGGGGCGAGCAAGATACGTGTCACCCCCGCCCCGGCTCGCCCGCTCTCAGGCTTCGCTCCAGCCCCTTCTTGCCCGCGAGACTCGCCAGCTCCGTCAGCCGGCGCGCGTGCTTTTCCTCGCTCGGGCGAAAAGCGCGGTGGGCTTGGAGCCGCAGCTCGAGCACCTCGAGCGCGCGGCCGGTATCACGGCGAGAGAGCAGCATCGCGATCAGCTCGTTCGCGAGCCTGTCGGCCGCGTGCCCGTCCTCCCAGTGGTTGACGGCCGCGAGGAGTGCTCTTCGCTCGCTAACCGCGGCCTCGCCCTGTGCATGAGCCGAGAGCCACGCCTCGATCTCCTGCCAGCCTTGCAGCGGCCGGCGCACTCTGAACTGCACATGAGCGCGATCGAGCATGCGCAGCCGCTCGAGCGCTTGCTCGCGCTCCTCGCGCAACGCGAGCCGCTCCTGCGGCGTCAGCGACTCGATCCCGAGCTCGAGCCGGTGCTCGAACAACATCCCGCCGATGAGCGAGAACGTCAGCAGGAAGCCGCATTGAATGGCTGCCAGCGCGATCCAGGCCGGTAACAGCCGGCGGCCGAGCAGCAGGCTGAGCGCCGCGACCGCCAGCATGGCGGCCACCGGCCACAGATAATCGCGCCCCGCGCCGCGCAGCACCGCAAACAGCGCCGGCGGCCACATGGCCCGCAGGGGATTGCCGCTCAGGCCCAGGATGGCGACGCTGGCGGGCAGTGCGAAGGCGAGGGCCGTGCCGAGGGTTGCCGCGGCAGCCGCCCCGAGCGATCGGCGCGTGAGTATTACGGGAAGCACGGCGACGGCGATGACGAGCGCTTGCGCCAGGGGACGCTGCTCATCGATCGGACTGATCATCTCCGCGGACAGCACCGGGGGCTCGCGCCGTCCGGCCACGACCGCATCGAGGAGTGCGAAGCAATACTTGAAGAACCAGGAGACCGCGAACACAACTATTACGATGCCGAGCAGCCCCGCAGTGAGCGCCAGCATGAGCCCAAGTGTCAGGAGCGCAATCAGCATCGCCACGGTGACATCCCATGGCAGCAACAGGTAACGCGACATGCCGGGATTGTCGTGCAGAGGCATGGTCGACGCCCCGTGCCCGCCGCGCGCTCAGAGGAAGCGATGGGCGGCGAGGAGACCGCAGGCGCCGGCCGCGGTCAGTCCCCATCCGGGCCAGGCGCCGTGGTTCAGGGCGAGCCAGACGAGTCCGGCCAGGAGCACGGCCGCTGCGGCCGTAAAGGCATCGCGTCTGCGGTTGGAGCGGCGGATCTCCGCGCGCAGCGCCGCGACTTCGGGTGTCTCCACCAGCATGCGCACGATCCCGCCCTGTGCCCGGTGCAGCGCGCCCTTGACGATGGCCGGCAGGACACGGGCGGCTTCGAGCAGCTCGGGCATCTGCACGCGCAGGCCCTTGAGGAGCTGGCGCACGCCCATGCGCTCGCGCATCCATTCCCGCAGGATGGGCGTCGCCGTGTGCCAGATGTCGAGTTGGGGGTAGAGCTCCCGGCCGAGCCCCTCCACGTTGAGCAGCGTCTTCTGCAGCAGGATGAGCTGCGGCTGCAGCTCCATGTTGAATCGGCGGGAGATCTCGAAGAGCCGCAGCAGGATGTTGCCGAAGGAGATGTCCTCGAGCGGCCGGTCGAAGATCGGCTCGCAGACGGTGCGCACCGCGGACTCCATCTCATCGATGCGGGTCGTGGGCGGCACCCAGCCCGACTCGACGTGCAGTTGCGCGACCCGCCGGTAGTCGCGGTCGAACACGGCGAGAAAGTTCTCCGCCAGATAGTGTTGATCGCGCGGATCGAGCGTGCCGACGATGCCGAAGTCGACCGCGGCGTAGCGGGGCCGCTGCGGGTCGTCCACCATGACGAAGATGTTGCCCGGATGCATGTCGGCGTGGAAGAAGTTGTGCCGGAACACCTGGGTGAAGAAGATGCGTACGCCGTTCTCGGCGAGGGCCCTGATGTCGGTGCCCGCCGCGCGCAGCCGCTCCATGTCCGAGATCGGAATGCCGTGGATGCGCTCCATCACCATCACATCCAGGCGGCAGTAGTCCCAGTAGACCTCCGGGACGTAGAGCAGATCGGAGCCGGCGAAGTTGCGCTTCAGCTGCGAAGCGTTGGCTGCCTCGCGCATCAGGTCGAGCTCGTCGATGACCGTCTTCTCGTACTCCGCCACGATCTCCCGCGGGCGCAGCCGCCGGCCCTCGCGCCAGTAGGTGTGCGCGAGCTCCGCCATGGCGTAGAGCACCTCGAGGTCGCGCTCTATCAGCGCCCGCATGTCCGGGCGCAGCACCTTCACGACCACTTCCTTGCCGTCAGGCAGCCGCGCGGCGTGGACCTGCGCGATCGAGGCCGCGGCGAGGGGCGTTTCTTCGAACTGCGAGAACGCTTCGGAGACGGGTCGGCCGTAAGCGCTTTCGACGATGGCGCGCGCCACCGCGCCCGGGAACGGCGGTACGCGGTCCTGCAGCTTTGCGAGCTCGTCCGCCACGTCCGTCGGCAGGAGGTCGCGGCGGGTCGAGACCGCCTGACCGAATTTCACGAAGATGGGGCCGAGCTCCTCGAGCGCGAGCCGCAGGCGCACCGCGGGGCTCGCCGTGCGGTGCGGATTCAGCCAGGTGTCGGGCGAGAGATAGAAAAGAAACCGCAGCGGCGCGTACAGGTGCGTCGCCCGCACGAAGTCGTGCAGGCCGTACTTCAACAGCACCCGCTGGATCTGCAGGAGCCGCGCGACTACGCGCAGCTTCACGGGGCGGACACCGGGTTCACTTCGCCGCGAGCCGCTGCTTCAGCAGCTCGAGGCGCGCGTCGAGGCGGTCGACGTCCTCACGCAGCCCATCCACACCACGCAGGAACTGCTCTCCCTCCTGCCGGGACACCAGATCGCCGCGCTCGTGGCTGAAGTACTCGCCGACGTCCTGCAGGAGTGTCGCCGCCGCATTGCGACTCCAACCCAGCGCGCCACGCGCCAGGCGTCCGATCCGGTGCGCCGCCACGTCGCCGACGAGGAGCGAGAGCTCCTCCTCCGGATCGGGCGCGAGGAGCCGCGCCAACTCGCGGAACTTCTCTGCGAGCTCCGCATCGCCTCGTACCTCGATTTCGCCCCGTGACAGCGGCGCGTCGCCGGCGCCGCCACCCAGAGCGAGCAGACTCAACGGGCCGCCGATCACCTCCGCGTCGGCCGGCAGGCTGCCGCGAGTCACGCGCAGGGAGCCGCCGGTGGACTCCACCAGCAGGCGTGCCATCGCCGGCGCCTCGATCGCAATGCGACGGCCGGCGAGCTCCGCGCAGAGCTGCTGCGCCCGCGGCGAGCGCGGGAGCCCCCGGTTGAGGACGTTCTCGAGAGTGGCGGTGAGCATGAGTCGTTGGTCAGTATTTGTAGCCGCGGTGCACCGCGACGATGCCGCCCGAGAGGTTGTGGTAGCGGCAGCCCTCGAGCCCCGCGGCCTGCATCATCTCGAGCAAGGCCTCCTGGCCCGGGTGCATGCGGATGGACTCCGCGAGGTAACGGTAGCTCGCCTCATCCCGCGCCACGATCCGCCCGAGGAGCGGCAGCACTCGGAACGAGTAGAGGTCGTAGAGCGGTCCCAGCCCCGGCGCAACAGGATGGGAGAACTCCAGCACCAGAAGCTGGCCGCCCGGCTTCAACACCCGCCGCATGGCGGCGAGCGCCGCCGGCTTGTCCGTTACATTGCGCAGTCCAAAGCCGATCGTGATGCAGTCGAAGCTGTCGTCGGCAAAAGGCAGGCACTCCGCGTCGGCCTGGACATAGTGCACGCTGCCGAGAACGCCGCGATCCGTGAGGCGGTCGCGTCCGCGGTACAGCATCGCGGAATTGATGTCGCTCAGCACCACGACGCCCCGGTCGCCCACCTGCCGGGCGAGGCCCGCGGCAAGGTCTCCCGTGCCGCCGGCCACATCGAGGGCGCGCTGTCCGGGCCGCAGGCCCGTGAGGGACAGCGTGAAGTGCTTCCAGAGCCGGTGGGCGCCCCCCGACATGAGGTCGTTCATCAGGTCGTAGTTGCGCGCGACCGAGTCGAAGACGCCGCGCACCCGGCGGGCCTTCTCACGCCAGGGCACGCGCTCGTAGCCGAAATCGGTGGATCGGGGGTCGGTCATCGCATCGCCGGCGCTGCGGGGAGGCGCGCATTGTATCGTCGAAGCGACTGTGGACGTGAGCGATCCAGCTCGCCCGAGGCAGCGAGGTCGAGCTATCTCTGCCGTGAATTCAAGCTCTTGTGCGCGGGCGAGGTCGCCTTGTAGACTATATCCGACGGATTAATCCGTCGGCATGAGATGCCGCGACAAAATCTCCGAGTGGCTAGACGGCCGTGAGGGCCCGCGACCTGCGCGTGGAGGGGAGCCTAAAGCCCGCAACCCAGTGCTCCCCGATGAAATGCGAAGCGGGCAGTCGGATCAAGTGCGTCTCGAACGCGCGAGATTCGATTTGTAGCGCGCTCAAGTTGCTTTTTGAACGACATGCTGCGCAGAATCCGACCCCGGTAATGGGGGTCTTGGAACGTAATCGGCCGGGTGGTGTCAAAGCCGCCCGGCCTTTTACTTTTGGGCAGCCAGCCGCCGGGCCAGATACTGGGCCCACTTCTCCTGCCGATCGCGGCCCAGCTCGTACAGGTATTTCCAGGTGTAGAGGCCGGTGTCGTGGCCGTCGTCGAAGACGAGCTTCACGGCGTACTGGCCGACCGGCTCGATTGCGCGGACGCCGACCGCCTCCTTGCCGAGTACCAGGGTCTCTTGGCCCGGGCCGTGCCCTTTAACCTCGGCCGACGGGGAATGGACGCGCAAGTACTCGAAAGGCAGCTCGAAGCGGCTGCCATCCTCGAAAGTCACTTCCAGCAGGCGCGAGGTGCGGCGTAGCTTGATTTCGATGGGCTGAGGGTCTGCGGCTGTCATGGGGGATTGGGTGCCGGGTCTCGGTTGCACTATTATGGACGTCCCTGCTCCAGCAGCGGTACATCGTGGAACCGACAGATACCTCCCACCCCGACTACTTTCACCGTGTGGTCGATTGCCAGTGGGCTTGCCCAGCCCATACCGATGTCCCTGAGTACATCCGGCTGATCGCCCAAGGCCGCTTCACGGAAGCGTACCTCGTCAACCGGCACTCCAACGTCTTTCCGGGCATCCTCGGACGGGTTTGCGACCGTCCTTGCGAGCCGGCCTGCCGCCGGGGGCGGGTCGAGGCCAAGCCGGTCGCCATCTGCCGGCTGAAGCGCGTGGCGGCCGACAACCGCGACGACATCAGCGGGAAGCTGCCGCCCATCCCCAAGATCAAGAACGGCAAGCGCATCGCGTGCATCGGCGCCGGCTGCGCCTCGCTCACCGTCGCCAATGACCTGATGCCGCTCGGCTACGAGGTCACGATCTTCGAGCAGTACGGTGAGCCCGGCGGCCTGATGCGCACCAACATTCCCTCTTTCCGCCTGCCCCAGACGGTGCTCGAAGAGGAGATCCGGATGATCGTCGACATGGGAGTCGACCTGAAGCTCGGGTCTGGCATCCGCAGCATGAAGGAGCTGCTCGCGACCGGCGGGTTCGACGCGGTGTTCGTCGGCTCCGGCGCGCCCAAGGGCAAGAACCTCGAGGTCACGGGCCGCGCCGAGGCGGCTGCCAACGTGCACATCGGCATCGCCTGGCTGGAGTCGGTGGCCTTCGGCCACATCGAGCGCATCGGCGAGCGCGTGCTCATCATCGGTGTCGGCAACACGGCGATGGACTGCTGCCGCAGCAGCCTGCGCCTCGGCGCCAAGCAGGTGAAGGTGATGGCGCGCAAGCCGCGCGGCTTCTTCAAAGCATCCGAGTGGGAGCTCGAGGATGCCGAGGAAGAGAGCGTCGAGATCGTCGTCAACCGCTCGCCCAAGGCATTTGTCATGGAGGGTGGACGTCTGGCCGGAATGACGTTCGACTGCATGGAATACGAGCTCGACGCACGCGGCCGGATTACCGCCGAGCGCATGACCGGAGAGGAGTTCATCCCGGCGGACGACGTCATCCTCGCGATCGGCCAGGAGAACGCCTTCCCCTGGATCGAGGCCGGTCTCGGCATCGAGTTCGACAAGTGGCACGTGCCCAAGGTGGACCCGGTCACCTTCCAGTCGACCCGGCCCGGCGTGTTCTTCGGCGGCGATGCCGCCTTCGGCCCCAAGAACATCATCTGGGCGGTCGAGCACGGCCATCAGGCCGCCATCTCCATCCACAAGCATTGCCAGGGCGAGTCCGTCAGCGAGCGCCTCGCGCCGGGAGTGAACCTGCAGAGCCGCAAGATGGGCATGCACGAATGGTCGTACTCCAACGACTACACCCCGGTCGAGCGGCGGTTGATGCCGCACGTCTCCCTCAAGGAACGGTTCAAGAAACTCAACATCGAAGTGGAGCTCGGCTTCACCGCGGAGCAGACCGCGCAGGAAGTGCAGCGCTGCCTCAACTGCGACGTGCAGACCGTCTTCGCCGCGAAGCTCTGCATCGAGTGTGACGCCTGCCTCGACATCTGTCCCGTCGACTGCCTCACCATCACCGCCAACGGGCCCGAAGGGGAGCTGCGCGCACGGCTGAAGGTGCCCGCGCGCAACCTCACCCAGCCGCTCTACGTGTCAGGACCGCTGCCGCAGACGGCCCGCGTCATGGTCAAGGACGAGGATCTCTGCGTGCACTGCGGCCTCTGCGCCGAGCGTTGCCCGACCGCCGCCTGGGACATGCAGAAGTCCCACGTCCACTGGCCCCACGCGGACGACGAAGCCAGGAAGACGATGGAAGCGCAAAAACCCAAGATCGCCTGACAGCCAACAGGCCCAGGCCGACCTGATCACACATGAGAGCGCGTCGCAAAATGCCCCCTGGCCAGATGCTCCGAGGCAGGAGCCGAGGCGCAAGCCTACAAGGACGTACTTGCGGCGTTCTGGCCAGGGGGCATTTTGTGAGGCGCTCGGACGTCGAAAAAGCCAATGACCCGAGTTAACGACTTCACGATCAAGATAGCCACTGTCAACGGCACCGGCTCCGCCAGTGCCAACACGCTGCTGATGAAGTCCATCTTCCGCAGCGGCATCCCCGTGATGGGCAAGAACTACTTCCCCTCAAACATCCAGGGCCTGCCCACCTGGTACGAGATCCGCGTCTCCCGCGCGGGCCACCTCGCCCGAGCCGGCACCGTCGACCTCATGGTCGCGATGAACGCAGAGACGTATTCCCGCGACGTGAAGGAAGTCTCTCCCGGCGGCTACCTGGTGTACGACTCCACGTGGCCACGCCCGGCGCTCCTCGGCCGGTCCGACATCACCGTCCTCGGCGCTCCGCTGGCCAAGATGTGCAACGAGAGCTTCAACGGCGTGCGCACCCGCATCCTGATGAAGAACATCTGCTACGCAGGCGTTCTGGCCGCGTTGCTGGAGCTCGACCTCGAGCGCATCCGCGAGCTGCTCGCGGAAACCTATGCCAAGAAGCCGCAGCTCGTCGACAGCAACATGAAGGCCATCGGGTTGGGCTACGACTACGCGCGGCAGAATTTCCCCTGCCCGCTGCCGCTCAAGGTCGAGAAGATGGACCAGACCAGCGGACACATCATGATCGACGGCAACACCGCCGCCGCGCTCGGCTGTGTCTTCGCCGGCGCGACCGTTGCGGCGTGGTATCCGATCACGCCATCGACTTCGCTGATGGACGCTTTCAAGAGCTTCGGCGACCGCAATCGCATCGAGCCGGAGACCGGAGCCAAGCGATTCGCTTTCATCCAGGCCGAGGATGAGCTGGCCGCGATAGGCATGGTGATCGGCGCGTCCTGGAACGGCTGCCGCTCGTTCACTGCGACTTCCGGTCCCGGCATCTCCCTGATGAACGAGTTCCTGGGCCTTGCCTACTACGCCGAAGTGCCGGCGGTCGTATTCGACATCCAGCGGGTCGGTCCGTCGACAGGCATGCCGACGCGCACCCAGCAATGCGACCTGATGGCGTGCGCCTACGCGTCCCATGGCGACACCCGCCACGTCTGCCTCTATCCGGCCAATCCCGAAGAGTGCTTCTACATGGCCGCGCAGGCCTTCGATCTGGCGGAGCGCCTGCAGACGCCAGTGCTGGTGCTCTCGGATCTCGACATCGGGATGAACGACTGGATGTGCCGGGAGCTCAAGTGGGACGACGCCTATAGGCCGGACCGCGGCAAGGTGCTGGACAAGGCGCAGATCGAGAAGCTGGAGAAATTCCACCGCTTCCTCGACAAGGACGGCGACGGCATTCCCTACCGGACCCTGCCGGGCGTGCATCCCAAGGGTGCCTATTTCGCGCGCGGCTCGGGGCATTCCCAGTACGGCAACTACACCGAGGACTCGACCGAGTACCAGATCGTGCTCGACCGGCTGATGAGGAAATGGGACACGGCGAAGCGGCTGGTGCCTCGCGCCGCCATCGATGCCACGGCCGGCAGCGACATCGGTATCGTCTCGCTGGGAAGCTGCGACAGCGCCATCCGCGAGGCGATGGCGATCCTGAAGTTGCGCGGTGTGGGCGTGAATTACATGCGCGTGCGCGCCTTCCCGTTCAGCGAGGACGTGGAGAGGTTCCTGGCCGCGCATCGCCTGCTCTTCATCGTGGAGCAGAACCGTGACGCGCAACTTCGGTCGCTGCTCACGCTGGAGACTTCCGTGGAGAAATCGAAGCTGCGCTCACTCCTGCACTACAGCGGCCTGCCGATCTCATCGCGCTTCATCGTCGAGGGTATCCTCGCCGACGTGCAGCCCGAGTCGGTGGGATCCGCCGGCGGCGCGCCGGCAGAGCTGCCGCAGCAGACGGCGGGCGGCGCGGCCTGATTCGGCAGGACCGGCATGACATTCATCGCGAAGCCCAAAGTCGTCCATCCCTCCCTGCCGCGCAACGAGCTCGGCCTCGTCCGCCGCGACTACGAGGGATCCCTCTCGACCCTGTGCGCCGGCTGCGGTCACGATTCCATCACCGCCGCCATCGTCGAGGCCTGCTGGCGCCAGTCGTTGCAGCCGCAGAATGTGGTGAAGCTGTCCGGCATCGGCTGCTCCTCCAAGACCACCGCGTATTTCGTCAGTGGCGGTCATGGATTCAATTCCGTGCACGGCCGGATGCCTTCGGTCGCGACCGGCGCCAATGCCGCCAACAGGCAGCTCACCTACATCGGGATCTCGGGCGACGGCGATACCCTCTCCATCGGCCTCGGCCAGTTCTGCCACGCGATCCGCCGCAACCTCGACATGCTCTACATCATCGAGAACAACGGCGTGTACGGCCTCACCAAGGGGCAGTTCTCCGCCTCGGCGGACATCGGCACCAAGGCGAAGAAGGGCGAGACCAACTTCCAGCCGCCGATCGACCCGGTGCTGCTCGCCATGACACTCGGGGCATCGTTCGTGGCCCGCAGCTTCTCCGGCGACAAGCAGCAGCTCGTCCCGCTCATCGAGGCCGGCTTGAGGCATCGCGGGTTCGCCCTGCTCGATGTGCTCTCGCCCTGTGTCACCTTCAACGACCACGAGGGCTCGACGAAGAGCTACGCCTACACCCGCGAGCACTACGAGCCTGCCGTGCAGGCGGACTTCGTGCCGCCGGAGCGGGAAATCACGGCCGAGTATGGCGCCGGCGAGGCGCTGGCGGTGACGATGCACGATGGCAGCCGGATCGTGCTGCGCAAGCTCGACGCAGCCTATGACCCCACCGACAGGGCAGCGGCGCAGGTCAGGGTGCAGGAGCGCCTGAAGTCAGGGGAGTACCTGACGGGCCTGCTGTATGTCGATTCGGATGGAGGGACCGAGGGAGGGCGGAGGGAGTTCCATCAGGTCAACGGCACGCCCGAGGAGCCGCTGAACAGCCTTCCCTACGAGGTGCTGTCGCCCGGGCAGCAGGGGCTGGCCAAGATCATCGCCCGTTACCGGTAACAGATCGATTTTCGGCGGCGAAACCGGCCCGAAGCGCTCGGCGGTGGATGCGCCGAGCAACCGCCGCAGGCGACTTCAGGCCAATCAACGTACAGCTTGTATCCTTCCTGGCTCCTAGGGTATTGTGGGTCACCGGTCCGTGTTCTATTCCCTTTCCTGCCGCCTGCCGCCCGCCTTGCACTCGGGACCGGCTTCCGAGTCTGAGAATGGCCGAATCGTTCCGACCAGGTCGTAATCTGTTTCTTGGAGTTTGATTGCATGACGAAGATCTACGTCGGAAACCTCCCGTTTTCGGCCACTGAGAGTGAGGTCCGCGATCTGTTTGCGCAGCACGGCACCGTCGAGTCCGTAAGCCTCATCACCGACCGGGA
>DASUKK010000011.1:0-172465 GCA_036278795.1 Steroidobacteraceae bacterium | reverse complement strand
CCGCATCCAAGTAGCTGAATTTCAAGGTCGATTCATATGTCGCGCGTCTGCGAGATCACCGGCAAGGGCCCGGCCGTCGGGAACCGCGTCTCCCACGCCAACAACAAGAAGCGCCGCCGCTTCCTGCCGAACCTGCACACCCAGCGGTTCTGGCTGGAGACCGAGAAGCGCTGGGTCTCGCTGCGCGTGTCCACCCATGGCATGCGCACGATCGAGAAGAAGGGCATCGACAAGGTCGTTGCCGAGCTTCGTGCCCAGGGCCTGAAGGTCTGAAGGAGCCCCCATGCGCGAGAAGATCAAGCTGCTCTCCTCGGCCGGCACCGGCCACTTCTATGTGACCACGAAGAACAAGCGCCTGCACCCCGACAAGCTCGAGGTGCGCAAGTTCGATCCGGTGGCGCGCAAGCACGTCGCGTACAAAGAGACCAAGATCAAGTAATCCGCTGCCGGCCCGGCGGAGGAACCGCCGCCGGCACAGCGCGCCCCGGCTCGTCCCGTCACGACTACGGCTTGCGGAAGCGCAGCACGAACTGATCGGTCCTGCCGCGGATTGCAGGGTCGAAAATGCTCTTCGTGTGATCGTCGGCGGGGTTGCGCAGCACATCGCTTTCCCCGACGAGCTGGAAGCCGGCCGCCTCTACCTCTGCTTTTACGCTGCCCTCATCGATCCGATGCAGGGTGTTGGTGTCCCGAAGCCCCGAGCCTTTTGCCGCGGCGTGGTCGAGGATCAGGTAGATCCCGCCTGGCTTCAGCGCCTTGAAGACGGCAGCGTTGATCTTCGCCATGTCCGCCGGCGCGAAGAACGGGTCATGGAAGTCGTGATAGTTGTCTGACAGCCATACGAGGTCCACCGGCACCGGCGGGGCGAAGTCGTTCGCCGGCGCGACGAGGGCCGTGAAGTTGGGGAATTCCGGGTCCGGCGTCCCGCCATTGGGGGGCGAGGGAGTCTTGAGGATCTTCGCCAGCTCGGCAGGGTAGAAGCCGTAGACGTGCCCCGTGGGCCCCACGACGCCGGCGAAGATACGGTCGTAATAGCCCCCACGAGGAATGATATCGGCGACGATCGAGCCGGGTCGCATCTGCGAGAAGGCGATCACCTGCGCGGGCTTGCGGCCCGCGTCACGCTGCCGGTCCGCCGCGGGCCGAGCTGAGTTGGCCACGGCCCTGGCGATGTAGCCGGGCATGGCGGGGCTCTCGCGCGCGACGGCAAGCGTAACGAGCATGGCGAGCGCAGCGACCGTAGCGGCGGCGCACCGGGCAGACCCAATCATCAGGCGGATGGCGTTCATGGCAGTTCGTTCTGCCTGCCCGGCTCCAGGTTCATCTGCGCGCTCGCGGACGAAGCGATTGCCCGCTGGAGCCGTGTCAGGGTCCGATCGCCGCCGGATCCTGCCTGGCCTTCAGCGCCGCGCACAGCTCGATCGACTCGCGCGTCTGGGCAAGCCCGCGGGCGGTGCCCGGCACCTGGTCGATCTTCGGCACGAAGAACGCCGTCAATCGGTCCGCCTCGGCCTGAGAGCATCCGCCCCTGCCCGCGATTTCCGGCAGGTTGCCGCCCGAGAAGATGCCGGTTCGGGCGACGATGCGCGGATAGTGCGCGGTGAACCAGCGCCATAGCTGATCGCGCTGCGCGCGAGTCTCGCGGCCACCCCGCAGGACCATCGCCATCTCACCCACTTTCACTTGCTCCGTGAGCGCGAAATCGCGCGCGGCATCGGCCTCGGCGCCCCGCGCATGACTCAACGCGCCCAGCATGGCGTTGCGCTTGACCGGGTCGGTCGTCACGCCGATCTGGCGGATCAAAGCGCTCACGACAGGCGCGCCGCGCTCCTCCACCGCGACCGAAAGGACGATCGGCAGCAGATCAGGGTTGGCGGCATCGAGGTCGAGTTGCCCGTTCGAGCCGCGCTCGAGGGCCGCCGCTCCTTGCTTCGAGAGAGCCGCCCTCACGGCGGGGACTTCGAATGTGAGCCCGAGCTGCTCCGCCAGTGCGCTGCGCAGCAGCGCATCATCCGCCGACTCGTCGGCGCGGCGCTCGTAGCCGAGTGCCTCGAGCCGCGGAAGGTAGGCCTTCATGACCGCATCGCGAATCGCGTTGCGCTGCCCGTTCGACTGCGCCTCGTTGCGATAGATCCACTCGACCGTGCGAAGCGGAGCAAGGGAGACCTCGCGAACCTTCGAGGGCGCGAGCTCCTGCATCGTGGCCAACGCCTCACGGGCATCCAGAGTCCCGCGCTGGAAGGCTGCGCCCTGGGAGTCGGCGTAGGCGAGCTGTTCCGTATCGCTGCGGCGGGCAATGACCCTGTTCAACGCCGCGCGGTCGCTCTTCGCCATCTCGAAGCGGTAGTAGCCGGCACCGTCGGCGTTTGGCATGTACCACCTGGGGCAGGCGGCGCCTCGGACCTTCATCCGCGCCGCGCGCGCGTCGATCAACTGACACTGCGTGCCGCCCGGGAAGCGCACGCATACCGGAAGGCCCCAGAGTTGGCTCGGGTCACCCTTGGAGCCGAGCGGCAGATAGCGGCTTTGTGTCAGATCGAGGACCGCTCCGCCGCCATGCGCGCAGTCGAGGCGCGTCGCGAGCAGCGGAACGCCGTTCTGATCCAGGAAGCTCTTGAACGCGCGCTCGAACCTCCCGCCCCTGTGAGCGGCTGCGGCGATCGCGCCGACCAGGTCGTCCGCCTCGGCATTGCCGAATGCGTGCGCTCTGATGTATGCCTGCATCCCGCGCTGGTACACGTGCGGGCCGACGAACCGCTCGAACATCCCGATGACTGCAGCACCCTTCAGGTAGGTGATGCCGTCGAATGCGGTATCGATATCACCGTTGCCCGTGATCGGCTGACGGATCATGCGCGCGCTGACCAGGCTGTCGTTGGCCATCGCCGTCTCACCGGACTCGATGCGGCCGAGGTCGGCGCGGTAGCCGGGGTGGAGCTGTTCGGCGACTTTCTGCTGCATCCAGGTCGCGTACGCCTCGTTCAACCAGATGTCGTTCCACCAGTGCAGCGTGACGGTGTCACCGGTCCACTGATGCGCGAGCTCGTGCGCCTCCACGTTGAAGGTCCTGCGTACCGCCTGCGGAGTGGAATTCGCATCGAGCAGCAGCAGCCAGTCCCGGTAGGTCACGAGACCCGCGTTCTCCATCGCGCCCGCCGAGAAATCCGGCAGCGCGGCGAGATCGATCTTTCCGAACGGGTACCCGAAGCCGTAGTAGTTCTCCTCCGCCTCGATGATGCCGGGCACCATTGCAAGCGCGCGCCGCATCCGCGGACCGTTTCCGTGCGTGGCAATGCCGCGCACCGGCACCGGCTCCGAGCGCCAGCGCGTCGGCGGGATGGTCGGGCCCTGCACGATGTCCCAGGGCCCGACCGCCCAGGCATACAGGTAGGTGGGCAAGGGTTTCGTCGGTGCAAACGTCAGGGTCTTCCAGCCCCCGCCTTCCTTCTTCTCGCCCGCAAGCAGCGTGTTGGCGACCGCAGCATCGGAATCGGGAATGGTGAGGCTCAGAGTGAGCGGGGCCTTGAAGCCCGGTTCGTCGAAGCAGGGAAACGCGAGGCGCGCGCTGATCGGCTCCATTTGGGTCATCGCATAGGCTCGGCCGGCGAAGACGACCTTGTAGTAGCCTTGCAGGGTCGCGTTGTATGCGGCACTGAAGGCAATCGTCAGCGTGAGCCGCTGCGGCTCTACGACCTCGCCGAAATCGACCCGCGCGATCCCGGCCTGTGGCACGGCCTCGCGGTAACTGCCCGAGTACGCACGCCCGTGAGCATCGGACAGCGTGACCCGGGTCACGCGCAGGTCCTTGCCGTGCAGCCAGAGATGATCGGAGGCTTTTTTCAGATCGACCGCGATCGTCACCACGCCGCGGTAATCTCCCGCGGCCGGATCGCCCTGCAGCGCGAGCTGGTAAGACTGCGGCACCGCCCAGCGCGGCAGCATCCTCAGAGGCGGCGCCTCGCTCGCGGGGACGACGGCGGCTGACTCGGCCGGCGCGGCGAGCGCCGGAATGGCCAACAGCGACAGGGCGGACAACAGAGCGGCGGGAAGTGTGCGCATCTCCCCAATTGATCACACGCGTCGGCGCGCCCGCAAGCCCGCTCATCGAGCCCGCGAGTCCCCTCACCGAGGGCCGGCTATGCGCGCGGCTCGATACTGCGCAGATGGCGGCGGGCGGAGATCCAGGCGCCCAGCCACCCCAATACCATGCCGCCGCCGAAAAGCACTTCGAGCACCTGCCCCGACGGGCCCTGAAGCACGTAGCGGCTGCCGTAGAGCTGCGCGAGCGTCGCGACCGGCTGATCCAACACCAGCACCGCGACCTCGAGGATCGCCCAGGCGAGCGCTGCGCCTCCGATGCCGTAGAGCAGCCCCGTGTAGAGAAACGGCCGGCGCACGAAGGCGTTGGTTCCGCCGACGAGCTTCGTCACTTCGATCTCCGCCCGGCGGTTGAGGATCTCCAGCCGTATGGTGTTGCCGACCACCGCGAGCACTCCGGCGCCGAGCAGCGCGGCGGCGATCAGCACCAGGCGGCGCAGCACCGCCAGGATGGCGTTGAAGCGCAACACCCAATCCGTGTCGAGCTGCACGAGGTCGACTTCCGGCCAGGCGGCGAAATAACTGCGCAGCGACTGCAGCTGCGCGGCGCTCGCGGCATCGCGCCGCGGCACGACGTGCAGCACGTTGGGCAGCGGGTTGGATTTCAGCGCATCGAGCGCGGCGCCGAATCCCGAGTACCTGCGAAACTGCTCGAGCCCCTCATCCGCCGGGATCACCGTCGCCTGCGCGATACCCGGACGCTGGCGCGCATCGGCGGCGAGCTGCTGCGCCTTGGCGAGCGGCACGCCGGACTTCAGATACACCGACATGTCGATCGCCTGGCTGAAGCCGCCCGTCGCAGACTGCGCGTTGGTGACGAAGAGTCCGAGCGCGGCCGGCAGCGCGAGCGCGAGCCCGATGACGAGCAGTGTGAGCGCGGTGGCGACGGCGTTGCGCTTCAGGCGCCCGAGCGAGCCGAGCAGGGCCTGCAGATGCCGCGTACCGAAGACGCCCAAGCTCACCGGGTGGCCACCACATGCGGCAGCGCGCCGGGTTCCGCGTTGCCTTGCTGCTGGATCTCGCCGCTCGCGAGCACGATCTCGCGCTTGGCGAGGTCGCGCACGATGTGTTGATCGTGAGTCGCGATCAGCACCGTGACGCCGACATCGCTGAAGCGCCGGAAGAGGCGCATGACTTCGAGCGAGAGGTCGGGATCGAGATTGCCGGTCGGCTCGTCGGCAATGATGAGGGGCGGCTTGCTCACCACGGCGCGTGCGATGCCGACCCGCTGTTGCTCGCCGACCGAGAGCTCCGCGGGGAGCATCCGCTCCTTGCCGAGCAGGCCCACCTGATCGAGCGCCGCGCGAACCCGCTTGTCGACCTCCTTGAGCGGTGCGCCCGCGACGACTAGCGGCAGCGCGACGTTGTCGAAGATCGGCCGGTCGGCGAGGAGCTTGTGGTCCTGGAAGACGACGCCGAGCTGGCGTCGAAAGGCGGGAATGTGCCGTGCCTTCAACGTACCGGTGCTCTTGCCGTTCACGGTCACTGTGCCGCGCGTCGGCCGCTCGAGCAAAGCGACCAGCTTCAGGACGGTGCTCTTGCCGGCGCCCGAGCGGCCGGTGAGGAACACCATCTCGCCGCTCTCGATCCTGAAGCTGACGTGGGTCAGGGCTTCCCGTCCGTTGGGATAGCGCTTGCTGACGCGCTCGAAGAGAATCATCGCGTTGGACGTCCGCTCGTCATCCTACGGCTGCGACCCGCCGGCCGCCGGCCGCGGCCCCTCCACCAGCGCGGCGGCAAACGCGCGGGCGTCGAACTCCCCGAAGTCCTGCGACTGCTCGCCGATGCCTATGAAACGGATCGGCAACCCGAGGCGGCGCGCGATCGCGAGCACGATGCCGCCCTTGGCGGTGCCGTCGAGCTTGGTGAGGGCTATGCCGGTCACGCCGATCGCCTCGTTGAACTGGATGGCCTGCGAGAGCGCATTCTGACCCTGGTTGGCATCGAGGACCAGCAGCACTTCGTGCGGGGCTGAGGCATCGACGCGCTGCACGACGCGCTTGACCTTCTTCAGCTCTTCCATGAGATGCGATTGACTGTGCAAGCGCCCCGCCGTGTCCGCCAGCAGAACGTCCGTGCCGCGCGACCGCGCCGATTGCAGCGCATCGAAGACCACGGCGCCCGGATCGGCGCCGGCGCGTTGGGCGATGAACGCGGCTCCGGAGCGCTCCGCCCAGACCTGCAGTTGCTCGATCGCCGCCGCCCGGAACGTATCACCCGCAGCGAGCGTGACGCCGAGGCCGTCGTCGGCCAGCCGACGGGCCAGCTTGCCAATCGTGGTGGTCTTACCCGACCCATTGACGCCTACCACCAGGATGACGAACGGCCTCCTGCTCTCGTCGATCGCAAGCGGCCTGGCACAGGGCTCCAGGATCTCCACGACCGCATCACGCAGCGCATTGACCAGCGCCTCGACGTCTGTGAGTTCCTTGCGTGCCACGCGCTTGCGGAGGTTCGTCAGGATTTCCTCAGTGGCTTCGACCCCGACGTCGGCCGTCAGCAATCGCGTCTCCAGCTCCTCCAGAATCTGCGCATCGATCTGCCTCCCCTTGAAGAGATTGGCCAGATCATAAGTGAGCCACGAGTCGCCGCGATTCAGCCGGCTGCGGAGCCGCTTGAAAAAGCCCTGGCGCTCCTCGGCGTCGGCGGCGGCGTCTTTGGGTTTGCGTCCGAACATAATGTCTCTGTCCGTGTAGTCTATCGTAGTGGGTTTTCCATCGATGCGTCTCCACACCGACTCATGAGGCGGCACCTCCCAGTAGACCAGGCACAGGATGTGCCCCGCCGCCGCAGGTGGCGGAGCCGCGGGCAAAAAACCGCGCTTTTTGCCCGCGGCGCGCTGGGCCGGGCAGGATGCCCGGATCCAGCGCATTGATGAGAGCAGTCTTTTGAGCGTTGCGAACCCACCAGGCCGCCGCGGCACGTCCGCCCGGACGCTGCGCATCATCGGCGGCATCTGGCGCGGGCGACGCCTGCGCTTCCCGCCATCGCCGGAGATTCGTCCGACGCCGGATCGCGTCCGCGAGACGCTCTTCAACTGGCTCGCACCCCACGTGCCGGGGGCACGCTGCCTCGACCTCTTCGCCGGCAGCGGCGCGCTCGGCCTGGAGGCGCTCTCGCGAGGCGCCGCGCACGTCACCTTCGTCGAGCACGAGCTCGCTGCGGCCCGCGAGATCTCTGCGCGGCTGGCGGAATGGGGCGCCGACGCGGCAAGCGTCGAGCGGGCCGACGCCCGCCGATTCCTCGCGCGGACACCTGCCGCGCCGTTCGACATCGTATTCCTGGATCCGCCATTCGCATCGACGCTGCTGCATGAGGTGGCCATGCGCCTGGAGCAAGGCCGATGGCTATCGGACCGCGCGCTCATCTACGTCGAATGCCCCGCCGAGGCTGGCGCGCGCAGCGGTCCCACGGCCGCAAGAGCGGGCGCGGCGGCCGCGCCTGCCGTTCCGCCGCTCTGGACCGCCCTCAAGGCAAAGCAGGCCGGCGAGGTCGGGTATCATCTTTACTCGCGAGCCGCGAAGGGGTCACACGTCGAATGAGCCGCAACGCCATCTATCCGGGTACTTTCGACCCGATCACCAACGGCCACCAGGACCTGGTGCGGCGCGCGGCAGGCATCTTCGACCGCGTCATCGTGGCCATCGCCTCCAATCCCAACAAGGCACCCATGTTCCCGCTCGATGCGCGGATCGATCTGGCGCGCCGCGTCCTCGACGATCTGCCGAACGTGGAAGTGCTGGGCTACTCGCAGCTGACGGTGGAGTTCGCCAGGCGGCACGGCGCCACCGTGATCATCCGGGGCCTGCGGGCCATCTCCGATTTCGAATTCGAGTTCCAGCTCGCCAACATGAATCGCCACCTCGACCGAGACATCGAGACGGTCTTCCTGACGCCTCAGGAGCAGTTCACGTTCATCTCGTCGTCACTCGTGCGGGAGATCGCGGTGTTGGGAGGAGACGTGCGCGAGTTCGTGCATCCGATCGTGGAAGCGGAGCTGAAGAAGCACCGGAAAGCGAAATAGACGCTGCCCGCGGGACCCTACCGCTGACAGGCGGGACAGTAGTAAGAGGACCTTCCCTGCTGAGTGAGCTGCCGGATGGCCGTGCCGCACACTCTGCACTGCTTGCGCTCATACACGTAGAGTTTCTGCCGGAAGTATCCGGGCTCCCCGTCCGCCCCCACATAGTCCCGCAGCGTCGTCCCGCCCACTTTGATCGCCATGGAGAGCACCGCGCGCACCCCCTTCAGCAGCCGCGCCATCTCCTTGCGTGACAGGCTCTGCGCCTGCCGCCGCGGCCTGATCCGCGCCCGGAAAAGCGACTCGCTGGCGTAGATGTTTCCGACGCCCACCACCAGCCGGCTGTTCATCAGGACCTGCTTGATGGACGCGCGCCTGCGCCGGGTGATGCGCCACAGGTAATCCAGGTCGAAATCCGGGTCGAAGGGCTCCGGCGCCAGGCGGGCGAGCAGCGGGTGCTGCCGCGGATCTCCGGTGACGTAGTGGAGGCTGCCGAACCGGCGCGGGTCGTTGAACCGCAGCGTAACGCCGGAGTCGAGCAGCAAGTCGTAGTGATCGTGCGCGAGCCGTGGCGTGTCGGCGGGCAGGACACGCAGCGAGCCCGACATGCCGAGATGGATGATGAGGGTGCCCGAGTGCAACGTGATCAGCAGGTACTTGGCACGGCGCGCGACGCCGGTGATCCGCTGGCCTGCGAGTCGCGGCGGCAGGGCGTCGGGGATCCGCCAGCGCAGCCGCGGCTCGTACACCGCGAACGTGACGATCCGGCGGCCGACGATATGAGGCTCCAGGCCGCGCCGTGTCGTCTCGACCTCCGGTAGCTCAGGCATGGCTCCGCCTATGGCAGCATCCGGCGCAGCACTGGGCTGCGCAGCAGGTAGTGATGGGCCAACGCGGCGGCAGCATGCAGGCCAGCGACGATCAGGACTGCGTCCGCAAAATCCCCGTGCAGATTCTCCAGGGTCTTTTTCAGCGCGACATCGCCGGGGACCAGCTTCGGAATGGTGAACACGTTGAAGACCACATCGCCGCGCTGCCATGCGTTGAAGATCCCGAGCACCACCGTGGCCGCGAGCAGCACATAGAGGCCGTAGTGCACGGCCCTGGCCATGACTCCCATCCAGCCGGTGTCGGCCAGCGGCAGGCTGCGTCCGGCGCTCGCACGCCACGCCATGCGGACGATCAGGACTACCGCGAGCGTCGCGCCGAGGAGGAAATGTGTCGAGCGGGCGTCGATCCTCGGTGCGCCCTTCGAGAAGAAGTCGATGCACTGGCCAAGCGTCCACAGGGTCACCACCAGGGCGGCCGTGATCCAGTGCAAGAGAATGCTCACACCGTCGTAACGCGCGGGCGTGCCGACCGCGGCCGTGGCCTGCTCGAGGGTCTGGGTGGTTCGTGGTCTCATGGAGAGCGCTCTGCCTGCAACTGTACCGGGTCGAGTACACCCTAGGAGAATTGGCTGACGCGAACCTGACGGAGTCACCTCCTTCTCGGGGACGGGGAACCCCCGCGCGCTTCGGACGGCGGGCCGCCCGGCCGCCGCGGGAACCGCGGTCGCTCGCGCGGATTCTTCTGCGACCGTGACGTCTGCCCGGAGAACTCCCATGACCACCATGAAAGCCATGCGCATCCGCTCGTTCGGCGGCCCTGAAGTGCTGGAGCTCGCCGAGGTCGAGAAGCCGCAACCCAGGGACGATGAGGTGCTGATCCGGGTACGCGCGGCGAGCGTGAATCCCGTGGACTACAAGATCCGCTCCGGCACCTATCCGGTCGTGAAGCAGGACCAATTGCCCAAAGTGCTGGGCCGGGACGTCGCAGGCGAGATCGAGAGCCGTGGCCGCGAGGTGCGCAACTTCGAGGAGGGGGATACGGTCTATGCCATGCTCGATGGTGGCCCCGGCGGGTACGCCGAATACGTCACCGTGCGCGCCGATCTGGTGGCGCCCAAGCCAGGGCAGCTCGACTACCGTGCCGCGGCGGCGGTGCCTTTGGCCGGACTGACGGCCTGGCAGGGGCTCTTCGACCATGGCCATCTGCAGCCCGGCCAGCGTGTCCTGATCCACGGGGGCGCCGGGGGTGTGGGCCACCTGGCCGTGCAGTTCGCGAAGGCCAGAGGCGCGACCGTGATCACGACCGTCGGGACCCAGGACGTCGAGTTCGTGAAGCATCTGGGCGCCGACCAGGTGGTCGATTACACGCGCGAGCGCTTCGAGGACGAGGTGCGCGACGTCGACCTGGTGCTCGACCTGATCGCAGGAGAGACGCAGGAGCGCTCCTGGGCGATCCTGAAGGACGGCGGCACGATGATCTCCTCGCTTGCGCGGCCCTCGGAAGCGAAAGCGCGGGAGCATCATGCCCACGCGCAGAACTTCGTGGCGCACCCCGACCGGGACGAGCTCATCGAGATCGGCCGGTTGATTGACGAGGGGCGTGTGCACCCCCATGTATCGGCGGTATTCGAGCTCGAGGAGGCGGCCCAGGCCCAAGCTCAGCTCGAGCAGCGGCATGCCCAGGGCAAGGTGGTCCTCCAGATGGGCTGAGAACCCCCTCGGAAGGGGGATGCCGACCCGGGATTGACGGCGCAAGCTACTGTCCGACAAGGGGAAAAGGCGGGCCGGCCGGAACTTTCGGCGGCCTTAGCACTCAAATGTCCCGAGTGCTAAAATGCCTGCCAACGATATCTGGAGACTGCATGACCGCAAATACCGCATTGATCGCCCGCCCTGGTGATCTGGCGCTCGCCGGTCCCGTGGGGAGCCTGGATGCGTACCTCGACCGCGTGAGCCGCATCCCGGTGCTGACCCGGGAAGAGGAGCGCGACCTGGCGGAGCGCTTCCGCTTCCACGACGACCTCGACGCCGCCCGCAAGCTGGTGCTGTCGCACCTGCGGTTCGTGGTGCACATCGCGCGTGGCTACAGCGGTTACGGGCTGCCGGTCGGCGACCTGATACAAGAGGGCAACGTCGGCCTGATGAAGGCCGTGAAGCGCTTCGATCCGGCTCTCAACGTGCGGCTGGTATCCTTCGCCGTCCATTGGATCCGCGCGGAGATCCACGAGTACGTGCTGCGCAACTGGCGGCTGGTCAAGATCGCCACCACGAAGGCGCAGCGCAAGCTGTTCTTCAACCTGCGCCGGCTGAAGAAGAACCTGACATGGTTGTCTGCGGAGGAGACTGCGGCGGTCGCGCGCGACCTCGGCGTCACACCGACCGAAGTCACTGAGATGGAAAAGCGCCTGGCGGCGCGCGACATGTCGTTCGATCCGACGCCGGAGGCGGACGAGGAGGAGATCTACAGTCCGGCCGCGTACCTGCCGGCGCCGAATGCGGATCCGGCGGAGCGGGTGGAGAGCGCGGAGTGGGAAGACGACTCCTCGACGCGCCTGCACGGTGCCCTGGAACGGCTGGACGACCGCAGCCGCGACATCGTCCAGCGCCGCTGGATGAGCGACGACAAGGCGACCCTGCACGAGCTGGCGGACAAGTACGGCGTTTCCGCGGAGCGGATCCGTCAGATCGAGTCGAACGCGCTCGGCAAGCTCAAGGGCTTCATGGGACCGGAGGCCGTCGCGGCCTAGCTCAATTCTGGCCGGCGGCCTGTAACACCGCGGCCGCGACCCGCTCGTGCATGGCCTTGTCGAGCGGGTCCGGCACCAGGGCATCGCCTTCGGCCTGATCGGCGATGGCGCGGGCGGCCGCCATCAGCATTGCATCCGTGAAGCGCACCGCGTGCGCGGCCAACGCGCCCTTGAAGAGGCCGGGGAACGCGAGCACGTTGTTGATTCCTTTGCCGTCGGCGGCGAATGCCGCGCCGCGCTCGCGCGCGACCAGGGGCTCGATCTCCGGGTCGGGATTCGAGAGCGCGAGGATCACCTGACCGGGGCGCACCCACTCGGGCCTGATGAGGCCTTTCACGCCGGTAGTCGCGATCACGATGTCGGCACGCTGCATGATCTGCTCCAGTGCCGCGCCTTCGCCGCCCAGTGCGACCAGCCGCGTCACGGCGTCCGGGTTGCGGTCCGCCCCTAGCACGCGACTGGCCCCGCCCGCACGCAGCAGGCGCACGATCCCGAGGCCGGCGGCGCCCAGGCCAATCTGCCCAATGACACTGTCCTCCCAGTTCTTGCCCGCGCGGCGCGCGGCGTTGGTCAGCGCCGCCAGTGCCACGACGGCCGTACCGTGTTGGTCATCGTGGAGCACGGGCTTCGGCAGCCGCTCGCGCAGCAGCCGTTCGATCTCGAAACACTCGGGAGCGGCGAAGTCCTCGAGCTGAATCGCGCCGAAAGACAGATGGATCCGGGCGACGGCATCCGCCACCCGATCGGGCTGCCGCTCCTCGAGCAGGATCGGCACCGCCGACAGACCGACGAGATCGGCGAAGAGCGCCGCCTTCCCCTCCATGACCGGCAATCCCGCCAGCGGACCGATATTGCCGAGCCCGAGGACAGCCGTGCCATTCGTGATCACCGCCACGGTGCTGCCGATGCTGGTGAATTCCCGCGCGGCCGCCGGATCCTTCTGGATCGCGAGACATACGCGCGCCACGCCGGGAGTGTAGATGTCGCGCAGCACCTGCAGAGTGTTGATGGGAATACTCGCCACGGTCCTGATCTTGCCGCCGCGATGACGGTTGAAGACCCGGTCCGACTTGCCCATGAAGCGGGCGGTCGGGAGCTGGTCGATCCGGTCGTAGAGACTGCGATCCGCCTCTTCATCCATCTCCAGCGTGATCTCCCAGAGCGTGTGGCCCTGGGCGCGGCGCAGCGCGGTCAAGTGCTCGATGGTGAGGCCGGCCTCGGCGATCACCTGCAGCACCTTCGCGAGGCTGCCCGGCTGGTGAACGGTCTCGACGATCAGGATCTCGGGTATCTTCATAGCGCCGGAACGATACCAGCCGGGCCTGAGCCCGACCATGGCCGCAAGCGTTCAGCCTCGTGGCCCTATAATCGGCGGCCATGAAGCGCCTCATCGCCATCGTGGAAGACGAGCCGGCCATCCGCGACAATTACGCTGCGGCGTTCACTCGCGAGGGCTACGTCGTACGGACGTACGGCAACCGCTCCCAGGCAATGGCTGCGTTCGCCGCGCGCCTGCCGGACCTCGCGGTCATCGACATCTCGCTCGAAGACGAGCCCGAAGGCGGCTTCGAGCTCTGCCGGCAGCTACGGGCGCTGTCCGCGGAGTTGCCGATCATCTTTCTCACCGCGCGCGACTCAGAGCTGGATGCGGTCTCGGGTCTGCGCCTCGGGGCGGATGATTTCCTGACCAAGGACCTGAGCCTCGCGCATCTCATCGCGCGGGTGAACGCCCTCTTCCGCCGAGTCGATGCGCTGCGCAAGCCGCCCGATGAACAAGAGCAGACGGTTCGGCGCGGCCCGCTCGCGCTGGATGCGGAGCGGATGCGCGTGGAGTGGGAAGGCAAAGTGGTGTTGCTCTCGCTGACCGAATTCTGGATCGTGCACGCGCTGGCGCGGCATCCAGGCCACGTGAAGAACCGCCAGCAGCTCATGGATGCCGCCAACGTCGTGCTCGACGACAACACGATCACCTCGCATGTGAAGCGTATCCGGCGCAAGTTCCAGAGCATCGATCCGGCCTTCGACGCTCTGCAAACCGTCTACGGGATGGGTTACCGCTGGGTCGAATGAGCCGGCATGTCGCTGCGACTGAAGCTGCTGCTGCTTGGCCTCGCGACGCTGGTGCTGCCTTGGGATGGCATTCGCTACGCACGGGAGATGGAAGCCGCGCTGCGGCAGAGCGAGCAGCACTCGCTGCAGGCGGTGTCCGAGACGATCGCCGCTTCGCTGCAGGGCCGCATGGATCTGCTCTACCGAAATCCCGCTGAGCCGGCACCTGCGAGCAACGGCCCTTACGACCTGACACCCCTCGTTCTGACGGCCCCACCTTACATCGACGGTTACCCGGACGACTGGCCTCACGGAGGCGGCACGTGGCGGCACTACGGAAGCGGCTCCCATCGCTTTGGCGTCCTGACCGGCATTCACGATCGAATGCTCTACGTGCTTCTGGAAGTGCACGATCCTGACCTCGTCTTCGATGCGCCCGGAGCCAATCCGCTCGACTCCTCAGCGCTGGGCGATCGCGTGTGGATCGGTTACGAGGACATGGGTGTCCAGCAGCAGGTGTTTCTCGCTCTGACCGGAGCCGGGCCCATCATCGCGCGCCGCGTCGAAGCCGGAGAGTATGGGGAGGAAACGGCCGCGGAGGACCCGCGCATCGTCGGCGCGCTTCAGCCGGAGCCCGGCGGTTATGACGTCGAGATCGCGATGCCACTTTCCATGATGGGCAAAGGGTTCGGCGTACTGCTGGACGATCGCGACCGGCGCGGCGCCGACCCCCTCAGCTATGGAACGTTGCGCAGCAACGACCTTCACGCGCTGGGCCGGCTGATCGTCGCCTCGCCCTCGCTGACGCCGTATCTGGCGCAGTTCATGCAGCCTGGAATGAGGCTGACGGTGTCCACGCCGGGCGGCGCTGTCCTGGCGCAGTCGGACGAACTGGCGGTGCCTGGAGCGCTGGCGCCGGAGCCGGGCATCCTGACACAGTTCTACCGGCGATTCGTCGATCGGCGCGGCGAGCCGCGGTTCATCGTATCCGCCGCTCCGATCTATGACGCAGGCCACCACGCGCTGATCGGAGAGCTGGAGGTGACGCAGGCCGCAAATCGCTGGCAAGGCCTGCGGGATCGCGCGCTGACCCGCATGCTTGACCTCACGCTGGTCACGAGCGCGATCGCAGTCATCATCACGTTCGCGTTCGCCGCCCATCTGGCGGTGCGGCTATCGCGTCTGCGGCGCGCGAGCGAATCCGCACTGACCCGCGAAGGAATCGTGACCCAATTCCCGGAAACGGCGGCACCGGACGAGCTGGGTGATGTGGCTCGCAGCTTCTCCCGCTTGCTGGGGCGCCTCAACGAATACACGAGCTATCTGCGCTCGCTCGCTGGCAAGCTGGCGCACGAGATCCGTACGCCGCTCACGATCGTGCGCTCCTCGCTGGAGAACCTGGAGTCCGAGGAGGTATCGCCGGCCGCGCGACAATACGTCGAGCGCGCACGACAGGGCAGCGAGCGTCTGAACGCGATTCTGCTGGCCATGGGAGCCGCCACGCGAGTGGAGGAGGCGATCGGGAACGCCGAGCGCTTGCGCTTCGATCTGACGCCGGTAGTCGCTTCCGCGGTAAGTGCGTACCGCGTCGCATTTCCGGAACGTCGCTTCGCGTCCGAGTTGCCTGCAGAGCCGATGGAGATCGACGGCGCGCCCGATCTGATCGTGCAGCTTCTGGACAAGCTCATCGACAACGCCGTCGACTTCTCTCCGGCGGGCGCCACGATCACCGTGCGCCTGCGGCAAGAGGCGGCGGCCGTCGTGCTCGAAGTCGACAACCCGGGGCCGGCGCTCGCGCCGGAGGTACGCGGGCGGCTCTTCGAATCGCTCTGGCAATCGCGCAGCGGCAGCGACAGCCGGCCGCATTTCGGACTGGGCCTCTACATCGTGCGGCTGATCGCGGAATACCATCGCGGCGGGGTCGCCGCAACCGATCTGCCGGCCGGCGAGGGCGCGCGTTTCGGGGTGCGGCTGCCGCTCGCGAACAGTCCGCTGTTGCCGAATTACAACGATAAAGTCAAGCTGGAATCGGTATGATTTCAGGCGAGAGAGCAGCGGGTGATGCGTACACGCCAATCCTTGCGGGAGGATAACGAAGCAGAAATCCGGAGGTCGACGCGGGCACGGGTATTGGCAGCCGCAACCTTTTGCAGCGGCTGTCAGGAACGATACGACGCGTGCAGTGACACGCGGGCCTATGAGATTGGGCCGGGGCATAGGCTCCAGCGTTTCAGCCGAGCAAGTAGATGTCCGTGACGCAAGCTGACAGCGAACTACCGGAACATCTTCACCAAAAAATCAGCCCGCCGGGGAAACTCGGCGGGCTTTTTTTTCTTGCAATGCGGGCGCAAGTCGCTCAACATCCGCGCCGCGCAGTCCCTTGGAGGTGTGACCAACACAATGAAGACGAGCAAAGCGTCGACTGACAGCGACCCTGGGCCCTCTCTTCGCAGCGTCAACTCGTATCTCGAGAAGAACTTTCCCGACTTTTTCGCCGAAGCGCGCTTCCAGGTCGGGGACGACGATTATTTCCTCTACGCGCGCTTCGGCCAGTACCTGGCCCGCTCCATCGAGCAGAATCGGGCCCCCCGAGACAAGATCAACCGCGGCTTCACCGTGCTCAACAAGATGGCGCGCGCTTCGGCGCGGCATCCGCGCATCCGGCAGATGCTGGTCTCGGGCCCTCTGGAGTACATCGTCGATGCGCCCAAAGCCCGGGCGCTGGCACTGAAGCGGCTGTCGCCGGTGGCGCAGGGATACCTGGAAAGTCTCTGCGAGTAAGTTTCGCCGGTAGAATACGGCCATGGACGAGGCCCTGGAGGTTCGCCGGTTCTGGTTCGGAAAGCTGCCGCTGAAACCCGAGGGCGTGCCGGCGCGGCTCGCCCTGTGGTTCGGCAACAGCGAGCAGGAACAGCGGGCCGACGAGCTCGTCCGCTCGCGCTACGGCGACCTGGTGGCGCGGGCGGCCGCCGGCGGGCTCGCGGCCTGGGCCGACAGCCCGCGGCGCCGGCTCTCGCTCATCCTGCTGTTGGATCAGTTTCCGCGCCACGTCCACCGCGGCACGGCGCGCGCCTTCGCCACCGACCGGGAGGCACTCGCGCTCACGCTTTCGGGAATGCAGTCGGCGGCGGATGCGGCGCTGCTGCCCGTGGAAAGGATCTTCTTCTACATGCCCCTGCAGCACGCGGAGCTGCGCGATGCGCAGGAGGAGTCAGTGGCCGCCTACCGCAGACTCCTCAACGAGGCTCCGGAAGGGCTCAAAGCCATGTTCGCGAGCTCGCTCGAATACGCGGAGCTGCATCGATCCATCGTCGCGCGCTTCGGGCGCTTCCCTCATCGCAATCGCCTGCTGGGACGCGCCAACACGGCCGAGGAAGAGGAGTACCTCCGCGGGGACGGCCAGACCTTCGGCCAATGAGGCCTAGATATGCGTGAGCCGCTCGAGGCGGCGGATCCGCCGCTCGAGATCGCGCTGCGCTTCCAGCAGCTCCACCGCGAGCGCGGCGCCGCTGACGTTGATGCCGAGATCGCGCATGAGCCTCGCGGCTACCGCGAGGCGCGGCAGTGCGGCCGCGGGAACCTGCCAGTGCTCGGGCTCGTAGCCTCGCGGCGCGACCAAGCCGAGCTCGGCCAGCTCGATGACCGCGTCCAGCTCCAACCGGCAGAGCCGGCAAATCTCGGTGGCCGCGATCCACTCCGCCTCGCCTACGAGCTGCGCTTCGTGCATCTCCACGACATCAGTCACGAGCGTCGCCTCCTCAAGGCTTGACCTGCAGGTCTGCGCGCGGATCGAAGCTCCCCAGCTTCGCGCGCATGTCCTCGTACAACGCCTGTGCGGCGGGTGAGTTGGCGGGAGGAAGAACGACTTTGAGCTGCACGTACTCGTCGCCGGGCGGCTGACCGGGGAGGCCGCGGCCCCGCAGACGCAGCTTCTGACCTGATTGCGCGCCCGCCGGCACGTGCATTTCCACGGCGCCGCCCAGCGTTGGCACGGTGATGGTCGCCCCCAGCGCAGCCTCCCAGGGTGCCACCGGCAATGTCAGGGTAACGTCGCGTCCCTCCATCTGAAACAGCCGATGTGGCCGGATGTGCACCTCCAGATACAGGTTGCCGGCGCGGCCGCCGCCCGGGGCAGCCTCGCCCTGGCCGGCCAGCCGGATGAGCTGACCGTCGGTCACCCCTGCGGGGATCGCAACGCGCACGGTGTGTGAGCGCAGCTCCAGCGTGCCGTCCGGCTTGAGCTCCGGGCGCTTGAGGTCGAGCGTGCGCGTGCCGCCGCCGAATGCCTCCTCCAGGTCGATGTCGATCCGTGCATGATGATCCCGCCCGGCAGCCTGGCGCTGCCGCCTTCCAGCGGTTCCGAAGGGGCTCCCGCCCCCGAAGAGCGAAGAGAAGAAGTCGCTGAAGCCTTCCTCCTCGAATACGTGCGCACCGCCGGTACCGCGGGAGCGGCCGCCGCTGAACTCGAAGCCGCTCGCCCAGTCGGGCGGCGGCCGGAACTGCTGACCGGACTTCCACTCACTGCCGAGCTGGTCGTATGCGGCGCGCTTCTCCGGGTCTTTCAGCACCTCGTACGCCTCCTGTACCTCCTTGAACTTCTGCTCGGCGTCCTTTTCCTTGCTGACGTCAGGATGGTACTTGCGGGCGAGCCGCCGATAGGACTTCTTGATGTCCTCGGCCGTGGCTGTCCTGGCCACGCCCAGAATCTGGTAGTAATCCCGGTATTCCATGCGCGCGGTGTTTCTCTTAGGTGGAGATTGACCGTGACATTGGGGCGGCGAGGCGCAACCCCAAGGGCCTGCCGGCCGCGCGGCCGCGCGGCCATGCGGCCATACGGCCGTAACGTCCGGCGCGCAAAGTATGCCCGCCGTGCGCGGGAGACGAGCTGCCCTTTGCCCCTCAAGGGCGGATTTAGTCTCCCACCGCCCAGGGGCCCGAGAACTCCTCGTCGGTGAGCCTCATCGGCGATACCGGTCCGTACTTCGCGACCGCGCTCCCGATCCGGGCCGCATCCCCGATCGCCACGATGGCCACCGAGTCGGCACGCGGAAACACTTCTTCGATCACGGCCTGCGCCTCCGCTACCCCGACCGCCGCGAGTTGCGCCGGATACTCGTCGACATAACCCCTGCCGAGCCCGTAGAGCTCGATCTCCGCCAGCATTGCCGCCCAGTCTGCGGCAGTCTCCAGCCCGAGCGGGTACTGCCCGAGCGTGTAAGCGCGGGCGGAGTCCAGCATCTCGCGCGTCACTCCTTCGCTCCTCAGCCGCTCGAGCGTGCGCAGCGCGAGATCGAGCGCCTGGCCGGTGTTCTCCGTCTGGGCGAAGGAGCGCAGCGAGAATTCTCCCGGCACGCTGCCCCGCTCGAAACCGGAGCGCGCTCCGTAGGAGAGCCCGGATTTGATACGCAGCTCGGTGTTGAGAAGGGAAGTGAATCGCCCGCCGAAGAGCGTATTGACCAGGTCGAGCGCCGCGCGCCGCGGATAGCGCCTGTCGACGCCCACATTGCCTATCCAGAAGTAGGTCTGCGCCGACCCGGGAAAGTCGACCAGCAGCACCCGCCGCCCGGCCTGGGCAGGGGGGCGGGCGAGCACCGGCGGCGGCGCGGGCGTGCGCGGCCAGCGGGAGAAGCTGTCCGCGGCCATCCGCGCGAGCAGGTCCGCATCGATGTCGCCCGCCAGGACGAGGATCAGCCGCTCGGCGCCGAAGTGTCCCTCGTAATAGCGCAGCACGTCCTCGCGATCGATGGCGGCCAGCGACGCCTCGCTGCCAAACACCGGCCGTCCATAGGGGTGGTTGCCGAAGAGGAAGGCACGGCCGTAGGTGCCGATGAGCTCCGCCGGATCGGAGTCCTTGGCCGCCTTGATGAGCTCGATGTGGCGCGCCGCCAGCTCCTCGAGCTCCCGCCCTTCCAACAGCGGCCGCAGCAATGCGTCGGCAAGCAGCTCCAGCATCAATTGCTGGTCGCGCGCCAGGAACTGGCCGCGCACGGTGATGGCCTCCGGTCCGGCGCCCGCGCCGAAGCTGCCGCCGGCCCCCTCGACGACATCGGCAAATGCATAGGCGTTGCGCTCCCCGGCGCCTTTCTCCAGCAGGCCGGCGACCAGGGAGGCCACGCCGGGCCTCGAGGCGGGATCGCCCAGTCCGCCGCCGCGCAATACGGCGTCGAACGTCACGAGCGGAACGTCCCGGGACGGCACCAGAATGAGCGCGACGCCGTTTCCCAGCGAGAGCCGTTCGTGCTCCGGGACGCGAACGGTCATGGGCGCTCTTCCGGCGGCACCAACACTCCGAGGGTACGCCGCCTCTCGTCGAGGATCTCGCTCGCGACGCCGCGCAGCTCCTCCGCGGATACTTCGGCGATCCGCGCCGGCGCGTCGAACAATTGCGACCAGTCGCCGTGAAACACTTCGTATTCCCCGAGGAGCTGCGCCTTGCCGTCGATGGTCGCCAGCTTCTTCCAGAGACCGACGGTAGCCAGGTTGCGGGCCCGCTCGAGCTCCGCCTCCGTGACGCCATCCGCGGCCACGGCCGCCAGCTCCGCGTCGAGCGCCGCACGCGCCTCCTCGGGGTCCGCGCCTGCCGGCAGCATCAGTGACAGCCACAGCAGCCCGGGATCGAATCCCTCCTGCCAGTGCCCGCCCACCTCGATCGCGAGCTGCCGGTCCTCCACCAGGGCGCGATGCAGCCGCGAAGCGTCGCCCTCGACGAGCGCGGAGAGCAGGAGGCTCACCGCCGGCGCGCGCGGATCCGCCGCGCGCGGCGCCTTGTAGGCGAACTGCAGCAATGGGGTCTGCGCCTTGCGCCGAACCAACACGCGGCGCTCGCAGAGCTGCTCGGGCTCGACGGCGCGCACGGGCGGCGGCGGCGCCTGCGCGGGAATGGGCTCGAAGAACCGGCGGGCGAGCGCAATCGCGCGCTCCGGATCCACATCCCCCGCCAGCGCCAGTGTCAGGTTGTTGGGAGCATAGTAGGTCCGGTAGAACGCCTGCAGGTCCTCCAACCGCCAGGATTGGATGTCCGCCGGCCAGCCGATCGTCGGAAACCGGTACGGGTGCGCGACGAAGGCGGTGGCCTGCACCTGCTCCGCGAGCAGGCCGTGGCTGTTGTCCTCGACGCGCAGCCGCCGCTCCGAGGCGACCACGCCGCGCTCGCTCCCGATCACCTCGGGCGTGAAGGCGAGGTGCGCCACCCGATCCGACTCCAGATCGAGCACGAGCTCGAGGGCGCTCGCCGGGAACCAGTCCTGGTACACAGTGACGTCATCGCTGGTGAAGGCGTTGTTCGCTCCGCCCTCGGCCTCCATCAGGCGGTCGAACTCTCCGGGCGGATGACGGCTCGTGCCGTTGAACATCATGTGCTCGAAGAAGTGCGCGAGCCCCGTCGCGCCGGGCGTCTCGTTGCGGCTGCCGGCGCGCACCCAGTTGTAGAGCGCCACGTTCGGGATGTTGCGCACCGGCCAGACGATCACGCGCATTCCGTTGTCAAGCGTCGCCGCACGCACGGCTTCGCGTCCTGACACGCAGAGCCGCCGCGGCGCTGCGAGGCTTGCGCGTGCGGGATCCGATGCCTCTTCAAGCGAGACGGCAGATATGGTCATGACGTTGGTTTCGCTCCTCTACGGGCATGCGGTTTGCTGTGCAGACGGCGGTGTTTGGATCGAGGATGACCTTGCGCATCGCCCAGGTGGCTCCGCTCTTCGAGAGCGTTCCTCCAAAGCTCTATGGCGGCACTGAGCGCGTAGTCTCTTACCTCACGGAAGAGCTGGTGCGCCAAGGGCATCGCGTCACGCTGTTTGCGAGCGGTGACTCGCAGACATCGGCCGAGCTCGTGGCCGTCTGCGAGCGCGCGGTCCGCCTCGAGCGCGAGCCCACCGCCGCCGTCGCGCTGCACACGCTTCTCATCGAAGCCGTCTTCGCGCGCGCCAATGTGTTCGATGTGATCCATTGCCATACCGACAGCATTCATCTCCTGCGCGCGCGGGGCTGCCCCGTGCCCGTGATCACGACACTCCACGGCAGACTCGACGTGGGCGGCCTCGAGCCGCTGCACCGCGAGTTCGCGGAGCTGCCGCTGGTATCGATCTCCAATGCTCAGCGCGCGCCTCTGCCATGGGCGAGCTGGGCGGGAACCGTCTATCATGGGCTGCCCCTCGAGCTGCACCGTCCGCATTATGACGCGGGAAGGTACCTCGTGTTCCTCGGGCGCATCTCACCGGAGAAACGGGTCGACCGGGCGATCGTTATTGCGCGGCGTGCCGGGCTGCCGCTCAAGATCGCCGCCAAGATCGACGGCGCCGACCAGGAGTATTTCGCCGCGCAGATCGCGCCCCTGCTCGCCGACCCGGGAGTGGAGTACCTGGGCGAGGTCGACGAGGACGCCAAGGAACGACTGTTGGGCGGCGCGCTGGCGTTGCTGTTTCCCATCGACTGGCCGGAGCCCTTCGGCCTGGCGATGATCGAGGCGATGGCCTGCGGCACCCCCGTGATAGCATTCCCCCGAGGCTCGGTCCTGGAGGTCATCGATCCGGGCATCACGGGTTACATCGTCACGAGCATGGATGAAGCAGTCGCCTGCGTGGCGCGCGCGCGCGGCCTCGACCGGCGCGAATGCCGGCGGCAGTTCGAGCGCCGATTCGGTGCGGCGCGCATGGCGCGGGAGTACTGCTCCATCTACCGCAATTACGAGACGCGGTGGTGTCGGCGAAGAGCGTAAACACAGCGGCAACCGAGTTCTACATCCTGGCGCCCGAGGTGCCGGTGCCCGAGCGCACGTTCGTGCTCAAGCACGACGAGACCTTCGGCCTGTTCAACGACTTCGGCGACATCGCGGCCGGCGCGCGGCACGAGGAAGGCCTGTACCACCAGGGCACGCGCTTCCTCTCGCGGCTGGCGCTCAAGCTCGCGGGCGGAAGGCCCCTCCTGCTCTCCTCGGCCGTGCGTCGCGACAACCTGTTGATGGGGGTGGACCTCACCAATCCTGACATCTATCTGGGCGGCGACATGATGCTGCCGCGCGGCTCGCTGCACATCTACCGCTCCAAGCTCATCTGGGACGCCGTCTGCTACGAGCATCTGCACGTGCGCAACTTCACGCGCAGGCCGCTCGACATCTCGCTGTCGCTGGAGTTCTCGGCCGATTTCGCCGACATCTTCGAAGTGCGCGGCGAGGAGCGCCGGCAACGGGGACAACTGCACAGGCCGCGCGTGACCGAGAATGCCGCCGAGCTGGCCTACCAGGGCCTGGACGCCGTGACCCGGCGGACGCTGATCGAGTGTCAGCCGCGGCCGATGCGCGTCAGCGGCTCGGAGCTGCAGCTCGCCGCGCACCTGGAAGGCCGATCGGAGCAGGTGTTCGAGATCAAGGTCAACTGCGCGATCGAGGCCCGCCGTGCCGCCCCGATCTCCTTCCAGGCGGCCCTCGCGCGCGCCGAGCACTCCCGCGCGAGCGGCTCGCGGCTGGTCTGCGGTGTCGAGACGTCGAACGACCAGTTCAACGCCTGGATGAGCAGGTCGGCGGCCGATCTCAACATGCTGCTCACGGAAACGGCCTCCGGCCTCTATCCCTATGCCGGAGTGCCCTGGTTCGACACGACCTTCGGACGCGACGGCATCATTGCGGCTCTCGAGTGTCTGTGGCTCGCGCCGCAGATCTCGCGCGGCGTCCTGTCGTTCCTCGCCGCGACCCAGGCGACGCGCGATCAGCCGGAGCGCGACGCCGAGCCGGGCAAGATCCTGCACGAAGCCCGCCGCGGCGAGATGGCGGCGCTGGGGGAGGTCCCCTTCGGCCGCTATTACGGCAGTGTGGATGCGACATCGCTCTATGTCGTGCTGGCGGGCGCCTACTGGCGGCGCACCGACGACCTCGAGTTCATAGAGACGATCTGGCCCAACATCTGCGCGGCCCTGACGTGGATCGAACGCTACGGCGACCGGGACGGCGACGGCTTCGTCGAGTATCAGAGGCGCTCGCCGCATGGCCTGCTGCAGCAGGGATGGAAAGACTCGAGCGACTCGGTGTTCCACACCGACGGACGCATCGCGGAGGGACCGATCGCCCTGTGCGAGGTACAGGCCTATACGTACACGGCCCGCCTCGCGGCGGCGGGAATCGCACAGGCACTGGGCCACGACGACATGGCGCGAACGCAGCGTGAGCAGGCACACGCGCTTCGGGAACGCTTCCGCGCGCGGTTCTGGTGCCCGGAGCTGGGGCTCTATGCGCTGGCGCTCGACGGCTACAAGGAGCCTTGCCGGGTTCGCGCCTCCAACACGGGGCACTGTCTCTTCTCCGGGATCGCGGCGCCGGAGCACGCCGAATCGATCGCCCGGATCCTGGGTCAGGATACCTTCTTCACCGGCTGGGGCGTACGCACGCTCGCCGACCGCGAGACGCTCTACAACCCCATGGCGTATCACAACGGCTCCGTCTGGCCGCACGACAATGCCATGATCGCCGCAGGCGTGTCCGCGTCGCCCGCCAAGGATCTCGCCGTGCGGATCCTCTCCGCACAGCTCGATGCGTCCACCTACTTCGAATCGAGCCGCCTGCCGGAGCTCTTCTGCGGCTTTCGCCGCCGCGAGGGCAAGGCCCCCACCAGCTATCCGGTGGCGTGCTCGCCCCAGGCGTGGTCCGCCGGGGCGGTGTTCGCCATGTTGCAGGCATGCCTCGGGCTCACGATCGACGCGGCGTCGCGGCAGATCGCATTCCGCTATCCGCAGTTGCCGCCGAGGGTGGAGCGTGTTTCCTTGCGGAATCTCACGGTGGGCGACGGCTCCGTGGACCTGACGCTGTACCGGTATTCCGGCGCGGTCGGCCTCAATGTGGATCGACGGTCCGGCAAACTGGACGTGGCGATACTGACCTGAGGACGATCGTGACACGCATCGCAGTTCCGGAGGGCCGGGGCCAGGTGGCCGCGGCCGCGGTAGTTTCGAGACACTGTTACCAGTATCTCCCGGCCGAGGTGGCATCAGTCCCGTCAGGCGCGTAGGGTGCCGGCGCGGGCAGCGTGGAGCCCCCAGGTCTCGAGGCAAGGCAACGGCTATGTCGGAGAGCGTCCCGACCAATGCGATCGTGATGATGGTCGAGGACGAGCCCGTATCGAGGCTCTGGCTCGACAGCCTGATCGGCGAAGTGTTTCCGGACGCCCCGCTGATCACGGTCGGCACGGTGCGTGAGGCGATCGCGACCCTGAGCAGCCGGCCGATCGACGTGGCACTGGTCGATCTCGGTCTTCCGGACGGATCGGGGGTCCAGGTCATCCGCCGCCTCGCACAAAGCAATCCGCTTGCGCTCAGCATCGTGGTGACCGGCTTCGACGATGACGAGCACGTGCTGGAGGCCATTCAGGCCGGCGCCCAAGGGTATCTGCTGAAAACACAGCCGGCCGAGGTCGTGATCGGGCAGTTGCGCCTGCTGGCCGAGGGAATCCCGCAGCTCTCGCCGAGTGTCGCACGCCGGCTCCTGCAATACTTCTCCAGCGCGCAACGCGAGCAGGTGTCGGTACCGGATGAGCGCAACGCCGGGCCGGATGATCAACTCCTGCCGCTCTCCGCTCGCGAGCAGGAAGTCCTGATGCTGATCGCCAAGGGACTGCAGATCGCGCAGGTCGCGCAGGCGCTGGGCATCACCGCGAACACCGTCTGCAGCCACATCAAGAACATCTATCGCAAACGCAGCGTCTCCTCACGCGCGGAAGCGGCACTCGAAGCGAAGCGTCTCGGACTGATCTGACGGGCAAAGCCATCCCCTGTCCTGGGGAGACGTGCTGAAAGTGCGCGCTGTTGCCGCCCGACGCCCGGGAGCGCTTTCACATATTCGTCCGCGGCACCGTCACGCACCCCCTGAACTGGGGATAACGCCGATGCCGGGATTTTGCGACGCTGTCTCCACGGCCCGAGCGCCGGATGGAGGTTGCCGAGCATGGTACCGGCGATACGCAAACCCGCTTTGCTGCCTGCGGAGTTCTTCCGACCCTACACGGAGCAGATGAAGCGGCTGCTGCCGGAGGGCGCCGGATTCGCCCTCCTCGGCGCCGATGGCGCCGCTTACTGGAGCTCGCTCGAGCGGCTGCCCGGCGAGGAGCAGGCTCTCGAGCGGCTGCGGGCGTGCGCGGCTCCCACCCAACTCCACTCGCCGGACCCGGACGTGATGCTCGCCGCTTTACCGGTACTGCGCGGCAGCGAGCTGATGGCCGCTGTCGTGCTGCGACTGCAACCGAAAATCGCCGAGCCCGCGGGCGCTCGGCTCGATCGCCTGTGGCGTCGCCTGCGGCCCGTTCTCGATCGGCTGGGCCGCGAATTGGCTCGCGCCGTCGCGAGCGCACGTGGCGATGGCGCCGCGCCGTCGGACGAGCTGGAATGGCTGTTCGCCCTGATGACAGAGCTCCACGGCAGCTCCGGAGAGACGGCGGCCTTCGAGCAACTGTTGACCTCCGCGGCGAAGCAACTGAGCGCCTCGTTCGCGGCCCTGGCGGTCCCCGACCGGCAGCTCGACTTCACTCATACATCGCAGACCGTGGAGCACGAGGATGCGGCGCGGGCCTACCAGGCCAGCCGCTCTCATCTTCTCGCCTATGTACAGCGGCGCACTGCGGCGTTCGTCGCCAACCGTCCGCCGAGCGCTGACTCTCACGTTCCGCCGTGCAGGATTCTCGCCGTTCCCATCGCACGCCCGGGAGGCAGGCAGTCGGGACTCCTCGTCTTCTACCGGCCCGTTTCGCGCCCCGACTTCGATCGCAAGCACCTGTCGCTGGCGCTGCACGTCGGCCGGCAGGCCGAGGCGCTCCTCGACAGCCAGTATGATGCCGCGACCGGCCTGCTCGTGCGCGGCGTGCTCGAGCACGAAGCCGCGAAGATGATCGAGCTCTACGGAGCCGACGAGCCGCACACGGTGGTCTACGTCGATATCGATCACCTGCACGTCGTGAACGAGATGTTTGGCTTCGACGCCGGTGACGAAGCGATCGGCCGGATCGGGGGCCTGCTGCAGCCGCCCTGCCTGCCGGACAATGCGCTCGCCTCACGTATCGCGGGCGACTGTTTCGTCGCGTTCCTGCCGGTCTGCGACACCACCCGGGCCATGCAGTGGTGCCAGTCGCTCGCGGAAGAGGCGGGGCGCATCCGCATCGGCGCCTCCGAGCAACCGCTGAGCCTCACCGTCAGCTGCGGGCTCGCGCGCGTGCCGCGGCCGCCCGACCCCTTCTCGCGGGCCATCACGGCCGCAGAGCTCGCCTGCCGGACGGCGAAGGAGCGTGGCGGCAGCCGCAGCGAGATCTACCTCGACATCGACGACAGCATGATGCACCGGCGCAGCGACATTCTGAGCGTCGTGCGGCTGCGGGCGGCGCTCGAGAAGGACCGGCTGCAGATCTTCGCGCAACGCATCGTGCCGCTGCATGACCTCGCCAGGACGAACGGCATCGAGTGTCTGGCGCGGCTCGTGGCCGAAGACGGAGATGTCGTTCCGCCGACCGACTTCCTCTCCGCGGCGCAGCGCTATCAGCTCTCGCGCGCCGTCGATGAGTGGATCGTCAGACATGCTCTCGGCACGGCGCAACCCTACAGCTCTCTGCTGCAGCACGGCCCCATCCACCTGTCGCTGAATGTCTCCGAGCAGTCGTTGAACGACGCCGAGTTCGTTCGCGACCTGGAAGACAGATTGGTGCGCTCGACCTTCGGGCCCGCGCTCGTCACGCTCGAGGTCACCGAGGCCATCGCGCTGCGCAACGCGTCGCGGGTGGAGCTGCTGGCGCGGCGTCTGAAGAGGCTCGGCTGCCGGCTCGCCCTCGATGACTTCGGCGCGAGCAGCCACTCCGCCTCGCTGCTCGCCACTTTGAAACCCGACCGCGTCAAGATCGACGGCGCGTTCGTGCGCGATCTGCTGGCCAGCCCGCAGGCGGAGGCGGCCGTACGAAGTGTCATGCGACTCGCCGGCGATCATCAGATCGAGTGCGTCGCCACGGGCGCCGAGACGGTCGCGATCACCCGCAGGCTCGCCGAGCTCGGCATGGGTTTCGCGCAGGGCAATGCCGTTCACCAGGCCGAGCCGCTGGTGGCATTGCTCGAGACATTGGCGGACGAGGAATCGCAGGAGCTGAGACGTCTGTACCTGCAACAGTAACGAGCTCTCATATCAGCATGGACCCCATCAACGAGCTCGAGTGGCTGCTCGAGGTCGCCCCGGAATGCCATCGGGATGATGACGGCATGGCCTCGATCGAGCGCCTGATAGCGACCTCCATCGAGCATCTCGCCTGTGTGTCGGGCGCTCTCGTCCTCACGAGCGGGGTGAGCATGTGCGTTCGCGGCAGCTCCGCCGGATCTCTCGGCCGCGGCCTGTCGAGTCTGCGCCACCTGGAGAAGGCGCTCATCGATGGTCTCGGCAGCGGCGACGCCGCGGACCTCGAGCGTCACCTGCCACCGGCTCCCCTGGAGTTGGACTGCAAGGTCATCACCGTGCCGGTCACGGGCCGCTCGGGCCAGCCGCTGGGGGCGCTGTTCTTCATCCGCGGGCCCGGATCGCCGCACTTCGATCGCGGCCACTTCTCGGTTGCGCAACTGCTGAGCCGGCAGGCCGCGGCGGCACTGGAGGCACAGCTCGACCCGGCCACCGGACTCTACACGCGAGCGGCCTTGCATTCCGCCGTCGGGCGCTGGGCCGCGCGCGCGGATCGGCAGACAGAGCACTGTGTACTGTGTCTGAAGGTCGATCACCTGCAGGTGCTCAACGAGACCGCCGGCTTCGAGACCGGTGACCGGCTCATCGCCTGCGTCGCAAGCCTCCTGTCACCGCGGCACCTGCCGCACGGGGCGTTGGCCGCGCGCATCTCCGGCAATGAGTTCGCGGTCGCTCTGCCGCGCCACGGCGCGGACGCGGCCGGGCGCCGGGCACGCATGCTGCAACAGGCCGTCGCGGAGATTCCCTGCCTGCCGGCGCAGGCCGGGATTCCCGTCGCCGTGAGCTGCGGCATCGCCTCCTTCAGCGGCGCGGAGTTCGCCCACGCGCTGACGCTTGCGGAGGTCGCCTGCAGAACGGCGCGCGACCGGGGACCCGGGCGCATCGAGACCTATGCGGATACCGACAGCTCGATGGCGCGCCGCTACGCCGACACGATGACTCTGGGGCGGCTGCGCGATGCGCTGCAAAACGACCGGCTGACACTCTATGCGCAGAAGATCGCGCCTCTCAAACCTCAGGTAGGGCGCCCCGGCTATGAGTTGCTGCTGCGCGCTCTCGACGACACCGACACGCGTCATGCGCCGGCATGGCTCTTCTCAGCCGCGCAGCGCTATCAGATGGAGCCGGACGTCGACCGTTGGGTCATCGAGCACGCGCTCGAGGAGGCCGGCGGATTCCGCGCGGCGCTGGCCGATTCGCGGGTGTCTCTGTCCATCAACGTATCGAGCACCTCGCTCATCGACTGGGAATTCTTCGAGCAGGTGAGGAGCCGGATTCGCCGCTCGCGCCTCGCCCCCGAGCTGCTCGTCTTCGAGATCACAGAGACCGCGGCGGTCGCGAGCGTACCTGCGGCGCTCGCCAGCATCGAAGCCTTGCGGGCGATGGGCTGCCGGCTTGCCCTCGATGACTTCGGCACCGGCGTGAACTCCCTCAAGGTCCTCAAGACCTTCGCCCCCGATCGGGTCAAGATCGACGGCAGCTTCGTCGCCGACATGCTCACCAACGAGCAATCGGCTGCGACGATCCACGCCATCGTGACGCTGGCGCAGGACCTGCGCATCGAGACCGTGGCGGAATACGCCGAGACGCCGCAACTCATCGCGCGACTGCGCGAGGTCGGCGTGGATTACGTGCAGGGCGATGGAGTGGAAAAGCCGCGCCCTCTGCCGGATGTGTTGGAGAGCCTGGGCGCGGAGACCTTCGCCCGCAACAACCGGCGCTCGCGCGGCTGATCGCGCGACGGCTCCGACGAAAAAACATGCGCCGCGCGCGGGGGAAAGCGCGTCGCGGCGCACAAGTCGAGCGAACACCGGGGAAGTTGTTCGCAGTTCCACGGCGCCGTCTCGCAGAAGCCGGCGCCCGCGGATGATTTGAAGCAAGCGGCGTGCCAAGCAATAATTCCAATTAAAATCAACAAGTTGCGTAAATACAACCTACTCCAACAGGGTGACGCTAATTGTCAGGTTCTGACGGACGCCCGCCGCTTACGGCAGCGGCAGACAGCCCTGGGAATGCTGCTGCAGTTGCCGGCAGAGACGGCGCGCGGCCGCGGGATCCCCAACACGCGCCTCCAGTCTGTACAACCGGCGGCCGGACGACATGACGGGCACGATCTGTGGTGTCATGCCCTGAAGCTCCGACCGGAACCTGGAGGAAAGTTGGTTCCATGCGCTGTGCGCGTTCGCAGGCGTGCTGAAGGCGCCGAGCTGCACCGCGGAACGGCCCGCGGCAGCATCTGGAGCGGGCGCCGAAGCTGCGGCCGTGTCGGCCGATCCGGGCCGGGCTGCGGCGGATGACGTCTGTTGGCCGGCGGCCGAAACCGCGGCGCGCGGCCAACCCGGCGCGGACACCGGATGATCCGCGCTGGCCGGCACGGCTGCAGCGGGGTCCTGCGCCGGCGTTGCCGGCAGCGATTTGCTCTCCATCCGGATGCGCGCGTCCTGCGACCACGAGCCGTTGGGGTATTTCGCCAGATACTCCTGATATGCGGCCGCGGTATTCGCTCGCGTCGCCTGCTGCCATGCGGCTTGCTCGGTGAGCTGCGCGGCCCGCTCGCGCGCGACGCTCGCCAGCTCGCTGTCGGGATGTCGCGCCACGAAGATCTCGTAGGCCCGGGCGGTGCCGGCCTGCTGCGCGACTCGCCAATCCTGCTGGGTGCGGCTGCAGGCCGCGAGCAGCACCAGAATGGACAGGGCGGCAATCGGACGTGCCGCACGGTACTCGAATCTCATCGACACCCCCGTTGAAGCTCCCCCTATTATGGTCAGCCATGACCGAAACGCCCAAGCGCAGACTGCTGGACCGGATGGCAGCCTCGCCGACCTTCGTCGCGACAGGCTGCCGACTCACCGGGGACGTCGAGACCGAGGGACCGCTACTTCTCTGCGGCGCGATCCGCGGCGACGGCCGCGTGGGCGGCGCACTGAGCCTCACCGCGGAGGCGCACTGGGAAGGCGAAGTGCATGCCGCCGCGGCCGTCATCTCCGGACGGTTCACGGGGCGGCTGGTCATCGACGGCAAGCTGGAAATCGGCGCGTCCGCCGTCATCCACGCGGACATCGTGGCGCACGCGATCGCGATTGCGCGGGGCGCCGTGGTGGACGGCGACATCGCGGTGACGGGCGGACAGCCCGTCGTGCACTTCGACGAGAAGCGCCATCACGGCCACAGAAAAGCCAACCGTTAAGCGCCGCTGAGAATCGGGTCGAGAGCCGCCCTCCCGTCCGCAGCCTCGAGCTCCGCGAGAATGCGCCGCTCCACCCAGGTGGGCCCGGTGAGCCGGTCGAGAAATCCGCAATGGCCGCCGAATCGGGTCATCACGATGCGCAGCGACGGCGGATGCGCCAGCCGCTCGAGGCCGCCGGCGGGGATGATCGGATCATCGAGTGACGTGATGAGTGTGGTCGGCACTTCCAGCAAGCTCAGCCGCCCTCCCGTGATCGCGTATCCGTCGAGATATTCCTCCAGGCTGCCGAAATCCGTGAAGCGGCGGATGAGCTCCGCGGTGAGGCGCCGCAGATCGCGCACGCGCCGTAGCTCCCCGAAATCGTAGTGGGCCGGCCACGCCGCCTGCTTCTTCAGGAGCGAGCGCCACCACTTGCGCACGAAGTAGAGCGGATAGCCGAAGAAGCCGCTCTCCAGGGCGCGCAGCGTATCGCTCGGATCCAACACCGGTGAAACGGCGATGACTCTCGCGATATCCAGGTCCGCGGCGCGCGCCTGCGCCGCGACGCGCAGCACGAAGTTACCGCCCAGCGAGAATCCGACGAGCCGCAATGGCTTGCCGCCCAGGGCCGATTGCAGCACGCGCATCGCGCCGACCACTTCCGGCAGGAGGCAGGAGTGGAAGAGCTCACGGTTGAGGTGGTGCGTATCGCCGTGATCGCGCAGGTTGAGGCGGACGACATCGAAGCCGCGCTCGAAGAGTTGCTGGCCCAGCGAGAGGATGTACAGCGACTCCGCGCTCCCTTCCCAGCCATGCAGCAGCACCACCGGGTTCCCGTGGCTTCGCGCCGGCACCGAGTGGAAGCACTGCAGGCGTACGTCCTGGCCACAGTCGAGCAGCATGTGCCGTTGCGCGGCGATCAGAGGCGCCGCGCGGCGCGCAATGGGCCCACGCCTGGCGACCGTGCTCGCCAGCATGGACTGCAGATGGCGGTTGCGTAGCCACGACGGCGGACGAAAGTCATCCTCGAGAAAGGCCGTGCCTGGCGGCAGGGCTTGCGGCTGGCCTGCTACGCTCACCGCGACGCTCAGCGCACCAGAATTTCGATTCGATTGTTGGCCTTGCCGGCTCGGTTCCATTCGCCTGCCGTCAACTCGTCGGTAACCGGAGGGTACGGTGTTCTGATGTCCGCAGGATCGCCTACGGAGGTCTCAACGTCCAGCGCACCGTGGGTCGAGTTGCGGATTCCGGCTATCAGATTGGCGAGCGCGAGCGGCATGCGCTGCGCCGGCGGCAGGGTGTCATCGGCCGGGTTGCCGACGACATCGCATTTCGCAAACGGCAGCTTGCTCGAAGCCAGAGCGTAGCCGTTGACGGGGTCACCCTTCAGACAGAACCGTCCGGCGAACGTCTGGATCTGCACCAAACCCCGTACGCGGTCCGCGACCAGTCGGTCCAGCACCTTTCTGATGACATCGAGTCGCGGCCCGCCCAAGGCATCGCCGCCGTACGGGACCTCGAGCACGAGCGGCTTGGCTTCCGCTTGGGGTGGCGCAGGGGTCTGGGCCGAGACGGACGGTGCGGCCGCAGCGGGCGCCGCTGACGCGGCCGTCGGCACACGTGGGGTCACGGCTTCCCGTAGCAGCGTCAGCTCCGCACGTGCCATCTCCAGTTGGGTGTGATCGCTCCACCACGATGCAGTCGCAACGACGGCCGCAATGCATGCCACGACGGCCAGTCCGGCAAGCCATCCAGACCCACGCGCACCACGCTGCTGCGGCAACGACGCGCGGATTTCGGCGCAAATCCGCTCTGCCTGTGCGTCGAGGGCGGCCTGCAGCCAGCGGCGCAGAGTCGGAAGCGGCTCCGGCGCTTCCGGCTCTGGGAGATGGGTGACCGATGAGACGGGTTGCGCAGGGAATCGCCTGGGCGGCGCATCGTCACCGGCAGCCCGGATCTGCGGCGGCGCCGACATTGCGGCGCCGGCGGCCGCCTTGCCGGCGGCCTCCCTGGCAGCATGCGGCATGATCGCCTCGAGCGGCTGGAAGGTCGTCTGCTCTTCGCTGCGGCGGTCGGCGATGAGGTGAAGCTGGTACAGGACCTTGGCGACGTCGGCATGCTTGATCTGCTTCGGCAGCACACCCACCGCGCCGAGCGCGCGCGCCTGTCCCAGATAGACCTCTCCTTCCTGGGAGGTGTACATCATGATGGGAATGGTGGCCGTGCGCGGGTCATTCTTGATCGCCTGCACCGCCTGGAAGCCGTCCATGCCCGGCATCATGTGGTCCATGAAAATGACGTCGGGCCGCCTGCTGGCGAGGTAGCCGATCGCGGCCTCGGCGCTCTCGACGCTGTCGACGTCGATCTCGTGTTTTTCGAGAATACGCGCGAGGAAAAGACGCGCCGACCTCGAATCGTCGACAATCAACGCCCGTTTCTGCGCCATGCGCGAGAGTCTTACATGCGCTGTGCGCAGCGCGCAACGGGATCCCGCCGTGCGGCGGATGTATCAACTCGGCGACAGTCCCAACCCGCCGAGTGACGCCCCGAGGACCCTCGCGAGCCGCGCCGCCGCGCCCGGTGCGTGCGTGAAAAAAAGCGACGGCTCCGTCAGCTCGACCTCGAGCAGGCAGGGCTTGCCGCTCTCGGAGCGGATCAGGTCGACGCGGGCATAGAGGGGCATTGCAAAGGGCAAGGCCGCCAGCACGCTGTGCGCGACTTGCAGCTCCTCGGCCGCCGGCGTGCGCATCGTGATCTGCTCCGCGGCGAACAGTCCCCCGGTGGGCGCGGCCCCCCGCTGCAGCAGCGGCCCTTTGCGGATCGCATGGCTGAGCCGACCGGCAAAAAAGATCAGCGCGGTCTCGCCGTGATGGTCGACCTGGGCGAGATAGGGCTGCAGGATCACGCTGCGTCCGGCCTCGAGAAGTCGTTCGAGGTGGGCCGCCGCCACCGCTTCCTCACCCCGCGCATAACGCGCCGCGTCCCTGGATCCGGCTCCCACGGCAGGCTTCACGACCCACTCCGCGGCGCCTCCCTCAGCCAGAAACCTGGCCAACTCCTCCGCCCCCCGCTCGCCGGGCTCGACGAACGTCGTCGGCACGGTGGCTACGCCGGCGCGTGCGAGCTGCGCGAGATAATGCTTGTCGGTATTCCAGCGAATGACCGCGGGAGGATTGATCAGAGTGGTGAGGGCCGCGGTCCGGTCGGCCCAGGCCAGGAACTCCGGCAGACGCTCCGCGTAATCCCAGGCCGAGCGCAGCAGCGCGACCCGGTAGGCGGCCCAGTCGACGCCGGGGTCATCCCAGTCAGCCGCGGTCGCGTCCACGCCTGCCGCGGCGAGCGCGGCGATGAGTGGGGGCAGATCCTCATCGAGGTGCCGCGCGGCGCGCGCGCTCACCAGCGCGATGCGTGCGTTCATCACTCGGCCCATCCCGGGCCTCGCCCGCCGTTCATTCCCGAATCCCGGCGCCTCTTTCCATCACCACGATCGAAGTGATGAAGAGCGCGGCCGCGGCACCCACCATGATCGCGAATGCGCCGACCACACTGACGTCGGATACGCTGAGGAAGCCGTAGCGGAAGGCGTTGACCATGTACAGGATGGGATTGAAATACGAGACCGCCTGCGCCCAGTGCGGCAGCAGGGAGACCGAGTAGAAGACGCCGCCGAAATAGTAGAGCGGTGTCAGCACGAAAGTCGGGATGATGTTGACCTGGTCGAAGTTCTTGGCGAAGAGCGCGTTGAGAAAGCCGCACAGGGCGAAGATGATGGAGGTGAGCAGGGCCGCCGACGCGATGATGAGCGGATGCTGCACCTGAAGATGCGTGAACAGAAGCGATACGCCCGTCACGGCGAGCCCCACCAGCGCCCCGCGCACCAGCCCGCCCGTCACGTAGCCGGACACGATGAGCCAGCTGGGAAGCGGCGAGACGAGCAGCTCCTCCACGTGCTTGCCGAACTTCGCGCCGTAGAAGGAGGAGACGACATTGGAGTAGGAATTGATGTTGACGGCCATCATGATCAGGCCGGGAGCCATGTAGGCCATGTAGCCGAAGCCGCCCATCGCGCCGATGCGGCTGCCGAGCAGGCTGCCGAAAATCGCGAAATAAAGCGCCTGCGTCACCGCCGACGGCAGGATGGTCTGGGTCCAGATGCGGATGATCCGCTGGTATTCCCGGGTGACGATGGTCTTGAAGCCGATCCAGCGGACGCGCCCCAGACGCAAGGGTTCCGCGGCGGCGCTTTCGACGAGACTGTCGCGAGGCCCAGTCCCTTCGCCCTCTGAGACCCGTATCCGCGAGGGGGCACTCACCGGGAAACCCCGTCGGGCCGGCTTTCGCCGTCCAAATTCGTTCCATACGAGTTCGTCAAGCCGCGACCCCCCTATCGACCAGACGCATGAATATCTCCTCCAGGCGGTTGACTTTGTTACGCATGCTGACCACCTCGACGCCGAGCTGCGAGAGGCGTCCGAAAAGATCGTTGAGGTTCTGCTCCTTGGAGACTTCTACCTCCAGGGTGTGATCGTCCGTGAGCCGCACCGGATAACCTTCCAGCCGGGGCGCGGCGGTGAGCGGCGCGTTGACGTTGAGTACGAAGGTCTCCGTGTGCAGGCGCCGCAGCAGACTACTCATGCGATCGCGCTCGACGATGCGTCCCCCGTCGATGATGGCGATGTTGCGGCAGAGGGTCTCGGCTTCCTCGAGATAGTGCGTCGTCAGGATGATGGTGGTGCCGCGGCGGTTGATCTCGCGCAGGAAATCCCACATCGAGCGGCGGACCTCGATGTCGACACCGGCGGTCGGCTCGTCCAGGATGAGAAGGCGCGGCTGGTGCATCAGGGCGCGGGCGATCATGAGGCGGCGTTTCATTCCGCCCGAGAGGCCGCGCGACATCTTGTCGCGCTTGTCCCATAGCTGCAGTTGCTTCAGGTACTGCTGCGCACGGCGCCGCGCCTCGGAGCGTGGAATGCCATAGAAGCCCGCCTGGTTGACCACGATGGTCTCAGGCGTCTCGAACATGTTGAAGTTGAATTCCTGCGGCACGACGCCGATGCAGGCCTTGGCGGCCTCGAGCTCGCGGTCGATGTCGTGACCGAAAACCGTTGCCTCGCCCCCGCTCTTGGTGACGAGCGAGGTGACGATGCCGATCAGGGTGGTCTTGCCGGCGCCATTGGGCCCGAGCAGCGCGAAGAAATCGCCCTGCTCCACCTCCAGGTCGATCCCCTTGAGCGCCTGTACACCGTTCTTGTAGGTCTTGGCCAGTCCGCGGACCGAGAGTGCGTTCATATGTGAAAGAATCGTTCAGGCGCCGTGACGCCGCAATGCCCATTTTGGTAGATGGCCGCGAGCGCTGCCCTGCCTCAATCGTTGAAATAGCGGGCGAGAAACTCATCGAAAGTGCCCTGGTCGGCGGCCTCGGTGGCCCGCTGGCGGTCGAGCGACTCCCGGGCCTCCGCCGCGAACTCCTGCAGACGCGCCTCGTTCGGCGGATAGAGATCGAGGAAATAGCCCTTGTGGGTCGCCGACATGCGCAGCGCCAGATCGAAGAAGGGCTCGCCGGTGTCGGTGAGCTCCTTCATCATCCGGGCCGAGGGTGTGAGCCGTACGTCGTCCACCTTGGCCGCCTGGGTGGCGAGCGCCGCCGTGTACGGACGGGAGGCATCGCCGCGGTCGAGGATCTCGCAGATGCCGGCGAGAGAGTCGATCAGCTCCCGGGCCCACTCGCGCATCGGCACCTGCCGGCCGTCCCGCTGCAGGGTCAGTCCCGGCTCCCGGCCGCGGCGGGCGACCAGGAGATGGTTCTGATCGAGCAGATGCTGCTCGTCGGCGCCGATGGGCGGGCTGTCCTTGAGCAGACACAGCGCGAGAAACGCCTCGAGGAAGCGGAGCTTGTTCTGGTTCACGCCAACCGGGTCGAAAGCGCTGACATCGAGCGCTCTCACTTCCACGTACTCGACGCCGGCGCGCTTCAGCGCCTTGGTCGGACGCTCCCCTGAGCGGGCGACGCGCTTCGGGCGGATGAAGCTGTAGTACTCATTCTCTATCTGCAGGATGTTGGCATTGAGCTGTCGGTACTCGCCGTCCACTTTGACACCAAGCGCCTCGTAGGGCGGATGAGGCGTCGTGATGGCGTGAGTCAGATCGCGTACGTACTCATCGAGGCTGTTGACAGACACGGTGAGGTCTGCCTGATTGCGGTTGCGGTAGCCGATGTCGCTCATCCTGAGACTGGTGCCGTATGGCTCGTACGCGGTGCCGGCAGTGAAATCCTGAAGCGCATGGTCGCGTCCCTTGAGGAAGGATTTGCAGACGACCGGGGAAACCCCGAAGAGATACAACACCAGCCAACCGTACCGCCGGTAGTTACGCAGCAGATCGAAGTAGCGCGCGGAAACGAAGGGAGCGCCGCGCTGCCGGGACTTCACGAGGTCGGCATAGGCGTCCCAGAAAGGCAACGGAAAGGAGTAGTTGAAGTGCACGCCGGAGATCGCCTGCATCATGCGGCCGTAGCGCAGGCCGAGCCCGCGGCGATATACGGTCTTCATGCGTCCGATGTGCGAGCGGCCGTACTCGGCGATCGGGATGTCCTCGTCCCGGGAGATCGCACCCGGCATGCTGGTCGCCCACAGGAGCTCGCTCCCGAGGTGCCGGTAGACGAACTGGTGCAGGTCGAGGAGATATTGCAGCAGCTCCCAGGTGGTGGTGAACGTCGGCGTGACCAGCTCGATCAGCGCCTCGGAATAATCGGTCGTGATGTGCTCGCTGGCGAGCGCGGAGCCGAGTATCCGGGGATGCGGCGTCTGGGCGAGGCGGCCCTCCGGCGTGACGCGCAGGGACTCCTTCTCCAGGCCCTTGCGCCCGCCCTGGAGGATCTCCGGCTGCCCGCTGTTGACGAGCGCGGACAGGCGCCGCTCGAAGGCGGTATCGAGGCCGAGGCTGCTCATTGATCGACTACTTTACGCTCGCTGGCTGACTATGAAGCGCAGACACGAGGATGTGCCCCGCCGCCGTAGGTGACGAAGCCTCGGGCAAAAACCACGCTTTTTGCTCGCAGCGCGCCGGGCAGGACAGAAGCCCGGATCCAGCGCTTCCTACAAGCCTACCGCGACGGCTGCGCATCTGGCATCTTGCCGCCTCGCGGGGCGCCCGCGCAATGGAGATTCCATATGATCGGCATTGTCGGCGGCACCGGTCTCTATCGGATGGAGGGGCTCGAAGTCACCCGCTCGAGCGAGGTCGATACGCCGTTCGGCCGCCCTTCCGGGCCCGTCATGCTGGGCCGGCTGGCCGGGCGAGACATCGCGTTTCTCGCCCGACATGGGCTGCGGCACGACCTGCTGCCCAGCGAGATCAATTTCCGGGCGAACATCTGGGCGCTGAAGAGCGTCGGGGTACGGACGATCATCGGAGTATCGGCGGTGGGCAGCCTGCGGGAGGCGATCCGTCCCGGCGACCTGGCGTTGCCGTCGCAATACCTCGACTTCACCAAGGGACTGCGCCCGGCGAGCTTCTTCGGGAAAGGGCTCGTCGCCCATGTGTCTACGGCTCACCCGACCTGCCGGTACACAGAGACGCTCATCGCACGGGCGGCGGAGTCGATCGGCCAGCCGCTCCATCGGGACAAGACCTACGCCTGCGTGGAAGGGCCGCGGCTCGGCACCCGGGCGGAGAGCTTCTGGCTGCGCGGGGCGGGAGCCGACCTGGTCGGGATGACCAACGTGCCGGAGGCATTCCTGGCGCTGGAGGCGCAGCTGGGATACTGCGTCATCACGGTGGCGACCGACTACGACTGCTGGCTGGACGACCCCTCGCAGCACGTCTCGGTGGAGCAGGTGATCGGGCAGTTCAAAGAGAGCCTGGGCAAGGTGCAACAGGTCATCGCGAAGGCCGTCGCGGAATACGAGGAGGACGAGTCGCGGCCGTGCCGGCAGGCGCTCAGAGCGGCGGTGGTGACGCCGAGGGAACAACTGACTCCGGAGCAGAGAGAGCTGCTCGACTTTCTGTCCACCTGACATCCTGCCCCGCTACGTCGCGCCGCACGGCGCAAATCACACGACATCATTCGATGCGTATAAGCACGCGCATCCTGCACGCTAACTCACACGCATCGGATAGCGCTGCACGAGTCGCGCGTTGGTGTTGACAGAACGACTGATGGATATATCCTGCAGTCTCGTCACTCCACAGCATGTCAGTCATGTACGTCGCAACACTGGTGCCGCGGCACGATCTACGCCTTCTCGGCGAAGTAGGCTTCGATGCGATAGCCGTCCGGATCGACGAGGAACGCGGCGTAGTAGCCGGCGCCGTAGTCGGCGCGCAGGCCGGGCCGGCCGTTGTCGCGTGCCCCGGTGGCCAGGCCGGCCGCGTGGAATGCGTCGACCGCCTTGCGGTTGGGGGCCGAGAAGCAGAAGTGCAGGCCCGAGCGGCTGTCGGCGGGCACCGGCTGGTCCGTGACATTGGCCCAGAATACGGGCGCCTTGGCGCCATAGCCCAGAGACTCGGCGGAATTGCTGAGGCACTGATAGCCGAGGGGTTGCAATGCCGCATCGTAGAAGCGCCTGGTTGCGGGGATATTTCGGACCCCTATGGAAACATGGTCGATCATCGGCTGCTCTCCGGTTGTGGCGCCCAGGACATATCTTTTGCGGGATCACGATAAGGCTCACCGGCGCTCAGCCGCTTGGGAAAAATTGCTATCCTTCGCCCATGCCGCTCTCGGTGAAACTGCTGGCATCAGGAATGGGCTGGCGCGTATCCGACGTATCGTGTACGTCGGGCCCGCGTGACCCCTGTTACGTGGAGCAACACAACGCGTTCAGTATTGCGTTGGTCACGGACGGCAACTTCCAATATCGCACCGCCCAAGGCTCGGCGCTGATGACGCCGGGGTCGTTGATGCTGGGCAATGCGGGAGCCTGCTTCGAATGCGGTCATCAGCACACCCGGGGCGACAGGTGTCTCGCGTTTCATTTCTCGCCCGAAGTCTTCGAGTCCGTCGTCTCGGGCGTACCGGGCGCCACGCGGCTGGTGTTGGGGGCGCCTCGGCTGCCGCCGGTGCCGTCCATGCTCGGACTGCTCGCGGCCGCTCAAGGCCTGCGAGACGCAGACGGAGGCGGTACCATGGAGGAGTTTCGGGAGCTGGCGCTGCGCTTGGCGGGGACGGTCTGTACCACGCTCAATGAGCACGCCCCGCGCCCATCGCGTGCGCCAACTTCACGCGATGAGCGCAGGGTCGCCGCGGCGCTGCGTTGCATCGAAGCGCGGCATGACGCGCGAATCTCGGTCGACGACCTGGCCGCGGCGGCGGCAGTGAGCCCCTTTCATTTCCTTCGCATCTTCGAGCGGGTGGTCGGCGTAACGCCAGGTCAGTACATGCTGCGCACACGCTTGCGCCGTGCGGCCGTGAAGCTGCGGCGCTCCGAGGACGCCATCGGCGCAGTGGCGTTGGATTGCGGCTTCGACGACCTGTCGACCTTCAACCGTCAGTTCCGGCGCGCGACCGGCCTGACGCCGGGCGCCTACCGCGAGCGGCGCGTCCCCGTGCGTTGAACCGAGACACCCCATGTCCGATGCGGATTTCAAGCGGCGGATCGAGGCCGTATATCAGAGCGAATCACGCGCCGTCCTGGCGACGCTGATCCGGCTGTTGGGCGACTTCGACCGGGCGGAGGAGGCGCTGCACGATGCGTTCCGCGCCGCCCTGGAAAAGTGGCCGGAGCAGGGCCTGCCGGACAATCCCCGCGCCTGGCTCGTGTCGGCCGGACGCTTTCGCAGCATAGATCAACTGCGGCGTACGGCCCGCTTCGATTCCTTCGACCCGCAGGCCCACGATATCGCGGCCGAGAATGCCGCGGCTCCCGACGACGACGATCCCACTGTCGTCGATGACCGCCTGCGGCTGATCTTCACCTGCTGCCACCCGGCGCTGGCGCCCGATGCGCAGATCGCGCTGACCCTGCGAGAGGTCTGCGGGCTGACGACGGAGCAGATCGCGCAAGCTTTCCTGACACCCGTGCCCACGCTGGCGCAGCGGATCGTACGTGCCAAGGGAAAGATCCGCGACGCCCGAATCCCCTACGAAGTGCCCGCGCCCGGCGAGCTGGCGGAGCGGCTCGAGACCGTTCTGCGAGTCATCTATCTCGTTTTCAACGAAGGCTACACGGCGAGCAGCGGTGCGGAGTTGATGCGGCTCGACCTGGCCACCGAGGCCATCCGCCTCGGGCGGCTACTGGTGGAGATGCTCCCGGAAACCGAAGCCATCGGGCTGCTGGCGCTGATGCTGCTGCATGATTCGCGGCGGGCCGCGCGCGCCTCCTCCGCCGGAGAGCTCATCGTGCTGGAGGAGCAGGATCGTTCCCTCTGGAATCGCAAGCAGATCGAGGAGGGGTCGGCCCTCGTGGAGCGGGCGCTCTCCTCGCGCCGTTTCGGCGCTTACTCGCTGCAAGCGGCCATTGCCGCATTGCATTGCGACGCTGCGCGAGCGGCAGACACTGATTGGAATGAGATCGTCTATCTGTACGATCTGCTCTTGCGTATCGAGCATACGCCCGTGGTGGAGCTCAACCGCGCGGTTGCGGTCGCAATGCGCGATGGGCCGGAGACCGGGCTGGCCCTGGTCGATGAGTTGCTCGCCAGGGGCGATCTGGACGGGTATCGGCTGGCCCACGCGGCGCGGGCTGACCTCTGCCGTCGCCTGGGCAGGACTGCCGACGCGCGGGCGTCGTACACGCGTGCCCATGCACTCACTCAATCGGAGCCCGAGCGTCAGTTCCTGCAGCGCCGGCTGGCGGAGCTGCCGCGGGACTGATCCAGGGTCTGCAACGCTCGATGTCGATCCCGCGCACTCTCCTTCGGCTATGGATCAAGAGCCGCGCCTCGGGGCCCCTCGCCCGGGCGTCGCTTCCTCACCGCCGACGGAGTACTCACCCATGAACGCCGTATCGAAAGCCGCTGATCCCCGCCCGGAAATCCTGGGCGGACCCGTCCCATACCTGATCGTCGAGGGCGCGCTGCGCGCCTCGGAGGTCTATCAGCGCGCTTTCGGCGCCCGCGAGGCCGGTCACGTTCCCCCGGACGACAAGGGCCGCACCATGCATGTCCACCTCTACATCAATGGCGGCTCGCTCATGCTCGCGGACGCCTATCCCGAGCACGGCTGCCCTTTCAAGCCGCATCAGGGCTATACCCTCCACCTGCAGGTCGAGGACGTCGAGGCGTGGTGGCGCCGTGCCCTGGACGCCGGCCTGGAGATCGTGACGCCGCTGCAGGTCATGTTCTGGGGCGATCGCTGGGGCCAGGTGCGCGACCCCTTCGGCGTGCTCTGGTCCATGGGCGCGCCGGCGCAGTGATATCGCCGGCGCCAAGATCTGTCCCCAACAACGAAACCGAATGCCGAGGGTTGCGACGATGAAATACCTGTGTCTGGTCTACGGCGAGGAGCAGAAGATCGGGGAGATGGACGACCTGAAGTGTCTGGCGTGCGACACCGAGCTGCGCGCGCGCGGGCAATGCGTCGCCTCCGAAGCGTTGGAGCCGGTGGCCACCGCGACAACGGTGCGCATTCGTAACGGCCGCCTCTCGGTGACCGACGGTCCGTTTGCCGAGACGAAGGAGCAGCTCGCGGGCTTCTATCTGATCGAGGCCCGCGACCTCAACGAGGCGATCCAGATCGCGGCGAAGATCCCGCCGGCAGAGGTCGGATGCGTGGAGGTCAGGCCAATCCGCCCGATCCGAGAGCAACCGCGAACGGGTACCGCCCAAGCCTGATTTCGCAGCGTACCCCGCCCGTCGGGTGACCGTCCGAGCTCGACGCGCACGCCTGCCTCCGCCGCGGATCGCGCCGCGGGTTGGTTATCGTCCGAGCTGGATGAGCGCGAGGGCGTGCGGGAGCAAGTGGAGTGTCAACACCGGGTTCGTGGAGGATAGCTGCACCGTCTGCGCAGGCGGCAGCTGCGCAGCCTTCAGCAGCGCCCGGTGTTGCTCGAGCGAGGGGTAGCTGGGCGCGCCCATGGCGCGCCAGGCGGCCAATGGCGAGCCGTGATCGCGGTCCACGATCTGGATGGACGCGCGGGAGACGCCCGAGATGTTACGCAGGCTGAGGGAGTAGGCTTTGGTCTCGCCGCGCGGGCCCGGCGGGGCGTAGTTCCACACCGCGATGGCCAGCGAGCCGTCGCGGCGGCGCGTGACCAGCACGGAGTCGGAATCCGCGCTGAGGCGCTCCGTTCCGAGCCGGTGCAGCAACGCGAAATCGTTGAACGACGCCTTGGGGATGTCGCCGACGGCCACCAGCCCGAAGCCGCCGTGGAAAGGCGTCCTGGCGACGCCGCCCTCCTCGAAGACGTCGGAGAACGTCCAGTACGACATGAGGTCGACCAGCCCGTCGCAAGCACGGATGGTGTTGGCCATCCACGGTCCGATGTACGGGGAGTCCGTGACGTCGACTTCGGTACCGGTATACGTTGCATTGAACTCACTGAAGATGATGGGCAGGCGGGGCAACGGCGATGCCGCGACCTCCCGGTGGACCTTCTGCACGGCGCGAATGACCATGTCACGCCGGGAAATCTTCTCCCGCGTGCCGAAGACGTTCTCGGCCGTATCGTCGCCGTACACATGCGTCGATACGAAGTCGACCGGCACGTGATGGGTGGCGCAGAAGCGGATGAAGCCCGGCACCCAGGCCGCCTGTGCGGTGGAGGGCCCGCCCACACGCAGCCGCGGGTCGACGCTCTTCAGCGCGCGCGCCGTCACGTCGTAGAGATGGAAGTAGGTGCTCTGCCTGGGATCTCCGCCCCAGAAGGTGCCGTTCGGCTCGTTCCAGACCTCGAAATACCATTGCGAGACTTCATCGATCCCGTAGCGATCGACGAGGTGCTGCGCAAAATGGCGGATCAGGTCGCTCCAGTCACGCCAGTTCTTCGGCGGCGCCACGATGGGGTCGTACCAGAACCCCATGGTCTGCTGCCGTACGGCCATCTCCGGCGGCATGAAGCTGAGCTCCACGAAGGGACGAATGCCCTGTGCCAGGAGTCCATCGTAGATCTGGTCGACATACGTGAAGTTGTATGCCGGCCGCCCCTTCGCATCGATACCGTAGACGCCGACGTCGCGATCGAGAACGCCATGAAAGCGGACCAGACGGAAACCGGTCACGCCGCGGACCGCGCGCATGTCCCGGCGATAACTGTCCCGCAGCGAGAGCGTGGCGCGTCCCGAGCCGAACATCTGCTCCCAGAAGTGAGGAAACGGATGAGCGGGAGCATTACCGTCCACCACCACGGGAACCGTCGGCAGCGCGGACGTACGGCTGGCCGCCCACCCTGCCGGAGCGGTCAGGATAGAGAACGCGGCCGCAAGGGTCAGTGCTCCGCGAAGGGGGCGGATCATCATCGGCGGGAGCCTCCAGGGTGAGTCGGATGGGAAAGAGCCGACGTGAGGTCGCGGATGCCCACATTGATCTGCGGCACGGACGCCCCGCCATAACCGAAGATGAGGCCACTCAGGTAGCCCATCGCTTCACCGTAGGTGAGGAGGTCCCTCGCCGGCTCGCGCCAATGCCTAGGCAGCAGCCGCGACAGACGCCCAGGGGCAGGTGGTCCAGTGCCGGCAGCCACTCCGACAGTTGCCGGTACATGAGCGTCGCGCCGCCCGGGTCCAGCGCGATGGGAGGCAGGAAGCTGGCGGAGACGCGTGGCATGCGAATGAGCCGCGGAAGTGGTCACATCGGATCGTAGCAGAATGGCTATTTCTTCGGCCCACGGCGGCAAGACGTGGGAGAGGAGCTGGATAGCGCACGACACGCGCATCTAGTGAGCGATCGACCGGCGGGTGGTAGCGGATTCTGGCGATGATACCGGTAGCAGTCCTGGCACGCCGGGCTCGTGTTCTTGCGCCGGCGCTCGATCCCAGCTCGAAGGAGCCTCGGCAGCCGAGATTGCCTTATCATGCCCCGGGGGCGCCGGCAGCGCGATTTCGGAAACCGGGAGCATACGGATGACGACGCAGCGCGACCGATCTGATCCGGCACGGCGGGAGTTCCTCCGTCGCTCGAGTGCGTGCACCGCCGCGGCCGTCAGTCTGACACTGCCTGCCGCCTTCGCCGGCGTCGCGCGCTCGGTCGTGGCGAAGACGAACACAGGCCGCGTCCGGGGCACGACGGAAGGAGGCGTGCACGTCTTCAAAGGGGTGCGCTACGGGGCAGACACGGCGAGGCGGCGCTTCCTGCCGCCTCTGCCACCAAGCCCGTGGAATGGCATCCAGGATGCGATGCAATACGGACCGAGCTGCCCGCAGCGCGGCCCACTGGGAAAGACCGCGGGCGAGGACTGTCTCTTTCTCAACATCTGGACGCCCGCATTGCGCGCCGGCGCCGCACGCCCGGTGCTTTTGTACATCCATGGCGGCGCGTTCGACACAGGGTCAGGCTCGAGCCCGCTCTATGACGGAGCGCGACTTTGCCGGCGTGGCGATGTCGTCGTGGTCACCGTAAACCACCGCTTGAATGCCTTCGGCTATCTTTACCTCGCCCGGCTCGCCGGACCGGAGTATGGCGACTCCGGCAACGCCGGCATGCTCGATCTGATCCTGGCATTGCGCTGGGTGCGGGACAACATCGCGGAATTCGGCGGCGATCCCCGGCAGGTCATGGTGTTCGGCCAATCGGGGGGCGGCGCCAAGATCGCAACGCTGATGGCGATGCCGGCGGCGCTCGGCGCCGGGAGCCGTTCCCGCACGGACGGGTCCGCGGGCCGGCTCTTTCATTGCGCCGCGACGCTGAGCGGTGAGGAGATAACCGCTTCGGGGCCGTTGCACGCCACGCGGCGCGCTCGGGCGATCCTCGAGGCGCTGAGGATTCCCACTGCGCAGGCGGCGCGTATCCGCGAGCTTCCAGTCGGGCGCCTGGTCGATGCGCTCGAAACGGTCGATCCCATCATCGGGCACGGCGGGGTCTATTTCGGCCCGGTGCTGGATGAGCGCGCGCTAGCGCGACATCCTTTCTATCCGGACGCACCGCCGCTGGCGGCAACCGTGCCGATGATCATCGGCAACACCCACGACGAGACGCGCAATCTCATCGGGGGCTCCGATCCTGATGCCTTCCACCTGACCTGGCAGGGGCTGCCCGAGGCGCTGGCCAAGAGCATGCGCGCGGACATCCTGCCTGAGCACGTCATCGCGGAGTACCGCCGGCTGTATCCGCGTGCATCCGCGAGTGATGTTTTCTTCGCCGCCACGACCGCCAGCCGATCCTGGCGCCCCGCCATAATCGAGTCGGAGCTGCGCGCGGCGCAGGGCTCACCGGCCTACGTCTACCAGTTGGACTGGAGATCACCGGAGGACGGCGGCCGCTGGGGGGCGCCTCACGGCCTGGATATTCCGCTCGTGTTCGGCAACCTGGACGCGCCGGTCGACCTGAAAGGCACCCGAATCGGCGGCGGCGAGCGCTCGCGCAGAATGTCGGCCCGGATGGGCGATGCGTTCATTGCCTTCGCGCGCACCGGAGATCCCAACATCCGGGCGCTGCCCCGGTGGGAGCCGTACGAGCTTCCGCGGCGCAGCACGATGCTGCTCGACGACGAGCCCCGGCTGGCCGAAGATCCCCGCGGAGCCGAGCGGCGCCTGTTCGCGCAAGTACCCTATATTCAGCAGGGCACCTGAGCCAGGCCGAGGATCAGGCACAGGGACGTGCCCGGCCGCCGCAGGTGGCCATGGACGGACACCCCGGAGCTTTGCGCGGAGCAGGATTGCGCAGCGCAAAGCCGGATCCGGCGCTTCAGCGAGACATCCAGCCGCCATCCACGGGGACGATCGCGCCGTGGACGTAGTCCGAGGCACGCGAGGCGAGGAAAACGGCGGCACCGCCGAGATCTTCGGGAGAGCCCCAGCGCCCGGCCGGAATGCGGCTCAGGATCTCCCGATTGCGCTCTGCATCGCGCCGCAACGGCTCCGTATTGCGGGTCGCTATGTATCCCGGCGCGATGGCGTTGACGTTGATGCCCTTGTCCGCCCATTCGTTGGCGAGCAGCCGGGTGACGCCTGCCAGGCCGCTCTTGCTGGCAGTGTACGAGGCGACGCGTACGCCGCCCTGGAAGGAGAGCATCGAAGCGATGTTGATGATCTTGCCGCCGCCGCGCGCAATCATGTGACGTGCTGCGGCCTGGGAGAGAAAGAACAGCGTCTTCAGGTTCACGTCCATGACCGCGTCCCAGTCGGCCTCTGAGAATTCGAGCGCGTCGCGACGCCGTATGATCCCCGCATTGTTGACCAGGATGTCGATGCCTCCCAAACCGCTGGCCACCTCATCCACGATCCTTTTGCAAACCGCCGTCGAGCTGAGGTCCGCTGCCACCGGAAGGACTCGACGTCCGGCGGCCTGCACGCGGTTTGCCGTCTCGTCGCTCGGACTGCGGCCGACGATGGCAATGTCGGCGCCCGCCGCGGCCAACGCCGCCGCGATCGCCTGGCCTATACCGGAACTTGCGCCCGTGACGACCGCGACGCGGCCGGCCAGGGAGAAGAGACTGGGCACATCCGTCACCGCAGAATCGCGGTCGCCACGGCATCCATGTCGCGATAGTCCTGATTGTCTCCCGCCATCGCCCAGATGAAAGTATAGCGGCCGGTCCCCGCGCCCATGTGGATGGACCACGGCGGCGAGATGACCGCCTCTTCGTTGGCGACGACGATGTGGCGCGTCTGCGCAGGCTGGCCCATGAAGTGGAACACGCGCTCCTGCGCCTGCATGTCGAAGTAGAAGTAGACCTCCGAGCGACGGTCGTGCAGGTGACAGGGCATGGTGTTCCAGACACTGCCTGTCTCGAGGGCCGTGAGGCCCATGAGAAGCTGCGAAGACCGGCAGACATCCGGATGGATGTATTGATAAATCGTGCGCTGATTGCAGGTTTCCGGCGCGCCCATCTTCGTCGGCCTGGCCTCGTCGATCGCGATCTTCACCGTCTCGAACCGGGAGTGAGCCGGCGCGCTGACGAGGTAATACTTGGCGGGAGTCGCCGGATCTTTGGACTCGAACGTGACACTGGCGCTCTCCTTGCCGACATAAAGCCCGTCGCGAGGCTTCATTCCATGCTCCCGGCCGTCGATGGTGACCCTTCCCGGGCCACCGATGTTGATCACGCCGAGCTCGCGCCGCGCGAGAAACGGGGACGAGCCTGCCTCGCGCACCGCCTCCAGCTCGAGTGCACGGTCCGCCGGCTGGACGCCGCCCACGATCAACCGCTCCACGTGGCTGTAGCAGAGCCGGATGTCACCGGCCACGAACAGGTCCGTGGCCAGGTAATGCCGGCGCAGCGCCGCCGAATCCAGCCCGACGACCATGTCGGGATGAGTGGCCTGGAGAACCTTCACCTGCACCTGAGCCTCCCGGCGCCGCGGCGCGTCAGTACTGGTATCGCACCCCGAACAGAATCTCCCGTCCGGTATGGTGGTAATAGTACACGAGGTTGCGCGCGGTATCGTCGAACTCGTTCTCGTACTGGTCGGTGAGATTGGTGCCCTCCAGGGTGAGCCTGAACTGTTTGGTCAGGTTGTACTGCAGGGAAGCGTCGAGATTGAACGTCGCGTCGTAGCCATCGGCGCTCGTCCCCGTCTCCTGTCCGGGCACCCGGGTCAGGTACCTGCTGCGATACGCGCCGGAAACACGGATGCTCCACTTCGGGTCCTCGTAATAGAGTGTCGTGCCCGCCGTATGCTTCGACAGGCCCGTCAGCTCGCCAGTCACGAAGGTGGCCGGTCCAGTCTGATAATTGACCGTCGACGTGACATAGGTGTAGTTCATCTGCACGCCGAGGTTACGCAGCAAGCCCGGCAGGAAGCGCAACGGCTGCTGATAATTCAGCTCCACCCCGTTGACCTTGCCGCCCGGCGAGTTGACCGGCACCGAGAACGCCCAGGTCGCATCCGGGCCGCATCCCGGGGTGGAGCCGCAGGCCTGGACCGCGAGCGAGTCAGGTACACCGAACGGGTTACCGTGGAACACGGTGTTGATCGTCTCCGAGGAGGAGAAGCTCAGCACGTCCTTGCGGAACGGCGCCACCGAAACCAGCGTGCCGGGTGCCGGATACCACTCGAGGGAGAGGTCATAAGCGTTGGCGAGGAAGGGATCGATGCCCGGATTGCCGGTCTTGACGTTGAATTGCGTTCCGGAGACGGTCACGGCGGTGCTGGCCGCAACGTCCGTCAGGTTGGGGCGCGACATATCGCGGGAGTAGGCGAAACGCAGCACGAGATCGGGCCGCAACGACCACGCGAGATTGAAGGCCGGCAGGACGTCGTTGTAGTCGCGGCTGGCCGTAATGGGCAGCAGCGTCGACGAATATCCCTGTGAGAACTGGCTGGTCCTGACCACACGCACGCCCAGGTTGCCGCGCAGCCCGCGCGAGAGCAGAGTCGTGTCCCAGTTCATCTGCAGATAAGCGCCGGTGTCGCGCTCGCGCACGTTCACGTTGTTACCCAGGTCACCCTGAGTGCTCAGCGCGAAGAGGCTGCTGTTCGAGTAGATCCCGAGAGCGTTCTCCGCTACGAACACATTGGGCGTCGACCACGTCGTCGTGCTGCCGGCAGGCAGCTTTACCCCGGCATTGCCGGCGTAATCGACCGTCTGGGCATAGCTGCTGATGGGAACCGCCTGCAGGGCGCCGTAGGCGTTCGTGGCCGTAACCGTCTCCCCGTTCACCAACCTGAGGGAAGTCGTCGCGAAATCGTACTGCTTGAACTGCAGGCCACCCTGGAAACCGACCGTCGGATTGGGGTTGAAATGAACGTTCACCTCCACGTTCTTGAACCTGTTGGTCGTGGTCTGCGGCCGCTGGCGCAACTCCGTCAGCAGCCAGGGTCCCGTCGCGCCGACGTTCTCACTGCCGAAATTGAGGTACGGAACCCGGCTGGAGAAGTCGTAGCTGACCGTCTGACCGTACTGGTCCCAGCCGAGGGTGGTCTGCACGGGGTTGGCGAACCGGGACTCGGAATAGCCGATCAGCTCGTCCACGCTCCACTTGTCGCCGAGATCATGATTTCCGTTCAGCGTCACCTGGTTGAAATTCGTGTGCATCCTGTCGAACCGGTCCTCCACGCGGGTATCGACGCCGCTGAAGGTGCCGGAAGTCATGACGCCCAGCGGATCGATGTTCGCGGCGAGCACCGAGATGCAGCCGACGCTCACCGTGGTGCTCGGATTGGTGCACTTGCCCTGCCCCGACAGCCCGGGCTCCTCGAGATATTGCTCCTGGCGGGTGTCCTGGTAGTACGAGTGGAGATAGTCGAGGGTCAGGAGGTTGGCATCGTTGGGCTTCCATTGCAGCGACCCCGTCAGGCCGAGGCGACTCTCGGCGTCCGCGAAGTAATCGTAGCGCGGGAAGCGGGGATGGAGCGCCGAGTCGGCCTGTTGGCACGCGGCGGGCAGCGTCGTTGCCGTCCCGACACAGGGCGTGCCGAGTACCGACGCGAATCCGTAAGGCGATGCGCCAAATGGAGTCGTGCCCGTCTTGAGCACCTGCGCTTCGTCCCACCGCACGGTGCTCGAGCCGACATCGAGGTAATCGCGCTTGCTCCATGATACCGAGGCGAGCGCGCCGAACTTGCCGTCAGCGAACGTATTGGAGATCAGCGCGGAGAGCTGCGGTCCGACCGTGCCGGAGAGATCGTCGTAGTTGCCCTTCGCCTGAGTGATGAACACGAAATGATGGTAGTCGAGGGGATGCGCGGTGCTCAGGTCCACCGTGGCGCCGAGCGATCCCTCGTCCACGTCCGCTTCCGCGGTCTTGCGGATCGTGAGTGAATTGAAGAGATCGGACGAAAAGATGTTGAAGTCGAAGGAACGGGTGCGGTTGACTCCGCCCTCGTTGTCGGGGCTTCCGGTCGTGGTCAGCGTTTCCATGCCATTGATGCGCACGCGCGTGAACTGCGGTCCGAGCCCGCGCACGGTGATCTGGCGGCCCTCGCCCTGCTCGCGCGTGATCGCTACGCCGGGAATTCGCTGCAGCGACTCGGCGAGGTTCTGGTCGGGGAACTTGCCGATGTCCTCGGCCAGGATGGTGTCCGCCTCGACGCCCATGTTGCGCTTGATGTTGAGCGCCTGCGCCAGACTGCTGCGGTACCCGGTCACCACGATTTCCTGCAGTTGGGACTGCGCGGGCGTCGCATCGGCCGCGGCCGGTCCTGCATCCGGTTGCGGATCATTGGCCGCCACCGTTGCAGTGCCGGGCGGGCTCGCGCCGGTTGCCTGACTTGCGGCCTGGGCATGCGCGGCGCCGACGTGCGCGATGCCGAGTGCGAGGATTGCCGCTACGGCGCCGCGCACCAGACCGGTGGACACATCAGAGCGATGATCGATCTTCATTTCCCCCTCCGTCGCGTGTGGCGGACCGGATGCTACCGGTGGCACGTGCGGCCTGCTTTTTTTGCTGATCACCCGGCAGGTGGCTCGTGTGACACCGGTGACATCAAAGTTAGCAAGATATGCGCAGGCTCGCAAGCCCGTTCGCAGAAGGGGGCGCTCACGGCCCCCGCCCGGGCGTCGCCGGCGTGGCGCGCACGGCACAGCCGCGTAGCTCCGCGGTGTCCGCGAACACTGCCCGCACCTCATCACCGGAACGCACGGGGTGAATGCCCGTGCTTGCACCTGTGGAGATCACGTCACCGGCCCGCAGCGGGCGACCCCGCCGCGCACAGCAGTCGAGCGCGAAGGCGAGCGCCGCGAGCGGTCCGCCGGGGACCGAGGCGGCGCCCCCTCGGCCGACGGTGCGGCCGCCTACCTGCATCTCGCAGGTCAGGGACGCGAGCGGACGCGACCCCCAGTCGGCGATCGGCGGGCCGATGAGCAGGCCGGTGTTGTTGCCGAAGTCCGAGACCACTACGGCGGGCCCCAACTCATTGATCGTCGCGAGCGGACTGCCCGCCAGCTCGACCCCCACCCGCAGCTCCGCGACCACGTGAGCCGCCTGCGCGGGGGTCCAGTCCCTGCGCTCCGCGGGCACGGCGTCCGCCAGCACGAAGACATATTCGGCTTCGACAGCGGCGAAGCCGTCGGGGATGACGGGCAAGGGCGTGATGGCATTTTCGCGGGTATGCCACAGATGACGGCGGAATACGGGGCCCAGCAGACGCGACTCGCCGAGACGCACGGCCCATATGTCGGGGACACGCCCGACTTTCCACCCGGCGACCTCGTCTGGCCACAGAGCAATGGCTGCATCCTGCCGGGCATATGCGTCGGCAAGGGTCTCGGGCAGCGGCCCCGGATAGTCGGGCAGCGCACGCGCCGCCTGCCGGGCCGCGACAAAGCTTTGGGCAACGCTGCGGCGGACGGCGGCAGGATCAGGCCTCTCGCCCTGCTCGCGCACTGGCATCGGCTCCGGCAGCCCGTCCTCAGCGCTTTGCGTGCACGGTTTTGCCGAGCACGCGCACGTTCTCGAAAACGTCGTGCTCGCCGCTCACTTTCAGCGCCACCGAGTCTGAGGCGTCTGGAAGGCTCACATTCGCCCGTCCAGAGCCGCTCTGGAAAGTCATGTTCTGCACCCGGACATCGTTCGCGGTGACGGTCACCGTGGGCGAGGAGGAAGCGGCATCGGGAGGTGAGACAACGGTCCTGGCGGCATCTTCGTAGGGGCTGCGCAGCACGATGTGCGGCTTGCCGATCGTGAGCGCCTCGTGGTACGTGCCCGGTGCGATCGAGATGACCGCTCCGCCCGCAGGCGCCACATCGATCGCGCGCTGGATCGACCAGAAGTCTCCAGTGCCGTCAGCCGCAACGTACAAGGTCCGATCGACGGGAGGGACTTTGACGGCGATGCGCGGCGCGGAAGACAGCTTGGGAAATGGTACGAAGCGGGATGAGCAGGCGATCGGCGTCCCGGGGCGGCTGTTGGGCGTCCGGCTGACGGTCACGTCGCGCCCGCTCGGGGCGAGGTTCCCGAGCGAGGGACCCAGGATGATGCGGGCATCCATCGCCAGGAGGCGAGCTGCGTCGATGCCGTCCGCAAACACGTTGTCCAGCGAGACCTCCAGCACGTGCTGTGGATCGAGGCCGCTGAAGATGTAATAGCCGGGAGTGAGGACATGCACGTCCCGCAGCGAGATGTCGCGGTACTGCGGATTGAGAGTGCCGGTGAAGTTGGTGTAGTGCGGTGTGAGGACGATCGGATTGGTCACGTTGCGGATGCAGACGTCCCGGTACTTCACATCGTGCACCAGGCCGCCGCGGCTGGGATCGGACTTGATCCGGATTCCATTCAGGCTGCCATCGATGGTGAGGTTTCTCACCAGCACGTGACTCACCCCGCCGCTCGTGGGGCTGCCGATGGACATCCCGTGCCCGGTGTAGAAGTGATCGTCGATGACCGAGATATGGGAAGCCTCGCCGCCCTGCCGGGAGCTGATCGCGACACTGTCGTCGCCGGCGTGTATGTAGCAGTGCGCGATCGTCACATTGGTGGATGACACCGGGTCTATGCCATCGGTGTTGCGCGCCGTGCCCGGCGTCATGATCTTCACGCCCCAGGCGGTGAAGCCGTCCGAGTTGCGCACATCCACATGGTAGCGCGGGGAATCGCGTAGCGTGATGTCGTACATGGTGAAATCACGCACCTGGCTGAGGACGATGAGCCCGGGCACCTTCTGATTCCGGTCCAACACCTTGCCCTGATGCGCAAGCTCCCACCAGGTGGCGCTCTGACCCAGTATGCGATCGCCTCCGCGGCCGTCTATGGCACCCGCACCCATGATGCCGCTGTGGCTGATTCCGGTGCCGCTCAAGAGCGGCTTGCAGCCCTCGGCGTGCTCGCCCAGCCTGCCGCAGCTTCCGGGCGTGATGTCGTAAACCCTCGGATTGGTGGATGCAGCCAGCACGGTGCCGGCATCTATGACCAGCGTCACGCCCGAGCGAAGAGTCAGCGGACCCGTCAGGAATACGCGCTTGTCGCCGTCAGCCTCGAGCTCGACGCCCTGACCGGAGGCGCAATGGTCCATCGCCTGTTGGATACGGTCGGTGTCGGGCTGGCGTTCCGCAGCGGGCGGAAGGACGCCGCGCGGCGCGGCGAGCCGGGCGCGCAGCACCACGCAGGAGGGCGGGATGTGCGGCTGAACGACGTGCCGCATGTCCTGCGCGTATGCCGCGGATACGCCGCAGAGCCAGAGCGCGGCGACGAGATGAGTCAGGCGGATCGAAGCCAAGGGAAGCCCTCCCGAACGTTGTAATCGAGTGGAGGCGCGCGGCACGTTGCGGACGCGCCGCTCAGAGCCGGTAAGCCTCCTTCGGCAGACGATAGGCGAGGTCGACCGCGGTTTCGGCCGCCTCGTCTTCGGCCAGGCGGTGCTCGGCGACCAGGCGCGCGAGGAAGGCGCAGTCGCTGCGGCGCGCGACGTCGTGGCGCGCAGGAATCGACAGGAACGCCCGTGTATCGTCGTTGAAACCGACCGTGTTGTAGAAGCCCGCGGTTTCCGTCGTCTGCTCGCGGAAGCGGCGCAGACCTTCCGGACTGTCGTGGAACCACCAGGCGGGACCGAGCTTCAGGACGGGGTAGTGGCCGGCGAGCGGCGCCAGCTCGCGGCTGTAGGTCGACTCATCGAGGGTGAAGAGGATCACCGCGAGGCGTGGATGGCCGCCGAAGCGCTCGAGCAACGGCTTCAGCGCATGCACGTAGTCGGTGCGCTGCGGGATGTCGGCTCCCTTGTCGCGGCCGTATTTTGCGAAGAGCGCGCGGTCGTGATTGCGCAAGGCGCCCGGATGAATCTGCATCACCAGTCCGTCATCGACGCTCATCGCCGCCATCTCGGTGAGCATTTGCGCGCGGAAGAGCTCCGCGTCATCGGGACTGAAGGTCCCGGAGACGATCCGGCCGAAGAGCGCCTGGGCCTCGCGCTCCACAAGGTCGGCGGTGGCCGCGCTGGGATGGCCGTGATCGCTCGCGGTGGTGCCGAGCGCGATGAAGGCGGCGCGGCGCAGGCGATGCGCCTCGAGATATCCGCGCCAGGAATGAACGTCCTGGCCCGTCAGCCGCCCGAGCTCCGCCAGAGAGTCGCGAAAGAGCTCGTGCTCCGGATCGACGACCGGATCCGGGCGATATGTGCTGATGACCCGCCCGGGCCAGCCGCTGCGGCGAATCGCCTCGTGCGCAGTGAGCGGATCGGTGGGACTTTCCGTCGTCGCCAGCACCTCGATGTTGAATCGCTCGAAGAGCGCCCGCGGTCGAAAGGCCGGGCTGGCGAGCGCGGCGCCGATGGCGTCGAAGTAAAGATCGGCCGTGTCCGCCTCCAGACGCACGCTCAGGCCGAACACTTGCGCAAACACCTGATCCAGCCAGAGCGCCGAGGGCGTGCCGCGGAACAGCGCGTAACGGCTGGCGAATTGACGCCAGGCCTCGCGCGGCTCGTAAACCGGCGCGCCACGCCGGGAGCGCACGCCCAGCGGATCGAGGGCGACACCCTGACTGTGCAGCATCCGGTAGAGGTAGTGGTCCGGCGCGAGCAGCAGGTCCACGGCATCGCCGAACGGCTGATCGTAGGCGAACCAGGCCGGATCGGTGTGACCGTGCGGGCTGACGATGGGCAGGTCGCGCACGTGCGCGTACAGGGAGCGCGCAATGGCGCGCTCTCCGGGGTCCGCGGGAAAGAGACGGTCGGGATGCAATGCCAGGGGTCGCGCCATGGGGCGATTATAGGTAACCGGTGTCACATCCTGCAACGGCATCTTGTCGACCGGTGTCATGGCGGCGCGGCGCCGTGGTCCGTCAGGAGCGTTGCGGCCGGGCGCGCGGCGGGGGAGCGGTCGAGTCGCGCTCGATGAGACTGGGGGTGAATTCCGCGATGGGGGCCTTGGCGGCCGCCCTGGGCGCGGCGAAGAGACCCTCCGCAGCCGTCCGACCCATCTCACGCACGGGCAGGCGAACCGAAGTCATGGCCGGCCAGATCCGCGTCGCGATCGGCGCGTCGTCGAAGCCGATGACGGAGAGATCCTCCGGAATGCGGATACCGAGCTCGTGCGCCGCGCTGTACACGCCGGTCGCCATCTCGTCATTGCCCGCGAAGACCGCCGTCGGCCGGTCGGGCCGGACGAGCAGCTCGCGCCCGCGGGCCAGACCCGACTCGTACGTGTAGGCGCCGAGCACGGCGAGCTCCGCAGCGAGCTGCAGACCGTATTCCGCCAGGCCGGCTATGAATCCCGCGCGCCGCTCGTGCGCCGAGCGAAAGAGCGGCGGGCCGGAAAGGTAGGCGATGCGACGATGGCCGAGCTCCGCCAGCCGGCGCGCGGCGGCGGCCGCGCCGCGCGCATCGTGTGTCAGGACCATCCGCGCCGGTTTGTCGACCGACGCGCAGGCGATGCGCACATAAGGGCAGTCGGCGCCTTCCAGGAGCTTCGCGAGACGGTCGTCCTCGGACACCGAGGGTGTCAACACGACACCGAACAGGCGCAGGCGCTCCACGAAGCCGCGCATGTCATCGAGGAATCCCGGGCTGCGGCGGTCGCAGGGCCGGATCACGAGCTCGTACCCGCGGCCGGCCAGCGCATCGAGGATGCCGAGCTGAATGTTCTCGACGTACTGCGGGTTGGGATTGTCGTGGATCATGCCGACCAGGAAAGAGCGGCGGAAGGCGAGGCCGCGCGCCTGGGGATCCGGCTGGTAGCCATGCTCGGCGATGATGGCCTCGATGCGCGCGCGCGTGTCCGCCTGGACGTAAGGCGCCTGATTGATGACGCGCGAGACGGTCTTCTTCGACACTCCCGCCAGACGGGCAATGTCGGTGATGGTCAGCCGCGAGCGTATCCGCGGTCGTTTCGAGGCCGGCGACTCGCCTCGGTCGGTAGGGTGGCGTCTGGCTTTTGCGCGCCGGCTGGAGGTCTTCAAGCGGGGGATCTCAGGGGGCTGCCCGTCTTTTGGCGGCGGACTTTAGCAGAGGCGTTTGCGGAAGCCTATCGGCACCCGCGGCCTTGCACAAGATCTGCTACCGGTTACCATAGGGAGATGGCTGGGCCGCTTCTACCCGACGCGTTGCGGGTGCATCCGCAGGATGATGTGCTCGTCGCCTTACGCGATCTTCGGCCTGGTGAGACAGTCCGATCCACGGCGGACGCCATCGTCGCGCGGACACCCGTTCCGCGCGGACACAAGATCGCAGTCGCCGCTATCGCCGCTGGCAGCCTCGTCCACAAGTATGGCTGGCCGATCGGCCGCGCCACGCGCGACATCTCTCCGGGCGAGCACGTCCACACGCACAATCTGGCCACGACGCTCACGGCCCACTCAGAGTACACCTACACGCCGCCTCCGCCTGCCGCGGAGCCCAACACCGCCGAGGCACGCACCTTTCTCGGCTACCGGCGCCGCAACGGGCGCGTAGGGACACGCAACGAGCTCTGGATCGTCTGCACCGTAGGCTGTGTCGCCCGCACGGCGCGGCGGATCGCCGAGATCGCGGCGGAGCGGCTGCGCGGCAAAGTCGACGGGGTATACGCCCTGACACACCCATTCGGCTGCTCGCAACTCGGCGACGATCTGGCACACACGCGGCGGCTGCTGGCCTCCCTGGTCACCCATCCGAATGCCGGCGGCGTGCTCGTGGTCGGCCTCGGCTGCGAGAACAATCAACTGGCTGCGCTGCTCGGCACCGCGGACTTTGATCCGGAGCGCGTCCGCAGCTTCAACGCGCAGGCGGTCAGCGACGAGGTCGAGGAAGGCGTGCATGCGCTGGAGGAGCTCGCGCAGCGGTTGGCCCGCGACGTGCGCGAGCCGCGGCCGCTTTCGGACTTGGTACTGGGCCTCAAATGCGGCGGCTCCGACGCGTTCAGCGGGCTCACCGCGAACCCCCTCGTAGGCCGCGTCAGCACGGAGCTCGCCCGCGCGGGCGGCACTCCCATCCTGACGGAGATTCCAGAGACCTTCGGCGCCGAGCAACTGCTGATGGCGCGCGCGGTGGATCGAGACGTGTTCGACGCCGTCGGCTCACTCGTCAATGAGTTCAAAAACTACTTCACCGCCGCCGGACAGCCGGTGTCGGAGAACCCCTCTCCGGGCAACCAGGCCGGCGGCATCACGACCCTGGAGGAAAAGTCGCTCGGCGCGGTGCAGAAGGCGGGCGAGGCGCCTCTGACGCAGGTACTGCGATATGGTGAGCGCGTCCGCCGCTCCGGCCTGGCGCTGCTCGAGGCGCCGGGCAACGATGCCATCTCCGGCACCGCTCTGGCCGCGGCCGGCGCAACGCTGCTACTCTTCACCACGGGTCGGGGTACACCGCTCGGATTTCCGGCGCCCACCCTGAAGATCTCGAGCAACAGCGCCCTGGCGCAGGCGAAGCCGCGCTGGATCGATTTCGATGCCGGCACGCTGCTCACCGGAGAGGGCATGGACGAGCGGAGCCGGGCGCTGCTCGACCTGATCGTCGCCACGGCCTCCGGTCAGCCGACCCGCGCGGAGCTCAATGGCGAGCGGGAGCTCGCCATCTGGAAGACGGGAGTGACGCTTTGAGTCCAAACGGTTCGCGGGCGGCCGGCGCCCACGCGACAGGCGCCGCTCGCCTCAGCGAGCGCACCTTGGGTCGCGCAGCGCAGCAGTTGCTGCGGCCCGGCTATGACCGCTCGCAGACCCGCATCGGCACGTTGCATTTCGGGCCGGGCGCATTCCACCGCGCGCACCAGGCGTTCTATTTCGACCGGCTGCTCGAGCGGGACGCGGCGCGTGCCATCTGCGCGGTCTCGCTCAAGACAGCCTCACTCCGTGCTGCGCTGGCGCCGCAGGACGGCCTCTATACACTGGTGGAGCTCGATGCGGACCCTACGCTGCGCGTCATCGGCGCGATCCGCGAGCTGCTGGTGGCCGGCGAGAGTCCTGGCGAAGTGAGCAGCCGCCTCTGCGATCCGCACACCTCGATCGTCACCATGACGGTGACGGAGAAGGGCTACTGCCTCGACGGTGCCGGCAGGTTGGATTTCGCCCATCCCGATATCGCCCACGACCTGAGCCATCCCGAAGCGCCGCGCAGCCTGATCGGCTGGCTGGCGCGCGGCCTCGAGCTGCGGCGCGAGCGCGGGCTCGCACCCTATCTAGTCGTCTGCTGCGACAACCTGTCCGACAACGGCCCGACGTTGCGGCGTGCGGTGTTGGCTTTCGCGGGGAGGCGCGACGCAGGTCTCGCCGCCTGGATCGAGGATACAGTGCGCTTTCCGCGGACGATGGTCGACAGCATCACTCCGGCCACCGATGAGGCACTGCGGGAGCGCGTCGCGCAGGCAACGGGGCTGGAGGACGCGTGGCCAGTCCAGCGCGAGCGATTCGTGCAGTGGGTCGTGGAGGAGGTCGACTTCGCCGGGCAACCCGACTGGGCATCGGTCGGCGTGACGGTGAGCCGGGACGTGACCGCATACGAGCGCGCGAAGCTGCGCCTGTTGAACGGAGCACACTCCACCCTCGCCTATCTGGGCCTGTTGTCGGGGCTCGAGACTGTCGCCGAGGCCATGGCGCAGCCGGTGCTGCGCTCGTTCATCGAGCGCCTGATGATCGAGGACATCGAGCCGACCCTGACCGTGCCGCAGCCCGGCGCGCTCGCCGCCTACCGCGAATCCATCCTGCGCCGCTTCGAGAACCCGGCCATGCGGCACCAGCTCGCGCAAATCGCCTGGGACGGCTCGCAGAAGCTGCCCATCCGGATTCTCGGCACGATCGCCGATACGCTGCGCGCCGGGCGCCCGATCGCGCGGTTGACGCTGTCGATCGCCGCCTGGATGCATTTCGTCCGCGCGCGGGCCCGGGACGGTGTCGCGATCGTCGACCCTCTGGCCGAGCGACTGGCGACGCTGGGCCGACAGGTCACAGGCCATGCGAGTCAGGACCTGCCGTCGTTCTTCGCCCTGCCCGGTGTTTTTCCGGCCGCTCTCGCCAATGAGCCTCGGTTCGTGCGGGCGCTGGGCGCAGCCTACGACGCGATCACCGTTCGCGGCGCTCTGGCCGCCGCCGCGGATGCGAATGCCTCCGAAGCCAGGACGGCGCAGCCATGACAAAATCGTCGGGAACGATTTTGGACGGCGACAGCCGGCCCCAACGGGGCGAGGCCCAGGAAGGGCCGAGCACAAAATCGTCGGGAACGATTTTGGACGGCGACAGCCGGCCCGACGAGCGAGGCGCAGGGACGGAGTCTCACAGTACAGCAACACCGACGGCGCGCATCGACGCGGCGGCGGAACGGGTCGGCCGGTTCCGCTGGGTGATCTGCGCGCTGCTCTTCGCGGCCACCGCCCTCAACTACGTCGACCGCCAGATCATCGGCATCCTGGAACCGATGCTGGCGCACAAGTTCCACTGGACGGAGACCGACTACAGCAACGTCGTCTTCTCCTTCCAGCTCGCCTATGCCATCGGCTATCTCATTTTCGGCAAGCTGATCGATCGGATCGGCGCGCGCGTCGGATATGCGCTCGCGGTGGCGATCTGGACGGTGGCGCACGTCGCGCACGCCTGGGCGAGCTCGCTGACCGACTTCATCGTGGCGCGCTTCGCGATCGGACTCGGAGAATCGGGTAACTTCCCGGCGGGTCTGAAGGCCGTCGCCGAGTGGTTCCCCAAGCGCGAGCGGGCGCTGGCAACGGGCATCTTCAACGCCGGCACCAACATCGGCGCCATCGTCACGCCGCTCATCGTCCCGGTCATCACTCTGAGTCTCGGCTGGCAGGCGGCCTTCCTGATCACGGGCAGCTTCACCTTGATATGGCTGGTCGTCTGGCTGGCCGTGTACCGCCCGCCGCGGCAGCACAAACGGCTCGGGACGGCGGAGCTTGCGCTGATCGAGAGCGATCCGCCCGATCCCGCGGTGGCGTCGATTCCCTGGAGGAAGCTGCTGGCGGTGCGCGAGACGTGGGCATACGCGCTCGGCAAGTTCCTCATCGATCCGGTCTGGTGGATGTGGCTCTTCTGGCTGCCCGACTTCCTGGTCAAGCGTCACCATCTCGACCTCAAGACGTTCGGTCCGCCGCTCGTCGTCATTTACGTCATCTCCGACGTCGGCAGCATCGCCGGCGGCTGGATGTCCTCCCGGCTGCTGCGCGCGGGCTGCTCGCTCAACACCGCACGCAAATCCGCGATGCTGCTCTGCGCGGTGCTGGTGCTACCCGTCTTCGGCGTGGCCTACGTCGACAGCCTGTGGGGAGCCGTCGCGATCGTCGGCCTCGCGGCCGCGGCGCACCAGGGATTCTCCTGCAACCTCTTCACGCTGCCCTCCGATGTCTTTCCGCGTAGGGCGGTCGGCACGCTCATCGGCATCGGCGGCACCGCGGGCGCGATCGGCGGCATGCTGATCGCCAAGTACGCGGGCTTCGTGCTCGACCGCCTCGGCACCTTCAAGCCGCTGTTCGCCTACGCGGGCTGCGCTTACCTGCTGGCGCTGCTCGTCGTGCACTTGCTTTCGCCACGGCTCGCACCGGCGCGAGTCGAGTGAGGTGGGCAGGCTGAGGCGTCGCGTATGGCGGCTCGCCTGCAATCTCCCTCGCCCGTCGCTGCTTTTCGTGCGACTTCGACGCTCGGGCTCCGGCGCGCCGACGCTGGCTCTCGCTGAGTGACGCGGCAGTCATCATGCCAATCGGGCTCTTCTACCGATCCTGGCGTTCGGGCCGATGCTCACCTCGATGCCGATGGTCTGCCTCCTCTCGGCGCTACCGCTTGCTGGCGCTGTCGATTACTCGACCGTCGGCAATTTACTTCAGGGCCATCCGCTGCTGGCCGCCGCGCATCTCAACAGCGGCGAGTCTGCGGGCAGCTCTTCCAACCGCTTCATCGCATACTCGTAGCCGGCCTGGATGGCGCGGTCGAAAGCCGTCCAGTTGAGCATGTCGACCTCGGCGAGCGGGGGCTGGAGGATGAGGTCGGATTGTGCGCGGTGCGCGACAGTGCTGGCGGCGCTGTTGACCATGCCGGAACGCCACAGGATCTGGAAGATGGTGGGACACTGGCGCCGCGCCTTGATCCAGCGCAGCAGCTGCCAGGGCAGAGGCACGTCGATCTCATCGCTGCGTGCCGTGAATGCGCGGTCGGCCCCGACATCGCAGCCGATCACCGGCCCGCGGCCCAGCTCGCGCATGGCGTCGACCGGCAGGTTGTTCATCGCGCCGCCGTCGACCAACACCTCGCCCCGATGCAGCACGGGCGGCAGGACGCCGGGAACGGCGACCGAGGCGCGCAGCCAGCGCCACAAGGTGCCGCGGCGGTGCACCATCGTCTGACCGGTCGTCAGGTTGGATGAGACGCAGAAGAACTCGAGCGGCAGGTCTTCGATGGTCAGGTCACCAAACGCCTCGTAGAGGCGAGTGCTCACCTTGCGGCCGGAGACCAGCGAGACGAACGGCAACGTATAGTCACGCAGCGGTCTCGAGTCGACGAAGGCACGGCGGAAGCGCTCCGTCAGCTCATCGATGCTCCAACGCAGCGCGACACCGGCGCCGAGGATGGCACCCATGCTGGTGCCGCCGACCAGATCGACGGGAACGCCGGCCTCGCGCAGTGCCTTGACGATCCCAATGTGAGCGAAGCCGCGCGCACCGCCCCCGGAGAGCACCAGTCCGACACCCCGGCCCGTCAACACTCGCGCGAGCCGCGAGTAATCCTCAGGATATTGGACGTGGTGATGCGGCACGTCCGGCAAATCTGCGAGCCAGCGGGCCGCGGCGCCGGTCTCGAGCGTGCTGTCGTGCAGGAGGATCAGCTCGGAGCGTTGTGGGGCCATGCTGTGATCGTGCGGCCAGCGCAGGGCGGCCCAATTGCCCGCGGGGCTTTCCGCCCGAGCCAGCAGCAGCAGCGCGTCCGCCTGGCGCACGCACAGCTTGGTCCAGCGGTCCGGGGTCGGGTCGGCCACGTAGACGACGTAATCGTTGGCCGCCTCGATTCGGTTGAACCACTGGCTGGTATGGGTCTTGGCGCGCACGCTCCAGACGAGCTCGGCGCGCCCGAGCTCCGTGAGCGCCTTGACCAGCCTGCTCGCGAAGCCGCCGAAGTCAACATCCATGCTCTGCGGCAGCACGGTGAAGGTGCAGGCGCCGCGGCCGCGCACGGCCGCCGCGGGCGACTGGGACTGCGCCAGGCGATCGACGGTGAGGCGGGCGATGCGCAGCATCGCCTCCGGCTGCCCGCGCAGCACTTCGTTGAAACCCTTCGCCGAGATCCGGGCCAGCTCCGTGTCGCGCAGCGCCACGACGTCCGCGCTGCGCGGCCGGCCGGAGATCAGGCCCATCTCGCCCACCATGTCACCCGCCGCGATGCGCGCCAGAAACCGTCGCCGGGTGGGGTCGGCGGAGAAGGCGCCGAGGCAACCGCTCAGCACCATATAGAGGGCATCGGGCGGATCACCGGCCGAGAAGAGCTTGGCGCCTCCCGGCAAGGACAGCCACTCCACTACCGAGACGATCTCGCGCAGCAATGCGGGATCGAGCCCGCTGAAGAGCGGCATCTCTCCGAGCAGCGCACCGACGTCGGAGCGCAGCGTCGCAGTCTCTTCGAAAGGATTGCCCTCCATTCGATGAAATCTCTCGTCGCGCGGGTTGGCGTCAGTGCTCCAGGATGGCCGTGACGCCCATGCCACCGGCAGTGCATACGGAAATCAATCCTCGCTTGGCACCGGCATCGCCGGCCAGGAGTTTGGCCAGCGTGGCCACGATCCGCGTGCCCGTGGCGGCGAAGGGATGGCCGATCGCCACGCTGCCTCCCTTGACGTTGAGACGCGAGCGATCGATGGCGCCGAGCGGCGCCGGCAGCCCCAACGCCTCGCGGCAGAATTCCGGCGACTGCCACGCGGCCAGCGTGCAGAGCACCTGGGCCGCGAAGGCTTCGTGGATCTCGTAGTAATCGAAGTCCTGCAGCGTGAGCGCGGCATCCCGCAGCATCGCCGCCACGGCGTAGGCTGGCGCCATGAGCAGGCCCTCCCTGCCGCTGGCGAAATCGACAGCCCACACTTTGCCGTAGCGCAGCCAGGCGAGGACCGGGAGGTTCCGGCGTGCCGCCCACTCCTCCGAAGCCAGGAGCACTGCGCTCGCGCCGTCCGTCAGGGGCGTGCTGTTGCCGGCCGTGAGAGTGCCATCGCGCGGATCGAAGCTCGCCCGCAGCCGCGAGAGCTTCTCCAGCGAAGTATCGGCACGGATGTTGTTGTCGGCTTTCAGGCCCAGAAACGGGACGACCAGGTCCTCGTAGAAGCCCTCGCGCCATGCGGCGGCCGCTTTCAGGTGGCTCTCGCAGGCGAGCCGGTCCTGCTCCTCCCGGCTGATGTTCCAGCGTTGCACCATCAGCTCGGTGCTCTGGCCCATCGAAAGACCCGTACGCGGCTCGACGACGGCTGGCAGGACCGGCTTGAAGTGGCGCGGCCGCAGGTGCGCCCACGGCGCCAGACGCTGGCCGAGACTCTTGCCGCGGGCGCTCGCCAGCAGCAGCTGTTGGTAGGCACGCGGGTATACCACCGGCGGATCGCTGATGGTGTCAACACCGCCGGCGAGGCCGCAATCGATCTGACCGAGCGCGATCTTGTTGGCCGTCAGGATCGCCGCTTCGAGACTGGTGCCGCAGGCGCGCTGCAGATCGAGCCCGGGCGTCTGCGGGTCGAGCCCGGACGACAGCACACTCTCGCGTGTGAGATTGTAGTCGCGCGAATGCTTGATGACGGCTCCGGCGGCTACATCTCCGAGCCGCACGCCGGCCAGGCCGAAGCGTTCCACGACGGCGCGGAATACCGCCGTCAGCATTTCCTGATTGCCGACAGTCGCATACGCGGTATGCGCCCTCGCGAACGGAATGCGCAGGCCGCCGATGATGGCGACGCGCCGCACGGTTGTGCCGACGAGCATTGAACCTCCAGTGGGCGTGTATCTCCCGAAGCCCAGGAGGGCGCCCCCGACCCGCCTACGCTACCATGCTCGGCCCATCCAGGGCCTCGGCCTTGCAGGCCCGGCGCTCTGCGCCATACGACTGGCGGGCCCCCGGGGCCAGCGGTATCCTGCGTGGCCCGATTGCGCCATCCGAAGGATCTCCCGCCATGGGTGACTTCACCACGCTCATGGCCCGCGACGGCCATGAGTTCCAGGCCTACCTTGCCGCTCCGCCGGGCCGCCCCCATGGGGCTGTCGTGGTGCTCCAGGAGATCTTCGGCGTAAACCGCCACATCCGCTCGGTGACCGACGGCTTCGCGGCGGAGGGCTATACCGCCATCGCGCCCGCGCTGTTCGACCGCATCAGGCGCGGCATCGAGCTCGGCTACGGTGACGCCGAACGCGACGAGGCACGCGGCTATATGCAGCAGCTGAAGCCCGAGGAGACGCTGAAGGACGTGGCGGCCGCCGTCGCGGTCGTCCGGCACTCCGGCCGGGTCGGCACCGTGGGCTACTGCTGGGGCGGGGCGCTCTCCTACCGCGCCGCCTGCGAGCTGCCCATCGCCTGCGCCGTCGTCTATTACGGCAACCCGCGGGACACCGGCAAGAAGCCCCAGGTCCCCGTCATGTATCACTTCGGCTCTGCCGACGAGAGCATCCCGCTGGATGAGGTCGAGCGGCTGAAAGCCGCGCACCCGCAGGGCATTTTCTACGTCTATGACGGCGCGGGTCATGGCTTCAACTGCGACCTGCGTCCGAGCTACGACGCTGACGCCGCCGCCCTCGCGCGCCGGCGCACGCTCGACTTTCTCGCACGCCGGCTGACCGGCCAACAGTCCCAGACGCCGGAACCGGATGCTCGCTGACGAAGGACCGGGAGAGCCAATGATATTGCACTTGAAAGATCCAACGCTGCTACGCCAACAGGCCTATCTGGACGGCGCCTGGACGAACGCCGACAGCGGCGCCACACGCGAGGTCGTCAATCCGGCGACCGGTGTGCGGCTCGGCACCGTCCCGGATATGGGAGCGGCTGAGACTCGCCGCGCGATCGAGGCGGCCCGCAAGGCGTTCCCCGCGTGGGCCGCCGCAACGGCCAAGGAGCGCGCGGCGGTGCTGCGGCGCTGGTATGAGCTCATGACGGCCAATCAGGACGATCTCGCCGTGCTCATGACCGCAGAGCAGGGCAAGCCGCTCGCCGAGTCGCAGGGCGAGATCGCTTACGCGGCCGCGTTCATCGAATGGTTCGCCGAGGAAGCCAAGCGTCTCTACGGCGATGTGATCCCCGGCCACCAGAAGGACAAGCGCATCCTCGTGCTGCGCCAGCCGGTGGGCGTCGTGGCGGCGATCACGCCATGGAACTTCCCTGCGGCCATGATCACCCGCAAGGCCGCACCGGCGCTGGCGTCGGGCTGCACATTCGTGTGCAAGCCTGCGATGCAAACCCCCTACTCCGCGCTCGCGATGGCGGAGCTCGCCGCGCGCGCAGGCGTTCCGCCCGGCGTTCTCAACATCGTGACGGGCGCCAACGCCGCTGCCATCGGCGGCGAGATGACTTCCAACCCCGTGGTGCGCAAACTCACCTTCACCGGCTCGACCGAGGTCGGCAAGCGCCTGATGGCCCAATGCGCGGGTACGCTGAAGAAGCTCTCCCTGGAGCTCGGAGGCAATGCTCCGTTCATCGTGTTCGACGACGCCGACCTCGATGCGGCGGTGGCGGGCGCCCTCGCCAGCAAATACCGCAACACCGGCCAGACGTGCGTCTGCGCGAATAGGCTCCTGGTGCAGTCTGGAGTGTACGAAACGTTCACACGCAAGCTCGTGGACGCTGTCGGCAAGCTGCGCGTCGGCAACGGGCTGGAAGGAGCGACCGATCAGGGGCCGCTCATCGATCGCAACGCGCTGGCCAAGGTGGAGCAGCACATCTCCGATGCCGTACAGAAGGGCGCGCACGTCGTGCTCGGTGGCAAGCGTCACGCGCTCGGCGGAACATTCTTCCAGCCGACGGTGATCACGGACGCCACTACGGAGATGTTGGTCGCTCGCGAAGAGACCTTCGGCCCCGTCGCGCCGCTCTTTCGCTTCGAGACAGAGGCGCAAGCGACAGCCATGGCGAACGCCACGGAATTCGGCCTCGCCGCTTACTTCTATACGCGCGATCTCGCCCGCTCCTGGCGCGTGGCGGAAGCCCTGGAGTACGGCATCGTCGGGCTGAACACGGGCCTCATCTCCACCGAAGTGGCCCCCTTCGGCGGCGTCAAGGAATCCGGCATGGGCCGCGAGGGCTCCAAATACGGCATCCTCGATTACACGGAGCTCAAGTACCTGTGCACCGGGCTCTAGTCATGAAGCGGCGGCGGGCACTTCCCTGTGCCTGCATTTTCTGGGTATAAGGCTGCCAGGGACCCCATGCGCTACATCAGCTCCCCCGACTTCCATCGCGACTCCGCCGAGCGGATCGGCATTCTCCTCGTCAACTCCGGTACTCCCGAGGCGCCGGAGCCATGGGCCGTACGCCGGTTCCTCGCGCGGATGCTGGCCGATCCACGGGTGGTGGAGATGCCGCGGGCACTGTGGCTGCCGATCCTCTACGGGCTCATCCTGCCGCTGCGGCCGGCGAAGGTCGCGCGCAAATACCGCGCGATCTGGTCGCAATCCGGCTCGCCGCTCCTTGGACTCTCGGAGCGGTTGCGCGCGCAACTGACCGGCACGCTGGCGCAGCGGATGCTGGCACCGTTTTCCGTGGAGCTCGGGATGCTCTATGGTGACCCGGACGTGCCGCAGGCGCTGAACCGTCTGCGTGAATCCGGGGCACAGCGCATCCTGGTGGTGCCGCTCTACCCGCAGTACTGCGGCGCGACGACCGGCGCCGTGTACGACCAGGTGACGGCCGAGCTCAAGCGCTGGCGCTGGCTGCCCGAGCTGCGTTTCGTCGCGGAGTATCACGACCAGCCCGGCTATATCGATGCGCTGCGCGCCAGCGTCGAGGAGCATTGGCAGGCCCAAGGCCGCACGCGGCACCTGTTGATGTCCTTCCACGGCATTCCGGAGCGCTACTTCCACAACGGCGACCCTTACTTCTGCAAGTGTCAGAAGACCGCGCGCCTGCTCGCGGAGGAGCTGCTGTTGCGCGATGGCGAGTGGAGCGTGAGCTTCCAGTCACGCTTCGGCCCGGCAGGCTGGCTCAAGCCGTACACGAGCGAGGTGCTGGCGCAGCTTCCGGCGCGCGGCGTACGCGGCGTGACGGTGGTGTGTCCCGGCTTCGCAGTCGACTGCCTGGAAACGCTGGAGGAGATCGCTGTGGAAAACCGTGAGAGGTTCCTGCGCGCGGGCGGTCAGCGCTTCGAGTACGTGCCGGCCCTCAACGACCGTCCGGAGCACACGCGATTTCTCGCGAGCCACATCGCGCGCCACTGCCAGGGATGGGCATCGCTGGATTGGCCCGAAGTCGCCTACGGCGCTTCGGGTGGCCAACCTGGGGTGATTGGCTAAAAGACGCCTGTGGCGCTCGTAGCGCCCGACCGTACATCCGCGTTCGATCCCGCGAGGTCCGGGGAACGGCCCCACTGAGACCCGCTGACGCGAAGTGTTGCGCACCAGGAAACGGCCGCTCATTTACTTGCTTTCGGACGGCTCAATGCTCGGACGTTTTCTCGAGATCGCGATTCAAACGCAGGACATCCGGGCGTCAGTGGAGTTCTATGAGCGGCTGGGATTCACGCAGGCGCAGACGGCCGATACGTGGGCACATCCGTACGGCGTTCTCACGGACGGACGCGTATACATCGGGCTGCATCAGAGCCGGCTCGACTCTCCGGCTCTGACGTTCGTTCACGCGGGAGTTGCCGGTCACGCAACGGCGCTGGGGCGCCTGGGCGTGGAGCTCACGACGGCCAACATCGACAGCGAAGTGTTCAACGAGTTGGCTTTTCGCGATCCGGCGGGCAACGCGGTGAGAGTGCTCGAGGCGCGGACCTACTCGCCGGCGGATCGGCAGCCGGATGACCCGTCCGTGTGCGGCAGATTCCACTGCATCAGCCTGCCCGCGGCGGATGCCGCGGGCGTCAGCGGCTTCTGGCAGACGCTCGGGCTCGTCGCCGCCGCGGAGGAGGAGCAGCCCTACCCCCATCTGCCTCTGGGAAATGACGATCTCCACTTCGCTCTGCACCGGCCGCGCTTCTTCGCGGAGCCGCTTCTCGTCTTCCGCGACGGCGAAATGACTGCGCGGATCGCGCGCCTGCGCGAGCTCGGCGCCGGCCCACTTGAACCGCCACCCCGTGGACTCGGCACCCATGCGAATGCGCTGCTTCGGGCACCGGAAGGCACCGTGCTGATGCTGCTGCAGGATACCGGCAATCTGCCTTAACCTTCGCGTATGGCCATCCGAAATACCCGTGAGCGCTGGGGCGCGGTTTCTCAGCTCCTTCATTGGCTCATCGTCGCCCTCATCCTGCTCCAGGCCACCTTGGGGCTCATCGGCCTCATGCTGCCGCTGGGTGTGGAGAAGCTCGCCACGCTGGCCAGGCACAAGTCGATCGGCATCACCATTCTCGGGCTCGCGACGCTGCGCCTGCTCTGGCGCTGGCTCAATCCGAAACCGCCGCTGCCGTTGAATCTGAAGCCTCACGAACGGTTCCTCGCGCACTTCACCCACGCGGCGCTCTACGTGCTGCTCTTTGCCATGCCGCTCACCGGCTGGACGATGTCATCGGCGCGCGGCTTTCCGGTGAGCTGGTTCAATCTGTTCGAGCTGCCCGATCTGGTGCCGAAGTGCGAGTCGCTTTACGACACGTTGGTCGCGACCCACGCGGTGCTGGCCTGCAGCCTCGCACTCATCGTGGCGCTGCACATTGCCGGGGCCGTCAAGCATCACTTCGTGCTCAGAGACGATACGCTGCGGCGGATGCTGCCCTCGCGCCGCAGCACCCTAGGCGCATTCATCGCTGCGCTCATCGCCATGCCGGCCGCCCACGCCGGGGCCGCCGGAACCGTTTTCAGCCTGGTTCCGGCGCAGAGCTCGCTGACGTACGCGTTCACGCAGGCCGGCGCGGAAAACCAGGGTGAGTTCAAGTCCTTCACCGCGAGCTTCGACCCCGCCGACGGCCGGCTCGAGGTGGTGATAGACATGCGCTCGTTCGATACCGGGGACCGGCAGCGCAACGACATCCTCGGAGGCAAGGACCTGTTCGACGTCACGCAATATCCGCAGGCGCGCTTCATCGCGAGTCACATCGCGGCGACCTCCACGGGCTACGAGGCGGCGGGCACTCTCACCCTGCGAGGCGTCACGCGCGGCATCACCGTTCCCTTCACATGGCGCACCGCTACCGTACAGGGCCACTCGGTCGGTTATCTTTCCGGCCAGATGATCGTGCGGCGCCTGGATTTTGGGGTCGGTCAGGGACAGTGGCAGTCGACGGAGTGGGTAGGCAACGAGGTCACGCTACACTACGCCCTGACGTTGACAGCAAGTACCTGAGCGGCGCAGAGCAGTCAAGACGGCCTGGCATGGAGCTTGGAGGTGCAGAGGTCGTAGATGGATGCCATCAGCACCTGCACGGAGTGCGTCATGGCGATCTCGATGCCCTTCAGCGCCGCCTCCTTGATCGCGCCCGTCAGCAGGTCGAGCTGATCCGCCGAGAGGTTCTCCGGCAGTTTGGTCGTGATCTGTACGGTCGGGACTTCCTCCACGATCTGACGCAGTATCTGGTAGACGCAGTCCGCCTTGGCGCGCATCAGGGCCTCATCGTCGCCGAACAGCGAGCCTATGGCGACCAGACCGTCGACCGTCTTCGCCCGCGTCTGCTCCCACTCGCGCTCCGTGCCGAAGGCCACATGTATGACCTCACCCATGACTGTCTCTCTCATCTCTTTCGGCAGGAGAGCCGACGCAAGTTCCGTGCCGTCTCACCGGCTGCAGCACCAGCCGCATGCCCATGGCCTTCAGCAAGGCGGCCGTGCTCCGTACCTCCGGATTGCCGCGCCGACATAACGTGCGATAGAGGGAGTCGGCGCTGAGCTCCACTTTTTCCGCCAACTTCGGGCCGCCACAGGCCAGCGCGATGCGCCCGAGCGCAGCCGCCAACTCCTCCGCACCGCCGTCTTCCAGCATGGCATTGAGGTAAGCCACGGCGAACTCATAGCGCGCCTGGCGGGACGTCGGTGCGGAAGGGCGGGTCTTCTTGCGAGCCATCAGGGACACTCCTCGGGCAGCTACGGCGGCCAGCGTAGCCCCGCGCTTTGCCGTGCTGCGAGATGCCGTTTGGCACGCGTTTGCGCAGATTTGCGGAGTATTCGGAGGCGCTGCCTTCTTTGCGGATGCGGTCCAGGCGCGCTCCGGCATGGGACCTGGCATGGGTACGCGCTTTGCGCCCGCTCCCGCATCGGCCCCGGACTGCGCGGCGTCCCCGAGCCTTCACGTCCGCACCCCTTTTACGTCCGCGCCCTGGAGGCATCCGGCTGCCGCCGGGCGGTGTCCGGGGCATCGGCTCGGCGATGCTCCAGCGGCACTCTCACGAGTTATCCCGCGAGTATACTTGCGCGGACGGCCGGACCGGCCGTACACGGGGGTTGAGCCATGCTGGTCGTCACGACGGAGAACGTTCCGGGCTACCATGTCAGAGACGTCAAGGGTCAGGTGTTCGGTGTCGTGGTACGCAGCCGCGGGCTCGGAGGCAACATCATGGCGGGGCTGCGCTCGCTTGCCGGAGGGGAGATCACCGAGTACACGCAACTGCTCGAGGAAGCGAGGCGTCACGCGGTCGACCGCATGGTCAAGAATGCGACGCTCATGCAGGCCAACGCCATCGTCATGATGCGCTTCGACTCCGCGGAGATCGGGCAGACCATGAGCGAAATCGTCGCGTACGGGACGGCAGTGGTGCTGGAGAAGGCAGGCGGGTGATGTTGCGGACGATCGTTCTCGGTTTCGGCGTCGTCGCCGTCTCGGCGGGCGCGCTGCTGCTCTTCGGAGCAGGGTCCCGCGGATCCGGCGTTTATCTCTTGTGCGCTGGCGCGGCGGTCATTCTCGGCACCGCCTTCGAGCGCTGGCGCTATCATGATGCGCCGCCCGCCGGCGCCAGTTGGGAGCGTACCGGTGAGCGCTTCGAGGATCCCGCGACGGGTGAGATCATGGAAGTCCATTACGACCGCGCGAGCGGAGCCCGACGGTACGTCCGTGTGCACGAGAGCGCAGCACGCAGTTAGGCCGGACCTTTCACGCCGATGTCAGCCAGCACCACTGGAGAATCCGCTCGTCCGCAGCCGACGGTGTTCCTGAGCTATGCGTCGGAAGACCGGCCGGCTGCACAGCGCATCCGCGATACCCTCCCGGGCTTTGGACTCGAGGTGTGGTACGACGAGAGCGACCTCGTCGGCGGCGATGCATGGGATCAGAAGATCCGGCGGCAGATCCGCGAATGCAACTATTTCATGCCCGTCATCTCCGCGCACACGCAGGCGCGCCACGAGGGCTACTTCCGCAGGGAATGGCGCCTGGCCGTCGAGCGCACGCTCGACATGGCGGACGATCATGTGTTTCTGTTGCCCGTCGTCATCGACGGCACCACGGAAGCCGGCGCACGCGTGCCGGACAAATTTCGCGCGGTGCAATGGCTGCGGCTCCCGGACGGACAGCCCACCGCGGCGCTCGAGGCGGTCTGCCGCCGGCTGGTCGCCGGCGAGCCCGCCAAGGCGGCGGCATGGAATCCTGCGGCGAAGCCGCCTGCCGCGGGTGCAGCGGAACCGCCGCCCGCACGTCCTTCGCAGCCGCGGGCCCGGGAATTGCCGCCATTTCCACGCGAGGAGCCGGGACAGAGGGTCCGCTTCTGGTTCCAGGTCGCCGGCTGGGGATTGCACTCGGCATGGGTCGGCTTCAGCCGCTTCCCGAAGTGGGTGCGGGTCGGCATCTACTGCTGGCTCGCCATTCTCCTGATGTCACGCGGCTGCACGCCTTCACGCTCCCATCACGACGATCCCGACATTCCGTCGCCGCCCTCCCCGGTGCAGGCCGAAAAGCTGCGGCATCTCTCGCACAGTCATTCCGGCACCTGGACGCCGGCCGATACGCAACAGCTTCTCGGGCAGTTCGCGAAGGAGCTGCCGGCATTTGTCGCCTCTGCCGCCTCCGCCCGGGTGCTGGCCATCCCCTTCTCCGCGCCAACGGGCAATGGTGCGGCGCAGCAGCTCGCCGGCACCATCTTCTCCCAGGTTTACGGGCGGCTCGCGATCGCGAGTCATGGACATGCGGTATTGGCCGACGAGCCACTGCCGACTCTCGAGACCTCTGCCGCATTGGAGCAGGGGCGCGCGCATCACTCCACCTATATCGTCTATGGGGCCGTCGCCGCCAGCGGATCCGACCTGCAACTCACCGTCAAGATCATCACGGTCGAGGACGGCTCCGCAGTATGGTCGAAATCGTATCCGCTGACGGGCGCCGATCCCGCGAGCATCGCGCAGGAAGTCAGCTCGCACGTTCCGAGTCAGGACGACGACTGACTCGACAGCGGCAGTCAGGGCCTCGCCTCGAACACCAGGTTGAATGGCGTCTCGGTCGCGCGCCGGAAGCGCGTGAAGCCGCCGCTTCGCATCACCTGACGCAAGCGTTTCTCGCCCGCCTGCGCACCGAGCGCGGGACCCCTCCGCGCCAGAGAGACCGGCACGCAGATCAGCGACGACGCGCCGTAGTAGACGCGCCCGATCGGGTTGCGGTTGTCCTCGACGGTGTCACCTGCCATCGGCTCCACGAGCATGCAGGCTCCGTCGGGCTTGAGGGCGTCGCGGGCATGGCGTGCCGCACCGACCGGGTCCGCCATGTCATGCAGACAATCGAAGAATGCGATGAGGTCGAGATCGGCCGCCTCGTAGCCGGCGGCATCGGCAACCTCGAACTGCGCGTTGCGCACGCCTGCTTCGGCGGCGCGCTGGCGCGCGGTCTCGATCGAGGCGGCGTGGTAGTCGTAGCCGATGAATTGCGCGTCCGGAAAAGACTTGGCGAGGAGAATGGTGCTGGCGCCGTGTCCGCAACCCACATCGGCCGCGCGTCCGCCCCGCTCGAGCTTCGCCACAACACCATCGAGCGCCGGCAACCAGGCGCCGATCAGGTTGCTGTTGTACCCGGCACGGAAGAATCGCTCCGTTCCGTGAAACAGGCAGGCGTGGTGCTCGCCCCACTCCATCCCCTCGCCGGTGCGGAAGTTGCGCAGCGCCCGATCGCGAATATGATAGAGATCCTGGACGATGAGATACGCGCCCGGCAGATCGACTGGACCCGCCGGGTCCGCGAGGCAGGCCGCCTGTTCCGGTGTCAGATAGTAGCGGTCCTTATCGGCGTCATGCTCGACGTAACCTCCGGCCGTCTGATTGCCCAGCCACTCGCGTACATAGCGCGCATTGGTCCGGGTCCGCCCGGCCAGCTCGCCGGCGGTCAGGGGTTCTTTCGCCAGAGCCCGATAGAGACCGAGCTCATCGCCGATGGAAACCAGCACGGCACTTATGGCGCCGCCGAGGTCGCCCACTGCTTTGCCGAGAAAGGCGTTCAGTCGATCTCGATCGATGGCCATGACGAGCCCTCCTCTCGTTGCAGCAAGCGGCCGCCGGACGGTGGCCTGAGAGCTCAGTCATACATTCGGCCCTACTTACCCGCCTCCCTCAACTGGGATAGGGGCTCACATGTCCTATCACTCATCCTTGCCGGCGCTGTCGCCGCTGGTCTATGGCGCGGCTCCCGATCTCGCGGCTCGCATACGCGAGGCGGAAAGCGTGAACGATGCACTGCGAGCCCTGCTGGATGCGTTGGGTCCGGCGCTGCTGCTCGTTGCGGACGACGGCAGGCCGATCTTCGTCAACCGCCGCGCCGCTCAGGTCCTGGCGCAACGTGACGGTCTCGCGATCGGCCCCAACGGACTCGCCACCGATTCCGTGAAAACGACACGTGCGCTGCGCGCGGCCATCGCCGGCGCAGCGGCGCGCGCGCGCTCATCGCACGCGCACCGGCTCGCCCTTCGGCTGGCGGTAGCGCGACCCTCTGCGCAGCCGCCATGGCTGATCTCGATCCTGCCCATCGTGCGCGATGGCACGGGCGGCGCCGTGACCGGCTATGCCGCAGTCTCCATCATCGAGTGCGATGCGCGCCCGCGAATCGACCCTGCGAGCGCCGCGAATTATTTCCTGCTGACCCCCCGCGAAACGGATGTCGCTGCATTGCTCGCCGCCGGCCGCAGCTCCCGGGAAGCCGCTAAGGCGCTGCACATCCGCATCGGCACGGTGCGTACGCATCTGAAGAGTCTGTTCGAGAAAACGGGCGCGCGAAGCCAGACCGCGCTGGCGCTCAAGCTGCAGGCGTTCGCCATCAGCGACTGAGGCCCCCGGGAGGGGCCGAGTACCACGTCGTCTACCGGTCGGCGCGGATCACCAGGGCATGGATATCGAGGGCACGCAGCTGCTCCCGGACCTTGGCCAGCTCCACATCGCTGAGCGGACCGATCCTGACCCGATTCAGGGTCCGCGATCCCTCCACGATGTGTTGCACCTGCGCGGCGATGCCCGCACGCGCCAGCCGGGCGCGGACCTGCTCGGCTTCGGCGCTGCTGCGGTAGGAACCGACCTGAAGGAGGTATGACGGGCTGGAGGCCGCTGGGCGTGCCGCCGGTTTCGCCAATGCCTGTCTAGCTGCCGCGGGCGGCGGCGCGTGGGAAGGATGGTCATCGTCATGCGGGACGGGGACCTTGAACTTCGGCAGCATCCGATAGAAATCGTATTGCGGAGCCGGCGCCCCAGTGTGCGTCGAGCCGGATCGCGACGAAGCGGACTCGGAACCGGCCGCGGGATCGGGGCTGTTGGATGAAGTATCGTCGGGCGCCGGCGCGTGCGGCGCGTCGCCTTGCGAATCGGCGTTGGCATGCGCGTGCGCGGATGCGTCGGCGCGGTGACGCGCGTGGGCGCCTACGATCAGAAATGCCGCACTGGTGAGCACGACACCCACGATGAGGCCGAGGCCGAACTCCTTGAGCCTCGCGGCACTCGAGTTGCGGGACGATCGCTTGTAATCGCGCGTGGTCAGCCGCGGCATGCCGACTACATGCTCTCCGGCGCGGAAACGCCGAGCAGGGTGAGGCCGTTGCGGATGACTTGTTGAACGCCAAGTACCAGCGCGAGACGGGCGTTGCGCGTTCTGGAATCGCCGACGATGAATTGCTCAGCGTTGTAATACGTATGGAAGGTGTTGGCCAGGTCGCGCAGATAATGGACGATGGCATGCGGGGCGCGATTCAGCGCCGCCTGCTCGAGCATTTCCGGATAGCGCACCAGCGCGCCGAGAACGGCCTGCTCGTGCGGGCCGATGAGCAGCGAGACGCCGGCCAGCCCCTCGGCGCTGTCGAATGACAGGCCACGCGAGGCCAGCTGCTTCATGACGCTTGCGACGCGCGCGTGCGCATACTGGATGTAGTACACGGGATTCTCGTTGCTGCGCGATTTCGCCAGCTCGAGGTCGAAGTCGAGCGGCTGATCGTGGCTGCGCATCAGGTAGAAGAGACGACAGGCATCGTTGCCGACCTCCTCGCGAAGCTGGCGGAGGGTCACGAATTGCGCCTCGCGCTTGCCCATCGGCACTTTCTCGCCGCCGCGGAAGAGGCTCACGAACTGAATCAGGTTGACCTCGAGGCAGTCGCCGGGCTCTCCCATGGCCGTCAGGCCCGCCCGGACGCGCGCCACGTAGCCGTGGTGATCCGCGCCGAGCACATCGATCAGCCGCTCGAAACCGCGCTCGCGCTTTTCCAGGTGATACGCAATATCGGAGGCGAAGTAGGTCTTCTGTCCGTTCTCGCGCACCACCACGCGATCTTTCTCATCGCCGAACTCGGTGGCGCGGAACCAGGTTGCGCCGTCCTTGCCGTAGAGGCGCGACTCGCGCTCCAGCCGCGCGAGCGCGCGATCGATCGCGCCGCTCGCCTCCAGCGAGTGCTCGGAATACCAGCAATCGAAAGTCACGCCGAACTGGCCGAGGTCCTCGCGGATATCGGTGAGCATCGCCTCGAGCGACTGCTCGAGCACGCGGCCAAACCCGTCGGCACCGATGAGGTCACGCGCGCGGGCGATCAGCGCGTCGATGTAGACCTCTTTGTCTCCGGCCGGTGCATCCGCCGGCAGGCCGGCGAGCACGGTCGCGGCAGGACGCCTGAGCCCGTCTCCCTCGGTCGAGCGCAGCTTTTGCGCCAGCACGCGCACGTAGTCACCGCGGTATCCGTTCTCCGGAAAGGGAAGCGTCTCGCCACAGGCCTCCAGATAGCGTATCCACGCACTCACCGCGAGGATATCGACCTGCCGTCCTGCGTCGTTGATGTAGTACTCGCGGGACACACTGAATCCAACGGCCGCCAGGATGTTGGCTAGCGTGGCTCCGTACGCGGCCTGACGTCCATGCCCGACGTGCAACGGCCCCGTGGGGTTGGCAGAGACGAACTCGAGCAGGACCCGCTCTCCCCGGCCGAGGCCATCACTCTGGCCGTAGCGCTCGCCGCGCTCATGGATCGCGGTCAGCTCGCGGCCATAGGCGTCGGGCGTCAGGAAGAAGTTGATGAAGCCCGCGCCGGCAATTTCCGTGCGCGCCACGAGCGGGCCGGGCGGCAACGCGGCGATGATCTTCTGCGCCAGCTCCCGCGGCTTGCAGCCGGCCGCCTTCGCGAGGCGCAGCGCCGCATTGGTGGCGAAATCGCCGTGCTGCGGATCGCGGGTGCGCTCGATCGTCAGCGTCCCGGGCGCGGGCGGCTGCGCGAGTACACCGCCGACGAGGGTTGCGACGGCGCGCGCGAGAAGTTGCTCGATTTCCTGTTTCACGAGGGGGACGGCGATTTGCGGATGACGAAATCGTGCATTTTACCCGATCGAAAGCAAGTGACTAAGCGGACCGTTTCCGGGTGCGCAAAAACTTCGCGTCAGCGGGTCGCAGCGGGGCCGTTCCCTGGGGCCGCGGGATTGAAAAGGCCACCCATCAAAAGATATCGATCGGATCGACGTCGAGGGCCCAGCGGACACGGCGCCCGCTCTGCAGGGACTCCAGCGCCGGCAGCCATGCATCGAGGAAGCGATGGAGCGATGCACGGTCCGTGCTTTCGAGCAGCAATTGCGCGTGATAACGCCCGGCGCGCTTCGCCATCGCGGCGGGAGCGGGGCCGAGGAGTCGCACCCCGCGCGCCTGTGTGCGGGGGTCCCAGCCGCCGCCTCGCTGCGCGCGCAGCTCTTCGGCGGCCTTGCGCGCTTCCACCAGGAACGCCAGCGCTGCCTCTGCGGTCGTAGCCGAATCCCGCACCGCGGCGAGACGGCTGAAAGGCGGCCAGGAGGCCTGGCTCCGTTCTGTCAGCGCCGCTCGGGAAAAGCCTTCATAACCCTCCGCCAGCAGGCTGCGCAGCAGCGGGTGATCCGGAAATTCCGTCTGGATGAGCACTTCGCCGGCTTTCTCACCGCGGCCGGCGCGGCCTGCAACCTGCACGATCGTCTGCGCAAGACGCTCAGGGGCGCGAAAGTCGGTGCTGAAGAAGCCCTGGTCCGCGTTCAGCACGACGACCAGTGTTACGTTCGGAAAGTCGTGCCCCTTCGTCACCATCTGCGTGCCAACCAGGATGCGTGCTTCACCCGAAGCCATTCGTCGCATCACCTCCTCCATGTCGCCGCGGCGTCTAACCACATCGCGGTCGAGCCGGATGCAGGTGACGTTCGGAAACAGTGTGGCAAGCGTCTCCTCGATTCTCTCCGTGCCCTGACCGACGGTCTTGACCGCGAACCCGCACTGCGGGCAGCGCTCGGGCAGTGCCGTGTCGGCCCCGCAGTGGTGGCAGCGCAGCCGGGCGATCGAGCGGTGCACGGTGAGCCGCGCATCGCAATCGCGGCAGGGCGCGATCCAGCCGCAGGCCGTGCAGAGCAGTGTCGGCGCATAGCCTCGCCGGTTGAGGAATACGAGCACCTGGCCGCCGGCCGCGAGATGTCGCTCGATCGCCTGCAGCGCGGGCGTGGAAATGCCGGCGCGTACGACGGTCGAGCGCAGGTCCACGAGCGAAAGCCGCGGCGGCACCGCGTCAGCGGCCCTCCGACTCAACACCAGGCGGGAATACCGGCGGGTAGCGACGTTCTGCAGGGTCTCGAGAGCCGGGGTGGCCGATCCCAACACGACGGGCACATCGGCGCGCTGCGCGCGCACCACGGCCAGGTCCCGCGCGGAGTAGCGAAAGCCGCCTTCATGCTGCTTGAAAGACGTGTCGTGCTCTTCGTCGATGACGATCACTCCCAAGTCCCGAGCAGGAGCGAAGACAGCGGAGCGCGTGCCGAGGACGATCCGCGCGCGTCCGCTGAAGGCCTCCCGCCAGGCGAGCAGCCGCTCATGGTCCGTGAGGGCGGAATGCAGCACGGCCATCGGGACGGCGAAGCGCTGCCGAAAGCGGCCCACGAGCTGCGGTGTCAGTCCGATCTCCGGCACCAGTACGAGCGCGCTGCGCCCAAGCCGCAGGACGCGCTCGACCACGCGCAGATACACCTCGGTTTTGCCACTGCCGGTCACCCCGTGCAGTACGAAGCCGCCGAAGCTGGCCAGTGACCCGCAGATCCCTTCGATCGCGGCACGCTGCTCCGCATTCGGCTCGGGGCCATCGACCGTGTCGGCTGCAGCGGGCGCCGGCCCAGCCGGCGCCGGCGTCGACGTCTCCAATGCAATGACCCACCCGCGGGCGGTGAGCGCGCGCGCCGCGTCCCGCCAAGACTCCAGCTTCTCATCGAGCTCAGCGGCCGTGAGGCCCGGCGGCTGCGGGTTGGAAGCCATCACCTCGGGCCCGAGCGCATCGTGTTGCGCCAGGGCTGCCAGGAGCTGTCGCTGGCGCGGGCCCCGCCGGGGCTCGCCGCGCGCGTACGCTTCCAGGCCCGCGGGTGAGATGGCCCAGCGCTCTTCCACCGCTTCGATTGCGGCACCCAGCCGCAGCGCCTTCGGCAGAGCGGCGGCAAGCACCTCCCCGATGGGGTGGTGGTAATAGTCAGCCGCCCAGCCGAGCAGGGCGAGGGTGGCGGGGTCGAAGATCGGCTGCGGATCCAGGCGCTCCAGCACGGACTTCAGGCGCTCTTCGGGCAGCTCCGAGCTCGCCGCGGTCCCTGTGACCACCCCGATCAGGCGCTGCCGCCCGAAGGGCACCCGCACCCGCATCCCGGGCTCGATTTCGCCGCCGGTGGCGCCCGGCGGGCCAGCGCGATACTCGAACGAGCGCCTGAGTGGGGTGGGCAGCGCCACGCGGACAACGGGGACCGAGCTCATGAGTTCAGGTAATTCAGCGGGTTACGCGCGCACCGACCTCCGTCAACCGTACCCCTCGCAGCCGCGTTGTACCTGTCATGCCAGAGTTTGCTACGCTCGCGCCGCCTTATAGCATGCCGGCTGCCTCTCACGGCGACGTGGACCTGTCGGACTCTTCCAGCAATGACCGATGCGGTGCGCTCAGCCAATTCCTGGCGGGCGTCGAGGTGCGTGCATTCAAGATCGCGCAGGCTGCGCTGCGGCACGAGGACGACGCCCTGGATGCCGTGCAGGATGCCATGCTCCAACTCGCGCGTGCGTACTCGGACCGGCCTGCGGAGGAATGGAAACCGCTCTTCTACCGGATCCTGGAGAATCGCATCCGGGACGTGCAGCGCAGGCGGACGGTCCGCAACCGCGTAATGTCCTGGCTGCCGTTTCGGTCGGAAGCCGACGAGGATGAGCCGGACCCGATCGCGGAGGCCGCCAGCGGCGATCCGCTGCCCACCCGACGGCTGGAAATCGATGAGGCGATGTCGGCGCTGGAGAAGGCTCTCGGGGCGCTGCCGAGGCGGCAGCGGCAGGCGTTTCTGTTACGTACCCTGGAAGGACTGGACGTGGCGCAGACCGCCCGGGCCATGGGATGCTCGGAGGGCAGCGTCAAGACACATTACTTTCGCGCGCTGCAGACACTGCGCGCGCAGCTCGGGGAATTCTACGCATGAGCCGGGATTTGAACGGCACGGCTGATTTCGAGCGCCGGTTGCAGGCTCTCCTGGAGGAGGGCGTGCAGCGCGTCGGCGGCCATGCGCGCTCGCGGTTGAATCAGGCACGGCACGCGGCGCTCGCCGAAGCGGCACGGCACGGCCATGGGTTCCTGCTGTTGCGCGCGGCAACGTGGCTGCGGCTGCGTCTGCTGTGGATGCCGGTCGCAGGGGCGATGGCCGCCGCGGTGCTGGTTGCTTTCGTGCTCTGGCCGAATGCGCCGCAGGGCTACCCCGCGGTGGAGGCGAATCACACCACCGTCGAGGATCTGGATCTGCTCGCCGATCGCGACGGGATGGACCTCATGCAGGGCGGCGGCGATGGACAGTTCTACGAATGGGCGATGGCGCAGGCCGATGCGGGCGCTCGACCAGCCGGTCCCGGCGCGGCCGGCCAGGGCAAGTCCCACGGCGCCCGGAATGCCGCAGCGGTCACCGGCCAGAACAGCGGCTGAGATGGGTATTGGCCGCCGCATCGGGATCGCGGTCGTGACGGCGGCGCTCGCGGGTGGGTCGGTTGCAGGGCATGCGGGGGATCCGCCGCCGAAAGCCAAGGATGTCCCGGTGGATCCGGGGCTGTTGGAATTTCTGGGCAGCGGTGATCCGTCGAGCGATTCGTCCGACGACGCCGGCTGGCTGGCGTATCTGACGCAAACCAACATCGGCAAGGTGAGCAAGGCATCACAGACGCCTCAGGCGTCGGCGCAGCCGAAACCGGCGAGCCCGCCGGCGGGCGCGGAAAAGCCGAGTGGATAGGGGTTCGAGACAATGATCAACGAGCGCAAAGCGCTGATGCTCGCGCTGCTGCTGGCGGTGGCGCCGGCGTGCGCCCTGGCGCAGGAGACGCCTGCGCCGAACCCGCCGGCCGAGGCCAGTCCGCCCGCCCAGACGGCGCCGACCCCCGTGAGTGGCGCGACCCCCCAGACGGCGCCGACCCCCGTGAGTGGCGCGACCCCCCAGACAGCGCCGAGCCCCGTGAATGGCGCGACTGCCCAGGCGGCGCCGAGCCCCGCGGCCAGCGCGACCGCTCCGACGGCGCGCAGCCGCGCGGCTAGCGCGACCGCCGCCGCGGCGCCGATCGCCTGGTCGAGCCTCTCGCCGCAGCAACAGCGGCTGCTCGGGCCGGTGGCGCAGAAATGGGGATCACTCCCGCCGGCACGCCAGCAGGCGCTGGCACGCGGCAGCGAGCGGTGGCTCAACATGAGCCCGCAGCAGCGCTCGATGGCCCAGCAGCGCTTCCAACAGTGGCGGCAGCTCAGCCCGGAGCAGCGCCAGACGCTGCGCCGGAGCTGGCAGAGGTTCAGAGCCCTGCCGCCACGACAGCAGCAGGCGATTCGCCAGAGCTTCCGTCAGTTCCAGCGACTACCGCCCTGGCGGCGCCGCATGTTGCGCCAGCAATGGCAGCACGCGACGCCCGCCCAGCGGCAACTGATGATGCAGCACGCACAGGAGATGCGACGTGAGCATCAGATGCCAATGCGGCGGTTTCCGATGCTGCGCGGCCCGCGACGGCCTCATTGAGGAAACAGCCGCTCAGTGGCTTGCTTGCGGCCTGACGGGGATCGGCACGCTGCAGATGCTGATCCGCCCGGCCGGCACCTTGAACCATGGCCCCCGGCGGTTGCGCAGCGACTCCACGTACTGAGTGAAGGTCGGCGTGTCGGTGCGCAGCACCTCGAGCGGGGTGCGCTTGGCGGCGGGAAGATCCGCGGCGATCTGCACCGACTCGATGCGCACCCAGCGTTTGTGGTCCACGTATATGCCCAGGGGGCCCTTGCCTCGCGGCAGTGCCGAGAGGAGCGGCATGCCCATCAGCACGCGACCGACCATCGTGGTATTGCGGTCCCACTGCCGCTGCGGTCCGCCGATGACCGCGTAGAGAGCCGTACCCCCGCCGCTGTCGACATTGTTACCGCGGGCCGTGCCCACCATGCCATAGCAGTTGGCGAGCCATGCCCGGCCGAATACGGGATCGCGGGCTGCCGGAAAGCCGTCCGAGAATCCGACCTGCGGAGCGTAGGTATCAGGATCGGGCAGCACGGTGAATGGCAGGTCACGCGACGGCCGCTCGAACTCCGCGGTGACGGTGCGCCTGGCCGTGCCCACTGATTTGTGACCCGTGGGGTCGCCCCATTCCGCCAGGGCGTTGTCCTGCACACGGAATATGGGCAGACCGTTGAAGAAGCCCTGCCGCACCAGCTTCTTGATGTTGGCGACATACAGCGGCGCGAACTGCGGCGCCAGCTCGATGACCAGCCGGCCCTGAGGCAGAGTCACGTACAGAGTGTTATCGGGATCGAGGGCACGCCACGCGGACGCGGGCGTACCAGCGAGCATCGCGTCAGGTGTCGACGTACGATGGGCGCGCAATGCCTGCATGGAGGGCGGGACATCGTCGGCCGCGCTCTGACCATGGCAGGGGAAGGTGGCGAGGACCGCCAGCGCCAAGCCGATTCCCAGCACACTCCTCACGTCATACCTCCGTCTCAACCGATTGCCTTCACGGCCTGGATCAGCTCGGCGCCGGCTTTCTGCGCATCACCGTAGAGCATCCGGGTGTTGTCGAGATAAAAGAGCGCATTCTCGATACCCGAGAATCCGGCGCCCTGGCCTCGCTTGATCACGATGACGTTTTTCGCGCGGTCGGCGTTCAGGATCGGCATGCCGTAGATCGGGCTCGACTTGTCCGTGCGCGCCACCGGGTTGACCACGTCGTTCGCGCCGATGATGAGGGCCGCGTCGGCGGTGTCGAACTCCGCGTTGATCTCGTCGAGGTCGGCGATCAGGTCGTACGGCACGCCGGCCTCGGCCAGCAGCACGTTCATGTGGCCCGGCATGCGGCCGGCGACCGGATGGATTGCGAACTTGACCGTCACACCGCGGTCGATGAGGAGCTGGCAGAGCTCCCAGATCTTGTGCTGGGCCTGAGCGACCGCCATGCCATAGCCGGGCACCACGATCACCTTCTGCGCGAAAGCAAGCATGACGCCGACGTCGGAAGCCTCGATGGGCTTGAGGCTACCCGTCACGGTGCTGGCGGGGCCGCCGCCCGTATCTCCGAAGCCGGAGAAGAGCACGTTGGCGAGCGAGCGATTCATGGCTTTCGCCATGAGCTGCGTGAGGAGAGTGCCGGCCGACCCGACGACGGTGCCGGCGACGATCATCGCCGCGTTGTGCAGGACGAACCCGTCGAGACCCACCGCGAGGCCGGTGAGGGCGTTGTACAGGGAGATCACCACCGGCATGTCGGCGCCGCCGATGGGCAGCGTCATGGTGATGCCGAGAACCAGCGCGAGGACGAAGAGCCAGGTGACGACGGGCGGGGAATCGTTGAAGTGTCCCGCGAGCAGCGCGGCGGCCGCGAGGGCCGCAGCGAGGATCAGGAGGTTGAGCACCTGCTGCCCGCGGAAACGGAAGCTGCGCTTGATGAGGCCCTGCAGCTTGCCGAAGGCGATTGCGCTGCCGCTGAAGGACACCGCGCCGATCAGGCCGCCGATCACGGCGAGAGTGGCCTGGCCGTACCCTTCCGCGCCGCCGCGATAGAGCTCCACCGCGGCGATGGCCGCGGCGGCGCCGCCGCCCATGCCGTTGTAGAGCGCGATCATCTGCGGCATGTTGGTCATGGCGACGCGCTTGCCGCTCCACCAGGCGAGCACCGCGCCGAGAACGATTGCGGCGCTGATGAGCGCGTAGTTGGTCATCCCCGGATACGCGAAGGTGACGGCGGTGGCGACCAGCATGCCGGCGCCGGCCCAGAGGATGCCGCTGCGCGCGGTGACCGGCGAGCTCATGCGCTTCAGGCCCACGATGAAGAGCACCGCGGTGACGAAGTAGCTGGCCTGGATCAGGGTGTCGGCCCCCATGAAACCCGACATCGGTGACCCTGGCATCTAGCGCGCCCCCGGGCGCGCGCCGCCCGCCCTGCTGGATTTGAACATCTCCAGCATTCTCTCCGTGACGACGTAGCCGCCCATGGCGTTGCCCGCCGCGAGCAGCACGCCGATGAAGCCGATGGTCTTCTCCAGCGGCGTGTGCGCGTTGCCGAGCGCCACCATGGCGCCGACCAGGACGATTCCGTGCACGAAGTTGGACCCCGACATGAGCGGGGTGTGCAGGATCACCGGCACGCGGGAGATGACCTCGTAACCGGTGAAGGCCGCGAGCATGAAGATGTAAAGCGCAACGATTCCGGTCATGATCGGCTCAACCCTCGATTGCCTTGCGTGTGGGCTCGTGTTTGATCTCGCCGGCGTGCGTCAGACAGGCCTGGGCGAAAACCTCGTCACTCCAGTCGATGGCGAGCTCGCCTTTCTGGATGGCGGGCTTCAGGAAGTTGAGCAGATTGCGGGCGTACATCTCACTGGCGTTGTAGGCGAGCTCGCCTGCGAGACCCACGGCGCCGATGACCTTGACGCCCTGATGCGTCACCACCTCGCCGGCGCGGGTCAGCTCGCAGTTGCCACCCTGCTCCGCCGCGATGTCGACGATCACGGATCCCGGGCGCATGCGCTCCACGGCGCCCCGTTGGATGATCTTTGGTGCCGGCCGTCCGGGGACGGACGCTGTCGTCACTACGGCATCCGCGGCGGCGATGCGGGAGTCGAGCACTTCCTGCTGCTTGCGCTTTTCCTCTTCAGTCAGCTCGCGCGCGTAGCCGCCGGTGCCTTCGGCGCTGACGCCGGTCTCGACGAATTTGGCGCCGAGCGACTTCACCTGCTCACGCGTTGCGCTGCGAACGTCATACGCCTCGACGACGGCCCCGAGACGTCTAGCCGTCGCGATCGCCTGTAGTCCCGCGACGCCTGCGCCGATGATGAGCACCTGTGAGGGCCGGATGGTCCCGGCCGCCGTCGTGAGCATCGGAAGAAACTTCTGCAGCTGACTGGCGGCGATCAGGACCGCCTTGTAGCCGGCAATGGCGGCCTGTGACGACAGGGCGTCCATCGATTGCGCGCGGGAGATGCGCGGCACCAGCTCCATCGCAAAGCTCGTGATCCGCCGCTCCTTCAGGGCTTTGACTTCCTCGCGCCGCGCGTACGGCTGCAGAAAGCCGATCAGCACGGTGCCCGCCTGCAGCGCCTGGATCCGCTCCAGCGCGAAGGGCTGAACCGTCAGCAGTACCTGCGACTGCGCGAGCACGCCGGCGGCCGAATCGGCCCATTCGACCCCGCGGTAGGCGGCATCAGGGAACTGGGCACTCCCGCCGGCACCGCGCTCGAGCAGCACTCGCGCGCCGCTCTGGGTGAGCTTCTCGGCGACCTCGGGAACCAAACTGACACGAGTCTCGGGCGCGCTCTCGCGGAGTGCGCCTATGGTTACTGGCATTCGGTGCCCTCTTTAGGGGGTCCTGGGCGGAGGATGTTGAATATTCGCATAAAATTGCCGTATCTTACACCTGCCATGATGGGCATAGACCTCGAACGGGCCGACTGCGGTTTCGCGGACGACCTGCGGATCGTCCCAGCCGGGACGGCGCGCGGGCTCTCCCAACTCGTCCTGCGGACGGACATCGCCGGCATGCCGCTCGAGTGGATCGACTACAAGGAGGCGGCGCGGCTCTACCACCAGGAGCAGGTCGCCTATACGTGCGGCTCACCGCTCTTCGAGCTTTACGGCGGCGTGAACGCGCTCACCGGCCGGCGCACCGTGCTGGAGATCAATTCCATCGTGGCCACGGTCGGGCACACGGGCAATCCTGGCAATACGCGGCACGACTATGTGCCGCCGCTCAACAACCAGACTCTGTTCCGCAGGGATGCCTACCTCTGCATGTACTGCGCCCTGCGCTTTCCCTCGCGGGAGCTCTCGCGCGACCACATCAGGCCGTTCAGTCAGGGAGGTCTGGACGTGTGGACCAACGTCGTGACCGCATGCCGGCGCTGCAACAATCAGAAGGCTTCGCGTACACCGGAACAGGCGAAGATGCAGCTCATCGCGGTGCCGTTCACTCCGACCTACGCGGAATATATCTTCCTCAAGGGCCGCCGCGTGCTCGCGGACCAGATGCAGTATCTGCTGGCGCACTTCCCGCGCTCGAGCCCGCTGCACGACCGCATCCAGCGCTGGCTCAGTTGATGAAGCCACCTGCGGCTGCGCGGCCCGTGCGGGTGCCTGAGCCGCTCATGTCGCTTCAGGCTTTCGGGATGCGGCCGCCTTGATTTTCCTGATCGACGCCTCGGTCTATGTCTTTCGCGCGTACCACTCGCAGCTGCCGGACATGGTGGACGGCGATGGCGACCCGGTGCATGCGGTCTACGGCTTCGCTCGCTTTCTGGGCGATTTGATCGAGCGTATCCGGCCGCGATATATCGGCGTCGCATTCGACCGGCGACTGGCGACGTCGTATCGCAACAGGATCTACCCTGCTTACAAGGCCAACCGCGAGCCGGCTCCCGCCGGCCTGCCACGGCAGTTCGAATACTGCCGGGAGCTCTGCCGCCTTCTCGGCGTGCCGGCATTCGTCGATCCGGAGTTCGAGGCCGACGACATCATCGGGACGCTCTCCTGCCTGATGCGCGCGGAAGGCATCCGCTCCGCCTTCATCACGCGAGACAAGGATCTCGCTCAGCTCATGCGCGACGGTGATCTGCTTTGGGATTTCGGCGCGCGCACGCAGCTCGGGTACCGGGACGTGGAGCGCCACTTCGGCGCGGCGCCCGAGCGCTTCGCCGACTTCCTCGCCCTCGTCGGCGATAGCTCCGACAACATTCCCGGCGTGCCGGGCATCGGGCCCAAGATCGCCGCCACGCTGATGCGGAAATTCGGCTCACTCGACGATCTCTATGCCAACATCGGCCGTGTGGCGGCCCTCGGTCTGCGCGGCGGCAGTGCTCTCGGCGAGCGGCTGGCCACCCATCGCGAATCGGTCTTCCTGGCGCGGCGGCTCACGCGCATCGTGTGCGACATGCCGCTCGGCGTATCGGCCGCGGACCTGCGGCCCAGGGCTCCGGATCTTGCGTCGCTGGGGGCGCTTTATGACCACCTCGGCTTCGGCCCGCTGCTGCGCCGCCAGGGCGAGCGGCTCGCCACACTGGGAAACGCTACCATCACGGCGGCCGTAAGCTGAGCATTCGACGCCCACAGGAGCGCATTTGAGCGACGAAGGCGAGGACGGCGGATTCGATGCCATTGGCCGCGAGATCGCGGCGCAGATCGGCGGCGCGTGCGCGCCGGAGCCGGAGAGCGGCGTCTCGGGCGGCAGCATTCATCGCACATACCGTTGGCGGTGCGGCGAGGAGCCGCTCTTCGTGAAAGTCGCCGATCACAGCGACGGCGCCGGACTGGAAGCGGAAGCGACGGGTCTTCTCGAGCTTGCAGGCGCACACGCGATCCGCGTCCCGAGCGTACGCGCGCGCGGCACCGCGGGCCACACTGCCTTCCTCGCGCTCGAGTGGATCGAGTCGCGGCCCGCGGGGCGGTCGGCGGAGCGTCGGCTCGGCGAGGGCCTCGCGGCGCAGCACCGGGTCAAAGCGCAGGAGTTCGGCTTCGCGAGCGACAACTTCATCGGCCGAACGCCGCAACCGAATGGCGGCCTCTGCGACTGGGCGGAGTTCTTCCGCGAGCGGCGCCTGCGCCATCAGCTCGCGCTGGCGGTGCAGAACGGTTTCGGCGAGCTGCTGGAGAACCCCGGCGCCCGGCTCCTCGAGTCGGTCGACGCGCTGCTCGCCGGCCACCAGCCGGAAGCCTCGCTCCTGCACGGCGACCTGTGGGCCGGCAACTGGCTCGCGGACGAGCAGGATGAGCCGGTCGTCTTCGACCCGGCGGTGTATTACGGCGATCGCGAGGCGGACCTCGCCATGACCCGGCTCTTCGGCGGATTCGGCCGCCCCTTCTACGATGCCTACCTGGCCGACGCGCCGCTGCCTGCCGGGCATGCCGTACGCGCCGAGCTCTACAATCTCTATCATGTGTTGAATCACGCCAACCTGTTCGGCGGTGGCTACGCCCGCCAGGCGCGCGCGAGCATCGACCGACTGCTGGCCGAGACCCGGGGCTAGCGGACTCCCAGGACCGCGCGCGATTCGGCTATGCTTTTGCCGGCTGTGCTTCTGCGAGGGGATTGAGTATGGCGAGCAAGAACATCGTATCCGTCCTTCAGGAGGAGCGAACGTTCGCCCCTGCCGCGGAGTTCACCAGCCGGGCGCGCATCAAGCCGGCGGATCTCGAGCGCATGCGCGCTCAGGCGGCGGCCGATCCCAGCGGGTTCTGGGGCGAGCTCGCCCGCCGGGAGCTCACCTGGCAGACGCCATTCACAGTGACTCTCGACGACTCCGCCGCCCCGAACTACCGCTGGTTCACGGATGGGCGCCTGAACGTCTCGTTCAACTGTCTGGATCTGCATCTCGCGCAGCGTGGACAGAAGACCGCTGTGATCTTCGAAGGCGAGCCGGGCGACACCCGCAGGCTCTCGTATAGCGAGCTGCACGCCGAGGTCTGCCGGTTCGCCAATGCCCTGAAGGCGCAGGGCCTGCGCAAGGGTGATCGGGTGGCCATCTACATGCCGCTCGTGCCCGAGACCCTCGTCGCGATGCATGCCTGCAACCGGATCGGGGCCATTCACTCGGTGGTGTTCGGCGGCTTCTCCGCGCCGGCGCTCAAGGACCGCATCGAAGACACGGGCGCGAAAGCGCTGATCACCGCGGACGGCGGCTGGCGCGGCGGTCACCCGATAGAGCTCAAGGCGGCGGCGGACAAGGCGCTGGCCGACGGCTGCGAGACCATCGAGCGCGTCATCGTCCTCAAGCGTACCGGCCAGCCGGTCACCATGCAGCGGGGCCGCGATCTTTGGTGGCACGACGTGATCGCAGGCCAGTCGCCGGACTGCGAGCCGGAGTGGGTCGAGGCGGAGCACCCGCTCTACCTGCTCTATACCTCGGGATCCACGGGCAAGCCGAAGGGGATCCAACATTCGAGCGGCGGCTATCTCCTCGGGGCGAAGCTGAGCACCCAGTGGGTGTTCGATCTGCGCGACGACGATGTCTTCTGGTGCACCGCGGACGTCGGCTGGGTGACCGGGCACAGCTACGTGGCCTACGGGCCGCTCGCCGCCGGCGCGACCGTGATGTTGTATGAGGGCGCCCCGACGACTCCCGACGCGGGACGATTCTGGAAAATCTGCCAGGACCAGGGCGTCAGCGTCTTCTACACCGCGCCGACCGCGATCCGCGCGCTGATGAAGCTCGGCGACGAGATACCCGCGCGCTACGACCTCTCCCGTCTGCGTCTGCTCGGCAGTGTCGGCGAGCCGATCAATCCCGAGGCGTGGATGTGGTATCACCGGGTGATCGGCCGCGGCCGCTGCCCGATCGTGGACACCTGGTGGCAGACGGAGACCGGCGTGATCCTCATCTCGCCGCTCCCGGGCGTCACGCGCACCAAGCCAGGCTCGTGCACCTTGCCACTGCCTGGCATCGAGGCGGACATCGTCGACGAGCGCGGGGAATCCGTCACGCGGCCCGACGCCGGCGGCTATCTCGTCATCAAGAAGCCGTGGCCCGCGATGCTGCGCACCATCTGGGGCAACAACGCGCGCTACCTCGCCGCCTACTGGGAGAAATTCGACGGGCGCTTCTATGTGGCGGGGGACAGCGCCCACCGCGACAAGGACGGCTATTTCTGGATCATGGGCCGCATCGACGATGTGCTGAATGTCGCGGGCCACAGGCTCGGGACGATGGAGATCGAGTCGGCGCTCGTCTCGCACGCGCGGGTCGCCGAGGCGGCCGTCGTGGGCAAGCCGCACGAAATAAAGGGCGAGGCGGTCTTCGCCTATGTTGTCTGCCGCGGGCAGCGCCCGACGGGCGACACGAGCGCGCTCGTCAGCGAGCTGCGCACCTGGGTGGCGGAACATCTGGGGGCCATCGCCAAGCCCGACGAGATCCGCTTCGCGGACAACCTGCCGAAGACGCGCTCCGGCAAGATCATGCGCCGGCTGCTGCGGGCAATCGCACGCGGCGAGGAGATCGCTCAGGACGTCTCGACGCTGGAGAATCCCGCGATTCTCGATCAGTTGCGCGGCGTCGATACGCGTGCGCAGCCTGCCGGCGGCAAGTCGGCGCCGGCCAAGGCCCCCAAGCCCGCCGCCGGAAAGAGGGCCCGGAGCGCCGGGACTCGTGCGCCGGCCGCATCGCGCCAGCACGCGGGTGCAAGAAAAGCGTCCCGCAGACGGACAGGCGTCAAGACATCCGCGCCGGCAAAATCAGCGGCGAAGGCAAAGAAGCGCCACTCGATGAAGAGCAAATCCGCCGCAAGTGCGCGCGGCGCGAAGCGCAAGGGCTCACCGTTGAAGACGGCCGCGCGCCGTGCGCCGGTCCGACGCGCGGCGAAATCAAAGGCGCCGCGTCGTACAGGAAGAAAGGCGCGCGCGAAGCGTTGATGCCAACGCCGTGCGCCTCGGCAAGCCCCGAGTATTCATGAATGGCGCACCCGTTCAGCGGGGGCGGCTGAACCGTACTAGCTCGCCAAGACGCTAGGGCCCCGGAGAGGTCCGCTCCCCCTGCTCCCGCAGCAACTTCTCGAACTGCTCGGCCGCCACCGGCCGGGAGTGCAGGTAGCCCTGCGACTGGTTGCAGCCCATTTCCCCCAGAATGCGCAGCTGCCCCTCCGTCTCCACTCCCTCCGCCACCACCCGCAACCCAAATGACGAGGCCAGCCCGATCACGCTCGATACCAGCGTGACGCTCGTCTTGTCCTCCGGCAAGCCCGTGATGAACGACCGGTCGATCTTCACCAGGTCCACGGGCAGCTTCGACAACAGCCCGAGCGACGAATAACCCGTGCCGAAGTCATCGAGCGCGATGCGCAACCCCGCGGCACGCAGCTCGCGGAGCTTGCGGCTCGCACCTTCGACGTCGTGCAGCAGCCCTGTCTCCGTGATCTCCAGATCGATACCGTATCTGTCACCGAGGCACGGCCGCGCAGCCGCAAGCACTTGCCCCACGAAGGTCCGCCGCCGGATCTGCTGCGCCGACACGTTCACCGCGATCCGCACCGGTCCGAGTCCCGCGCGGCGCCAGCGCAGGCAGTCCTCGGCCGCCTGACGCAGCACCCACTCCCCCACCGCCACGATCATGCCCGACGACTCGAGCACCGGCAGGAACTGTCCGGGTAAAACCAAGCCGCGCTCCGGATCCTGCCAGCGCAGCAGCGCTTCCACTCCCTCGATCAGACCGGTGGCGAGATTCACCTGCGGCTGGTAGTGCAGGATGAACTGCCGCTCATCGAGCGCGGCGCGCAGGCGATGCTCCAGCGCGAGCCGCTCGGCGATGTCGCTGTGCATCTCGATCTGATAATGCAGGTACTGCTCACCGGCCTCCTTCGCCTGCTTGAGCGCGGCCTCCGCGCGCTGCGCGAGTGTGTTGCCATCCTCGCCGTCGGCGGGGGAGCGGGCGATGCCGGAACGGAACGACGTGCACAGCACCCGCCCCTCGATGTGGAACGGCTCGCGGAAGACCGTGTTCTCGAGCAGTGTCGTGACACTCTCCGCGGAGGTCTCCTCCTGCGGCAGCACCAACACGAACGTGCCGCCGCCGAGGTATCCGATACGCTCGTCGTCCGCGATGTGGTATTTGAGCCGCTTCGCGACCACTTGCAGCAGCAGGTCGCCGGCATGCCGTCCGAAGCTGTCGTTGACCTTGCTGAGATGCATGACGTCGAATGCGACCACGGTCGGGGCGCTCTCGAGCGCCGCCCGGTTGCGCACGCGCAGGTCGACCCGCTGGCAGAAGAGCGCCCGCTTGGCGAGCCCGGTCAACGGATCGAAGGAAGTCAGGTACTGGGCTTTGCCCTCCTGCTGGAGGTAGCGCAGGGCAAACGAAAGGTTGGCGGCGACATCCTGCAGCAGGCTGAGCTCCTCGTCGCCGACGACGTGCGCCTCGCGCGAGCCGAGCGCCAGCGCGCCGACGCGCACGCCACCGACGATCAGCGGCAGCGCCACCAGCGACCTCAGCCCCACCTCCAGCAGCCGCTCGCGGCTGGCGATCGGCGGCTCCGTCCGGGCGAGATCCGCGCACAGGGCGATCTCTCCGGTGCGCAACGCCCGACCCGTCAGAGTGGTGTCAGGCTCCGTGCCGTCGCCTATGGTGATCACCGGCAGGCTGCGCCCGGGCGGCGGTGTAACTCCCAGCGAATACCACGGTGTCGCACTGCGCCCGTCGGCGACCACCCTGAACATCGCGGCGCGGGCGTAACCGCCCACCTCGTACGCGAGACGGCAGGCTTCGCGCAACAACTCATCCTGATCGCGGATGCGAATCACCGCGCTGTTGATGCCGCTTTGCATCTTGAGGCTGCGGGTCAGGCGCGCAATCTCGCGCTCCGCGGCGCGGCGCCGCGTCCGCTCCTGCACCTCACGCAGGGCGCGGCGGACGGCGGGCACCAGCCGCGCGGGATTGGTCTTCAGAACGTAGTCGACGGCCCCGCGCTGCAGGGCTTCGATCGCGCGCTCCTCACCGATGGTGCCCGAGAGAAAGATGAAGGGCACTTCGGGCGCCTCCTCGCGGGCGATGTCGAGGGCGGCGAGCCCATCGAACGCGGGCAGTGTGAAGTCGGAGAGGATGACATGGGGACGAAACTGTTTGAGCGCCGTGCGGAACTGGCGCTCATCGGATACGGTGCGGGGGACACACGAGATGCCGCCGGAAGCGAGGTGCCGGACCGCGAGCTCGGCCTCTGCGGCGACATCCTCCACGATGAGCAAGCGCAGTCCCTTTGCGGCGGTAACGGCCTTCCCTGCCGCGGCCGACGCGGAACCGTTCCGCGCTCGAGCGGGATCCCCCTTCCTCTTGCCTTCTCCGGCGGCTCTCAGTTGTCACTCTCCGACAACATTGTCTCTCGCATGATACAAGAACGGCTGCCGCGGCGCCGCGCTCCCGTACATAGACTGTGTCTATTCCGTCATTCTTCCCCGATCGAGCGGAAATCGAGACCAAGCGACCGCAGCTTGCGGTAAAGGTGCGTGCGCTCCATACCGACTCGCTTGGCGAGCTGGCCCACCTTGCCGTTGCAGAGCAGGAGCTGTTGCTGCAGGTACGCGCGCTCGAACTGCTCGCGGGCCTCGCGCAGCGGCAGGGCGAGCAGGTCCTGTTTGACGAGCGGCTCGCCCGCCGGCGCCTGCACGGCGAGCTCGCGCTCGATCTCATCGAGGCTGACTTCCTCACTCCCTCCTTGAATCAGCAGACGGTGCACCAGATTCTTGAGCTCGCGCACGTTGTCGGGCCACGGATAGTTGCGCAGCCGGTTCTGCGCCGCCACGCTGAAACGGCGGAACGGCAGGCCTTCCGTGTCGACGATGCGGTCCACCTGCTGGCGCAGCAGCTCGGGGACGTCCTCGGCGTAATCGCGCAGCGGCGGGACCCTGACGATCAGAGTGTTGAGATGCGCGAGCAGATCGCGGCGCAGTCCTTCGGCTCCGGCCCTGCTCTCCACTCCGGGTTGCGCGGAGGAGACGACGCGCGCGCGCAGCTCGACCGGCTCCGAGCCGCCGATGGGCGAGAAGCGGCCGGACTCGAGCGCGCCGACGAGGAGGCGCTGCGCGCCGGCCGGCAGATCGTCGATCTCCTGGACGAAGAGCGTGCCGTCGGCCGCCTGTTCGATGAGCCCCGGGAGGCGGTTGGCGCCCTCGGCGCGGCCGAAGAGCCGGCTCTCCGCCTCCGATTCCCGCAGACTGCTGGCCACCAGGGTGACGAAGGGCGAGCCCGCACGGGGTCCGCGCTCGTGCAGAAATCTGGCGAACGCCTCGCGGCCGGACCCCGGCTCCCCGATGAGGAGCACCGAGGAGGAGTGGCTGGCGATCTGCTGCAGGTCCGTGCGCAACTGTTGCATCAATTTGCTCTTGCCGGCCGGCACCATGAGCGCGGGGACGAGCAGCTTGCCCGACTGGCGCCGGCGCCTCCCGGCATCGAGCGCCCTCTCGACGGTGCGCAGCAGCTTCGCGAGCGACAGCGGCTTCTCCACGAAGTCGAACGCGCCGAGACGCGTCGCCTCGACAGCCGTTTCGACGGTTCCGTGGCCGGACATCATGACGACGGGACAACCATCCGTCACGGAAGCTGACCATTCGCGCAGTAAGGTGATGCCATCGACGTCCGGCATCCAGATATCGAGCAGGACCAGATCGGGCGTCTGCCGCGCGCGCGAGGCACGAGCCTGGGCCGCGTTCGCGGCGACGTCGACCTCGTATCCTTCCTCCGAGAGGATCTCCTTCAGCAGCCCGCGGATATCCGCCTCATCATCGACCACCAGAATGTGTGGAGCATTGCGCGGCCCCGTCCCTGCGGCCTCTGAGCCCCGCATTCGCGACTCGGCACTCATCGGAAGACCCCTTCGGGCCGGCTGTCGCCGTCCACAAAAGATTTAGTCATGCCCTTTCTCTCCGCAATTGTTCTCTTCGGTCACGCGCACCGGCCGCTTTCCGCGTGCTGTCGATCACAGGCAACAACACCCTGACAAGGGCACCGCCCTCGGGGCGGTTTTCGGCGTGGATCCGCCCCCCATGCTCCTCGACGATCTTCTTCACGATCGCCAGGCCGAGCCCCGTTCCCTTGGGCTTGCTCGTGACGTATGGATCGAACACCCGGCCCAGCAGCTCGCGTTGAAATCCGGGTCCATTGTCACATACCGACACGGCGGCGTACTGGCCCTCCTCGGCAGCGGACTCGAGCCGAGTCGCGATCTCGAGCCGCGGCTGCGCCGCGCCTTCGAGCGCCTCCAGTGCATTGGTGACGAGGTTGTTGAGGATCTGTCGCACTCTGCCGCGATCGGCCTCGATGTTCTCCAGCCGCTCGTCCAGGCTGAGGTGGATGGCTGCGCGCGGATCCTGGGAGCGGTAGAGCTCCGCGACTTCGGTCACCAGCTGGTTCAGGCTGAAGCGGCTGACCCGCATCTCCGGCGCGCGCGCATACTCGCTGAAGGCGTTCACCATCTGCTGCATGGTCTCGACCTGCTGCACGATGGTGTGGGTGGCCCGCTCGAGGATCTCCGCGTCCCGCGGCGCCATGCTGGCGAGCAGCCGCCGGCGCAGCCGCTCGGCCGAGAGTTGGATCGGAGTCAGCGGATTCTTGATCTCGTGCGCGAGACGGCGGGCGACCTCGCCCCAGGCGGCATCCCGCTGCGCCTGGAGAAGAGTCGTTATGTCGTCGAAGACGATGACATACCCCCGGTCGCCTTCTTCTCCCGGCAGCTGCGTGCACGCACACATGAGGTTGCGGCGCGCCAGGGTCCCAAGCGTCGGACCGCCTTCCAGATCGAGCTGCTCGCGCCATTCCTCGCGCCCGCGCGCGAAGCGCACGGCGAGAGCAGCGACGAACTGTCCCAGGCGCTCGTTGCTCGCCGACAGCTCCGGCAGTGAGCGGCCGGTCGCCGCAGAGAGATCGGTGCCCAGGATGGCACCGGCCGCCTCGTTGGCCATGCGCACGGTGAGCGTGCGGTCCACCGCGAGCACGCCCGTGGAGAGCCGTGCCAGGATGATGGCCAGCCGCTCGCGCTCGCGCTCGACGGCCTGCTGGCTGCGGGTCGCCTCCTCGTGCGCCCGCCGCAGGCGCTTGGTCATGTCGTTGAAGGAATGCACGAGGAAGCCCATCTCGTCGCGCGAGGGCAGGGGCAGACGCGTGTCGAAGTCGCCCTTGCCGACGGCACGAGTGCCGGCGATGAGATCCTGGACCGGACGCACGAGCCGCTGGGCGGAGAAGATCGCGCCGTACAGCGCCGCCAGCATGGCGAGCAACAGGACCAGTGACAGTGTCAGGCTGAAGCTGTACTTCAGCGGCTGGCGCAATGCCGCGAGGTTGCCGTACTGCGAGTAGGAGCGCTGCACGGCATCGGAGAGTCCGGCGAGCTGCGTCGGCACCGGATAGACCGCCATGACATAGCGGTCTTCGGGACTGTCGGGCGACGCGCCGAGCGGCGCACCGATGCGGATGAGATAGCGCCCGTTCGCCTGTGGCTCGAGACTGACGTAGGGCCGGTGATCGTTCACGCGCCGGACGAGATCGGCGGGTGGCGCGATCGGCACGCCGGCCAGTGGATTGTCGAGACTGGCGGCGAGGATGCGCTCGTGGTCGCCGAAGAGGACGATCTCGGAGGCGGCCGTCGCGCGCCGCTCCTCATCGAGGCGGGTCTGGATCTCGACGCCCGAGCGGGCCCCGAGCGAGCGGGCCAGCAACTCGGTGCGCCGGGCGCATTCCTCCACGCGCAGATCGAGCGCCGCGCGCGAGAGCACCAGCGCGTCCTTCAAGCCCTGCCGTACCTCCACGCGAAACCAACTGTCGATGCCGCGGTTCAGGAATTCGAGCGACGACAGGTAGACGATGAGGAGCGGCGCCACCACCAGCGCGCCGAAGATGATCACCGTGCGCGCCGTCAGGCGGGAGCCCGGCACGTGGTTGCGGTAGTCACGCACCAGCTGCCAGAGCTTGCGCACCAGCAGGACGGTGAGAGTCAGCACACCCGCTATGTTGAGCAGCAGGATCCAGGGCTGCAGGCGGCCGAACTCTGAGGAGTTCTGCACGCTCTTGGCGAGCAGGAGCAGCAGCGCGCCGAGGCCGACGACGCCCCAGAGGGCGAGCGACCAGGCGCCGCGGCGCCGCGCGCGCAGCCGCTGCGTCGCGTCGCGATCGTCGTTTACACCGGCAGAGACCATGAGTACCACTTGCTCACGCGTTGCCAGTCATCCGTCCAGAAGAGCAGCGCGCGCAGAGACGCCGGCAGCTTGCCGCGCCGCACGCCTGCGCGCACGCTGATGATATAGCGGCCTCCATCGAGCTGCGGCTCGACGAGGATGGGCCAGTTGTCGACCTTGCCGAGATAGGCCAGCGCCTCCTTCAGCGTCTCGAAACTCTTCTGCTCGCCGCTGCGCACGTCACGGACGACGAAGCGGTCGGTGACCACGTGATAGGCAAGCTCCCGCCTGAGCGTGAGATCCACCACGTTGGCGTCGAACCAGAGATGCCGAACACGATCGACTCTCGCCTCGAGGTCGAACGTCAGCGTGACACCATCCTGCAGCGCCTCCCTGATCGCCGGATTCAGCGGGTACTGGACCCGTGTGTAGAGCTGGATGACGCCATGATCGAAGTTGACATAGGCGGAGCTGACCTCGAGCACCCCGTCGAGCGCATTGGCCAGGGCCAGCGTACCCGTGAGCGCGAGCAGCAGAGCGCAGGCCAGCCTGATCAGGGCCGGCCGCGAGCGCGCCGGCGAGCGCTCCGGTGGTGAGAACCGTCGTGGCATGAATGCAACGGCAAATGCTTAAGTCTCTCGGACCCGAACGTGCCGCTCAGGTTCCTCCCGTTGTGTTTTCGAGACAAGCATAATAGAACCCGTCGGTTCCCGCCGCTCCTCCGCAAAGGAGCTGGGTGCCTATGCCGCCCGCCAGCCCACCGGGGGCGAGGCCTTCGCCGCGAGGCATGGGCGCCGGCCTCGCCCGCGGCTCATCTGCCAGGAAGCGGCGGACGACCGCTTCATTCTCCGCCGGCAGGACCGAGCAGGTGGCATACACCAGCCGGCCCGCGGGAGCGAGCAATCGAAAGGAAGCCTTCAGGATCTCGAGCTGGGTGTGCGCGAAGCCCGGGATGTCCTCGGGGCGGCGCAGGAGCTTGATATCAGGGTGGCGGCGAATGACCCCGGTGCCGGAGCATGGAGCGTCCACCAGCACTCGATCGTACGGCCTGCCGTCCCAGAAAGACCCGGGATCACGCACGTCCGCCGCCACGAGCCGGGCCGTGAGGCCGAGACGCTGCAGGTTTTCCTCGACTCGGCCGAGTCGCCCCGCATCGATATCCACTGCGGTGAGATCGATCGGGCCGGGGACGCTCTCGAGCAGGTGGCTCGCTTTGGTGCCCGGAGCGGCACAGGCATCGAGGACGCGCATTCCCGGCAGCAGCTCGAGCAGCGTGGGGGCGACTTGCGCACCCGCATCCTGTACGGATACCCACCCCTCCTTGAACCCCGGCAGCCCGGCCACGGACACCGGCCGCTCCAATGTCACCGCGACCGAGCCCGGCCGGACGCTCGTCCAGCCCACCACGTTCCCGGCGAGCCCGGCGGCCGCCAGGTCGCTCAAGTAGTCGGCCGCGCAGCGACGCTGCACATTCAGGCGCAGCACCATGGGCGGATGGCCGTTGTTGGCCTGCAGGATCTGCGGGTAATGGTCCGGCCACTCGCTCGCCAGCATGTCCACCAGCCAACTCGGATGCGCCGCGCGGGCGGCCGGGTCGGCGTCGGCAGCCGCAAGCAGCATCTCGCTCTCGCGGACGAAGCGCCGCAGGACAGCGTTGACCAGGCCCGTGGCGCGGGGCTGGCCGAGTATCCGGGTGGCGTCCACGGCCAGATTCACGACGAGTGCCGGGGCGTCGCGTGAATACTCGATCTGATGAGCGGCCGTGATGAGGAGCGCATGGATGTCACGAGCCAACGCTCGCGGCGAGGTGAGAAGCGCTTCGACGGCGGGGCGCAGGCGCAAATACCAGCGCAGTGTGCCGAGTGCGATGGCGCGGACGGCGGGACGGGCCGCGCTCGGCTCCGCAGAGAGCAGCGCTTCGTCTGCGGAGCGGCCACGAACCACGGCGGCCACGGCCCGGGCGGCCTCTGCAAGGGCTCGAGCGCCCGGGTTCTCCAGCCTGCCGCTCAAGTCATCCCGCCCAACACCATCGATCGCGCAAGCGCTCGCGGGCCCCGCGTGAATAGCGAGGCCGGCTGGGGCTGGCCTCCGGGACGCTGCAGCAGGAGCAGATCCAGACGACCCTCACCGCACTGGACTCGGATGTAGCCCGCCCCATGGCGTCCGTCTGTCGCGACGATACAGCCGGGCTGTTCCCTGGCTGCCGCATTATCGTCGGGCGCCAATCTGGACGCATGGACGAGCAGGCGATCGGGTACGCCGGTCTGCGGATCGCGGCATTCCGTCTCCGCCACGGGCCAGGGCTGCAGAGCTCTGATCTGCCGCTCTATTTCCGCTGCGGGGCGGCTCCAGTCGATGGGCGCCTCGCGCTTGTCCAGCTTGCGCGCATACGTGGCGCCCGCGGAGGGCTGGGGACGGGGATGCAGGGCTCCGCTGCCGAGTCCCTGCAGCGCTTCGAGCAGCAGCGATGCGCCCTCCATGGCGAGCCTGGTGCGCAGGCTGGCGCCGGTGTCTTGCGGGTCGATCGCGAGCGGCCGTTGCAGCAGAACGGGCCCGGTGTCGAGTCCCTCATCCATGAGCGTGATCGTTATGCCTGTCGTCTCATCGCCCGCGAGCAGCGCGCGCTCGATCGGCGCCGCACCGCGCCAGCGCGGCAGCAGGGAGGCATGGACATTCACGCAGCCGAGCCGCGGGATTTCCAGGACGGCCTTTGGGAGGAGCAGCCCATACGCCACGACGACCAGAACGTCCGGGCTCCAGGCGAGAAGCGGCGCCCGATCATCGGCGGATTTGAGCGTCGCGGGTTGCACGACGGGAATGGATGCGTGGAGAGCGGCCTTGACCGGCGATGGGCTCAGATGCCGCCCCCGACCCCGCGGCCGGTCGGGCTGTGTCAATACGCCCACCAACTGGTGCGGCGACTGCATCAGCGCACGCAGGGTGGGCACCGCGAATTCCGGGGTACCGGCGAATGCGATGCGCATGCTTCCTTCAGGCCCAGGACACAGCGGGCCAGGGCCGTTCCCCGGCCCGCGGCGAAACGTGTAGGGTCTCGCTGACAAAATCGCCTGGAGCGATCCCGGACGGCGTCAGCCGGCCCGAAGGGCCCGGCGCAGGGATGAGGCCTAGCAAAGCGCCGCAGGCGAGTTTCAGCCAATGATCAGAGAGCACCGGTGCGGCGCTCGGGACTGGAGCGAGTCGCGCGCTCCTTGCGTTCCTTTTCCAGTTTCTTGCGCACCCGCTCGCGCTTGAGGCTGGAGATGTAATCGACGAACAGCTTGCCGTCGATGTGATCCATTTCGTGCTGGACGCAGACGGCGAGGATATCCTCGCAGTCGCGCTCGAAGAGGTTGCCCTCGCGGTCCTGCGCACGCACGCGAATCCTGGAGGCGCGCTTCACCTCGTCGAAATAGCCGGGAACGGAAAGGCAGCCCTCCTCCGTGGCGATCTCGCCTTCACGGGTGAGTATTTCCGGATTGATGAGGATCAGGGGGTCGTTGTGCTCGGCCGAGACGTCGATGACCACCAGCCGCTGATGCACGTCGATCTGTGTCGCGGCGAGTCCGATGCCCGGGGCGGCATACATGGTTTCCAGCATGTCGTCGACGACCCGGTGCAGGTCCGCGTCGAACCGGGTGACGGGCTGGGCCCGGGTGCGCAGCCGGGGATCAGGGAATTCGAGAATGGATCTAATCGCCATGGGGGTTCGATTGCGGCGGGAAAGAGGGGTTCAAGGGGCTGGAGGGTCCAAGCCAGGCCGTGACCGAGCGCACAACTTGACATTAAGCCGCTCTCCGCCCGACACCGGCATGCGATTATAGCCCGCCCATTCAAGCTGGTCGCAGCCGGCCGGTCGCAGCGGCCGGAGTCAAGGTGGTGAGGATGGTCTCGAATCTAGGTTTCCGGGCTCGCTTGGCTGCGGGTCTCGCTCTGTCGGTCACATTGGCCGGCTGCTCGTTGCTGCATGGCTCCCGCCAGGCGGCTCCCACTGCGCCGGAGGATACCGCGCCGCCCGCCGCTCAGGCGCCGGCCGCAGGCGATAGCCAGACCGCCACCGAAGCGGCGGTCGCGGCCGCCGATACCCAGCCTCAGGCCGCGGCAGCCCCGGTTCCGCAAATCAATCCGAACGCGCCGATGACCTATACGGTCAAGCGCGGCGACACCCTCTGGGGCATCGCCTCGATGTACCTGCGCGATCCCTGGGACTGGCCGGAGGTCTGGTACATCAATCCGCACATTCACAATCCGCACCTCATCTATCCGGGTGACAAGCTGGCCCTGGCCTACGACGGCCACGGCCGGCCGCAGGTCCGGCTGGTCGAGGCCAGCGCCCTGCGGCTCGAGCCGCGGCTGCGCAGCACCCCCATCACCTCCGCGATTCCCACGATCCCGTACTCCAACATCGCCGCGTTTCTCGCGCGGCCGACCGTGCTCACCGAGGACGAGGTACGCGACGCCCCGCACGTGGTGGCATTCCGCAACGAGCACGTGATCGCCGGTTCCGGCCATGTCGCCTACATCCGCGGCCTCGGGTCCGCGGACCACGCGCGCTACAGCGTGGTCCATGTCAGCGAGAAGGTACGCGATCCGGATACCGGACACACATTGGGTTATATCGGCATCTACACCGCCACGGCCTTGATCTCCCAGCCGGTCAGCGACCCGGCGCGGGCGGTCCTCATCGACACGTCGCGGGAAACTTTGCGCGGCGACAGGCTCTTGTCGAGCGATGTCCAGGCCCCTCTCAATCTGGAGCCCCGCGCCCCCGCTACCCAGGTCGACGGCAAGATCGCCTGGATCGTGGGTGACACGGGCGTCAGTGATCTCGCGGGTCAGTATGACATCGTGGTGATCAACCGCGGGTCCGATGCCGGCGTGGAGCCGGGGAATGTGTTGGAAGTGGATCAGGCCGGCGAAGAGGTGCGCGACACCTATGGCGCGCATGCCGGCGTCTTTCGGCACCTGGGCGCCATGGGAACGTCGCTGGCGCCGAAGGTGCGCCTGCCCGATGAGCGCGCCGGAACGTTGCTCGTCTTCAAGACGTATCCGAAGCTGAGCTTCGGGCTGATCGTCGGCGCCTCCGACACGATCGCAGTCGGCGACATCGTACACAATCCCTGATTATCGTTGATTGCGCTGGATCCGGCCATCCTGGCCGGCCCAGCGCGCGTCGAGCGAAAAGCGTGGCTTTTTGCTCGACGCCCGCCACCTGCGGCGGCGGGGCACTTCCTCTGCCTGGTTACCTACAGCCGTGTCATTTCACGCCGCGCGGGCGCGCTGCGGACGCCTTACGGGTTGCCTTCCGGGCGACGGATTTGCTCTTGGCGGGCTTTTTGGCTGTGCTGGCCGGACGGCGTCTGGCGGTCTCTGTGGTCGAGCCGTTGCTGCGCTGCGCGGATGTCTTCGCACGGCGCGGCGCGGCGGCGTGACCCCCTTCGGGCCTTCGGCCAGAGGCGGCGGGAGCGCGGGAGCGTGAGGGGGCGGATGGCTGGGCGGGAGAGCGAGGGGCTTTCGCAGCACCCTTTCCGTCCGTTGCCGCTGCGGCGGGAGTAGCCGCGCCCGCCCCGGCAGCGCCTCGCCTGCCGCGACCGCGACCGAACCGGCCCTTGCCCCGCTCCGGCGCTTGCGCCAGCAGCGCCCGGCACTCCTCGAGCGTCAGCGATTTGGGCTCCCGGTCCTTCGGCACTTTGGCGTTCTTCTTGCCGTCGGTGACATAGGGGCCGTAGCGTCCATTCAACACCTGGATGTTGTCCACAGCGAAGTCGGTGATGATGCGGTTGGCGTCGGCTTCCTGCTTCAGGCGTATGACCTCGAGCGCGCGTTCCAGCGACACCGTGTAGGGGTCGTCTTCCTTCAGCGATACGTATTTGCTGCCGTATTTCACGTAGGGGCCGAAGCGGCCGATGTTGGCCACTACTGCCTCGCCTGTCGCGGTCGCGCCGAGCGTACGCGGCAGCTTGAAGAGCTCCATCGCATCGGCGAGCGTGATCGCGTCCATCTTCTGTCCGGGCCGCAAGCCGGCGAAACGCGGCTTCTCGACATCATCCTTGGTACCGATCTGCACGAAGGGACCATAGCGTCCCATGCGCACGGTGATCGGCTTCCCGGTCGCCGGATCCTTGCCGAGCTCGCGCGCCTGTGCGACCTCCTCGCGCGAGACGTTCTTCTCGATCCGCTCCACCTGACGGATGAAGGGCTTCCAGAACTTGTCGAGCGGCTGGGTCCAATCCTCTTCGCCGCGGGAAATCGCGTCGAGCTCGTCCTCCATCGCCGCCGTGAAGCCGTACTCCACGTATCGGTGGAAGTGATGTGTCAGGAAACGGTTGACGATCTTGCCGATGTCGGTCGGAACGAACCGGCGCTGGTCCATCTCGACGTACTCCCTGTCCTGGAGCGTCGAGATGATGGTAGCGTAAGTTGACGGACGGCCGATCCCGTGCTCCTCCAGCGCCTTCACCAGAGAGGCTTCGCTGTAGCGCGGCGGCGGCTCCGTGAAGTGTTGATCCGCTTGCAGCTTCACGAGATCGACGAGATCGTCTTCCTGTAACGGAGGCAGGACATGGTCACCTTCGTCCGACTTAACGTCATCCGCACCCTCCTGGTACACGGCGATAAATCCCGGCTTCACCAACGTCGAGCCGTTGGCGCGCAATACGTGACGCTCCGGCCCATCCGGGCCCGCGAGCATATCGACCGCGACCGTATCGAAGATGGCCTGCGCCATTTGCGAGGCGACGGCGCGCTTCCAGATCAATGCATAGAGTCTGTAAAGGTCGTTGTCGATCTTCCCCTCGACATCGCCCGGCGTGATGGCGGCCGAGGTCGGCCGGATCGCCTCATGGGCCTCTTGGGCATTCTTCGACTTCGTCTTGTAGACGCGCGGCTCCTCGGCGACCTCTTCGTTGCCGTAGAGACGGCCGGCGACCTCGCGGATCTCCCGGACGGCTTCCGCGGCGAGCGACACCGAGTCCGTACGCATGTACGTGATGAGACCGGTGTTGCCCTCACCGAGATCGAGGCCTTCGTAGAGCTGCTGCGCGAGGCGCATCGTGCGCCGGGCGTTGAAGCCGAGCTTGCGCGCCGCCTCCTGCTGCAGAGTCGAGGTGGTGAAAGGCGGGGCCGGCGTACGCCGCCGCTGCTTGCGATCCACCGCGATGACACGCAACTGACCGAGTCCGTCCGGCGCGCCATTCTGCGCAGCCGCCTGCCGTGCCGCGATGAGGATGCCGCGCTCGACTTCGCGCGCCTGCGTCTCGTTGGTAAAAGAGAACTGCTCGACTTTCTTCCCGGCGTACTCGGTGAGCTTCAGCGGGAAGGCGGGCGATCGATGGGTGCCCTCGCCTTCGAGCGTCCAGTACTCCTGAGCGACGAACGCCGCGATCTCTTCCTCGCGCTCGCAGATCATGCGCAGCGCGGGACTCTGCACGCGGCCCGCCGAGAGGCCGCGCCTGACCTTCTTCCAGAGAAGCGGCGAGAGATTGAAGCCGACGAGGTAGTCGAGCGCCCGGCGCGCCTGCTGCGCATTGACCAGATCGAGCGATAGAGCGCGCGGCTGCGCCACCGCCTCGCGGATCGCGTTGCGGGTGATCTCGTAGAAGACCACCCGGTGGACAGCCTTGCCGTCGAGCTCGCCGCGGGCCGCGAGGATCTCCTTCAGGTGCCAGGCGATCGCCTCGCCCTCGCGATCCGGGTCGGTGGCGAGGTAGAGCGCTTTCGACTTCGCGAGTCCGCGGGCAATGCTCTCGACGTGGCGCTCGTTCTTCTCGAGCACCTGGTAGCGCATGGCATAGCCACGCTCCGGGTCGACTGCCCCTTCCTTCGGTACGAGATCGCGGACGTGGCCGTAAGAGGCCAGCACCTCGAAATCCTTGCCCAGGTATTTCTTGATGGTCTTCGCCTTGGCGGGCGATTCGACCACGACCAGATTGTCAGCCATGTCTCAGCGGTCCCTCGAAGCGATCAGTGCCGGACGGCGCGGTCGGCCGCCGACATGACGCTCTCGAAGCGCGCGAACGCGAGCTCCTGTCCCGGCTGGCTCGAGAGAACGAGGAGCACGACCCATTTGAGCTGCTCCACGCCCACTTCGTCGACGTCCAGCGCCAGGGCTCGCTCGATCACGAGCTCGCGCTGCTTCGGCGTGAGGACGTGCTCGCGGTCCAGACGCATCAGGAAAGCGCGGCAGTCGGGCGACAGCCGCGACAGCTCGCCGTCCGCGAAAACGCGCAATCCTCCGCCGCTGGCCTCGCCATCCGCCGCCGCCGGGGACGCCCGCTGATCGCCGACCAGCGCCGACAGCCACTCCATCGCGTGGACGACTTCGCTGACGGAGAAGCCTCGTTTCTGCAGGTCCTGCAGCATGTGATGCCGCTCCGGCACGTCTCCGGGATCGGCCAGCATGTAGTGGTCGTACACGTAAATCAGCACTTTCAGAACGTTGCCGGTGGTCATTTGGATAATCGGCCGTACAGGCCGCCGGGATACGGCGCGACGCGCCCTTCGAGCTCGAGAATCAGCAACATCGAGGCGATCGACTCGCCGGACAAGCCTGAGCGGGCCACGAGCGTATCGATGGTCGCGGGTTCGAAACCGAGCGCATCTAACAGCATTTCATACTCCTTGTCCAATGGGGCACCCTCGGCGTGGGTCTGCCCGCAGGCGCCGGCCCCAGCCCCACCGCTCGACCTAAGTCTTTGATATACATTGTTAAATTGCAGCCCCGCAAGCACGTCAGTCCAGTCCTCTACCAGGTGCGCCCCTTCGCGGATGAGCTTGTGGCACCCCCGGGAGAGCGGGCTGCGGATCGAGCCGGGAACCGCGAATACCTCTCTACCCTGCTGCGCCGCCTGGTCGGCGGTGATCAGCGATCCGCTGTCGCGAGCGGCCTCGACGATGAGCGTTCCGAGCGCCAGCCCGCTGATGACACGGTTTCGCCGAGGGAAGTTCTGTCGCTGCGGCCCGGTTCGCGGTGGAAACTCCGACACCAGTGCTCCAGCCGCCCGGATGCGCTCCGCCAGTCCGGCATTCTCGGCCGGGTAGATTCGGTCGAGACCCGTGCCGAGGACTGCCACGGTGTGCCCGCCCGCGAGCAGCGCTCCCTCATGGCTCGCCGTGTCGATACCGACTGCGAGCCCGCTGGTGACGGTCAGGCCGGCCCGAGTCAAAGAGCCGGCCAGCTCCCTGGCGATCGCCCGGCCGAGGGGCGAGGCGCGCCGTGCCCCCACCATCGCCAGCTGCGGTGCCTTGAGCGTCTCGACACAACCGATCACGTAGAGCGCCGCCGGTGCGCCCGGAATCTCACCCAGCGGCTGCGGATAGTCCGGCTCTCCCCACAACACCAGCCGTGCGCCGCTGGCACGCAACCAGGCGAGGTCGGCCGCCAGCGCCTCTTCATTGGGTCTCAGCAGAAACTCTCGCGCCGCGGTTGGGAGCTCCACCTGGGCGACGACATCCCGCTCGCAGAGACGCTCCCGATCGCCTCCAGCCTGAGCCGTCAGCGCCTGCACGTGGTCACCGGTAAGTCCGGGACTCCGCGCCAACTTCACACCGACCGTCTCGATGCTCATGGTCGGGAGCATAAAGAGGCGGGCGGGAATCAGCCCCGCGCAAATCGGCCGTGATCATGCAGAAACGACATCGAGGATTGATCCTTGACGAGCCCGTGCGCGGGCACTCGCCCGAGCAAGGACCCTCAAGCGTCCTTGCTGCAAGACACCGGCTCGCCCGATTCGAGGGTCGAGGCCACCTCGAGCCATCGCTCCTCGATGACCGGGATCTCGCGCGAGAGCTCGCCGTGGCGGGCGCTCAGGCGGCGCTGCTCGTCGGCGGCCGCGGCGGCGTAGGTGGCCGGATCGGCGAGGCGTGACTCGATGTCGTTGCGCTCCGCGGTGAGGCGCTCGAGCAGGCTTTCCAACCAGCGCTGCTGGGCGCGCAGGGAAGTCAGGCGGTTACGGGCTTCCGCTTCGAGGCGGCGCTGCTCGCGGCGGGAAAGTGTTGCCGTGGAATCGGCCGGATCCTCGGCCTGGGAAGCGCTGGCGCCGCGCGCGAGCCAGGCGGCATAGTCTTCGAGGTCGCCATCGAAGGGAGTGACCGCGCCGTGGGCGACGAGGAGGAAGCGATCGCACGCGCCGCGTAGCAGCGCGCGATCATGCGAGACGATCACCACCGCGCCGGCGAAGTCCTGCAACGCCACGAGCAGCGCGTGACGCATATCCAGATCGAGATGGTTGGTGGGCTCGTCGAGCAGCAGCAGATTGGGCTTGCGGGCGACCAGGATCGCCAGGGCCAGCCGCGCGCGCTCGCCGCCGGAGAACTGCCGCGTCGGCTCGAATACCCTGTCACCCCGGAAGCCGAAGCGGCCGAGGTGATTGCGCCGCTCCAACTCCGTCCAGCGTGCCTGCTCCGTGCCGCCGCGGCGCTCGAGCTCCGCAAGTGCGGTGCCGTCAGCATCCAGATGCTCGAGCTCCAGTTGCGCAAAAAAGCCCGTCGCGACATCGGGCGCCGCATCCATGCCGCCCGCGAGCGGTTGCAACTGTGCCGCGAGCACCCGCATCAATGTCGACTTGCCGGCGCCATTGCGCCCCAGAATGCCGATGCGATCACCGGGACTGACGTCCAATGAGACATCGTGCAACACGCGGCGCTCGCCGTATCCGGCCGCTACATGCTCCAGAGTGAGCAGCGGTCGGGGCAGCTTCGGCGGTACTGCGAACTCCCACTCGAAGCCCTCCTCGAGGTGCATGGGCGCTATGTCCGGCAGACGGGCGAGCCATTTCAACCGACTCTGGACCTGGCGCGCCTTGCTGGCCTGGGCTCGAAAGCGAGTGACGAAGCTCTCGACTCGGGCGCGCTCGCGCTGCTGGCCCGCCAACATCGCCTGAGTGCGCTCGGCTTCGGCCGCGCGCTGCGTCTCGAAGGCACTGTAGTTCCCGGCGTAGCTGCGCAACTGAGCCGCCTCGATGTGCAGGATACGTCCGACCACACCGTCGAGAAACTCGCGGTCATGCGAAACGAGCAACAGCGTCCCCGAATAGGTTTTCAGCCAGCTTTCCAGCCACAGCACCGCATCGAGATCGAGATGGTTGGTGGGCTCATCGAGCAGCAGCACGTCGGAGCGGCGCATGAGTGCGCGAGCGAGGTTGGCGCGCATCTGAAGGCCGCCGGAGAACTGGCGCACCGGGTGCTGCAGATCCTCAGGCGCGAACCCCAGCCCGGCGGCGAGTTGTGCCGCACGGCTGGCCGCCGCGTAGCCACCCAGACGCTCGTACTCGCCGTGCAGCGCTGCGAGACGGGTGCCGGAGGCTGCAAGCTTCGTGGCGTCATCCGAGCCGCGAGTCCCGTGATCGGCTTCCGCCATTTGCGCCTCGAGAGCCATGAGCTCGAGGTCGCCTGCGCGGATGTAGTCGACGAGTGTCGCGTCAGTCGCCGGCAGTTCCTGGGCGACTGCGGCGATGGCGAGGCTTGGAGGGGCGCGATACTCGCCCGCATCGGGCGCAAGCTCGCCGCGGACGAGCGCCAACAGTGTCGACTTACCGCAGCCGTTACGTCCAACGATGCCGACCTTTTCGCCGCGAAAGACGGTACAAGTGGCACGGTCGACGAGGACCTGCGGTCCGCGGCGCAGGCGGACGTCCGTGAAGGTAAGCATCGGGGATCGTCAGCAGATCAGCGTGGGCTTCGCCGATGCGCGTAACGTGCGGTCAGACATTCGGCTCGCCAACGGCGAGGCTGGACGGCTGTATATAGCGTGTGAACGCGGGTCCCGAAAGACTCTGACGCTGCAGAAGGGCGAGCAATTCCTCGCACTTGCAAGGCTCGCCGAAGAGCCTTCCCTGGGCATAGTGACAGCCGTTGCGGCGCAGGAACTCCAGCTGGCTGACCGACTCCACGCCCTCCGCGATGACGTCGATCTCGAGGTTGCGGCCCATCTCGATGATCGTGCGCACCAGAGTGGCGTTGCCGGCGTTCTCTCCGACATCGCGCACGAAGGACTGGTCGATCTTGAGCGTATCGATCGGAAACTGCTGGAGCGCCGAGAGAGAGGAATAGCCGGTGCCGAAGTCATCGATCGACAGATGCAGCCCCATCGCATAGAGCTCATCGAGCAGGCGCAGCGTCCGCTTGGCGTCGGCCATCAGCGTGGTCTCGGTGATCTCGAGCTCGAAGGCGGTCGGCGAGACACCGTGGCGGCGGAACACCGAACGGCAGCGCAGGATGAAGCTCGCCTGGCGCAGCTGCTTCAGCGACAGATTGAGCGAGATGCGGCCAGGATCGCCGATCTGGGTCTGCATCTGCCGGTAATCCATGCACACGCGATTCAACACCCACTCGCCGATGTCGAGGATGAGGTTGGTCTCCTCCGCGAGCGGGATGAACTGTGAGGGCGGGATGTCCCCGTGGCCCGGCAGCCGCCAGCGCAGAAGCGCCTCGGCGCCGATGATGCGGCCGCTGGCGAGATCCACCTTGGGCTGGTAGCGGATGACGAGCTCGTCGCGCTCCAGGGCGCGGCGCAGCTTGCTCTTCAGGATCAGCCGCTCGACGGCCGCGGCGTTCATCTCCGGGGAGTAGAAGGCGAAAGTGTTACCGCCGTTCTGCTTCGAGTAGTACATCGCCGCATCGGCATTGCGGATGAGATCGATGACGTTCTCCGCGTCACGCGGGCAGAACGCGATGCCGATGCTGGCGGTGAGAAACACCTCGTGCTGGTTCAACTGGAAGGCGCGGCTGACCTCTGTCAGCACGGCGCGCGCGAGATGCGCGATCGGACCGCGGTTGTCGCCCTCCGCGGGAAGCCCGTCGATGCACAGGGCGAACTCATCGCCGGCGAGACGCCCGAGCAGCGCGCCTTTCGGCAGGGCGCCCGTCAGCCGCTCCGCCAGCACCTCGAGCACGCGGTCGCCGGCGCCGTGTCCAAACGTGTCGTTGACTTCCTTGAAACGATCCATGTCGAGGTAGAGGAGCGCCACCGCCTGCCCGCTGCGCAGCCCTCTGGCGATGGTCTGCTGCAGCGCGTGATGGAACTGCATGCGGTTGGGAACTTTGGTCAGCGCATCGTAGCGGGCGAGGTAACGAATGCGCCGCTCGGCGCGCTTGCGGTCGGTGATGTTGCGCGCGACGAAGATGTTTCCCTGGAACTGGGGATCGGCGCTCTCGATCCTCGAGCCGGTGAGCGAGACGGGAATGGTCTGCCCGCCGCGGGTGCGCACGACCGTCTCCCGGGTCTCCTGCGCCGCCTGCAACAGGTCGAAGCCTTCGCGCTCGCGCTCCTCCAGGATCGCGATGATGCTGCGCCCCAGGAGCTCCTCCTCGCTGTAGCCGAGGAGCTTGCAGGCCGCGGAGTTCGCCACCTTCACCACCCCGTCGGGCGAGGTGACGAACACGGCGTCCGTCATGCTGTTGAGGACGCTGTGGAGGTAATTCTTGTGGATGGTCGACTGGCGCAGCCTCGAGCGCATGCGCTCGAGGGCCTGCTCCAGCTCGCCGATGATGTCGCTGCGGCGGACCTCGATCTGGCGGGTGTAGTCGCCCTGCCCCACGCGGTCGGCGCTGCGAATCAGAGCCGCCGTGGAAGATTGGATGCCGCGCGCCGCCCGCCAGGCGATGACTGCCGCGGCCAGGCTGCCGAGCACGGCCAGGGCGCTGACCCCCTGCACCGTGAGCAGGTCGGGCGGGTGGCGCCAGACGGAAAAACCGATGACCGCCGCGGTCGCGAGCAGCACCACCGCAAACGCGGCGCTCGCGTACTTCAGCTTGAGATTGGGAGAGGTCACTAGGGGCCAGTTGGACGGTTAGCCTCCCAATAGTACCCCGAAAGCAACGAGATAGCGCCCCCGGGGCAGCCGCCCGCCTACTGACGGAGCGCCGTCCGAAAGCAAGCCACAAAGCGGCCCAGGGCCGTTCCCTGGGCCGCGAGGCGAATCCCTGTCAGTCGGCTGGCCGCGCACAAAATCGCCGGGAGCGATTTTGGACGACGCGGAGCGTCGGGCCGAAGGGTCGAGGCTTAGGATGGGCCGAGCAACGCGGCAGGATGCCGACTTTGCGCCAACAGACTAGAACCCTGACCACACTTTCTTGATGTACCCGACCATCAGACCCCGCATGGTCGACATCGGGTCGGCATCGGCGGCGAAAATGGGCGGCTTGCGCCGCAGCAGCCGCCAGTTCTCGCTGCGCAGCACCTGGCGCAGATAATCGACATTGCGGTCGATCGCCTCCATGTAGGGGTTTCGGCCGCCGTAGAGGATCTCGAGGTGCCGGTAGGCGGAGTGGAAATCCCCGTCGAGGCGCTTTTCGCGCACTTCCGCGACGAAGTCCGGTGTCTGGCGCAGCAGGTCCAGGCCCGAAGCGTACTTGACCTGCCGGCCGCCGTTGGCGGCGATCGGCAGGGCAACGCCCCCGAGGACGAATTCCGCATACAGCCTGTCGCGGCACTTCTCGAGATAACAGCGGTCCGCCATCTGCGCGATCATATCGGCGGTGCCGAGGAGATGCCCCACCACGATATCGCGGGGATTGCGCACGCGCGCCTCGATCTCGGCGAACGGCACCTCGTAACCGGTGAAATGAATGATTTCGCGCGCCACCGGCACCCAGGAGGCGAGGCCGACCTCGGGCAGGAACTCCTCCAGGAAGCGTGCGCCGCGGGAGACATGGACCCGGGTGAATTCCGCGCCGTTGCGGGAGTCCTGATCGTCGGCGCGCCGCAGGTATCCCACATCATGAAAGAGGCCGGTGAGCAGGCCGGCCACCGCCCGCTCGCCGCCCAGGCGATCCGCTTCCACGGCTCCCCGCTCGTACCCGACCAGCAGGCGTGCCAGAGCCAGGGTGATGTCCAGTGTGTGCTGGCGGTCGTGATAGACGGTATCGACGCCGTGGAAGCCGGGAACTTCGCCCGCGAACAGCCGCTCGAAGTGCTCGAAGGAGCGCCGCAGCGGCTCCATGGGTGCGTCGGGCCAGGTCGGCCGGTAGAGGGCTTCGACCGCCCGCAACACCGCCTCCGGGGAGCTCACCTGCACGGAATTGGTGACGTCGAAGTCACTGCGCCGGGCGCTGCTGATTCTCGTAATTTGTGGCACGGCCGCAGGCCGCTCCCGGGCGAAATTTCGGGTCAGTCTAGGAGCGTGCCCCTTCCCGCCACTGCGACGTGTTACACAGTTTTGTCATGCAGCCTCGCCAGGAGCGGCTATGCCGTGCTGCACCAGAAGGGGGCGGATCTCGGGACGGCGCCCGCGGAACTCGATGAAGGCTTCCAGGGCGTCCCGGCTGCCGCCGCGGGACAGGATGGAGTCCAGAAACCGCCGTGCCGTCCCGCGGTCGAAGACGCCCCGCTCCTCGAAGGCCGAAAAGGCGTCGGCGGCGAGGACCTCCGCCCATTTGTAGCTGTAATAGCCCGCGGCGTACCCGCCGGCGAAGATATGCCCAAAGCTGTTCGGGAAGCGGTTCCAGTCGGGCGCCGGTACGACCGCCACCTCCCGGCGCGCTGCCTGCAGCACCTCGCGCACACGCCCGCCGCGCTCCGGGGAGTACTCGGCATGCAGCCGGAAGTCGAAGAGGGCGAACTCGAGCTGCCGCACCATTTGCAATCCGGCATGGAAGCTGCGCGTCGCGCGCAGGCGCTCCTGCGTCTGCGCCGGCAGGGGCGCCCCGGTCTGATAGTGGCTGGAGATACGGCTGAGCACATCCGGGTGCCACGCATAATTCTCCATGAACTGACTCGGCAACTCGACCGCGTCCCAGGCAACACCGTTGATGCCCGCGATACTCGGGTAGTCGACGCGGGTGAGCAGGTGGTGCAGGCCGTGCCCGAACTCGTGGAAAAGCGTCAGCACGTCATCGTGCGTGAACAGCGCCGGCCGGCCTTCGCCGGGAGGCAGGGCGTTGCATACGAGGTAGGCCGTGGGCAGGGCGGAACCCGATGCGAGATGCTTGCGCCCGATGCATTCGTCCATCCATGCGCCGCTGCGCTTGTGGGGGCGCGCATAAGCATCAAGATAGAAGCTGCCGACCGGCCGACCCGCGGCGCTCTCGATCTCGAAGAAGCGCACGTCCGGATGCCACACCGGAGCGCCGCTGCGCTCGCGGATGTGCACGTCGAAGAGCCTCTCGGCAACCTCGAAAAGCCCGGTGAGCACGCGCGGCAACGGGAAGTAGGGGCGCAGCTCCTCCTGGGAAACCGCGTAGCGCTCGCGCTGCAGCCGCTCCGCGAAGAAACCGACATCCCAGGCCTCGAGCTTGCGCCCGGCGAATGCCTGAAGCTCCTCGAACTCCTTGACGGCGGCGGGCCGTGCCGATCGTGACAGCTCCTCGAGGAACTGCATGACTTCCGCCACACTGTGAGCCATGCGGGTGGCGAGCGCGTACTCCGCATAGTTGCCGAAGCCGAGAACGCGTGCCGCTTCGTAACGCTTGCGCAGGATGCGCTCCATGATGTCCGCGTTATCCCACCTGCCGGCGTTGGGGCCCTGATCGGACGCGCGCGTCGTCCACGCCTCGTAAAAGGCACGCCGCAGGACGTCAGACTCCGCGTCGGTCGCCACTGCGACATACGTCGGTTGGTCGAGCGTCAGGATCCAGCCTTCCAGCCGCTGATCGTGAGCACGCCGGCGGGCCTGGTCGATGAGCATCTCGTTGAGGCCGCGCAGCAACGCCCCGTCGGTGACACGGTAGGTCCAGCCGTTGGTGGCATCGAGCACGTTCTCTTCGAATTTCGCCTGCAGGCCGGTGAGCTCCAGCATCACCTCTTTGAAGCGTTGCTTGTCCGCGGCCTCGAGACCGACACCGGCGAGCCGGAAGTCGCGCAACGCGTGCTCCAGGACGCGGCGCTGCACCGGATCGAGCCCCGCGCCCTCCCTCTCTTCGATCGCGCGGTAAGCCCGGTAGAGCGGCTCGCTCTGCGCCAGGTCCGTCTGATAGGCGGAGAGCAGCGGCAGACAGCTGTTGTAGGCGATGCGCAGCGCCTCGGAGTTGAGCACCGCGTTCAAGTGGCTGACCGGCGACCAGGTGCGTGTGATCCTGTGCTGCAGCTCTTCGAGCGGTTCCACGACGGTGGCGAAGGTCGGGGTATCCCGCGCGGCAATCTCTCCGATGGTCGTTCGCGCGCGCGACAGCACTTCGCGCACCCCCGGCTCGACGTGCTCCGGGCGGATGCGGGGAAAGGGAGGCAGCGGCTCCTGGGCGAGCAGGGGATTGTCCATCACGCACCTGATTTGGCGGCTATTATTCGATAATGAGTGAGTTTGACCTGATTGTCATCGGCGGCGGCAGCGGGGGTCTCGCCGCGGCCCAGCGCGCGGCGGAGTACGGGGCCAGGGTCGCCCTGGTCGAGTCCCACCGCCTGGGCGGTACCTGCGTGAACGTCGGCTGCGTGCCGAAGAAAATCATGTGGAACGCCGCCGAGCTGGCCGCCGGGCTGCACGATGCGCCGGACTATGGCTTCGAGCTAACGACCGGCGCGCACGACTGGGCACGGCTCAAGGAGAAGCGGGACGCCTACGTCCTGCGCCTCAACGGCATCTATGAAAGCAATCTCGCCAAGCATGGCGTGACGCTGGTCCGCGGCCGGGCGCAGTTCGTGGATGGCCGCACAGTGGCTGCGGCGGGGTCCGCACTCTCCGCCCCGCAGATCATCATCGCCACGGGCGGCCGCCCCTTGCTGCCGCCCATCCCCGGCGCGGAGCTCGGGATCACATCCGACGGCTTCTTCGAGCTGCCGCGCAGGCCGCAGCGCGTCGCGATAGTCGGCAGCGGCTACATCGCCGTGGAGCTGACCGGCATCTTCGCCAAGCTCGGTTCCAACGTGACCCTGGTGTTGCGCGGTGAGACGATGCTGAATCACTTCGACGCCATGATCGGGCAGTCGATGCTGAAGATCCTGCGCGATGACGGCGTCAGCATCATCACACAGGCCTGGCCCGCGGCGCTCGATCGCGACGCCCAGCGATGCCTCGGGCTGTCGTTGCGCGACGGCAGACGCCTGGAGCCGTTCGACTGCGTGCTCTGGGCCGTCGGCCGCGCACCCGCGGTGGAGGAGTTGGGACTCGAGCGCGCGGGAGTGAAGCTCGACGCATACGGCTTCATCGTGACCGACAAATACCAGGCCACGAGCGCCGCGGGCATCTACTGCATCGGCGATGTGAGCGGCCGCGCGCCGCTCACGCCCGTGGCGATCGCGGCCGGCCGCCGGTTGAGCGACCGCCTCTTCGGCGGCAAGGCCGACCGGCATCTCGACTATCACAACATCCCGACGGTGATATTCGGGCATCCGCCGATCGGCACCGTGGGACTGTCGGAACAGGCTGCGCGCGACGATTACGGCGATGAGGCGGTCACCGTCTTCAAGTCGAGCTTCATCCCGATGTATCACGCACTCACCACGGCCAAGCCGCGCTGCGACATGAAGTTGGTCACCGTCGGCCCGAAGCAGCACGTCGTCGGCGTGCACGTCGTCGGCCCGGGCGCCGACGAGATGATGCAGGGCTTCGCCGTGGCCATACGGATGGGAGCGACCAAGGAGCAATTCGACGACACGGTGGCGATCCATCCCACCAGCTCCGAAGAGCTCGTCACGATGCGCTGAGCGCCTCGAGGACGGGTCCCGTGAGCGGCCTGACGCCGCGCCACAGGCGGAACGACTCCGCCGCCTGCTCCACGAGCATCCCCCAGCCCGGCACGGCCGCGCGGCAGCCCAGCTCCAGGCACCAGCGCACGAAAGGAGTGCCGCCCCTCCCGTACGCCATGTCATAGCAGAACGTCTCGGCTCCGATGATGCCCACCGGCACGTCGGGTATCTCGCCCGTGAGGCTGGCCGAGGTTGCGTTGATGATGAGGTCGTAGGGCCCGCCCAGGACATAGCGGAACCCCACGCCCTGTAGATTGCCGAGCGGCGCGAAGGCCGCCGCGAGCGCCTTGGCCCGGTCCGCGGTGCGGTTGGCGATCACGACGATCTCGGGCTCCAACGCGAGCAGCGGCGCGATGACTCCGCGCGCGGCGCCGCCCGCGCCGATGACGAGGATGCGCCGCCGCGTCAGGACGAGGCGATGATTGACGCAAAGATCCTGAGCCAGGCCGGCGCCGTCGGTGTTGTCCCCGAGCAGGGTCCCGTCCTGGCGCAGCGCGAGCGTGTTGACGGCGCCCGCATGCCGGGCGCGGCTGGTCAGCTCGCCGGCGCAGTCAACGGCGGCGATCTTGTAAGGCAGCGTGATGTTGAGTCCGCGGCCGCCCTGGGCGAAGAAAGCGGCAATGCGCTCCTGCAGCGCCTCCGGCGGGAAGTCGAACAGCCGGTAGCTCAGCGACTGCCCCGTCTGGCGCGCGAACATGGCATGGATGAAGGGCGAGAGACTGTGCGCCACGGGGTGGCCCACGACCCCGTACTGATCGGGTGCGCTCATGTCCGGATTTTGCTCCCGCGCCGCCCCGTCGTCACGGTCTCGGCCCGGCTGATGCCCCTTTCAGGTAGCGCACGCCGGCGCCGCCGCCATGCCCCAGGTCGAGGCAAGCGTGAAGCTGCGGCAGCCAGACATCCATGCGCGCGGCCAACTGATAGGGTGGATTTAACACGAGCATTCCGGAGCCGTTGAGCGCAACGCGTGAGTCCCGGGGGTAGAGGGACAGCTCCGCCGCCAGCAGCTCGCAATCGAGCTCCGCGGCGAGCGCCCGGTGCCACGCCGCCGTGTCCCGCTCGTCCTTGATGGGATACCAGATCGCCACCACACCGGTATGGAAGCGCTCCAGCGCCTCGGCGGCCGCGCGCCGGGCGCGCTCGAAATCCTGCCGCGTCTCCTCGTAGGGTGGATCGATGAAGGTCAGGCCGCGCCGCTCGCGGGGCGGCAGCCACGCGCGCAGACGCTCGTAGCCGTCAGCGGTCTCCACCCGCAGCCGCTGCGTGTCTGCACCGGAATGGGGCAATGCCCGTTCGAGCGCCCGCGCCTCCGGGGGTGACAGCTCGATCCATACGGCCCGATCCACGGGCCGCAGCTCGCTGGCGGCAAGCAGGGGTGAGCCGGGATAAAATCGCGCCTCGCCGCGCTCGCGGCGCAGCAGCTCGACCCGCTCGCCGTAGATCCGCAGCTCCTGCGCGCCCGTGCGCCACGCGGCGGGCAGACCGGGCCGCGACTCGAATCGCCCGATGCCTGCCGCGGATTCGCCCGACAAGTCGTAGGCGCCTCTGCCGGCGTGAGTCTCGAGATAGAAGAAGCCTTTGTCCTTGCGCTTCAGGGCGCCCAACAGCGCCAGCAGCGTCACATGCTTGTGGACGTCCGCAAAGTTGCCGGCGTGATGCTCGTGACGGTATTTCAAGCAGAGGCTTTACGTGAACAGCAAGTCACTAAGCCGCCCTGGGCCGCTCCCTGGGCCGCGGGATCGAGTCCCGTAAGAGGGCTGGCCGCGCAAAGCGCCGCAGGCGACTTTGCGCCAATGAATGACAGCGTGCCGGTATCTCACATCCCGCCGCGCTCTGAGCTTCGCCGGGAGGCCCGGGAGCCCGGCTCGGCAGGCGCCGTCCCGCGCACCGCGGCGAAAGCCTGTTGCGACAGCGACGCCAGAGCCTGGTCGGTCGCCTGCTGGAAGGCGGCCACGACCTCGTTCAGTTTGTTGGCGCCGGCCGCGGCGGATCCCTGCGCAACGAAGCTGGTGAGTATGGTACGCCCCTCCTCCGCTCCCAACGTGCAATCGAGTGCCACGTGCACCGTGGGCGGCACATTGCTTCCGGCGGAGTAGTCCGCATCGAAACTGCGGATGGAGATCTGCAGGAGATAATCCGCGGGGAAGGGGCTTTCCGCATCCTCGACGGTGCGCCACTCACCCGAACTGCGCAGCGTCTGAGTCACCAGCGATTCGACCAGCGCCGGCACATCGGCGGCCCACGCGCTGGCGGCGTAGACGTTCATGCGCTGGTCGGGCTGCAGCAGCACGATCTGGGAAGTGCCGAGACCGGGGCCGGCCAGCGGATGCGCCACACGCAGCGAAGCAGCGACGGCGGGATGCGCATCGGCGGCGCCGGTGGAGGAGGCACCGCCCGCAATCCTCAGGGTGTAGACCTGGACGGGCGGCGCGTTGCTGCGAAGCAGGCTGGAGCAGCCACCCAGGACCAGGCCCAGAAGGACGAGCGTCGGCAGCCGCAGATGTTCGACCGGCCCCTCCCGGGCATCGGCGCGATGGGCCCGGGGCCTCGCGCCGCCGAGGATCGCGAGCGGCGATGTCGTCGTGGTTGGGTTCACCGTGGAATCTCCACGCCCGCCGGGGCCGGTTGATACAGGAGCTGCGAGGGATTCTGACGCAGGCTCTCGGAGAGCTGGCGGATTTGCTTGGCGGCGGCACGGCCCTCGCGCACGAAGTCCTCGATCTCCGGCAGGCTCGCACGCGTGAACGAGCGGACGTCGGCGCGGTTCTCTCCGATCAGCTTGTCGAGCTGATCCGTGGCCAGCGACAGGTTGTCAGCCACCGTTTGCAGGCGCCGCATGGTCGAGACGACCTGCGGGCCAGCCGTGTCCATTACGGTGCGGGCGCTCTTTGCAGTGGCGGCCAGCTCGGTGGTCGCGGTGCGCAGCTGCGTCAGAAGTTGATTGAGGTTGCGCACGGCGTCGGGCAGCGAGCTGCTCGCCTGCGAGAGACTGTCGAGGCTGCGCGAAACGTCATCGATGTTTCGGTCGCTCAGCAGCCGATTGAGCCGCTCGATCACGCCGCCCGCGGCGGCTGACAGACGCGGAAGCTGCGCCAGGAAGACATCGAACTGCGACGGCGCGGCGCGTATCACCGGATACTGCAGGCCCGGCACCGCCGGCGCCGCCGGCTTCGCGGACTGCTGCAGGTCGATGTAGAGCAGGCCGGTCACGCCCTGCAGGTCGAGCTCCGCGATCGTGCGGGGGGAAATCGGCGTCGTGGATTGGATGGCGGCGATGACCTCCACGCGGCCGGCATCCCGAGGGTCGATACGCATCTCCACGACGCGTCCGACGCGCACGCCGAGATATCTGACGGCCGCGCCTTGCTCCAGGCCGCTGACGCTGCCGTTAAAATAGATCTCATAGTGGTCGTACTTGCGGTGTACGCGGGTGCCGGAATACCAGTAGACGAAGAGCGCCGCGACGAGTGCCACGACCAGCACGAAGGCGCCGACGGCGGCGTAATTCGCTTCACGCTCCATGGGGCACCTTGAGATGAATGCTGGCGCGCTGGCCGTGAAAGTACGCCTGTATCCAGGGATGGGGGTGATCGACGATCCGCTCCAACGTGTCTGTCTCCATCCGACGGTCCACGATCACACCTACACGATTGCAGGTGCGAAAGATGGAGTCGAGATCGTGCGTGATCATCACTACCGTCAACCGCAATTGTCTCTGCAGGTACAACATCAACTCGTCGAACTCCGCCGCGCCGATCGGATCCAGCCCGGAGGTCGGCTCGTCCAGGAACAGCAACCGGGGGTCGAGCGCCAGCGCCCGCGCCAGGGCGACCCGCTTGACCATGCCCCCGGAGAGCTCCGCAGGATATTTCCGTGAGGCGTCGGCGGGAAGACCCACCAGGCGGATTTTGAGCATCGCGAGCTCGTCCCGAGCCGACTGGGACAGGGCGTCGAGGTACTCGACCATGGGCAGCTGCACGTTCTGCAGCACGTTGAGCGCAGAATACAACGCTCCCTGCTGGAAAGTGACGCCATAGCGGGCTTTTACCTCGCGCAGCGCTGCGCCCGTGAGCTGCGTGATGTCGTGTCCCTCGATGCGGATCGTGCCGGCCTGCGGCCGCTGCAGGCCGAGGATGCTGCGCAGCAGCACCGACTTGCCGGTGCCGGAGCCGCCGACGATGCCGAACACCTCGTCCTCGCGGACTTCCATATCCAGGCCGTCGTGGACCACCTGGGAGCCGAAGCGGTTGACCAGGCCCCGCACTTCCAGGACCGGATAGATCAAACGCCGATCTCCATGAAGAGCACCGCGAACATGGCATCGGCCAGGATCACCAGGAAGATGGCCTGGACGACCGCGACGGTGGTGAGTCGGCCGAGCTCCCGCGAGGAGCCGCGCACCTGCATGCCCCTGTGAGTCCCGGCCATGGCGATCAGCACCGCGAAGACGGGAGCCTTGATGATGCCGACCCAGAAGGTGGAGGGAGAGATGGCCTGGCTCACCCGGTTGACGTACTGATCGAGCGGCATGTGCAGCAGGGAGGCGCAGAGGACCGCGCCGCCCACGATCCCGATCAGGTCCGCGACCACGGTGAGGAGCGGCAGCGAGACGACGAGGCCGAGCACCCGGGGCAGCACCAGCGCCTCGAACGGATCGACGCCGGTCGCCTGCAGCGCATCGACCTCCTCGTTGAGTTTCATGGAGCCGATCTCGGCCGCGAAGGCGCTGCCGGAGCGGCCCGCGACGATGATCGCCGTCAGGAGTACGCCGAGCTCGCGCAGCACGCCGATGGTGACGAGGTCCACGACGAAGATCTCGGCGCCGAAGCCGCGGAGCTGTTGCGCGCTCATGTAGGCGATGATGACGCTGATCAGGAAGGCGATCAGCGCGACGATGGGGATGGCGGTGATGCCCGTGTCATACACGTGCCGCGCGATCGAGATCGGCCGCAGCGCCCTGAGGCGCCTCAGAGAGTGCAGCGCCGTGCTGGCCAGCTTCCCCTGGAAAGCGAGCGCGCCGATCATGTCGCGCCAGAGTGTCACCGCCCGGCGGCCGATGAACGTAAGGGTTGCGACTTCGGCTTCCACGGGCAGCTCTCTCAGCTCCGCACCGAGCCCCTTGGCGTCCGGCGGCGCGGCCGTCGCGGTCTCCATCGGCCGCAAGGTCTCCTCCACCAGGCGGATCTGATCCGGCGGCGTGCCGGAGAAGGCCACCTCCACACCCGAACGTTGCGCGTGCCGCACGAATTCCCGCAGGCGCCAGGCGCCTGTCAGATCGAGGGCGGCGAGCCGGCCGGTGGCGATCTCGACCCGGCGCGCGCCGGAAAGATCCACCCCGGACAGCGCAAGGTCGATCTGCGGGTAGGCGAGAGCCCGCCACTCGCCTGTCAGATCGAGAGCGACCCCGTCCTCCGTTCGACGGACTTCCACCATCATCATGCCTTCATGATAAGCGCCGCCGGGCAGAGCCGCAGCTCGTGGTTTGAGCGACCCCCGAGCGACGGGCTAGAATCGCGATCCTTTTCCTCCCGCAAATCGAAGTACGCCATGAAGCCAGCCTTGAACGTCGCGATCACCGGCGCCGCCGGACAGATCGGCTATGCCCTTGCCTTCCGTGTCGCCTCCGGACAGCTGCTCGGGCCGGATCAGCCGGTCAATCTGCACCTGCTCGAGATCACGCCGGCGCTGCAGGCGCTGAACGGTGTCGTCATGGAGCTGGCCGATTGCGCGTTCCCGCAGCTCAACAGGATAACCGCCGGCGACGATGCGAAGGTCGCGTTCCGCGATTGCCACGTGGCGCTGCTCGTCGGCGCGCGGCCGCGCGGGCCGGGCATGGAGCGCAAGGATCTGCTGCTCGCCAACGCGCAGATCTTCTCCGCCCAGGGCAAAGCGCTGGACGAGGCGGCCGATCGGAGCGTCAAGGTGCTCGTCGTCGGCAATCCCGCCAACACCAACTCGCTGATCGCGCGCTCCAATGCCAAGGGCCTGAACCCGCGCAACTTCACGGCCATGATGCGGCTCGATCACAATCGCGCGCTCTCGCAGCTCGCGGAGAAGACGGGCGTCCACGTGACCGACATCCGCCGCATGACGGTGTGGGGCAACCACTCCCCCACGCAGTATCCGGACATCAATCATGCCCTGGTCAAAGGCAAGCCCGCGCGCACGCTCGTCGACGCCGCATGGGTGGAGCAGACCTTCATCCCGGTGGTGCAGCAACGCGGCGCCGCCATCATCAAGGCGCGCGGCGCCTCCTCGGCGGCTTCGGCCGCCTCGGCCGCCATCGATCACGTCCATACCTGGTTCCACGGCACCGCGGAGGGTGACTGGGTGAGCATGGCGGTCCCGTCGGACGGCAGCTATGGCATCCCGGAGGGGGTGACCTACTCCTATCCGGTCACCATCAGGAACGGCGAATACCAGATCGTCCAGGGGCTCGCGATCGACGAGTTCAGCCGCAAGCGGATGGACGCCACCCTGGCGGAGCTGAAAGAAGAGCGCGAGGGAGTGAAGTCCTTGCTGGGCTAGGCACCCGGCTGGAGTAAACTCCGGGGGGTGACGGGAGGATTCATCACTCTGGCGTTCGTGGCGGCGGTGCTGTTCCTCGCCTACCGCCGTCTATCGCTGCTCGCGTTCACCGCGACCTTCACCGCGCTCCTCCTCGCCTATACCTTGCTCGGGGCTTCGGGCACGCCCGCCGGGGCGTGGAAGGGCTTCCTGTGGCTGCTGCTCGCGGGACTGTGGCTGCTCAATATCCGACCCCTGCGCAAGGCAATCATCACGCGTCCTTTCATGAGGGCGTACCTGAAGCTCCTGCCGCCGATGTCGCAGACGGAGCGGGAGGCGCTCGAGGCGGGGACGGTCTGGTGGGACGGGGAGCTCTTCACCGGTGCGCCGAAGTGGGCGAAGCTGTTGTCCGCCCGGCCGCCGCAACTGACCGCCGAGGAGCAGGCCTTTCTCGACGGGCCGTGCGAAGAGCTCTGCCGGATGCTCGATGACTGGGTCATCACCCATCAACTGGGAGACATGCCGCCGCAGGTGTGGGATTTCCTCAAGTCGCGCGGCTTCTTCGCGATGATCATCCCCAAGCGGTACGGCGGCCTGGAGTTCTCCGCCTACGCGCATTCCTGTGTGCTGGCGAAGCTTGCCAGCCGCAGCGCCACCTGCTCCTCCACCGTCGCCGTACCCAACTCCCTGGGTCCGGCGGAGCTGCTCAACCACTACGGCACCGAGGAGCAGAAGAGCCACTATCTGCCGCGGCTCGCGCGCGGCGAGGAAGTGCCCTGCTTCGCTCTCACCGGCCCGCGTGCCGGCTCCGATGCTGCATCCATCCCCGATACCGGCATCGTCTGCCGGGGCATGTGGCAGGGTCATGAGATCGTCGGCATCCGACTCAACTTCACCAAGCGCTACATCACGTTGGCGCCCATAGCGACGGTGATCGGCCTTGCCTTCAGAATGTTCGACCCGGACAAGCTCCTCGGGGAGCGGGCGGACATCGGCATCACCTGCGCGCTCATCCCGCGCGACACGCCCGGGATCCGCATCGGCCGGCGGCATTTCCCGATCAACATTCCGTTCCAGAACGGCCCCATCGAGGGGCGTGATGTGTTCGTGCCGCTCGATTACATCATCGGCGGTCTGCGCATGGCGGGAGCGGGCTGGCGCATGCTGGTCGAGCAGCTCTCGGTGGGACGCTGCATCTCCCTTCCCTCCAACGCCACCGGGGGAGCCAAAGGGGCGGTGTGGGCGACCGGGGCGTACGCCCGGATCCGCCGCCAATTCAACATGCCCGTCGGCCGGTTCGAGGGCGTTGCGGCCGTGCTCGCTCGCATGGTGGGGCTGACCTACACGATGGATGCGGCCCGCTCGGTTACCGCCGGGGCCATCGACGGCGGCGAGAAGCCGTCGGTGCCTTCGGCGATGCTGAAATACCATGTGACCGAGATGGGCCGGCAGGTCGCCAACGATGCAATGGACGTGCATGGCGGCAAGGGTATCTGCCTGGGCCCGCACAACTACCTGGCCCGCGGCTACGAGTCCGTGCCGATCGCCATCACGGTCGAAGGCGCCAACCTGCTCACTCGCAATCTGATCATCTTCGGCCAGGGCGCGGTGCGTTGCCATCCGTTCGTGCTGCGGGAGATGAATGCCGCGCGCGATCCGGACCGCGCGCGCGGCGTCGACGAGTTCGACCGGGCGCTCTTCGCGCATGTCGGCTTCACCATCTCCAACGCCGTGCGCTCACTCGTCATGGCGCTCACCCACGCGCGCTTTGCCCGCGCACCCGTGTCGGGTCCCATCGCCCGTTACTATCAGCACATCGTCCGGTTCAGCGCTTCGTTCGCCTTCACCGTGGATGTGGCGATGCTGACGCTGGGCGGCTACCTGAAGAAGAAGGAAAGCCTGTCGGCGCGGCTGGGGGATGTGCTGTCGGCGATGTATCTGGCCTCGATGGTGCTCAAGCACCACGACAACCAGGGCCGGCCGGCGGAGGATCTGCCCATCGTGGAGTGGGCGTGCCGCAACCTCCTCTATCACGCCCAGGAACAGCTCCACGGCTTCCTGCGCAACTTTCCCAACCGGCTGCTGGCGGGCGTGATGCGCGCCGTCGTCTTCCCGCGGGGCCGTGCCTATTCCGCGCCGTCGGATCGGCTCGGCCGCAGGGTCGCGGAGCTCGTGACCCGCTCCGGCGAGTCGCGCGAGCGGCTCTGCCACCACATCTACTGGACGCTCGAGCCCGGCAATCCGCTGGGGCTTCTCGAGGAAGCCCTGCGGCTCGCGGAGGCTCTGGAGCCGGTCGAGAAACGTATCCGCGTGGAGGGCGTCAAGACCGGGCGCGTGACGGCGCTCGACCTGCCCGGCCAGATCACTGAGGCGCTGGCGCTGGGGATCATCTCCGAGGCCGAAGCGGTGGCACTGCGCGACTACGACCGCAAGGTGATGAGCCTCGTGCAGGTCGACGATTTCGCGCCGCAGGAGCTCGGAGCCGGCACGCAGGGTGCGGCGGAGGCCAGAAGCGCGCCGCCTGCGGAATCAGATGCGCGACAGACAGAGACACGAGAGGCCGACGCCAGGACCAGTCGGGCCGTGTGAGCGCGCCATGAGCACGCCTGTCCCGGCAGAGCCCGCCCCGCCCACGGGGATCGCCACAGGCATCGCCACACGGAGCGCCGTACTGCAGGCGCCGGATGTGTCAGCCGGGGCGCAGTCGGCCGCGGACGGCACGAGGCTGTGCGACAACTGCGGTGCGCCGCTGTTTGGAAAATACTGCAGCGCCTGCGGCCAGCGCCATTTCGATCACCCCGTGCATCACTTCGGGCATTTCGTGAGCGAGGCGCTCGAGGATCTGACTCATGCCGACTCGCGTCTGTGGCGGACCCTGATCGCGCTGCTGTTCCGCCCCGGTTTCCTGACGCGGGAGTTCCTCGATGGGCACCGGGTACGTTATCTGCCGCCTGTGCGGCTGTACCTCGTCCTCAGTGTGCTCTTCTTTCTGGTCGTGGCGCTGATGCCGCAGGCCGCAACGATCGAGCGGCCGATCGTGACCCAGGAGGGCTCACGGGTCGTTCTGGCGCCGTTCGGGATCGGTGTGGATACCGCGCGCGCGACGGAGATCTGCACGAAATTCAGCTACAGCGGGCCACTGGCACCGCGCTTCAACGCCAACTGTATCAAAGCGCTGACCGGCGACCGCGCGGGCCTGCGGAACAGCTTCCTGCACAACGCCGGCCGGGCCTTGTTCCTCCTGCTGCCGCTGCTGGCTCTCATCATGAAGGCGTTGTATCGCAAACCGGTGCGGCACTACGTGGAGCATCTGCTCTTCTTCGTTCACAACCATGCGTTTCTCTTTCTGGTGCTCGGCGTCTATGCGTTGGCCACCGGCTTTGGCCCGGCGCTGCGCCCCGTCCTGCACCCCGTCCTGTGGATTTACATCGATGTGTATTTCTACATCTCGATACTTCGCGTTTACAGGCAGGGATGGCTGCTCACGGCCACGAAGCTCGGGGCGCTCGCGGGCGCGTACGTCGTGTTGGGCTCCTTCCTGGCACTGGTCACTTTGGCGTACAGCGTACTCACACTATGACCCGCGCGGTCTTGCACGTCGACATGGACGCGTTCTATGCGTCGGTGGAACAACGAGACAACCCCGGGCTTGCCGGCAAACCCGTGATCGTCGGGTGGCCAGGTGGGCGCGGAGTGGTCGCCGCCGCAAACTACGAAGTGCGTAAATTCGGTGTCCGGTCGGCCATGCCGATGCACACGGCGCTGCGCCTTTGTCCCGGAGCGATCTGCATCCCGCCGCGCATGCAGCGTTACCGTGAGGTCTCCGGGAAAGTCTTCGGCGTCTTCCACGAGATCACGCCTCTCGTCCAGGGCCTCTCGCTCGACGAGGCGTACCTCGATGTCACGGAGAGCCGAGCGCTGCTCGGGGAGCCCGCCGCAATCGCCAGGCGGATCAAAGACAGCATCCGGGCACGCACCGGGCTCACCGCGTCGGTGGGAGTCGCCAGCAACAAGCTGGTAGCGAAGATCGCTTCGGATCTCGACAAGCCGGACGGTCTGACGGTCGTGCCGGAGGAGCGCATCCGCGAGGTCCTGGATCCGCTGTCGGTGCGGCGCCTGCCTGGACTAGGGCGCAAGCTTGGCGAGAAAGTCGAGGCCGCCGGGCTGCGGACCCTGGGCGAGTTGCGCGCGGCGTCGGATGCCGTGCTCTGGCCGCTCTTCGGCCGCGACGCGCCGCGCATGCGCGAGCGTGCGGCCGGGGTCGACGACCGCCCCGTGCAGCCCGATCTCGAGGAGAAGTCCCTGAGCGCCGAGGACACGTTCGCACAGGACGTGGCCGACCCGCGCCGGCTCGATGCGCAACTGTGCCGGCTGGCGGACCTCGCGTGCCAGCGTCTGCGGGCCAGGGGGCTGATGTCGGGACGTGTCGGAGTGAAGATCCGCCGTCACGATTTTGCGACGTTCACCCGGCAGCGGGCGATCGCGCCGCCCACCCAGGAAGAGCGTACGCTGCGCAACGTCGCCCGGGAGCTGCTTTCCCGCTGGCTCGGCGAGCACCGCGGTGCGAAACTTCGGCTTCTGGGGGTGGTCTTGACCGACTTGAGCCCGGCCTCGCAGCTCGGCCTCTTCGAAGGACGAGCCGCCGAGCCTCAGAGCCCCGTCCGATCCGCGAGCATCGACGCCGCGGTCGATGAGGTCCGGGCGCGGTTCGGCAGCGGCGCGCTGCGGCGCGGCAACACGATCGAGTGACTTTCATCCATCCATGTATCTCGCGTTCTTCGGCCTGAACGAAAAGCCGTTCTCCATCACTCCGGATCCGCGCTACCTGTATCTCAGCGAGCGGCATGCGGAGGCGATGGCGCACCTGCTCTATGGTGTCAATGAGGCCGGCGGCTTCGTGCAGCTCACCGGTGAGGTGGGCACGGGCAAGACGACGATCGTGCGCTCGCTGCTCGCGCAAGCGCCGAAGAACGCCGAAATCGCCCTCATCCTGAACCCGAGAATGACCGCGCCCGAGTTCCTGCTCACCATCTGCGAGGAGCTCGGCATCGGCGTACCGGACTCGGCGACGGAGAGCCTCAAGGACCTGGTCGACATCCTGAGCCAATATCTGCTGCGCGCGCACGCGGGTGGACGGCGCGTCGTGCTGGTGGTCGACGAGGCGCAGAACCTCGCGCCCGAGGTGCTCGAGCAGGTGCGCCTGCTGACCAACCTGGAAACCAACACCCAGAAGCTGCTGCAGATCATCCTGATCGGCCAGCCGGAGCTGCGCGAGCTGCTCGCGCGCAATGAGCTGCGCCAGCTCGCGCAGCGCATCACGGGACGGTATCACCTGAACCCGCTCAGCCCGGAGGAGACCACATCCTACGTTCGCCATCGCCTGCGCGTCGCCGGCGCGACCGCGGACATCTTCAACCGCTTCGCTCTGGAGGAGATCTACCGGCTTTCGGGGGGCGTGCCGCGGGTGATCAACGTGATCTGCGATCGGGCGCTCCTCGGCGGATATTCGCTGGACCGCCACCGCATCACGGGCCCGCTGGTGCGCAATGCGGCCACGGAAGTCTTCGGCAGACGCTTCACGCCACCTTGGCTGCCCTGGGCCGCTACCGCGGCGGTGGCAGTGCTCCTTGCGGTGGGGAGTCTCGCGCTGTGGCGTCTGCAGCCCTGGACCTGGGCTCGCGGGGTGCCCTCATCGAGGACACTCAACGTGTCCTCGATCCCCGCGAGCGACCGCGCACGGATGCGCGGGCCGGAGGGTCCGCCGCCACGGACGGCCGGTGGCACTGCCCCGCCCGCAGCCGGCGCCACACTCGCAAGCAGCGCAACCTCCGCAAGCGACACGCCCGGCGCACAGGCAAGCGAGTCCCTGGCCGCGTTGCTCACCAAGTACTCGCGCAACACGAGCACCGACGCGGCTTTCACCACGCTTTTCGGGCTCTGGGGAATCCGCTACACCCCGGATGGCACCGATCCATGCACACAGGCGACCCAACACGGACTGGCGTGCCTCACCGAGCGCGGCTCTCTCGGTCAGCTGCGCCTCTACAATCGGCCGGCCATCCTGATGCTGACCGACACCGCGGGCGCGAGTCACGAGGTGGTGCTGACACGTCTGGACGGTGAGCAAGCCAGCATCGATCTCGGCAAAGGGATGCACCAGGTGGGTGACGGCGAGCTGTCGAGCTACTGGATGGGCGATTACGTCATGTTGTGGCGGCCCGAAGCCGCCCCGGTGCAGACGCTTTCCGCCGGGATGCGCGGCGCCGGTGTACGCTGGCTGCGGCGCAGCCTGGAGAAGCTCGCAGGTGTGTCGGATCCCGGACCCGCAAGCGATGTATACGATTCCAGCCTCACCCGCCTCGTGCGGCAGTTCCAGCGCAATCACCGGCTCACGGTGGATGGCATCGCGGGGGTCAGAACACAGATTGCGCTGGCCGGCGCGGTGGCCAGGCCAGGCTCTCCCCTCCTGACCGCGGCGCACGAGTAACCATCATGTCGTTCATCCTGGATGCTTTGAAGAAGTCGGAGAGCGACCGGCAGCGGCAGAGCGGGCCATCGCTCTTCGAGGTGAAGGTTGCACCGCCCCGACGGTCGTTGCCGATCTGGGCCGTGGCGATCGCGGTGCTCCTGGGGATCAATGTGATCGTGGTCTCCTGGATGCTGCTGCGGCGCCCGCCAGCGCCACAGGCCGCGGCTTCGGCTCGAGCCGCGCCGAGCGCCGTGCCGGCCGGGCGCGTCCCTGACCAGAGCGCCGGTTCCGCCGCCTCAGCGGGCGCGCCACCGGCCACTGGCTCCGCAGGCTCGGCTCCGGTGGTCGCACAGCGGGCACCCGCAGCCGCCGCGCCGCCGCCGGCAGCACTTCCTGCCGCATCATCATCGACATCAGCCGCGCCACCGCCCTCTGCGGCCGTACCCCCGCCGGCCGCGTCCGGCCCTCCCGCCGCCGAGGCTCCTCATGCAGACGGGGCTGATCAGAGCGCTGGCCCATCGTCGGCCCCCAGGGGCGACCCCAGCGATTACGCGCCGGCGGTGGAGCCGAGCGCCGCGCAGGGCGGCGGCGCACCGGGAGGCGCTGCCGACGGCGGCTTGCCGCTCTACCAGCAGATCGTCGACAGCGCCGGACTGCCGTCGTTGCACCTCGACCTCCATGTGTTCGCCGACCGCCGGCGGGACCGCTTCGTCATGATCAACATGCACCGGCTGGGTGAAGGGGACTCTCTTCCCGACGGCGTGCACGTCGATACCATCAGGCCGGACGGGGTGGTGCTCACCTATCACGGCACCCGGTTCCTGCTGCCGCGTAATTGATCGGCGGGCCCACCCAGGGCCGAGGCGCAGGGATGGCGCCGAGTGAAGTCGGCTTCGCCGCAGCGGGCGGCCAACCCATTTTGACTTATTCTCTCGCGCGGCTCGGGAGCGGCCGCGGGCCGCTTCATTATTTGCTTTCGGTCACAGGTCCCGGCAAGGCGGATGACGGGCTTCACAGAATCGTTCGCCGGCTAGCGACAACGGAACCCTGGCTGGTCCATCGTTTTCCGCTCAGAGAACGCTCGTTCTCGGGTGGCAGGGTGGAAACCAGGCGGACAGGCTCTCCGGCACGCGTACTCGTCGTCGACAGCGATGCGAAATATCGCGAGTGGCTGCGGCTGCACTTGGGCGTTTTGTGCCCAGACGCCGCCGTGGGCGCGATCGATCTGACGGAATTCGAGCCCTGGAGCGCAATGGTCTCCGGCCGCGAGTGCGACGTTCTCCTGCTGGCGGCGCCCTTCGGCAGCAGCCCGGAAGACCCCCTGGCGCACGGACTGGACCTGCTGCGCAAGCTCCGTTTGCGGAACGTCGCCTCCGCCGTCATCGCCCTTGCAGAGGACGGCAACGAGCTCACCGCCGTGCGGGCGCTGCAGCTCGGCGCCGCCGACTATCTGCCGAAGCGCTTGCTCACCCCCGAACGACTGAAAACCGCGATACGCGTCGCGCTGCGTCGCGTCGAGCAGCGCGTCGCCCGCCGCCTTGCGGACTTGGCACACACGGCGCAGGCCATCGCGCTCGACGCGCCGGCGCAATCGCCTGCTTCACCGCAGTCGCCGCAGTCCTCGCAGTCGCCCGAGTCCTCGCAGTCGCCGCAGTCAGAGCAGTCGCCGGAATCATCGCACACGGCACGGTCCGCTGAGCCGCGCGAGTCCGGCGAGGCCGTTATCGCCCCGCAGGCGCCCGAAGCCGATGCGCCGCCGGACATCCCGGGATATTCGATCACGAAGAAGATCGGCGAGTCGGAAAAGGCGGTCGTCTACCTCGCCGCGAGCGCCGCGCTGGGGGCGGACGTGGCGTTGAAAGTCAGCAGGACCTCCCACGAAGCGACCCCGGTACGCCAGGCGCTCGAGCGCGAATACAACGCCATCCTCGCCATCCGCCACCCGGCGGTGGTCAGGATCCACGACTATGGCGTCGAGAAGGGGCTGGAGTACCTCGCCATGGAATACTTCCCGCGGGGTGACCTCAAGGCGCGGATGTACTTCGGGGTGACGGAGGCCGAAACGCTGCGCTACGTGGAGCAGATCGCATCCGCACTGCGCGTGGTCCATGGCGCCGGCCTGTTGCATCGCGATCTGAAGCCGCCGAACGTCATGCTGCGCGAGAGCGATGACGTCGCGCTCATCGACTTCGGACTGGCGCGCACGCTGGATGGCGCGCACAGCACCCGCACCGGCGTGCTGCGCGGATCGCCGTATTACATGAGCCCAGAGCAGGCGCTGGGTGAGGAGCTGGACGCGCGCTCCGATCTCTACAGCCTGGGCGTCATCTACCACGAGATGTTGACCGGCAAGAAGCCGTTCACGGGCGGCTCGGCAATCGAGGTATTGCAACAGCACGTGAACGCTCCGCCGCCACGCCTGCCGCTGTCGCTCTCCCGCCATTCGCCCATCGTCTCGCGCCTGCTCGCCAAGCGGCGCGAGGAGCGGTTCAACACGGCCGATGAGGTGATCGAGGCCGCGGCGGCGCTGCGTCAGGGCGCAATCCCCCAGCCACAGCCAACGGCGGCCTGAGAAGCGCCGCGCCCCGAGGCGCGCCGCGCGCCTTGACAACTCCCGCCCCGGAAAGGTGCAATGCCGGGCAAGCAGATTGCTGTGGCAACTCCTTGCCGTGAATGATCGCCTGCACCTCGTCGATACGACGCTTTTTTATTCGCCGACGAGCGGCGGCGTCAAACGCTATCTGACCGCCAAGCACGTCTGGCTGGCCGCGCACAGCCGCTGGCAGCACACGCTGGTGGTCCCCGGAGAGCGGGATCGGACGGAGCGCGGCGGTGTCTGCACGCTCGCCGGCTATCCGGTGCCCGGCAGTTTCAACTATCGCCTGCCGCTCGATCCGCGCCGCTGGGCGCGGCTGCTCGATGCGCTGCAGCCGGACCTGATCGAAGCGGGTGACGCCTTCCACCCGGCGTGGGCGGCGTGGCGCCTGGCGCGGCGTCGCAACATCCCGCTCGCCGCGTTCTATCACTCCAACCTGCCGCAGATCATCAGCCGGCGCGTCGGCGGCCGCCTCGCCGAGCGGGCGCTCGAGCGCTATGTGAGGTGGCTGTATGAGCGCTTCGACGTGGTGTTTGCGCCGAGCCGCTTGATGCGCGACCTGCTCAACGGAGTGGGGGTACGGCACGCCGTGCACCAGCCGCTCGGGGTCGACGCGGAGGTGTTCCGGCCTGAGCGGCGCAGCGACGGGCTGCGACAGCGGCTGGGCCTGGCGCCGTCCGCGCGGGTGCTCGTGTATGCGGGAAGGTTCGCGGGCGAGAAGAACCTGCCGGTGCTGTTGGAGGCGTTCGCGAAGCTGGGCTCGCCATATCACCTGCTGCTCATCGGCGGCGACCGGCAGTCGCGCCCGGCGGACAATGTGACCATGCTGCCGTACCGGCGCGACAGCATCGAGCTCGCGCAGTGGCTGGCATCGGCGGATGCGCTGGTGCACGCGGGGACGAAGGAGACCTTCGGATTGGTCCTCCTGGAGGCGATGGCCTGCGGCCGACCGGTGGTGGCGGCGCGAGCCGGCGCGATTCCGGAGTTCGTCGACGAGACCGTGGGGATGTTGGCGGAGCCGGGAAGCGCGGCGGGAATGGCGGAGGCGATCGCCGGGCTCTATGGGCGAGATGTCGCGGCCCTGGGCGTCAATGCGAGAGCGAGGGTGCTGCGCAAGTTCACCTGGGAGCGGGCGTTTCTGGCACAGATGGCCACTTACAAGGCACTGCTGGGCCGGGAGAGAGTCGCCGTACCCGGCAGAGAGGCCATCGAGTCGAGCTAAGCCCGGCGGCGGAACGACAGCAGCAGGCGCTTGCCCGCGCGAGTGCCGGCGAGCGCCAGGACCACTCGCCAGAAGATGCGCTTCCTGAGCGGCGCGCGGCGCGGCGGAATCGCGCGGTAGAACTCACGGCCGATGTCGCGGTGCACATGGACTGACGTTGCCGCCACGGTCCAATCCCCAGATGCGGACGTGATGCGATAGTGGCGCTCGTCGCGGGCGCGGATGGTGGCTGCGCCGAGAGAGTCGGGGAGATCCGGCAGCGTCGCGCCGATGAACGTCACGATCAGGATATCGTCCGCCGCATCGTCGGCGCAGCCGGCGAGAGTCAGCAGGTTGCCGCCACGGCGGCAGGTAACGGGTCCGCGGAAAGCGGCGAGCGGCGGCGCGGCAGAATCAGGGCGGGTCACACGCATCCTCGGTCAGAAGTGGGACTCGAGCTCCCACAGGGTGAGCGGGGAACCGCGGCGCAGCCAGAAACCGGCGCCCACTTCGCGGAAGTTGCGTTGCAGGCGCAGCCGATACCAGTTTCCGGCGCGCAGGTGCACGTTGGAATCGGTCCGCGTCGGGTCGCAGTTCCACTCCCAGTCGCGTCGGGTCAGGGCGCTGAAATACAGCGCTCCGCGACAGAGCCGTCCGAAGTTGCCCAGCGCGCGCCCGGCGGCGCGGGCGTCGAGGTATTGCAGCACGTCGTAGCAGATCACCAAGTCGAACGCCGCGGTGCTGCGGTATTCCTCGATCCGGCCCTGTTCCCAGCCGTAGCGGCTGCAGAGATAGGCGCTCGTCTCCAGGCAGACGTACTCGGCTTTGGGCAGGAGGCGCTTGAGCGGAGCACGCAGCAGGCCGGTACCACAGCCGGCGTCGAGGAGCCGCCGCACCGGCAGGCCGATGTGCTCGGTGAAAGCCGCGATGAGCCGCGCGCGGGCCTGCATTTCCCGTCGGGTCGTCACCGCCGTGCGCGGGTCGTAGTAGTAGCGGCGGTAGTACTCGTGATCGAACGGCACCGCGGACTTCTCGAGTCCCATCGCCCCCCCTTGAGAAAGAAATCTGATTCTAGCCGGTCGGTGCGGGAAGCCCATCCAGGCCGCTCAGGCGGACGCTGACCTCTGCCAGCCGCCGCCGCGCGTCCGGGTCGTAGGCCTGGGCGTTCGCCCGAGCCGGCCGCAAGCCGTCGAAATACTCGCCTGTATGGCCCTCGAGCTGTGCGGAGACGGCAAGCTGCAGCACCGCGGCGGCTCCCTCCTCGACCGTGCTAGCCGGCTGGATGCCGGCGGCACGCACCATCGTCGTGTCCATATAGGTGGCGGGGTGCAGGCAGTTGACCGTCACGCCGCGCTCGCGCAGCTGCGCCGCGAGATCGAATGTCAGCATGACCTGCGCCAGCTTGCTTTGCGCGTAGGCGCGCATCCCGCTGTAGGCGCGGGTCAGCATCAGATCGTCGAAAGCGAGCGGGTACTGGCCCACGGAGGCGACGTTGACGATGCGCGCCGGCGCGCTGCGTACGAGTACGGGCACGAGCAGCCGTGTCAGCAGATATCCGGCAAGATAATTGACGGCGAATGTCAGCTCGTGTCCGTCCGCGCTCGTCCGCCGCGGCGCCGGCCGGCCGCGGTCGCCCGTGCCGATGCCGGCGTTGTTGATCAGCAGGTGGAGGCGATCGTGCTCGCGGCATACCGTCTCGGCCAGGGCGCGCACTTGCGCCAGGGACGCGAAGTCAGCGCGGTGGAAGCGGGCCGAGCCACCCTGCGCGCGGATCTCGCGCACCAGCTCGTCACCCCGCTGTGTATCGCGGCCGTGGATCAATACCACGAATCCGCAGGCGGCGAGCTTGCGCGCCACGGCGCGACCGAGTCCGTCGGTTGAGCCCGTGATCAAGGCTGTCTTGAGTGGACTCGTCACGATACGGCCAGTTTGCCGGATGGCGATCTGCGCTGCACACTCAATCCCGGTCGGCCGACGGCGAGAGGTCTCTTACCATGCGGCAAAGAGTGCGGAACGTCAGCAACCGGTCAGCGGTGCTTGCGCTGGTAGCGGGCCTCATCGCCGCGTCGGCCCTGGCGTTCGCGGACCGCTCGGCACGCAGACCACCCGCGCTGCGCCCCGCCGCCGCCGCTTCGCGGCTGGCGCTGCACAGCCCCGACGTGACCCCGGGCGATACGATCGCCCTCGGCCACGTGTACGACGCATCCGGCTGTCATGGCGGCAACATCTCCCCCGCGCTCTCCTGGACTCATCCGCCCGCGGGGACCCGCAGCTTCGCCGTGCTGATGTTCGATCCGGATGCGCCCGGAGGCGGCTGGTGGCACTGGGCCGCCTTCGACATCCCGGCGGGCGTGACCTCACTGCAGGCCGGCGCGGGCAATCCCGGGCGGCACCTGCTGCCCGCCGGGGCGATCCAGGCGCGCAACGACTTCGGCTCGCCGGGCTACGGCGGGCCATGTCCGCCGCCCGGACCGCCGCACCATTACCACTTGATGCTCTACGCCCTGCGTGTCGCCCGACTGGGGCTCGACGCGGGCGCGAGTGCCGCACAGGTCGCGGCCAAGGCACGATCCGATGCGCTCGCGGAGGGGCAGATCGTGGGGACCTACGGCCGTTAGCAGCCTGTGAGCACCGGCGCTATTGCGACCGGGAGGGCCGGCAGGTAGGCTTCGCGCCCCCATCATGGCCTCCCGCCCCGCTACCCGGCGCCGCGCCCGACCGCGCGAGCGCATCCCACGAGTCGGCTTCGTCAGCCTGGGCTGTCCCAAGGCCTTGGTCGATTCCGAGCGCATTCTGACCACACTACGGGCGGAAGGTTACGAGGTCGCGCCGACCTACGAGCAGGCGGATCTCGTGGTCGTCAACACCTGCGGCTTCATCGACGCCGCGATCGACGAATCGCTGCAGACCATCGGTGAGGCTCTGGAGCGCAACGGCAAAGTGATCGTGACGGGATGCCTCGGAGCACGGCCGGAGCGGATCCTCGAGCGCCATCCGCGCGTGCTCAAAGTCACGGGCCCGCAGACCTACGGCGAGGTGATGTCGGCCGTTCACGAGCACCTGCCGCCGCAACACGATCCCTTCTTCGACCTGGTGCCGCCTCAGGGCGTGCGCCTGACGCCTCGCCATTACGCGTACCTCAAGATATCCGAGGGCTGCAACAACAAGTGCAGCTTCTGCATCATTCCGGCACTGCGCGGCAAGCTGGCGAGCCGTCGCATCGACGAGGTGCTGCGCGAAGCGGAGCGCCTGGCGGCTGCGGGCGTCCGGGAGCTCCTGGTGATCTCCCAGGACACCAGCGCCTATGGAGCCGACGTCCGCTACACGCCCGCGGTCTGGCGCGATCAGGAGTATCGGACACGCTTCATCGATCTCGCGCGGGGGCTCGGATCGCTGGGTGTCTGGGTCCGACTGCACTATGTCTATCCGTATCCGCATGTCGATGAAGTCATCCCGCTGATGGCGCAGCGGCGCGTCCTGCCTTACCTCGACATCCCTTTCCAACACGGCAGCCCTTCGGTGCTGAAGCGCATGCGGCGCCCGGCCCACTCCGAGGACGTGCTGCGGCGCATCGCAACGTGGCGCAGGGACTGCCCGGACCTGACGCTGCGCAGCACGTTCATCGTCGGATTCCCGGGGGAGACGGAGGAGGAGTTCGGCGAGCTGCTCGAGTGGCTGGACGAGGCCCAGCTCGATCGCGTCGGCTGCTTCAGGTATTCACCGGTCGAGGGCGCCGCCGCGAACGCTATCGCCGGTCACGTCCCGGCCGAGATCCAGGAAGAGCGCTACGCCCGCTTCATGGAGCGCGCGGCGGGCGTCAGCGCCGCCCGCCTGGCACGGCGCGTTGGCACCCGGATGCGGGTGTTGGTGGATTCCGCCGACGAGCAGGGAGCGGTCGCGCGCAGCGAAGCGGATGCGCCGGAGATCGACGGCGTGGTCCGGATCCGGGGCGCGGGCTCGGGCGGGCTGCGGCCGGGCGACTGGGCCGACGTCACGATCGTCTCGAGCGACACCTACGACTTGTCCGCGCGGCTGGATGCCGCTGCCGTCGCGACATCGCGCAAGTAGGTCTTGCGGGCGCTCACTCCGAGCAGGCTCGCGACCAACATGGGTAGGAGCATGATGAGGAACGTCCACATCAGGCCGTTCTGACCGCCGCCGAGCCATTCCGAGAGCGCCCCGAAGAGCAGCGGCGCACCGCCCTCGAACGTGGAGCGCAACGCCATGCGTCCTGCCTCGCCGCGCCCCCACATCCGGGGATGCACGATATCGAGACGCGCGGCGTCGATCGGCGCGACCGCTGCCGACAAAACACCGGCGCCGACCGTCATGAGGCCGATGCCGAGCCACGCGCTGCTCGTCCATATGGCGACGCCCAGGATGGGTACGGAAAGGGCGAGCGCAACCGCCGCGACTATGATGCGGGCGTCTGCCCTGCCTTTGCGCAACAGCCGCTCCGCCAGTCGTCCGCCGGCAATGGTGCCCGCCAGCGTGCCGATACCAACCACGAATACGAGGGAGCTCACCACACTCCGTGAGATGTGGTAGTGCTGCGTGATGTAGATCATGGCGAAGGCGCGCGCGCCGGACAGGAAGTAATAGGCCAGGGCAGAGGCGGCGATCAGCAGGCCGTAGGTGGGCAGCCGCAGCAGATATCTCATGACCCGCCACAGGCTCCAGCTCGTCGGATCCTCGCGCAGAACAAGCTCCTGCCTGGGCTCCACGCGCGCGCGCCGCACCGACTCCTGCGGCGATGCGGATCCGGGGCGTGCGGACTCCTTCTTCGTCTGCGGCGGTCGCTTCGACTTCGGGGCGTGCTTTCCCGCAGCGGGGGGAGAGGCAGCGTTCGGGTCCTCCTCGCCTTCCGAGATCCACCTCTGCGAGCCGCGCTCGGGCTCGGGGAGGAAGCGCCAGATCACCCAGACGAGCGCGATGGGCGGCACCGCCATGGCATAGAACGACCAGTGCCAGTTGAGAAGAGTCGAGGCTTCTCCCGAGATGAAGAACCCAATGCCCATGCCGACCAGCTCGCCGGCGATGATGAGTCCGTAGATGGCGGCGCGATCGCGGGCAGGGAAGAAGTCTCCGGTGAGCGAGGCGACGCACGGCCAGGCGACCGCAGTCAGCGCGCCGATGATCGCGCGAGTCACCAGCAGAAAGGAAAAAGAGGTGGCGAGGCCGCTGACACCTTCGGCGACGACCCAGGTGGCGACGACGATCATCAACAGGACACGGCGGCTGAAGCGGTCGACCAGGGCACCCATGGGCAGCGTAGCCGCGGCACCGACGAAGGAGACCACGGCCAGAAGCAGGCCGACGTCGGTGTTGCCGAGATGGAAAGCGCCCTTGAGCTCGCCCGAGATCGCCGACACCGTGCCGAGGTCGCACGACTCCACCGCCAATACGGCGGCGAGTACCGCAATGATCTGCAGGCGAGCGGCGCCACCCGCCACGTTGACGACTCGCTCCTTCGCCGCTTGTAGGATGTCGGTCCCGCTATTCATCTGGTCTCGCTTCCCGGCTCCGTAGCGGGTTACGTGCCGCGCGGCGGAGGCCGGGCCTCGACGGGGATCTGCAACAGATCCGTCGCCGGGACGAGCCGAGGCTTTCGTTCGGCGAGGCCGCGGCTCAGGTTGCGGTTCGGTGCTACGATGAAGCTGCCGTCACCCCTTTTCCGCTGTTGCCATCCCGGAGGGTTTACATGTCCGTCCTGCGTATACCGCCACTCGCGCTGTTGGTCGGGGCTTCGCTGCTGCCCGTGGCGGCGCTCGCAGCGTCCGCGCCACCCGGGGGGGACACCTCCAAGGCAGCCAATCCTGAGCGTTACTGGGCCACGCCCCATACCTCGACCACCCAGGGAGAGGTCACCATTGGCGGGCAACACATCCGCTACAGCGCGGATGCCGCGACGCTGATCCTGCGTAACAAGGACGGCAAGCCGACCGGCGAGATCTTCTATGTCGCCTATTTCAAAAGCGGCGGCGAGGGATCGAAGCGGCCGATCTCGTTCATCTACAACGGCGGACCCGGCGGCTCATCGGCCCCCCTGCACATGGGAGCCTTCGGGCCCGTGCGGGTGGTCACCGGAAGTCATACGTATACGCCTCCGGCGCCCTACCAACTCGTCAACAACCAATACAGCCTGCTCGATGCCAGCGACCTCGTGTTCGTCGATGCGATGGGCACGGGATTCAGCCGCATCCTCGGGAAGGACGACGGCGGGGTCGGGACCCCGAAAGACTTCTACGGCGTCGATCCGGACGCGAAGGCGTTCGCCCGGTTCATAAGCCAATTCCTGTCGAAATACAGCCGGTGGAACTCGCCGAAGTATCTGATCGGCGAGAGCTACGGCACGACTCGCTCTGCCGCCGTGGCCAACGTCCTGGAACAGGAAGACAGCATCGATCTCAACGGCATCGTCCTGCTCTCGACCATCCTCAACTTCGATACCAGCGTCGACGGCGCCAATCTCAACCCCGGCGTCAACCTGCCCTACGCGCTGGGGCTGCCGACCTACGCCGCGGTCGCGTGGTATCACAAGGCGCTGCCGCAGCAGCCGCCGGCGCTGCATCCATGGCTGGATGAGGTGCAGACCTGGTCGATGGGACCCTACCTGCAGGCGCTGAACGAGGGTGCCACCCTGCCGCAGGCGCAGAAAGAAGCCATCGCGGCGCAGATGGCGAAGTACACGGGCTTGCCGGAGAGCTACATCCTGAAGGCTGACCTGCGCGTGATCGGACCGCAGTTCGAGCACCAGCTATTGCTGTCCCGTGGCGAGAGCACGGGGCGCCTGGACGCGCGCTTCTCCGGACCCAACCTGGACCCGCTGGCCGAGTACGTCGAGTACGACCCGCAGTTCGCCGCCATCGGATCGGCCTATACCTCGGCGCTCAATGACTACATGCGCGGCACGCTGCATTTCGGCGGAGAGCACCATTACGAGCTTCTTTCGCTGCAGATCAACAGCCAGTGGAATCTGCTCCACACTCCACCCGGGCAGGGCACGCCGGCCTACACGGCAACCAATGTCCTTCCGGACCTCGCGGCCGCGATGACTCTCAACCCCAATCTCAAGGTGATGGTCAATGCCGGCTACTTCGATCTGGCGACGCCCTACTATGCGGCGGCATACCAGATGCGTCAGCTTCCCATGGCGGCGAGCCTGCAGAAGAACATCGAATACCGGTACTACGATACGGGCCACATGATCTATGTCGTGCCCCAGGCATTGGCGCAGCTGCATGACAACATCGCGCGGTTCATACAGGGCAGCTCGGGCGGAACGCCGGGCGGAAGGTGAGCGCGGCTCACGCTCGGGGGTTCCATCCAGTCACGCCGCGCAGCCCGGACTGGTTGGACCGACGGGACGGCGCGGCGCTAGACTGACCTCATCAACAGGGAGCCCAGCGCCATGAGCCTCACGTTCTACTATTCGCCGATGAGCACGGCAACCCTCACCGAGCTCGTGTTGGAAGAGCTCGCGGTACCGTGCGAGCGTGTCAGGGTCGATCTCAAGAAAAAGGGGACGCAGGCCGCGGAATTCCTGCGCCTGAATCCCAACGGCAAGGTTCCCATGTTGGTTCATGACGGCAAGGCGATCTGGGAGTCGGCGGCCATCACTCTGTACGTCGGGGAGATCTTCGGTGTCGCGGCGGGCCTGTATCCGGAGCCCGGCCCGGAACGGGGCGAAGCGATGAAGTGGGTGGTCTGGTCCAATGTCACGTTGGGTGACGCATTCGGCAGGTTGGTTCGCAACACGGCCGACTGGGTACCTGCGGAGCAGCATAACGCGAAGGCCGCCGCGGCCGCGCAATCCGACGTGCGTGACTGCCTGCGCATTCTGGACCGCGCGCTCACCGGCCGTCAGTACCTGTTGGCGGGCTACACGCTGGCGGATACGCACGTCAACTCCTACATCGACTGGCTGCGCTATATGAAAGTGGATTTCGGCGACTACGCGCAGCTCAATTCCTGGAGCCAGCGTTGCGCCACGCGGCCGGCTTACGGCCGCGTCATGGGGCGCCGCTGATCCGGAAGCCGGCGGCTGCGTCGGCGGCATCCGGGGCGGTCAGATACCGCCCTTCGGGTGTCCGTGCGAGGGCCAGGGGAGCTGGGGCTTGGGATTGAAGATCGACTCGGCATCGGCGCGCCTGGGTGCCCAGGCGCCCCCTTGGATCTCGGCCTGCAGCTGCCCTGGCGCCCAGCCCGCATGCCCTATGAAGATCCGCAAACCTTCCATCGGCTTCTCGCGCCCCAGGAGCTCGAGCAGCAGCTTGTGGTCTCCGCTGACATAGACGCCGTCGCAGACCTCGATCGCGTGCGCGGGCGGGGTTTTGGCGCGAAACAGATACCACACGGTATCGAGCTCGACGGGACCGCCGAAATACAGCCGGTCGTGCACCTGGGCGAGACGCTTGAGCTTCGGGAAGAAGCGGGAGACCGTGAGCGGTGTCGGCCTGTTGATGATGAGGCCGACCGGGGCGGGCCCGAGGTTATTCATCACCACCACGATCGATCCGCCGAAATTGGGGTCGGCCACGGCGTCCTGCGCGACGATCAGGATGGCCGTGAGGGTGCCTCCGCCGGGCGCCTTCGCACTCGGGCCAGGCGGTGTTTTCGACGTCGCAGCCGTGGCCGATGTCGGCGTCGATGCGCCCAGCAGGAGCAGCACGACGAGAAGCGCCGCCCCGAGGTAACGTCGCGCGCAGAATGCCTTGTTCACCGGCGATACCTCCGGCTGTAGTACGGGCGAGACCCGTCTGCCGCAGATTCTACGCCGTTCATCGCGAACGGCTGAAGGTTGGCCGAGACCGGCTTGCGGCCACCGGTAAGATGCCGGGCGACCGATCATGCCGCACGGGGAGATAACATGAAGGCCGGCAGCTTCTTCGCAGCGGGCGCCGCGGCGCTCATTGGCTTCCTCGGATGCAGCGCCGCCCGCGCGGCAGCGCGTGATTTCAAGCTCGCGGACTTGCGCAACCTCGTATCGCTGAGCGATCCGCAGGTCTCGCCCGATGGCCGGCGGGTCGCCGTGGTCGTCTCCACGCCGGACTGGAAAACCGACAAGGCGAAGCATGAGATCGACGTCGTCGATATCTCGACCGGTGCACGGCGGCCGCTCACGCGGGACCGCACGGACATCTCATCGCCCCGATGGTCGCCGGACGGCATGCGCCTCGCGTTCATCGCCATGGATACCACACCCGCCGCCCCTGCCGCGGCCCATGACAAGCACGACACCGACGATACGGAGAAACACGACCAGGTCTTCGTCTTGCCGATGGACGGGGGCGATGCGCTGCGCGTCACCGACGCGGCCCGCGACGTGGCTTCGTTCGCCTGGAGTCCGGATGGAAAGACGATCGCGTACGTAGCAGCGGACGTGCCCGCAAACGAGAAGGCCATCAAAGCGCACGACGACGCCTTCAAGGTCACCGAGAACAACTTCCTGGTGCGCGCGGCTCTGACTCCCTCGCAGCTCTGGGTCGTCCCCAGCGAGGGCGGGAAGGCCAGGCGGCTCACGCAGGGGGATTTCAGCCTTGCGACGGATCAAGACGACGCGCCGCAGCCGGCGTGGAGCCGCGACGGCCGCACGATCGCCTTCACCCGCTTCCCGGACCCCTACTGGGCTCTGTCCTTCAGGTCGGTCATCGACGATGTCGCGGTGCAGGGTGGAGCTCCGGGCACTCTGGTCGAGCTGGAAGGCGCCACGAATACGAGCTATGCGCCCGCGGGCGATGCCTTCGCGTTCATGCGGCCCCGTGAGGGCGACCAGAACAACGGCAACGCCGTGTATGTCTCGCAGGGCGGCAAGCCCTTCGATGTGACCCGCACGCTGGCGCGCAACATCGACTCCTACATCTGGCAGCCGGACGGCAAGAGTCTGCTGCTCGTCGGCCAGCAGGGCACCCACTCCGTGCTGTGGCAGCAGACCGTGGGTGGCGGCGCCCGGCCGCTCGATCTCGCCGGCGTCGAGATCGCGAACAAGCCGAGTGTCTCCTCGAATGGTGTGATTGCCTTCGTCGGAGCCACGCCGAGCCACGCGGATGAGCTCTATGTGATGGCCTCGCCAACGACGGCGCCGCGACGACTGACGGATGTCAACGCATCCCTCGACTCCCTTGCCCTGGGCCGTACGACGACGATCGACTGGCAGGGACCTGATGGCTTTCGCGAGGACGGTGTACTGGTCTACCCGCCGCACTACGAGCAGGGGCGCAAGTATCCGCTGGTTCTCATGATCCATGGCGGCCCGGAGGGTACCTCCACGGTGCGATTCTCACCGCTCGCGCAACTGCTCGCGGCGGCGGGGTTCCTGGTGCTCCAGCCGAACTACCGCGGCAGCACCAATCTCGGGGATGCGTACCAGCATGCGATTTTTCGTGACACCGGCGAAGGGCCTGGCAAGGACGTGATGGCGGGACTCGCCGCGGTCGAGAAGTCAGGCATCGTCGATACAACGCGCATCGGCGTGAGCGGCTGGTCCTACGGCGGCTACATGACGGACTGGCTCTCCAGCCGCTATCCGCGGGTATGGAAGGCGGCCGTCGCGGGCGCCGCGCTGAATGATTGGGTGATGGATTACACGGTCGCCTACTACCAGCAGGGCGATCTCTACTTCTTCGGCGGCTCGCCGTGGACTGCCCACGACTACCAGATCTGGCGGGCGCAGTCGCCGATTGCCCATGCGCAGAACGTCAAGGCGCCGACGCTCATCATGGGCGATGTCGGTGATCCCAACGTACCGCTGATCAACAGCTACGAGTGGTATCACGCCCTGCGGGACAACGGCGTCCAGGTCGAGTTCTATGCCTACCCCGCGGACACGCATTTTCCCGGGGACATCGTGCGCACGACGGATGTCTTCCGCCGTTGGGTCGACTGGATGACCGCGCACCTGAGGTGAGGCCTTCGCTCGATCACTTGGGCCTACGGCAAGCCCGGCTTCCACGCAAACCCTTGCCCGGCGGCGACGATGCGCCCGACGCCGGGGAACGGGAAGTGAGGCGCGAACACTCGCTCACCGTCCTTGGCCAGCGCGGCCAACTCTTTCTCGCGCGTCGCACGGGCCAGCGCTCGATCATTGTCGAACTCGATGCCCCACTGCGGCCGGGCCAGCGAGACGATGGAGCTGTGGGCCACATCGCCGATGTCGATGAGGCGGGAGTGGCCTGAGGTGATCTCGTAGCCGACGTGACCCGGCGTGTGCCCGGGCAGCGAGAGCGAGCGAATGCCCGGAGCGATCCGGGCGCCGGGCTCGAAAGTCCGGAGGCGGGGCGCGACGCTGCTGACCATCGCGGCCGGTGCATGTTGCTTCATCCAGCCCCATGCGGCGCTCGCCATGCGGATCGTCGCGTTCGGGAAGGCCAGTTGGCGCTGTGCATCGAGCAGGCCGCCGATGTGATCGGGATGGGGATGCGTGAGCAGCACATCGGTTACCTCGCCCGGCGATTCGCCGGCGAGCTTCAGGCTGGCGAGCAATTGCCCGTGATATCGCGGCCCAAGCCCGGTATCGATCAGGATCAGGCGGCGGCCCGTGCGCACCAGCAGCGCATTCGCACTGAGCGTGATCCGGTCCGCCGGCGCGCCCGCCGCGCTCAGCACCTTGCCTACCGCATCGGTGCCGACACCCAGGCCGAATGTCTTGCCGTCATTGGCGACGATGATTTGCGCATCGCGCAGCGCCGTGACACTGAGCGCACCTACGTGAAACGATCGGGCTGCCGGCTCGGCCGGGGCAAACCTGACGTCGGCCCGGGCGGCGGCGGTGACCCCGAGACAAAGTAGTGCGGCAAGCAGGATCGGTGTACGCATGGTTGCTCCGGAATGTGCTGTGGGCGTGCGTATGCTACAGTGTGGTAGCGGTACCATCGGAGCCTCTGCGAGCATGACACAGTCTTTTGACCGGCGCGGCATCCTGAAGGCCGGCGCGGCGGTAGTCGTCGCCCCTCATCTGTGGTTACCGGCGCGCGCTGCGGAGCCCGCGTGGCCCACTCAAACGGTGGGCCCATTCGTCGAGGTCGAGATCAGCAGCGGACGCATCCGCGGTGGTCACAGCCGCGGCGCGCTGGCATTCAAGGGAGTTCCGTACGCCGGACCGGTGTCGGGCAGAAACCGCTTCAAGGAAGCGCCCGACGTGACACCGTGGAGGGGCGTGCGCGACGCCACTAGCCTCGGGCCACCCGCCATGCAGGGACCCGGCACGACCTACGGCGAGCATGAGCCGGCGCAAAGCGAGGACTGCCTGGTCCTCAATGTCTGGACGCCGGCGGTGAAGGACGGCGGCAAGCGGCCGGTGATGTTCTATTGCCACGGCGGCGGGTTCACCACCGGCTCCGGCGGTCAGAACATCCAGGATGGCGCGCGCCTCGCCGCGACTTACGATGTCGTGGTCGTGGCGATCAATCACAGGCTCGGCCTCTTCGGCTATCTCTATCTGGGGGAATTGGCCGGAAGCGAGTACGCCACCTCGGGCAATCAGGGCATGCTCGACATCGTCGCGGCGCTGCACTGGGTCAAGGAGAACATCTCCGTGTTCGGCGGGGACCCGGACAACGTGCTGGTCTTCGGCGAGTCCGGCGGCGGAGCGAAGACCGCCACACTGATGGCCATGCCCGCTGCGCGAGGGCTGCTTCACAAGGCGGGCATCCAAAGCGGCGCCATGCTCCGGGGCCTGCCGAAGGACGCCGCCACGGAGACGGCGCGCCGGCTGTTGGCTGGACTGGGGCTGTCGCCGCGCGAGTCTGGCAGGCTGGCCGAGGTGCCCGCGGAGAAGCTCATCGCCATACAGCTCGCCGGGTTCGGGCACACCGGTCCGCTGTCGACAGCGAGCGCGGCTTACCTCGCCAGCCATCCAACACTGCCGCCCGGCGTCGCGAGGCTTCGCGCAAGACATCCGGGCGACTGGGGACCGGTGGTGGAGGGCACCTATCTGCCGCGCGATCCCTTCGAGCCGACGGCGCCGGCGGACGCGGCGACGGTGCCGCTGCTCATCGGCAACACACATGACGAGGCTGTCTTCTTCCATCGCGATGAGCCCGGATACTTTCACGCCAATGCCGACGAGCTGGCGGCGCACACACGTGCCCAGCTCGGCGACGCCGCCGACCGGGTTCTCGCCTTTTATCGCCACGCCATGCCGCAGGCGACACCGGTCGAGCGGGCCATAGCCATCGAGACCGCCACGTTCATGGGCAACAATACCGCCCTGCTGGCGGATCGCAAGTCGGGGCAGCCCGCCCCGGTATACCGCTATCGCTACGATCACCGTTCGAATGTGCCGATCAGGGGCACGGATTGGACGCTGCGCGCCTGCCACGCCAGCGACATCGCGGTCGCGTTCTACAATTACGAAATGACCGACCTGCAGGGCCATGGGCCCGGACTGGCGGCGGCGTCACGGGCGATGAGCGGCTATTTCGCCAGCTACGCGCGCACCGGCATTCCGTCCGCGCGCGGTCAACCGGGCTGGCCGCGCTATCGGACGGACACCCGCGCCGTGATGCTCCTCGACAGCCGTTGTCGGGTCGCGGCGGATCCGGATGGCGCAGAGCGCGAGCTCTGGCGCTCGCTCGGTTGGACGTGACCGCGGCGGGACCAGCCGCGAGGAGGCGCAGGAACGGCGGCACTCGATGGCAGCCGCAGCCGTCAGGGCCGGAAGAATATATAGCCGATACCGACACGCATGTCATGCAACACCGGCTCGGGCACGCTGATGGATAAAGCGAGCGCGACGAGGGCATGCGCGACGGCGAGCAGGTAGAGCGTTCGGTTGCGGCGAAACACTTCGCTCAGTATCAGGCCGCCGGCGAGCGTCACGGGCACCAGCACGGGATTGGGAATATGGGCGCTGGAGAACAGGAGCGCGGTCGCGATCACCGCCCGCCGGCCGCTGCGCAGCAAATACTCCAAGTGCAGGAAGAAGAAAGACTGGCTGAGAAACTGCTGCGCGAAAGCCCAGATCAGGCCGAGCGCGACGCTGAGGCCGATCGCCGTGGGGCTTCCAACAGGTGTCCGCAAGGTATGCCACCGCCACGCGACGAGCAGGATGAGCGCGGCGACTGCCGCGCCCACCGGTGCGATCCACCAGCCGCGCCGGATCGAGAGCGGATCGAGCCCCAGGTCCGGCCATGGGTGTCGCCGGGAGGACGTCCAGGCGATGGTGAGCGCGACGGTCAGAGCGATGAAGGCCCCTTGCACCAGACCTGCCGTCCATAGAGCACCCTCGAGCGAGCCATAGACCAGCAGGACCTGCCGCCACAGGGCCCGGCGGTCTGCCTTTTCGAGAGCAGCGCGGGCGAGCGCGTTCATGGCAGCTCAGCCTGCCTCAAGACGCGAGGAACCATGTGACCCACACGGTATCGACCATGGTGTGGCACACCGCCGAGGCGCCGATGCGTCTCTGGCTGCGCCAGGCGCGCCCGTAAAACCAGCCGGCAATCGCCGCGAGGATCACGTAGCGCCAGTTGAATACAGGCCCGTGCACGTAGTGCGACAGGCCGAAGATGCCCGCTGCCAGCGCGAGCGCGTAGTGACGGGGGAGGCGTGTCTCCAACAGGTTCTGCAGGAGCCCGCGGAAGAACAGCTCTTCCGGCAACGCCACGAAAATGAAGGTCACCAGGGCCGTGCCGGTGAATGTACCGGCCGCGGGCAGGCGGGCATGGAAGCTCAGGAAGCCCAGCGCCAGGCCCAGCCCGATGCCGATGGGCGCAAACAACATCCACTGGCGCGCGCCGATGGCCAGGTCGCGCGGGCGCAGGCGCAGGTCGAAGCCAATCCCCGACAGAGGGCGTTGCACGATGTACAGATAGAGGGCGACATCGGTGAGCATGAATTTCGGAATGTTGCCCAGGCCCGGCTGCGGCAGACTCGGCCGCAGCCAGTTGTATTCGACGGCGAGGCCGAGGGCGCCCAGCACGATCACGTCCTGCCAGGCGAGCTTCGGTCCCGGCGGCAGATACTCGAGCAGTCCCGCGAGCACGGCGGGAAACGCAAGGAACAAGAGAAGGGAGGCCGCCGAGAATTCTTCCAGCGGAACGGCGAGAAGCAGGTAGACGCCGGCGGCGAATAGCCCAGGCGTCAGTGCGCGAGCGACCGAGACCGCGGACAGGCGACGCTCGGGACTGGAGTCCATGGCGTGCTGCGGCGCACTCGACATCCAGCGGGCCAGCGGCTCGCCCGCTCCCCAGCCGAATGCCCAGAGCACGCCGAGCATCAGCGCCACGGCGGCGAAGGGACCGGCGAAATGCCCGTGCAGATTTCGCGGCACGCCGTACGCGTGCGCCGCAGCCCATAACCCCCATACGATCAGCGCATAAAGACCCAGGGCCAGCCCGCGGCGTAAAACGCGAGTGGATTCGAGAGAGTCCGCTGTCCCCGGTGGCCCCACATCCATGGGCGGGATGGAAAGGCGCGGCGCTCGGAAAAGCAAGCGCGCCCATGAAGCCGAGGACTGACTGAGCAGAGGCCGTCCGACCTGCTTTAAGGGGCTGATGACTGAGGCTTTTCTGCTATATGGAGCAGCCTTGGGACTCATTGCCCAAGAGAGCGCAGACGCGCCAGCGTCCGAGCTCACGCAGATACAGGATCTCCTTCTCCTCGGAACTTCGATGGGCGGTGCGCGGCCCAAAGCCGTCGTCGGGGCGATGACGCCGCGGCAGGCAGATTATGTCGAATTCCGGGCCTGCCCGATTCTGTGACCGAACCAACGGGCCTCGAGGGAAAGCGGCGGCAAATCTCAGCCGCTGAGACACAGTTCGGCTGGCCCGGCGGGCTCACCGCTTATCCTCGTGGGCCAGTGCCCACTCCGGAACTCCGACGGCCGCAGCCGTATGAAACGAGCCACTCTGACCGGCGGCCTCGAGGCGCAGCCGACCGATCCTGACGTATCCACCGTCGACCGACTCCTCAGCGCCGAGGAAAGCGACGCACTCGCGGGAAAACGGCGGCTCGACCTCGAAGAGGCACTGCGCCACGAGCGCGGCCTGCTGCGAACCATCATCGAGTCCCTTCCCGCCCACATCTACGCGAAGGACCGGGACAGCCGGTTCATTGCCTGCAACGCCACGGTCGCGCAATGCATGGGCACTACGCCGGCGCAGGCCATCGGCAAGACCGACTTCGATTTCTATCCGAGGGAGATGGCGGAGGGCTTCTTCGCGGACGAGCAGGCCCTGGTCCGTTCGGGCCAGCCGCTGATCGAGCGCGAGGAGTTGGTGCTGGACCAGACGACCGGTGTCATGCACCACTTCGCCACGAGCAAGGTTCCGTTCCGCGACGACCACGGCAACATCATCGGCATCATCGGCATCGGCCGCGAGATCACCGAGCGCAAGAGAGCCGATGAGCGGATCCATTACCTCGCCACTCACGACAGTCTCACCGACCTGCCCAATCGCGCGACCTTCAGTGAAGCGCTCGGCGCCGCCATCGCCGACGCCGGCTCGCACGACGGGCGCTTCGCCATCCTGTTCGTGGACCTGGACCACTTCAAATTCATCAACGATTCTCTCGGTCACGAGGCGGGTGATACGGTGCTGAAGCAGGCCGCGGCTCGCCTGCGCGCCAGCGTGCGCGCAGGCGACCTCGTGGCACGGCTCGGCGGTGACGAGTTCGTGTTGCTCTGCAAGGACCCCAGCGATCTCGGAGACATCGAGGCGCTGGCATCACGCGTGCTCCAGGCAGCGGTCCGCCCCGTCACTTTGCTGGGCCAGGAACGCCGCGTCAGCGCGAGTATTGGAGTCGCGGTGTACCCGGAGGACGGGAATACGGAGAGGGCGCTGATGAAGAGCGCGGACACCGCGATGTATACGGCCAAGCAGGATGGCAAGAACACTTACCGCCTCTTCTCTCACCGCCTGCGCGCGGAGTCGCTCGAGCGGGCGATGCTGGAAAGCGAGCTGCGCCGCTCGATCGAGCGCGATGAGCTGGTCGTTCGCTATCTGCCCAAGCTCGATCTGAGCTCGCGGGCGATCACCGGCGCGGAGGCTCTGCTGCACTGGTCACGGCCCGATCTCGGCGTGCTGCCGCCGGGCAGGTTTCTCCCCCTGGCGGAGGAGACCGGTCTGATCGTGCCGATCGGAAAGTGGGTCCTGAACACGGTCTGCCGGCAACACATGGACTGGCGGCACGCGGGCCTGCCTCCCATTCGGATATCGGTCAACCTGACGGCGCGGCAGGTGCACGATGAGCACTTCGTGCCCGGCGTGCTGACCGCCCTGGCGGAATCCGGAATGCCCCCGCAGATGCTGCAGCTCGACTTCCCGGAGACGCTGCTGCTGCAGGGCACCGCCCGCGTGACCCGCATCCTGCGGCAGTTGCGGCGGGCGGGCGTAAAGCTGGCGGTCGACGACGTCGGGGCGACTTATCTCGCGGTCGCTGAGTTCACCGATCTGCTGCGCCGGCAAGCGCGGGACGCGCCGGTCATGGTGAGCGCATCGACATCGAAGATTTGAATCAATGCGCCATCATGAAGACGATCACACGCGCTGATCGTACTGCCGTTATCCTTCCGACGTGGAAACACGAGACGACCTGCTGCAGCCGACGCTCGGGAACAGCGACAGCCCGGCGACATCGATCTACTCCGCGCTGACCGGATATATCGCCTCCTTCTTCGGCGGCCCACTGGCGGGCGCCACCATCGCGCTCGCGAATGCTTACCGGCTCAAGCGCCTGCGGACCGACTGGCCTCTGGCCCTGCTCGCGCTGGCGGCGACGGCCGGGCCGATGTGGTGGTGGTTCCGGGGCGGCGCGCAATGGGTCACCGCCTACGCGGGTGACGGCGCCCAGATGCTCGGGCTGCGGGTGCTCGGACTCGGATTCTTTGCTCTGGTATACGGGTGGCACAGGCAGTACTACCGCAACATGACCTTTCTCGGCCTCACCCCTCCCTCTGGCTGGGTCATCGGGATCGCGGCGGTCGTCGGCAGTCTCGCGGTGGACTTGGGTCTGCAGGCGGTGCTCTCGTGAGCGGCGATTCGGGTGAAGCCCGGGACCTCGCGGCGGTCGAGAACAATGCCCATGCGCTGGTGGAGCGCCGCCGCTACTCACAGGCCCGGATCACGGTGAGTCAGGGTCTGAAGAATTTTCCGGAAAGCGCCGAGCTGCAGTACCTCGCCGCTTTCATCGACTATGCCTCGGAGCGGCCGGAGGAGGCGATGCAGGGCGTCAAGGCACTGCTGGCGCAAGCGCCCCAGCACTATGGCGCCCGCACGCTCTATGCACACCTCCTGGAAGGCGCCAAGGAATTGGCGGAAGCGGAGCGCGTCTGGATCGATCTACTGCGGGATTACCCGCAGAGCGCCGACTGCTTCGCGGGCTATGGCGAGTTGATGCTCAAGACGTTGAATCTGGATAAAGCCCGGCGCCTCGCCCAGGAAGGTCTGCGTCTGTCTCCGGAACATGCCGGCTGCCTCTTCCTGGCCGCGATGATCGACCTGATCCGCAACCGAGACGGCGTCGAGAGCGAGCATCTGCAGCGCATGCTTCGCGAGCATCCCGAGCAGGTCCGTTCCGCGCTTGCCCTGGTCATGGCGCTGTCCGCAGGAGGCAATGACAGGGGTGCGCTGCGCGTTGCACAGGAGCTGTTGCGCCAGCAACCGAACGCGGGACATCTGGTGACGCTCGTTCGTACTCTGAAGACGCGGACCCACTGGACCATGCTGCCTCTGTACCCGATGCAGCGCTGGGGCTGGAACGCCGCGATCGCCATCACGCTCGTGGGAATCGTCGGGCTGCGTGTGGCGGAGCAGAGGTTGTCATCGCCCATCGTCGAGACATTGACGTGGATCTGGCTGGCGTACGTGATCTACAGTTGGGTGTGGCCCCGGGTGTTGCGCCGTTACCTTTGAGCTCGAACCAGACCACTTAGGGGAACCATGAGCGAATCGCGGGAAGACCTCGAGCGCGCCCTGCTGGGCGACCCCTTCAATGGCGAAGTGCGCGGCCGGTATGCCGAAAGGCTGCTCGCCGCGGCCGAGCACGCCGCCGCGCTGGCCCAGTACGAGATCCTGATCCGTCAGTTGCCCGAGGCCGCGGCTCCGCAGGTGGGCGCGGCGCGCGCCCTCCTGTTGCTCGGAAAGCCCGCCGAGGCGGCGAGACGATACGCAGGCGCGCGGCAGCTCGAGGGGTTCTTGCCACATGAAGAGCTCGAGGCGCACCTGGCCGCGACGGCGCGTGTGCATGCACCCAAGCTGTCGGTGGTCGATGGCGGGCGCAGCGACAACGTGGTCACACTCCCCGCTCCCTCGCAGGAGCGCACCCGTTTCGATGACATTGCCGGGCTGGATGACCTGAAACGCACGATACGGCTGCAGATCATCGAGCCGTTCCTGAAGCCGGGATTGTTCGCCAAGTTCAAGAAGCGCGCCGGCGGCGGCGTACTGCTCTATGGACCGCCGGGCTGCGGCAAGACGATGATCGCGCGAGCCGTGGCGACGGAGTGCGGCGCGGAATTCGTGTCCGTCGGCATATCCGACGTCCTCAATCTCTACATCGGTGAGAGCGAGCGCAACCTGGTGGCGCTCTTCGAGAAGGCGCGCCACAGCCGCCCTTGCGTCATGTTCTTCGACGAGCTCGACGCACTGGGCTTCGCGCGCTCGAAGGCCCGCTCGGAGCACACCCGTCAGATCGTGAACGAGTTTCTCACGCAGCTCGACGGCTTCGGGACGGACAACCATGACGTGCTGATCCTGGCTGCCACCAACATGCCATGGGACGTGGATTCGGCCCTGAAGCGCCCCGGGCGGTTCAGCCGGCAGGTGTTCGTGCCGCCGCCGGATGAGGCGGCGCGCGCGCGCATCGTCGAGCTCAAACTGGCGGGCGTGCCGCACGAAGGCATCGATGCCCGGGCGATTGCCGCAATCACGCCGCACTTCTCCGGCGCCGATATCGAGGGCGTCGTCGAGCTCGCGAAGGACTACGTGCTCGAGGAGCACCTCGTGCAGAACATCGAGCGCGGCGTCCAGCAGAGGGACCTGGAGAAAGCCGCGCGCGCCGCGAATGCCTCGACGCTGGATTGGTTGAGGACCGCGCGAAATCTGGTCAAGTACGCCGGGGCCGATGATGCCTACAGTGACGTCGGGCGATATCTCAAGACCCACAAGCTCGGCTGATACTCTGGTCGTATATGACCTGTAAACAGTCATTACGGGTCATATACGACCTCTTCCAGGCAGAGAAGAACTGCGCGTATTCGCTCCCGCCTTTCAGCAAAGAGGATGGGAGGCGGTATCCTAAGAGCCGGTGGGCCGCACCACCGGGAGCTCGATATAGCTGGCTTCACCCGGCGCGTGGTAGATGCGCTGCGTGGCTTTGACGTAGTCGCCCGGCTTCGCGAAGAAGATGTTCGGCACGTAAGTCTGGGGATTGCGGTCATACAGCGGGAACCAGCTCGACTGCACCTGCACCATGATGCGGTGGCCCGGGAGGAACACGTGGTTGGCCGTAGGCAGGTCGAAGCTGTAGACGAGTGGCACGTTCGGCGTCAATGCGTGCGGCTGGGAGAAGCCGGTGCGGTAACGGCCGCGGAAGATGTCCATGGAGATACCCAACTGGTAGCCGCCGAGCTGCGGCTCGGCGGCCACTTGGTCGGGATACACGTCGATCAGCTTGACCACCCAGTCCGAATCGGTGCCGCTGGTGGCGGCCACCAGATGGACTTTCGGCTGGCCGGCGATGGTGACCGGATGGGTGAGCACGGCGGACTCGAATGTCAGCACGTCGGTACGTCCGGAGAAAGGGCGCTGATCGTCGACCAGCCATTGCGCCCAGGTCTGATCGCCGGTGTAGCCCACCGGCTGGTCGGGGCGGGTGCGGAACGGAACCGGCTTGGCCGGGTCGGACACGTAGCTGGTCTCCTCTGACCCGGCGGCTGTCGATGCCGTGGGCGCCGTGAAGTCAGCCTCACCGTCCGCGTGCAGGTAGAACGGCATCGACTCGATGTCGCAACCGGTAGCGCAGCCCTGCGGCCAGGACTGTAGTTGCTCCCAACGGTTGGCGCCTGTCAGATAGGCGGTAACCGGGGCGACCGGGTTCGGCGGTGCATCGCTCTTCAGGTAGTGCGCGAGGAAAGGGGCCAGGACGCGCTCCTGGAAATAGGTGCCGGTATCGCTGCCGAAGCGGATGGCGCCGAGGTGATCGGCAGGCTCGATCTCCTGCCCGTGATGCCATGGACCCAACGCCAGGTACACCATGTCGTTGTGGGTGTCCTTGGGCTCCAGGGCCTTGTACACGGCCATGGCGCCGTAGATGTCTTCCTGGTCCCAGAGGCTGGCCACCAACAGCATCGGCACCTTCAGCGGCTGCGCGGCGAGGAGCTTGTCCATCGCCTGCCCGCTCCAGAAGGCGTCATAGGCCGGATGCGCCACCAGCTTCTTCCAGAAGCCGATCTGATCCATGCCGTAGGCCTTGCCGAGAGCGCCGGCCGAGCCGTAGTGCATGTACAGGTCGTAGTCGTCGTAGTAGTTGCTCCACCATTTGACGCTGTTGTCACGAGCGGCTTCCTGCTCGTACACGTAGGGCGCGTTCTGCTCGCGGAAAGCGCCGTTGTGGAACCAGTCATCGCCCATCCAGCCATCGACCATCGGGTTCATCGGCACGACGACCTTGAGCGCCGGGTTTGGGTTGATCGCGGCCGTCAGCGGCTCGAAGCCGTCGTAGGAGATGCCCAGGATGCCGACTCTTCCATTGCTCTCGGGTACGTGCTTGACCAGCCAATCGATGGTGTCGTAGGTATCGGTCGACTCGTCCACGGGCGTGGGGTTGAGCGGCCCGCGCATGGGCCGGTTCATCACGAAATCGCCTTCGGAGCCGTACTTGCCGCGCACGTCCTGGATGACGCGGATGTAGCCCCCATCTACGATCACCGGGACGGCGTTGTCGTAGCCCTGAAGCGCGGTGCCCATGTTGCCGCTGAGCTGGCCATGCTCGGTCTCGGTCACCATGTTTTTGGCGTCGTACGGGGTACGTGTCAGCAGCATCGGTGCAGCGTGCGCCCCTTTGGGGATCATGATCATGGTGTGCAGCTTCACTTTGTCCCGCATCGGGATCATCACGTCGCGGATGGTGTAGCCGAAGCCGGAATGATCGGGCGTGAAATGAGCCGGAGTCTCGCTGGGCAACGCCGGATATTTGGGTGGCGGTGACGTGCCGGCCGCGCTGGCAACCGTGGAGACGAGAAGGGTAGCCAGCAACGCGTGCAGGTGACCGACCGATAGTGTCATGACAAGACCCCCAAGTTGACAGGCAAGCGGCTCAGTGAGCGATCGAGACCGAGCTCGTGTGACCGGTGAGCGAGTTGGCCTGAATTAAAGTCGAACTACGTGTGCGGATCGAGCGTGAATTCGCACGATCTCGGCCACGGACCGATCCAAAGGCTTTACTCGCTTTGGCCGGCCGCTGTTTCCAGCTCGCAATCCCGGCCTTGGCATGGAATATAGTCTGATTCGAACATTATTCCTACGTAATTGGTCGGCGCTGCGCCGACACCATGACCTGGACGGCGGTCGGCGCATAAGAAGCAATCCCGTACGCCTCCACAGCGGACAGGAGCCCGACGTAATAGGGACTATCCCGGGGCGCAGCCTGAATAAGAGCCGTGAGCGGTGGGATCCGAAAAATTCAATGTCGCCGGCCAGCGCGAGCCCATGGCTTCGCAAGCCGGCCGGTGATGTCGTCCTGACATAGCCAAGATCGGGATGCGCGGCGGCATCGCTCGATCCCAAGAACTCGGATTTCGAGGCTCTGCTGTCGATCCGGCGGCGCTGCGGTGTCGCCTCGAATACCGCGACGCGCTCCGTCATCACAGCGGGCGGCAGCTCTGCGGTCCCCGGTGCTCCGGTTCCGGCTCGTCGTGGGGCGTGGTGGAGGGTTGGGGTGTGGGTGCAGATGGCGGCGCGGTCGAGACATAGACCTGCGGCGCGGAGAGCGAGGCGCGACCCAGGTCCCACTCGGCGGCAAACTTAGTCGCAAAGTCGCCCTGCAGGCGATTCCGATGCGCATGCCAGGCGTCGGACATCGCTGAGGCGATCCGATCGATCGCCTGTTCCGGCTTTCGCACCAGGCACACCGTCTCGCCAAAGCGCAGTAAGTCCTCGCGCGAGGGGTAGTCGCGGTGCTTTGCGCCGGAGAAGAACTTCAACGCCATCGTGCGATCGTATCGGGTCTCTCCGGTGCGCAGGTTGATGTGCGGATACACCGATGTCGTAACCACGTCGTACAGCGGCGCGAGCCGGCGGTCCGCGGCAAGGGGGTGGGTGTAGAGCATCCCGAAGTTCTTCAGGTGCGCATCGCCATTACGCACCATGACCGAGAGGGTCAGGTACTCGAAGAAGGCGCCCAGGTTCGCCGGTGCCTGCGTACCGCTGTAGTGGGCGATAATGCGTGCGATCGCCTCATAGCTCTCGGTGTACTTGTAATGGCCCTGGTTGTCTCGCGGCTTGCCCATCAGCACCGACATGTCCTCGAAACCAAGACGCTCGGGTGCGAGGTCGAAGCGACGCATCACGAAGAGCGCGCCGTCATCGGAGAGCCAGAAATCCGGGACCGTGAGGCCGGCCCGGCGTGCCGCATCCATGCACAGGAATTCGTTCTGCGTGAGCCACTCGTATTCCATGCCGGCCGCCTTCACGATCAGGTCAGGCTGCACGATAGTCAGGCGCTCTGGGGCGGTCTTGTCTGCATCGGGCATCATCACCTTGGGCTGGACGCCGGAGATGCCCGAATCGAAATACGTGTCGACCAGGAACGCGAACAGGTCGTTCGAGGACGATTCGCGAAGCAGCTGCGACAGGCCGATGCGAGGGGGCGTCTGCTGCCACTGCTCGCCGGGTTCCACGAACTGCAGGCGTCCGATCTGATGTCGTCCGGTGATTGCCAGCAGTCGCATATCCTCGACCTGCTCATGCTTGGCCAGCCGCCGCGCGATCATGTCGAAGAGGTAGCCTTCCGGCAGGTTCATCGCGAACACCGGCATGAGCGGATGACTCGCGTAGCTCTGCGCGCGGATGGGCATCGTCAACGAGACTTCGTTGACCCGATCCGTGGCTTCGTAGTTGAAGACGTACTGCGATTCGCGGTGCAGCTGGCCGGCCGTACCGGTTGGCGTGGAGACCTGCAGACGCCTAACCTTCGTGGACTTCGTCGGCATCGGGCTTGTCCAGTAGCAGGTGGATGCGGTCCAGGTCCAGGCGTGCATCGACGATGCTCAAGCCCTTACCCAACGCCGCGAGCGCGGCGAAAAGGGTGTGCATCGACACGTTGCGGCCGGCCTCCAGATCAACGATGGTCTGCCGGCGGAAGCCTGCGGACTTGGCCACCGCCTGCTGGCTGAGGCCCAGCGCCATGCGCTCAGCCTTGAATGCCTGGCCGAGGCTTCGGGGATTGAGGGCGGGGGTAGCATCCATCGATACGTCCGGTATGGCGGACAGTTTGCCCGCTCCTGCCGAATTTAGTCCGCTAAAGCGGACATTGCAAGCGGACGCTATTATCAGAGCATAACCCCACCCCCGGCGACTTACTCCACCGTCACGCTCTTCGCGAGATTCCTCGGCTGGTCGACATCCGTGCCTTTGAGGATCGCCACGTGGTAGGCGAGGAGCTGCAGCGGGACGGTGTAGACGGCGGGAGCCTGGAAGTAGGTCACGTGCTTCGGCATCTCGATGACGGTGACGCCGTCGCTCGGCTGCAGGCCCGACTCCGGATCGGCGAAGACGATGAGCTCGCCGCCGCGGGCGCGGACTTCCATCAGGTTGGATTTCAGCTTCTCGAGGAGGTCGTTGTTCGGGGCCACGGTGATGACCGGCATGTCGGCGTCGACCAGGGCCAGCGGCCCGTGCTTGAGCTCGCCGGCCGGGTAGCTCTCCGCATGGATGTAGGAGATTTCCTTGAGTTTCAGCGCCCCTTCCATGGCGATGGGATACAACGCGCCGCGGCCGAGGAAGAGCGTGTGGTGCTTCTCGGCGAAGCGCTCGGCGAGCCGGTGGATGACCGGATCGAGGGCCAGGGTCTTCTCGATGAGCGAGGGCAGCTCCACCAGGCGCGTGACGAGGCCCCGCTCGCGTTCCGCATCCGCCCCATGATGGCGGGCGAGCGCGATGACCAGCATCGAGAGCGCCGCAAGCTGAGTGGTGAACGCCTTGGTGGAGGCGACGCCGATCTCCGGACCGGCGCGGGTCAACATCACGAGCTCCGATTCCCGCACCAGGGAGCTCTCCGGCACGTTGCAGATGGCGAGCGTCGAGAGGTAGCCGGACTCCTTTGCCAGGCGCAGTGCGGCCAGGGTGTCGGCGGTCTCCCCGGACTGGGATATCGTGACGAAGAGGGAGTTGGGTGGCACCAGGGGGTTGCGATAGCGATACTCGCTCGCGATGTCGACCGCGCAGGGAATGCGGCAGATCTGCTCGATGAAGTAGCGGACCGTCGCGGCGGCGTGGAAGCTCGTGCCGCAGGCGACGATGTGCACGCCGGCCGTGCGCTTGAAGACCTCGGTGGCCGCGGGACCGAACGCGGCCTCGAGCAGCCGGCCGTTGGAGACGCGCTCCTGCAGCGTATCGGCGATGGCGCGCGGCTGCTCGTGGATCTCCTTCAGCATGAAGTGGCGGTACTGGCCCTTCTCGGCGGCGTCGGCGCTCAGCTCGCTCTCGCGCACCGGGCGCTCGACGGTGTTGCCGTTGGCGTCGATGATGCGCACTGACTTGCGCCGGATCTCGGCGACGTCGCCCTCCTCCAGGAACATGAAGCGCCGGGTCACGGGCAGCAGCGCGGCGACATCCGAGGCGACGAAGTTTTCCTCCACGCCCAGCCCGATGACGACCGGGCAACCCTGCCGGGCGGCCACGACGCGTTCCGGGTCTTGCTCGCTGACGACGGCCAGCGCGTAGGCCCCTTCCAACTCCGCCACGGTGGCGCGCACCGCCTTGTAGAGGTCACCGAGCGTTTCCAGGTGATGGTGGATACGGTGGGCCACGACCTCCGTATCGGTCTCCGAGGAGAACTTGTACCCGCGGCGCTCCAGATCGGCGTGCAGCTCCTCATGGTTCTCGATGATGCCGTTATGGACGATCGCGAGGCCATCGAGAGAGACATGCGGATGCGCGTTGCGCTCGCTGGGTACTCCGTGAGTGGCCCAGCGGGTGTGAGCAATGCCCAGATTGCCGGTGGCCGGGGCCCGCTCCAGGGCTTCCTGGAGCATCCGCACCTTGCCGACCGTGCGCAGGCGCGCGAGGTGGCCGGTGCCATTGAGGACGGCAATGCCCGCCGAGTCGTACCCGCGATACTCCAGGCGCCGCAGACCCTCCATGAGGATGGGGACGATGTTGCGCTCTGCGATCGCACCGACGATTCCGCACATAGGGGCCAGGCTCTGGGTCTTTCCGGGAATACCAGTTTGCCTCAATTCCGGGCAGGAGGGGCCCCGGGGGCCCTGAAGCGTGAGCTTGGGCCGGGAATGGCTACTGCTGGATGGCCGCGGCTATCCTGCCGAGCGTCCCCGGGGTCCCGATGAGCTTCCTGGTCTGGCTGATCCTTGGCATGGTCATCGGCTATCTGGGCAGCCTGATCATGCGGTCCGACCCTGACCGGGGAACAGTCGCCAGCGTAGCCGCCGGGATCCTCGGGGCCCTGCTGGCGAGCCGGGTCCTGGCGCCCTTGGTGGGCAGCCCCCCCAGCCAGGGGTTCTTCAGCCTGGGAGGGCTATTGGTCTCGTTGCTGGGCGCGGTCGTCCTGGTCGGCTTGGTCAACCTGTGGCGGCGCGGCCGGATTCGCTAGCCGGCCCCCGCCCTGCCCGTCTTGAGGCCTCGCCAGCAGGACCTAGCGCGATCAAGCGCAATCACCGCCGGGTGAAGACGTCCGGCCCGAAGGTGCTGAGCCCCGGCTCCGCCGCATAGCCCAAATGACCCAAGTCGAAGATGTCCTCGACGGTGCGTAGCAGCGAATAGTGGTTGTAGGGCACCGCGGAAACAGTGCCGGGACGAATGTACGGCGATAGCAACACCGCGCCGATCCTGCCGCCACCCGGCCCCTTGAGTCCGGGCTGGTCCGGAGACGACGACAGAGGTTGCTCATTGCAGCAGGCATCGAAGGCGTCCGACGCCGCGCCGTCGGACTCGTCGAAGGTGATGATGAGCAGGCCATCCTTGCGGAAGGCTGGCGAGCGGGTGATGACGGGCACCCACTTCTGCAGAAATCCGTTGATCCCCGCAAGCCCTCCCGTCTTGCCGTCGACGCAGCGCAAGTCGTGGCCGTCATTGCACAGATTCGGTGTGATGAACGAGTAGTTGGGTGTCGTGGCGACCCGCCGCAAATCGATCCGCAGCTCGTGCAGGCTGACGATGTGCGCTGCGCAACGCGCGGGGTCGTCGAGAATGGTATGGAAGTATACGAACGGGTCGTGCTTGGCTGCGTATTGATCGCCGACGGCCGCCCGCTCGGTCTCATCGGTCTTGCCGATCCGCCCCCCGGTGCAGGTCTGAGGGTCATCGCGCGTCGGGTTGCTGTCCAGGTCCTCCATGAAACCCTTCCACGTGAACCCCGCCTGCTCGAGCTGGTCTGGCAGGGTCTTCACGATGGCCGGATATACGCAGCCGACCCCGAGCACCTGACCATGCTCATCGAGACCCGGCCGGGTGGGCTGGAACTCGACCGGTTGCGGGCAGTCGCGCTGGGTGGCGGGATTCGGGGCCTGCCCGCTCACGAGAGCGATGTAGTTGTCCAGGCTCCAATGCCCGGTCGCATAGTAGTGAGTGAGGAGCGCCCCGCGCGCGCGCAGGGTCTTGGCCAGATAGGGCGCGGGCGAGCCGGGTCCGAAGGCCGCGTCGAAGGACTTGTTCTCCAGCACGATGAGGAATACGTGGCGGATCGGCGGCAGCGTGCCGGTGCGCAGCTCATCGGCATGCGCCGGGCTGGCGGCGGTGAGGCAAAGGAGAGCAGTTGCGAGTGCGCCGCAGAAGGCGCGAGCGAATCGAGCTTTGTCTTTCACCATGTCGATCGGGGATCATCTTCCACGGCACAGCGCCGGCGGGCGGACTGTAGCGCCTATCCGTGATACGCGCACGACTCTCGTCGCTGAAGGTCCGCGAGTCGGACCCCTCGAGCGGGCCGCGGGGAATTCAGCCGACGCCGCCCCGGGATACTGCTCCCGTCGCGCGCCGCGCGTGCCGCGGTGCGGCTGCTTGAAATGCGTCCACGTCGATTGACTCCTCCACTCGCGCAGCACTCCGGGCTCGGTCTTGCGCAGGTCGATCGGATCAGCGACTGGTAGCCATTGCTGATGCTGACGGGGCCGGTCAGGCGACAGCAGCGCGGGTTGCGTCCGACTTACTCCTCGATGTCATGTGACCTTCGCTCTTGCACCGTGCCGGCTCCGCTCGCGCCGCCATCAGCTCTGGCGCAAGCTAACGCATGAGTCTGCGGCACCGTTGCAGGGCCACCCCATTTGCCGCCATATGCTCGAGGGCATCCGCGGGGTAAGATCGGAAATCCTCGGTCACCGTGAGAGGGTGCTCCCGCATGAGCTGCTGGTCGCTGACGGCCGTCAAGTCGCGCGCCTCAGGGAAGTCCCGGTTGGCCGGCAGGCTCCCGCAAGAGCGGCGGCGCGAGCTGATAGAGAGCATGTTGGGTCATGTCCTCGATACGCTGCGAGCCACTCCCGAAGTCGACCAGGTCGCGGTCGTCAGTCCGGAACTCGACCAGCGGCCCACGACGGTCACGTTTGCCGATGAGGGCGGCGGACTCAACCTGGTGCTGACCCATGCGGCGCGCCAGGCCGCGGCAAGAGGAGCTACCTGGCTGGTCATCGTGCATGCGGACCTGCCTCGAGTGCGTCCCGAAGAGATCACCGCCCTGATCGAGGGAGCGCGAGCGAGTGGCGTGGCCATCGCACCCGACCACCGCGGCACGGGAACCAACGCGCTGTGCCTGCCGCTCCCCCTTCCCCTCGAGCTGGTGTTCGGTCCGGGTAGCTTTCGACGGCATCTGGCGGCGGCGGCCGGGCGCGGTCTGACGCCCGCCATCGTCCGCCTTCCGGGGCTCGCGTTCGATCTCGACGAGCCTGAGGACCTGCGATCGCACGAGGACGTGGAGCGGCTGGAGCGACTGGACGCGGCGGCGCTGCTGCCAGCTGCCGAGGAATTGACCCTCGCGGGCCATGGACGCGTGGTGACGTACTCGCGCAAGGTGTTCATTCCGCTGACGCAACTCTGCCGCGACGTTTGCCACTACTGCACGTTTGCCAAGGCGCCCCGCGACCTTGCCAATCCCTTCATGACTGTGGAGCAGGCCCTGACGGTGGCTCGCGCAGGGGCATCGGCCGGATGTCAGGAGGCTCTGTTCACGCTGGGCGACAAACCGGAGCTGCGCTACGCCATCGCGCGCAGCTTTCTGGAGTCGCAGGGCTACGAGACTACACTCGACTATCTGGCCGCCGTCGCCCATGAGGTGCATGCGCGGACCGGACTGCTGCCGCACCTCAACCCAGGCGTCATGATACGGTCGGACCTCGAGAAGCTCCGCCCGGTCAGCGCCTCCATGGGTCTGATGCTGGAGAGCGCCGCCGAACGGCTGTCGGCGCGCGGCGGACCGCACTGGGGCTCGCCGGACAAGCGGCCGTCGGTGCGGCTTGCCACGTTGGAAGCCGCGGGAGAGGCGGCAGTGCCCTTCACGACAGGCCTGCTCATAGGCATTGGCGAGACCCGCCGCGAGCGCATCGAGGCATTGCTCGCCATCCGCGCGCTACACCGCCGATTCGGTCACATCCAGGAAGTCATCATCCAGAACTTTCGCGCCAAGCCGGGGACCCGCATGGCCGATGCTCCCGAGCCGTCGCTGGAGGAGCATTTATGGACCATTGCAGTGGCGCGGCTGCTGCTGGGGCCCGACATGTCGATCCAGGCGCCGCCCAACCTGCGCCCAGGGGTGCTCGGAGCTCTCATCCGGGCGGGAGTCAACGACTGGGGCGGTGTGTCGCCGGTGACCGCCGATCATGTCAACCCGGAAGCGCCATGGCCGCACCTCGAGAGCCTGGCCGCGCAAACGCGGGCGGCGGGAAGAGTGCTCCTGCAGCGCCTGGCGATTACGCCGCCGTATGTCCTCCACGCTGACAAGTGGGTCGACAAATCGCTGCGCACCGCCATTGTCAGACGGGTGGACAGTTCCGGCCTGGCGCGGCTGGAGAAATGGCACGCTGGTCATGGCGACCCTGTGCCGCAATACGCGGTGGAATGGCTCACCGGCGGCGGCGACAGCGGCAGTGGCACTGGCAGCGGCACTGGCAGCGGCACTGGCAGCGGCACTGGCAGGGGCGGCGGCGGCACCAAGCCTTCGAGCGCCGTGCGGCGCATCCTCGACCGTGCGCGCCGCGGCGAGGATCTGAGCGAAGGTGAGGTGGTCGCGCTCTTCCAGGTGGAGGGGGCCGATCTCATCACGGTGCTGCGGGCAGCCGATGCATTGCGCGAGGAAACTGTCGGGCCCACCGTCACCTACGTCGTGAACCGCAACATCAATTACACCAACATCTGCCTCTACCACTGCGGTTTCTGCGCCTTCTCCAAGAGCGGACCCAAGTCGCTGCGCGGCGCGGCTTACCTGCTGGACCTGGACGAGGTGGCCCGGCGCACGGCAGAAGCCTGGGATCGCGGAGCGACCGAAGTCTGCCTGCAAGGGGGCATCCATCCCACGTTCACCGGACGGACGTACTTCGACATCGTGGCGGCCGTGAAGGGCGCGGCGGCAGGCATGCACGTGCATGCGTTCTCGCCGCTGGAGGTCACGCACGGCGCGCGGACCATGGGATTGTCGCTGGAGACTTATCTCGCTGAACTGCGCGCCGCCGGTCTTTCCACCTTGCCGGGCACCGCGGCCGAGATTCTGGACGACGAAGTCCGGGCGATCATCTGTCCGGACAAGCTGAATACGGCTGAGTGGCTGGAAGTGATGCGCGCCGGGCACTCCGTCGGCTTGCGCAGCACGGCGACGATCATGTTCGGTCACGTGGAGCAGCCGTACCACTGGGCGCGACACCTTCTGCGCCTGCGGGCCCTTCAGCAGGCTACCGGCGGCTTCACGGAGTTCGTGCCCCTGCCCTTCGTGCACATGGAGGCGCCAATGTGGCGCAAGGGGCTGGCGCGCGAGGGACCGACATTCCGCGAAGCGGTACTGATGCACGCCGTTGCCCGGTTGGTGCTCCACCCCTATATCACGAACATCCAGGCTTCCTGGGTGAAGATGGGCGCGGACGGCGTCGGCTTCTGTCTGCAGGCAGGCGCGAATGACTTCGGCGGCACGTTGATGAACGAGTCCATCACGCGCGCGGCGGGCGGCATCAACGGCCAGGAACTTACGGCCGAAGAGATGCGCGCGCGAACTGCCGCGATCGGCCGGCCGCTCGCGCAGCGCACGACGCTCTACGGCAGTGTCTGCGGACAGACTCCTTTGTAGATCCGCGCCACCGGAATCACGAGACCGACTGACCGAAGCTCCAGGACGTCGTCTAGAGACTCGAGGATTCGAGGCTCCCACTGCTCCGCCTGGCGGTGGATCACCACCTGCGGCAACTTCTGGGCAACCACCACGTATTCCTCGACTGACGGAATCTCCCGATAGCCGGTCACCCTCTCCCTCCTGTCGTACCTCGCCGTCGCTGGCGAGAGAACCTCGATCACCAGACGCGGCGTGTCGACGTACTCTCCCTTCGGGCTGCGAACCTCCCCGCACGCGACCCACACATCGGGACGGTAGACGAAATCATCCTTGCCGATCTTGAACTGAAGCTGTCGACGCCCGAAATACACGCGGCACGGACGATCCTGCGTATGGGCATGGATCGGCGCGGCGAGATTCATGGCGATGAGATCATGCGCCTGCGACGGGTCCGCCATGTCATGGATTTCTCCGGCGACGTACTCGTGCGGGATCGAGCTCCTGGCCTCTATGTCGAAATACTCCTCGAGGGAAAAGATATCCCGTTTCTCAGCCGCGGCACCGTATCTCGTCATTGGCTCCGAGACGCCCATCTCGCAGTCCAGCGCACCCGCGAGCCAATCGAGCAGCCGCCGGCGCTCCCTGCGCGAGAGACTCCTCACGGCGTCTTCAATTTCCGCCATGCTCTTCATGCAACCACCTCGCTGTGACACCGACGTCGCGACGATGAGTCTACGCGCAAACCGGCAGTACAGAAGCTAAATAGTCTCTGCGTTCGCGCAGAAACACAACACCTCTCATGCGGTGTTATGACGCCCGCCGAAGCGTGCTTGTGAACGTCTTATTGTGCGGCGAGTGCGGCGTGGCAGGTGGCGGCTGAAAACCGCGTCGCTCTACGACGCAGCCGAAGCGCTCTGTGCGGGGAAGGTCGACTTACTTTCTTTGCTTCGTCGGACGCTTCCAGCCTTCGATGGTGGTCTGCCGCGCGCGCGCGATGGTGAGCTTACCGGCAGGCACCTGGCCCGCGACGGTCGATCCCGCGGCGACGGTGGCGCCGGCGCCGACGGTGATGGGAGCCACTACGACACTGTTGGATCCGGTATGGACATCGTCTTCGATCACAGTGCGGTGCTTGTTGGCGCCATCGTAGTTGGCGATGATGGTGCCGGCGCCGATGTTGACGCGTGCGCCCACTTGCGCATCCCCTACGTAGGACAGGTGATTGGCCTTCGACTCGTCCGCCATCGTCGAATTCTTCACCTCGACGAAGTTGCCGATGTGCACGCCGCCGGAGAGACGCGATGTCGGCCTGAAGCGGGCAAACGGTCCGATGCTGCACTTGGGACCTATGACCGCCCCCTCGATGACGCAATGCGGAAAGACCTGCGTGTCATCCCCGATCTCCGCGTCCCGGATGACGCATCCCGGTCCGACCCGCACCCGATCCCCGAGCTTCACGGTCCCTTCCAGGACGACATTCACATCGATGAACACATCCTTGCCATGGGTCACGCGCCCCCGCACGTCGATCCGTGCCGGATCCGCGACCGTGACCCCCGCGAGCATCAGCTCGCGAGCGGCCCTCTGCCGGCACACCGATTCCAGAAAGGCGAGCTGCACTTTGTCGTTGACCCCGAGTGCCTCGACGGCATCGCAGCCCAACGGATTGACCGCCACCCCGGCCGCCGCGGCCATGGAGATCGTGTCCGTGAGGTAGTACTCACGCTGTGAATTGTCGGCCTTCAGCCCTTCCAGCCAGCCCCGCAGGAGCTTCGCGGGCCCCGCAATCACTCCCGTGTTGCATTCCCGGATGCTGCCCTCCGCGGCCGATGCATCCTTCTGCTCGACGATCCGCTGCACCCGCCCGTGGCCATCGCGCACGATCCGCCCATAACCCGTCGGATCATCGACAGTCATCGTGAGCAGCGCCACCTCACGCGGACCGGCGAGCGCGACGAGCTCCGCGAGCGTCTGCCGGCCGAGAAGCGGCACATCCCCATACAGAATGAGCGTCGTGTGCTCATCCGGCACCTTCGGAATGGCCTGCAGCACCGCGTGCCCGGTCCCCAACTGCTGCGCCTGCAGCGTCCACTCCACCGGCGCCCCCGCCAGCGCCTCGCGCACCCGCTCCCCTCCATGCCCGTACACGACATGAATCGCCGCCGGCTCGAGCGAGCGCGCGGTATCGATGACATGTGAAAGTAGCGGCCGACCCGCGAGGGGCTGCAGCACTTTTGGCAGCGCGGATTTCATCCGCTTCCCTTCCCCCGCCGCCAGGATGATGACCGACAAAGGAGAAGCGGACCCAGAGGGTGAATTAGCCATGTCGTACCCCTGATCGAAGCACCGATTGGGAAAGTCTGTCGTCGTCGATCCCGTTACCGGAGTATCGATTGCACTGGGCTTTGCCGGGGGCTTCTGGAGCCAAGGATGGCGGAAGAGAGCCTACATGGCTCAGTCGAGCAGGCGCGAGCCTGCGAGACCGTATTCACGGCGTCCCCCGGCAAACCCCTGTGCAAGCGATGCTCCGCGCCCGAGCCCGCGCAGCAGCCCGCGAGACAACATTGCTCGGCCCGATCCCCGTGCCGAGCCCTTCGGGCCGGCAGAGCCCCGCGCAAGCGATGCTCCGCCGCCTGAACTTACGATCTGAGCTTGCGCAACCGCTCGATAATCTTCAACTGCGCCGCAGCCCGCGCCAACTCCGCCAGCGCCTCCGCCTGCGTGATATGCCCCGGCCGATCCCGCAGCGCCTCTTCCGCCCGCTGCTTCGCCGCCAACGCCGCCGCCTCGTCGATATCCCTGGCCCGCAGCGCCGTATCCGCCAGCACAGTCACCTTGGAAGGCTGCACCTCGATCGCCCCGCCCCCCACGAAGAAGTGCTGCTCCGCCCCATCCGGCGTCTGCACCCGCACCTCCCCTGGCTTGAGCAACGAGAGCAGCGGCGCATGCCGCGGCGCGACCCCGATGTCCCCCTCGGAAGCCGGGGCGAACACCATCGTCGCCTCGCCCGAGAAGATTTCCCCCTCGGCGCTCACGATGTCAACGTGGATAGTGTGCGGCTCCGCCATGTTCGTGTCTCTTATTGGAGCGTCTTCGCCTTGGCGACCGCCTCGTCGATGGAGCCGACCATGTAAAAGGCCTGCTCCGGCAGCGAGTCGAACTCACCGTTGAGAATACCCTTGAAGCCGCGGATCGTCTCCGCGAGCGGCACGATCTTGCCGTCCTGCCCCGTGAACACCTTGGCGACGTTGAACGGCTGCGAGAGGAAGTTACGCACCTTGCGGGCGCGGTAAACGATCTGCTTATCCTCCTCCGACAGCTCGTCCATGCCGAGGATCGCGATGATGTCCTGCAGCTCCTTGTAGCGCTGCAGCACCGCCTGCACGCCGCGCGCCGTGTTGTAGTGCTCTTCTCCCACCACCAGCGGATCGAGCTGCCGGCTGGTCGAGTCGAGCGGATCCACGGCAGGATAAATGCCGAGTGACGCGACCTGGCGGGACAGCACGACGGTCGCATCGAGGTGGGCGAAGGTCGTGGCCGGTGAGGGGTCCGTGAGGTCGTCCGCGGGCACGTACACAGCCTGGATGGAGGTGATGGAGCCGGTCTTCGTGGAGGTGATGCGCTCCTGCAGCACGCCCATCTCCTCCGCCAGCGTCGGCTGGTAACCCACGGCGGACGGCATACGGCCGAGGAGCGCCGATACCTCGGTTCCCGCGAGCGTGTAGCGATAGATGTTGTCGATGAAGAAGAGCACGTCGCGGCCCTTGCCGCCGTCCTCGCGCTTCTCGTCGCGGAAGTACTCCGCCATCGTGAGGCCCGTGAGCGCCACGCGCAGGCGGTTGCCCGGCGGCTCGTTCATCTGGCCGTAGACCATCGCCACCTTGGAGTTCGAGAGCGTCTTCGGGTCGATGACGCCCGACTCGATCATCTCGTGATAGAAGTCGTTGCCTTCGCGGGTCCGCTCGCCGACGCCGGCGAACACCGACAGGCCGCTGTACTGCTTGGCGATGTTGTTGATGAGCTCCAGCATGTTGACGGTCTTGCCGACGCCGGCGCCGCCGAAGAGCCCCACCTTGCCGCCCTTGGCGAACGGCACCAGCAGGTCGATGACCTTGATGCCGGTGACCAGCAGGTCCTGGCCGCCCGCCTGCTCCTCGAACGAGGGCGGCGCGCGGTGGATCGGGAGCTGCTGCGGCGACTGCACGGGCCCGCGGTTGTCCTGCGGATGGCCCAGCACGTCCATGATGCGGCCGAGCGTGGCCTGTCCCACGGGGACGGTGATGGGAGCGCCGGTCGCGACGACGGCCAGCCCGCGCCGCAGGCCCTCCGAGGAGCCCATCGCGATCGCACGCACGATGCCGTCCCCCAGCTCCTGCTGCACTTCGAGCGTCAGCTCGGAGTCCTTCAGCTTGAGCGCTTCGTAGACGTGCGGAATGGCGTTGCGCGGAAACTCGACGTCGATCACCGCGCCGATGATCTGGGTGATGGTGCCTTCGGCCGTGTTAGCCATGGACGTTCCTCAATATGAAATCAAACTGCGGCTGCTATCGTCATGGCCTGCGGCCAACCTCTTACGGCGTCGCTGCGCGACCCCGTCCATATAGCGGCGCTGCGCGCCGTCAAGAATCTTCATACCGCAGCAGCTCCACCTACAATTTCGGACAGCTCCTTGGTGATCGCGGCCTGGCGGGCCTTGTTGTAGATGAGCTGCAGCTCGTTGATCAGCTTGCCGGCATTGTCGGATGCGGCCTTCATGGCCACCATGCGCGCCGCCATCTCGGAAGCGACGTTCTCGACCGCCGCGCGGTAGACCTGGGACTCGATGTAGCGCATCAGCAGCCCATCGAGAATGTGCGCCGCTTCCGGCTCGTAGATGTAGTCCCAGTGCTCCTGCAGCCCTTCGGTGTCCACGCGGGCAATGGGCAGAAGCTGCTCGGCCACCGGCCGCTGGGTCATCGTGTTGACGAACTGGGCGTTGACCAGCAGCAGCCGGTCGATCTTCCCTTCCCGATACGAGTCCAGCATCACTTTGACGGTACCGATGAGATCCTTCACGTGCGGCCGGTCGCCCAGATGCGAGACGTTGGCGAGAATCGGCACGCCGAGGCGGCGGAAGAAAGCGAGCCCCTTGGCGCCGATGAGGCACAGGCTGACGGCCGCGCCCTTGCCCTGCCAATCGCGCATCAGATGCAGGGTCTGCTTGAACACGTTGGCGTTCAGCGCGCCCGCAAGGCCGCGGTCCGTGGAGACCACGATGATCCCGACGCCCTTGACGTCGTCGCGCGATTGCAGGAACGGATGGCGGTAGTCGGGGTTGGCCTCGGTGAGGTGCCCGATGACGTTGCGCATCTTTTCCGCGTAGGGGCGCGCCTGGCGCATACGGTCCTGCGCACGGCGCATCTTGCTCGTGGCCACCATTTGCATGGCCTTGGTGATCTTCTGAGTGTTCTTCACACTCGAGATCTTGGAGCGGATTTCCTTGGTGCCCGGCATGGCGTCAGTAGGTTCCGGTCTTGACGAAGTCCTCGACGCACTTCTTCAGGTCCGCCTCGTGGTCCTTGAGCTTCGGCTCCTTGTTGATGCGCTCGAGCATCGGCTGATAGCTGGCGTGCGCGAAGGCCTGGAGCGCCGCTTCGAAGGCGACCACCTTCTTCAATTCGACCTTGTCCATGTAGCCATTGTTGACGGCGTAGATGGAGAGCGCCATCTCCGCGACCGACATGGGGCTGTACTGCTTCTGCTTCATCACCTCGGTGACGCGCTGGCCGCGCTCGAGCTGACGGCGGGTCGCCTCGTCGAGGTCGGAGGCGAACTGCGAGAACGCCGCGAGCTCGCGGTACTGCGCGAGGGCGAGGCGGATGCCGCCGCCCAGCTTCTTGATGATGTCGGTCTGCGCCGCGCCACCGACGCGCGACACCGAGATGCCGGCGTTCATCGCCGGACGGATGCCGGCGTTGAAGAGGTCGGTCTCGAGGAAGATCTGACCATCGGTGATGGAGATGACGTTGGTCGGCACGAACGCAGTCACGTCGCCCGCCTGCGTCTCGATGATCGGCAGACCCGTGAGTGAGCCCGTCTTACCTTTGACCGCGCCCTTGCTGACCTGCTCGACATACTCCTCATTGACCCGCGCGCTGCGCTCGAGCAGGCGCGAGTGGAGATAGAACACGTCGCCAGGGAACGCCTCACGGCCCGGCGGGCGTCTGAGGAGGAGCGAGATCTGCCGATACGCGACCGCCTGCTTGGACAGGTCGTCGTAAACGATGAGCGCATCCTCGCCGTTGTCCATGAAGAACTCGCCCATCGTGCAGCCGGAGTAGGCCGAGATGTACTGCATGGCGGCCGGGGTCGAGGCCGAAGCGGCGACGACGATGGTGTGCTTGAGGGCGTCGTGCTCCTCGAGCTTGCGTACGACGTTGGCGATGGTCGATTGCTTCTGACCGATCGCCACGTAGACGCACTTCACCCCTGAAGTCTTCTGGTTGATGATCGTATCGACCGCGAGGGCGGTCTTGCCGGTCTGGCGGTCGCCGATGATGAGCTCGCGCTGTCCGCGTCCGACCGGCACCATGGAGTCGACGGCCTTGTAACCCGTCTGCACCGGCTGGCTGACCGACTTGCGGTAGATGACGCCCGGCGCCACGCGTTCGATGGGCGCGGTGCGCGTGGCATTGATGGGCCCCTTGCCGTCGATCGGCCGGCCGAGCGCATCGACGACGCGGCCGAGGAGCTCCCGGCCGACGGGCACCTCGAGGATGCGGCTCGTGGTCTTCACCTGGTCGCCTTCACGGAGGTGCTTGTAGTCCCCGAGCACCACGGCGCCGACGGAGTCCTGCTCCAGGTTCAGGGCGAGACCGAAGGTGTTGCCCGGGAACTCCAGCATCTCGCCGTAGCGGGCATCAGCCAGGCCATGGACGCGCGTGATGCCGTCGGTGACCGACACGATCGTGCCGACGTTGCGCGCCTCCGTGACGGACTTGAACCCTTCGATCCGCTGCTTGATGAGATCGCTGATTTCGGTTGCCTTGATGGCCATGAGTAGTCCCCGGAAAGAAGAAGCTTTAAGCGGTCAGGTCGTAGGCGATGCGCTCGAGCCGCGCGCGCAGCGACCCGTCGATGAGCAGGTCGCCGGCACGAAGCACGGCCCCGCCGATCAGCGTGGGATCCGTCGCGCACTGCAAGCGGACACTGCGTCCCAGCCGCCGCTCGAGCGCTGCGGTCAGGTTGCCCCGCTGCGCATCATCGAGAGGCGCGGCGGAGGTCACCGTCACGTCGATCACGCCCTCGGCTACGCTCTTGAGCTCGTCGAAGAGGGCCGAGATCTCCGGCAGGAACGCGAGCCGCCGGTTGTCCGCGAGCGTGCGTATGAAGTTGCCGCCTTCCTCGCCGAGCTGCGGGCCGGCGATCTCGATCACCAGGTCCGCCAGCTCCGCGGGCGTGACGCGCGGATTGCCGAGCAATGACCGGACCCGCGGGTCGCCGATCACGGCCGCGGCGCGGCGCAGGGCCTCGGACCAGGGTCCCAGGCGCTTGCGGTCGCGGGCCTCCTCGAAGGCCGCCTTCGCGTAAGGCCGGGCTACGGTGCTCTTGTCCGCCATGCCGTCAACGCTCCCGTCAGATCTGCGCCGCCAGCTTGCTGATCAGCTCCTGGTGCGTGCGCGCGTCGATCTCGCGCTCGAGGAGCTTGGAGGCCGCGGCAACCGCGATCTCGCCGACCTCGCGCCGCAGGCTCTCGCGGGCGCGCGAGGTCTCGAGTCCGATCTGCTGCTGCGCCGAGGCCACGAGACGCTGACCCTCCTGCGTCGCGGCCGTCCTCGCCTGCTCCAGGATGTCATTGGCGCGGTGCTGCGCCTGCTCGATGATCTTGCCGCCGCGCTCGCGCGCCTCGCGCAGGATGGCCTCGGCGCCCTCGCGCGCCTGCGCGAGCTCAGCCTCGCCCTTGTCGGCGGCGGCGAGTCCCTGCGCAATCTTGCGCTGGCGCTCCTCGATCGTGGTCATGAGGGACGGCCAGATCTTGCTCATCGTGAACCAGACGACCAGGGCGAAAACGATCATCTGGATGATGAGGGTGAGATTGATGTT
>DASUKK010000010.1:0-84448 GCA_036278795.1 Steroidobacteraceae bacterium | reverse complement strand
CGGGACGATCGAGCTGCCGGCTGGGGTGGAGATGGTCATGCCCGGGGACAACATCAAGATGACCGTGGAGCTGATCAGCCCGATTGCGATGGAAGAGGGGCTGCGCTTTGCGATCCGCGAAGGCGGCAGAACCGTCGGCGCCGGCGTCGTCGCCAAGGTCCTCAAGTAGGAGATAAGGCAGTGGCTACCAACCAGAACATCCGTATCCGGCTCAAGGCCTTCGATCACCGGCTGATCGACAATTCGGCGCGCGAGATCGTCGAGACCGCCAAGCGCACCGGCGCCACGGTCAAGGGTCCGGTGCCGCTGCCGACCAAGATGGAGCGCTTCACCGTGCTGGTCTCACCGCATGCCGACAAGGATGCGCGGGACCAGTACGAGCTGCGCACCCACAAGCGGCTGATGGACATCCTGAACCCGACGGACAAGACGGTGGACGCGCTGATGAAGCTCGAGCTGCCGGCCGGCGTGGACGTCCAGATCAAGCTGAATTAGAGCAACTGTAATGGTTCGGCGGGCCAGGGCCGCTCCCTGGCCCCGCGCAGACCGTGTAGGGTCTCGCTGCACAAAATCGCCGGGAGCGATTTTGAACGCCGAAGGCGGCCCCGAAGGGGCGAGGCCAGGAAGGCCGGGTAACCGCCGAAGCGACTTGCAGCCAATGGAGGAGCGCGACTATACTTCGCGCCCCTTCGCATCGGGCGAGGTTGGGGCATGAGCCCCAAGACCACTCGAGAAGCAAGCGCCGCGGGTCCCGCGCGCCTTTTCTCTTGTCGTCCCCCCGCTTGAATAGCGGGTCGAGGGCCGTTCCCTTGGCCCGCGGAAACTGTGTAGGGTCTCGCGAAGATCGCCTAGGCGATCTTCGCCAATAGACGATAGAGGCAAGCTAATGGCAATTGGAGTCGTCGGCCGCAAAGCGGGCATGACGCGGGTGTTCACCGACGCGGGAGAGACTGTTCCGGTCACCGTGATCGAGGTCCTGCCCAATCGCGTGACCCAGGTGAAGTCCCAGGACAAGGAAGGCTATCGCGCCGTGCAGGTCACTTTTGGCACGCGCCGGCCGCAGCTTTATCCCAAGGCCGTCACCGGCCACTACGCCAAAGCCAACGTGGCGCCCGGCGAGGCGCTGGTGGAATTTCGCCTCGCGGATGGCGACAAGCTCGACCTCAAGCCCGGCGCCGAGGTCAAAGTGGACCTCTTCAAGGCCGGCGAGTGGGTCGACGTCACCGGCACCACGAAAGGCAAGGGGTTCGCGGGCACGATGAAGCGGCACAACTTCGGTGGTCTGCCGGCGACCCACGGCGTGTCGGTGTCGCACCGCTCGCCCGGCTCCATCGGCCAGCGCCAGACCCCGGGCCGCGTGTTCAAGGGCCGTCGGATGTCCGGCCACATGGGAGTGGTGCGCCGCACGACGGAGAATCTCAAGGTCGTGCAGGTCGATGTCGAGCGGAATCTGCTCCTCATTCGCGGCGCCGTGCCCGGTGCGGAGGGCGGCCAGGTCATCGTCCGTCCGTCGCTGAAGGCGGCGCGGCGCGCTCTGCGCAAGACCGTTGCGCCCACCAAGATCGGCTCGACGCCGTCGGCCAACCCGATGAAGCAGTCGAAGAAGTAACGCGCCATGAAGCTCAAGATGGTCAGCGGAGCCAGCGAGCTCCAGGTGTCCGAGACGGCCTTCGGCCAGGCATTCAACGAGTCGCTGGTCCACCAGGTGGTCACCGCCTACCGCGCCGCCGGCCGTGCCGGCACCAAGGCGCAGAAGTCGCGCGCCGAAGTCAGCGGCGGCGGCAAGAAGCCGTGGAGCCAGAAAGGCACCGGCCAGGCGCGTGCGGGCTCCAACCGCTCGCCGATCTGGGTCGGGGGCGGCAAGACCTTCGCCGCCAAGCCGCGCAGCTTCGAGCAGAAGGTGAACCGCAAGATGTACCGCGGGGCCCTGCGCTCGATGCTCTCCGAGCTCGCGCGCACCGAGCGGCTGGTCGTGACCGATGCGCTGGCGCTCGAAGCGCCGAAGACCAAGCTCCTCGCCGGACAGCTCAAGGCGTGGTCGCTCGAGAGCGCGCTCATCGTCGTGGAGGCGACGGACCAGAAGCTCTTCCTCGCCGCGCGCAACCTGCCGCACGTCGAGGTCATCGAGGTCGCCGCCTTGAACCCGTTGTCCCTGGTGCGCCACGACAAGGTCCTGATGACCGTCGGCGCCGTGAAGATGCTTGAGGAGCGCCTGCAATGAACCGCGAGCAGCTCATGGGCGTCCTAATCGCCCCGCACGTGACGGAGAAGAGCTCCCTCGTGATGCAGAACCACAATCAGTACACCTTTCGCGTCCGCCGCGAGGCCACCAAGACCGACATCAAGAAGGCCGTCGAGCTGATGTTCGAAGTCAAGGTCGCCGGCGTGCAGGTGGTCAACGAGCCCGGCAAGGCACGCCGTTTCGGTAAGCACTCAGGCCGCACGCAGGACTGGAAGAAGGCCTACGTGAGCCTCGCCAAGGGCCAGTCGATCGACTACGAAGCCCGCGCGAGAGGCTGATCGGGAACATCCACATGGCGCTCATCAAGTACAAGCCCACATCGCCCGGCACTCGCTCGGTCATCAAGGTCGACCGCTCGCACCTGCACAAGGGCGGTCCCTACCTGCCGCTCACCAGCTCGCAGAACAAGACCGGCGCGCGCAACCACGCCGGACGCATCACCACGCGCCATGTCGGTGGCGGCTCGCGGCAGAAGTACCGCACGATCGACTTCAGGCGCGACAAGGACGGCATCGTCGGTGTCGTGGAACGCCTCGAGTACGACCCCAACCGCACGAGCCACATCGCGCTCGTGAAGTACGCCGACGGCGAGCGCCGTTACATCCTCGCCCCGAAGGGCTTGAATCCGGGCGACGAGGTCCGCTCCGGTGCCGACTCACCGATCAAGGCGGGTAACGCCATGCAGCTGCGCCACATCCCGGTCGGCTCCACCGTGCATAACGTGGAGATGAAGCCGGGCAAGGGCGGTCAGCTCGCGCGCAGCGCGGGCAGCTCCGTCGCCTTCACGGCGCGCGAGGGCATCTACGCCTACCTGCGCCTGAAGTCGGGCGAGACACGCAAGGTGCACATCGACTGCCGTGCGACCATCGGCGAGGTCGGCAACGACGAGCACAACCTGCGCAGCTACGGCAAGGCCGGCGCCAAGCGCTGGCGCGGCGTGCGCCCGACGGTGCGCGGTCTGGCGATGAACCCGGTCGACCACCCGCACGGCGGCGGTGAGGGCAAGTCCGGCCAGGGCAACCCGCATCCGGTCTCGCCCTGGGGCTGGAACACGAAGGGTCTGAAGACTCGCAACAACAAGCGCACGGACAACATGATCGTGCAGCGTCGCAAGAACCGGATTCGCTGAGGCTGAGCCAACATGCCACGTTCACTCAAGAAGGGTCCCTTCGTCGATCTGCACCTCGCCAAGAAGGTGCAGGTGGCCTCGGCGAGGAACGACCGCAAGCCGATCAAGACCTGGTCGCGCCGCTCCATGGTGGTGCCGGAGATGGTGGGCCTGACGCTCGCCGTGCACAACGGCCGCCAGCACATCCCGGTGCTCGTCACCGAGAACATGGTCGGCCACAAGCTGGGCGAGTTCGCCCCGACGCGCACCTTCAAGTCCCACTCCGGGGACCGCAAGGTAGAGGCGGGGGCCTGACATGCAAGTAGTCTCCAAGCTGCGCTACGCGCGTATCTCGCCGCAGAAGTGCCGTCTGGTGGCTGACGTCGTGCGCGGTAAACCGGCTGGCAATGCTCTCGCGACGCTGCAGTACATGCCGAAGAAGGGTGCCGAGCTCGTGCGCAAGGTGCTCGCGGCGGCCGTCGCCAATGCGGAGCACAACCACGGCGCGGACATCGACGAGCTGAAAGTGTCCCTCGTCCACGTGGATGCGGCCCCGGTGCTCAAGCGCTTCGCCGCCCGTGCCAAGGGCCGCGGCGCGCGCATCGTCAAGCGCAACAGTCACATCACCGTCGCTGTGAGCGACGGCAAGCATGAGTAAGGTCTTTACGACGCGCAGCGCCGCTGGAACTGTCCAGCGGGCGCAGGGCCGCTCCCGAGCCCGCGGCAACTGTGTAGGGTATCGCGGAAATCGCCTCGGCGATTTCCGCCAATGAACGAACAGGATTAACGCATGGGTCAGAAGGTCAATCCGCTAGGCATGCGGCTCGGCATCACGCGCGACTGGAGCTCGCGCTGGTTCGCCGGCCGGCAGCAGTTCCCGGCGCACGTGCACACCGACTTCCGCGTGCGCGAGTTCCTTAGACGCAAGCTCGCCGAGGCCTCGGTCAGCCGCATCCAGATCGAGCGCGCCGCCAAGAAGGTCAACATCACGATCCAGACCGCGCGTCCCGGCATCGTGATCGGCAAGAAGGGCGAGGACATCGAGAAGCTGCGCCAGGAGACCGCGAAGCTCCTCAGCATGGCCGTCAGTGACGTCCGCATCAACATCGCCGAGATTCGCAAGCCCGAGCTCGATGCGCAGCTCGTCGCCGACAGCATCGCGCAGCAGATCGAGAAGCGCGTGATGTTCCGCCGCGCGATGAAGCGCGCGGTCATGAGCACCATGCGCAGCGGTGCGCTGGGCGTGAAGGTGCGCGTCTCCGGCCGCCTGAACGGCGCCGAGATCGCCCGTACGGAGTGGTACCGCGAGGGCCGCATCCCGCTGCATACGTTCCGCGCCGACATCGACTACGGCCTCTCGGAGGCGAAGACCACCTACGGCGTGATCGGCGTCAAGGTGTGGATCTTCAAGGGCGAGGTGTTCGACAAGGGCGAGCTCGAGAAGCAGGCCCCCGAGGGCGAAGCCGCCCCCGCTGCGCAACAGCAACCGCAACAGGCCCCGGCCGCCGCGCCCGCCGAAGCGCCGGCTCCGGCGCAGGCGTAAGGAGCCGCGATGCTGCAGCCCAAACGCACCAAGTACCGCAAGATGTTCAAGGGCCGCAACGGCGGCCTGGCGCATCGCGGCAGCAACGTGTCCTTCGGCGAGTTCGGCCTGAAGGCCACCAGCCGCGCGCGCATGACCGCGCGCGAGATCGAGGCGGCGCGCCGCGCGATGGCCCGCTACGTGAAGCGCGGCGGCCAGATCTGGATCCGCGTGTTCCCCGACGTGCCGATCAGCAAGAAGCCGCTCGAGGTCCGCATGGGCAGCGGCAAGGGCAACGTGGAGTACTACGTCGCGCGCGTCCAGCCCGGCAAGGTCCTGTTCGAGATGGAGGGTGTCGATGAGGCGACGGCTCGCGAGGCCTTCCGGCTCGCAGGCTCGAAGCTCTCGGTGTCCACCACTTTCGCCAAACGTCAGGTTCGATAAATGGACTCCAAAGAGCTGCGCAGCAAGACATCCGCCGAGCTCAACGATGAGCTCTTCAAGCTCCGCAAGGAGCAGTTCGCCCTGCGCCTGCAGCGGGCCACCGGGCAGACGCCGAAGCCCGACCAGTTCGGCAAGGTGCGGCGGAGCATCGCGCGCGTGAAGACCGTCCTGCGCCAGCAGCGCAAGGCGAGTGGAGAGAAGAAGTGAGCGACAACGAGACCAACACCGCGCCGGCGGCGGCCCCAGTCAAGGGCGCCCGCACCCTTACGGGCCGCGTGGTGAGCGACAAAATGCAGAAGACGATCGCCGTGGAGATCGAGAGGCTGATCAGGCATCCGACGTACGGCAAGTACGTGCGGCGCACGACCAAGCTCCTCGCTCACGATGAGAACGGCGAGTCCCACATCGGTGACCTGGTGACCATCGCTCCCTGCCGGCCGATGTCGCGACGCAAGTCGTGGCGGCTGATCCGGGTGGTCGAGAAGACCGCGGGACGCTGAAGGGGACGCCAACATGATTCAGCTCCAGACGATGCTCAATGCCGCTGATAACAGCGGCGCGCGTACCCTGATGTGCATCAAGGTGCTCGGCGGCACGCGCCGCCGCTACGCGACCGTGGGCGATGTCATCAAGGTCAGCGTCAAGGACGCGATTCCGCGCGGCAAGGTGAAGAAGGGCGAGGTCTACGACGCGGTCGTCGTGCGCACACGGCGCGGCGTGCGGCGTGCGGACGGCTCCCTGATCCGTTTCGACGGCAATGCGGCGGTGCTGCTGACCAACAAGCTGGAGCCGATCGGCACCCGTATCTTCGGACCCGTGACGCGCGAGCTGCGCACTTCGCAGTTCATGAAGATCATCTCGCTCGCCCCGGAAGTATTGTGATGAATGTGATGATCCGTTTTCGGCGCGAGGCGCCGCTATTCGTGGCGGGTCGCTTCGACCCGCAGAGAAGGTTGGGCGCAGCCCATGAATAAAATTCGCAAGGGCGACAACGTCGTCGTGCTGAGCGGCCGGGACAAGGGCCGCCGCGGCGCAGTCATTCAGGTGCTCGCCGACGGCCGCGTGCTCGTCGAGAGCATCAACATGGTGAAGAAGCACACCAAGCCGAATCCCCAGGCCAAGACACCCACGCCCGGCGGCATCGTCGAGAAGGAGATGCCGCTGCCCGCCTCCAAGGTGGCCATCTGGAACCCGGCCGAGAAGAAGGCGGACCGTGTCGGATTCAAGATCCTGGCCGACGGCAAGAAGGTGCGCTACTTCAAATCCAACGGAGAGATGCTCGACGCGTAAGCGCCGGGCGGAATCAAACCTATGGCCAGGCTACAGCAGTATTATCGCGAGCAGGTTCTCAGCCGCCTGCAGCAGGACCTCGGGATCAAGAATCCCATGGAGGTCCCGCGCATCACCAAGATCACGGTGAACATGGGCGTGGGCGAAGCGGTCGCGGACAAGAAGGTGATGGACGCGGCGGTCGGCGATCTCACCAAGATCACCGGCCAGAAGCCGCTCGTGACCAAGTCCCGCAAGGCGATCGCCTCGTTCAAGATCCGGGCGGGGCTCGCGATCGGCTGCAAGGTGACGCTGCGCGGCGCCAGGATGTACGAGTTCCTGGACCGCCTCATCAACATCGCGATGCCCCGCATCCGCGATTTCCGCGGCGTGTCGCCGCGCTCCTTCGACGGCCGCGGCAACTACAGCCTCGGCGTGAAGGAGCAGATCATTTTCCCCGAGATCCAGTACGACCAGATCGACCAGGTCCGGGGCATGGACATCACCATTACGACGACGGCGAGGGACAACCGTCAGGGCCGAGCGCTGCTCGAGGCTTTCAACTTCCCTTTCCGGAAGTAAGAGGAAACCGGTACGCCTATGGCGAAGACGAGCATGGTCGAGCGCGAGAAGCGTCGCGCCAAGATCGTGAAGAGATACGCGGCGAAGCGGGCACAGCTCAAGGAGCTGATCCGCAACCCCAAGACCTCACCCGAGGAGCGCGCGGCCGCGCAAGCGAAGCTGCAATCGCAGCCGCGGGACGCGAGCGCGTCGCGCGGGCGCAAGCGCTGCGCGATCACGGGCCGCTCACGCGGGGTCTACCGCAAGTTCGGCCTCTCGCGGGTGAAGATCCGCGAGGTCGCCAACCGCGGCGAGATCCCTGGGCTCTCGAAGGCGAGCTGGTGAGGAGCGCCCCATGAGCATGACCGATCCGATCGCCGATCTCCTGACGCGCATCCGCAACGGCCAGACCGCGGGCAAGGCCGAGGTTCGCCTCGCCTCCTCGAAGCTGAAGACCGCCATCGTGAAGGTGCTGAGGGACGAAGGCTACATCGCTGACTTCCGGCTCGAGGAAGACACCGACAAGCCGACCCTGACCATCGGCCTCAAGTACTTCGAAGGCCGCCCGGTCATCGACCGCCTGGAGCGTGTCAGCCGCCCCGGCCTGCGCATCTACCGCGGCAAGGACGAGCTGCCCAAGATTCTGGGCGGCATGGGGACCGTCATCGTCTCCACGCCCAAGGGCGTCATGACCGACAAGCAGGCGCGCTCGATCGGGCAGGGCGGCGAAGTGCTCTGCATCGTGGCGTAACGGAGAGCGACCATGTCGAGAATTGCCAAAGCGCCGGTCGAGCTGCCTCAGGGCGTGACCGCGACCATCGCGGGCAGTGCCGTGACCTTGAAGGGCGCGAAGGGCTCGCTGAGCCTCGCCCTCGGACAGGGCGTCAGCGTCGTCCAGACGGAGAAGCGCCTGGAGGTGAAATACACCGATCCGGGCCAGGCGCGTACGCTCGCCGGCTCCGCCCGCGCGCACCTCGCCAACATGGTGCGGGGCGTCACGAAGGGCTATGAGAAGAAGCTCGAGCTCGTGGGCGTCGGCTTTCGCGCGCAGGTGCAGGGCAAGGCCCTCAACCTCACGCTCGGCTTCTCGCATCCGGTGAACTTCCCCATCCCGGAAGGAATCAGCATCGAGACCCCGAGCCAGACCGAGATCATCATCAAGGGCGTCGATCGCCAGAAGGTCGGGCAAGTGGCTGCGGAGATCCGCGACATCCGTCCTCCGGAGCCCTACAAGGGCAAGGGCGTGCGCTACGCCAACGAGCAGATCTCCCTCAAAGAGGGCAAGAAGAAATGATCGCTTCCAAGAAGGATCGGCGCCTGCGCCGCGCCATCAAGACACGCGCGCACATCCGCGACCTCGGCATTGCGCGACTCACCGTGCATCGCACGCCGCAGCACATTTACGCACAGGTCACGGACCCTGCGGGCGCGACGGTCATTGCGGCCGCCTCGACGTTGCAGGAGTCAGTGAGCCAAGGCCTCAAAGGCACCGGCAATGTCGACGCCGCCAAGGCCGTCGGCAAAGCCATCGCTGAGCGTGCACAGGCTGCCGGCGTCAAGAAGGTCGCGTTCGACCGTGCGGGATTCCAGTACCACGGGCGCGTGCAAGCGCTCGCCGATGCCGCGCGCGAAGCCGGCCTTGAATTCTGATCAGGTAGAACCATATGGCAAGAGCGGATAAAGGCCAGTCGCAGGACGAGCTCGTCGAGAAACTCGTCGCAGTCAATCGCACGGCGAAGGTCGTCAAGGGCGGTCGGCAGTTCGGCTTCACTGCGCTCACCGTGGTGGGCGACGGTGCGGGCCGGGTGGGTTACGGCTTCGGCAAGGCGCGTGAGGTACCTGTAGCCATTTCCAAGGCGATGACCCAGGCCAGAAAGAGCATGGTGACCGTCGCGCTGCGAAACGACACGCTGTACTACGCGGTCAAAGGCGTGCATGGCGCCACGCGTGTATTGATGCAGCCGGCCTCTGAAGGTACCGGCGTAATCGCAGGCGGTGGAATGCGTGCGGTGCTGGAGTGCGCGGGCATCCGCAACGTGCTCGCCAAGAGCTACGGATCGCGCAATCCCATCAATGTCGTGCGCGCGACGGTGAACGCGCTCGCGAAGATCCGCTCGCCGGAGGAGATCGCGGCGAAGCGCGGCAAGAGTCTGGAAGAGATCACGGGCTGACGCACATGAACGCAGCACCAGCCAAGGAGCTGAAGGTCACGCTCGTCAGGAGCCTGCACGGTCAGCTCGCCAACATCGCCGCCAGCGCGCGCGGCCTCGGCCTGCGGCGCATCCATCAGACGGTCTCGGTCGCCGACACTCCGGAGAATCGCGGCATGATCCAGGCCGCGGTGCACCTCCTCAAGGTCGAGCAGCCGAGCTAGAGAAAGACCCATGACCATGCGACTCAACACACTGAAGCCCGCGCCGGGCGCCAAGCGCTCCCGGTTGCGCGTGGGGCGCGGCGCCTCCGCCGGCCAGGGCAAGACCTGCGGCCGCGGCGTCAAGGGGCAGCGCGCCCGCAAGGGCGGCTATCACAAGGTCGGATTCGAGGGCGGCCAGATGCCCCTTCAGCGGCGGCTGCCGAAGGTCGGCTTCCGCTCCGCCATGGCGGCAACCCGCGCCGAAGTCAGGCTCGGTGAGCTGGCGAAGGTTGCGGACGAGACCATCGATCTCCAGGCCTTGAAGAAGGCCGGCGTCGTGCCGGTGGAGGCCGAGCGCGCCAAGGTCGTGCTCTCGGGCTCGCTCGCGAAGGCCGTGACGCTCAAGGGCATCAAGGTCACCAAGGGCGCGCGCGCGGCGATCGAGGCCGCCGGCGGCAAGATCATCGACGAGGCCTGACGGAATTCCCGCGGACCACCGCAGGCCATCGTTCCAATCGAGACGGACCGCAAGACAGTTCAATCGTGGCGAAATCTACATCCGGTAATCCAGCCGCCGCACTCGGCGAAGCTGCCCGCTTCGGGGAGATTCGCTCGCGCGTGCTGTTCCTGATCGGCGCCATGATCGTGTACCGCGTCGGTACCTTCATCCCGGTGCCCGGTATCGACCCGGCTCAGGTCGCGCGCTTCTTCAGCCAGAATTCGGGGACCATCTTCGGGATCGCGAACCTCTTTTCCGGCGGCGCGCTGTCGCGCATGTCGATCTTCGCGATGAACGTGATGCCTTACATCTCGGCCTCGATCATCATCCAGATGATGTCGATGGTCGTGCCGAGCCTGATCGAGCTGCGCAAGGAGGGGCAGGCCGGCCAGCGCAAGATCACGGAGTACACGCGCTACGGATCCCTGATCCTCGCCGTGGTCCAGTCGTTCGCCGCCGCAGGCGCACTGGTGAAGGGCGGCATGACGCTGGTGGGTGGCGTGCAGTTCCTCATCGTCGGCACCGTCACGATGACCACCGGGACCATGTTCCTGATGTGGCTCGGCGAGCAGATCACGGAACGCGGCATCGGCAACGGTATCTCCATGATCATCCTCGCGGGCATCGTCGCCCGCCTGCCATCGGCCATCGGCGGCATGGCGGAGCAGGTGAGCAGCGGGGAGATGCAGGGCCCCTTCGCGCTGCTCCTGCTCATCATCGTGGTCGCAGTGACCGCATTCGTCGTATTCATGGAGAGCGCTCAGCGGCGCATCACCGTCAACTACGCCAAGCGCCAGGTCGGGCGGCGCATGTACGCGGCGCAGAGCAGTCACCTGCCGTTCAAGATCAACATGTCGGGCGTCATCCCGCCGATCTTCGCCTCGAGCATCCTGCTCTTCCCGGCGACGATCGCCAGCTTTGCCGGTACCGGCCAGGGCTGGCTCGCGGGCATCTCGCAGGACATCGCCGCCGCGCTCGGCTACGGCCAGCCGCTGCACCTCGTGATCTATGGGGTCCTCAATATCTTCTTCTGCTTCTTCTACACGGCGCTGGTGTTCAATTCCCGCGATACCGCCGATAACCTGAAGAAGTCCGGCGCCTTTATTCCGGGCATCCGCCCAGGTCAGCAGACCGCCGACTACATCGACAGAGTGCTGACGCGCCTGACCCTGTGGGGCGCCCTGTACGTGGCGGCGGTGTGTCTCCTGCCGGAATTCCTGGCCGCCCAGCAGGGCTCGCCCTTCTACTTCGGCGGCACCTCGCTCCTCATCGTCGTGGTGGTGGTGATGGACTTCCGGGCGCAGCTCTCGGCGCACCTCATGTCCCACCACTATCCCGGACTCCTCAAGAAGGCCAATTTGCTCGGGTACGGCCGTACCGGCTCGGGCGGGTAACCACTATGAAAGTCAGACCCTCGGTCAAGAAGATCTGCAAGAACTGCAAGATCGTGCGCCGCCGGCGCGTGGTCTACGTCATTTGCTCGGACCAGCGGCATAAACAGCGCCAGGGCTGAGCTGCGGCGGCGACTCGAGCATTTTTAACGAAATTCCTGTAAAATACGCCGTTTTTCCCGCGGCGACGGTAAAGACACCATGGCACGCATAGCCGGCATCAATATCCCGATGAACAAGCACGTGTGGGTCGGGCTGACTCACATCTACGGCGTCGGCCGTGCGCGTGCGCGCACCGCCTGCGAGGCGGCGGGAGTCAACCCGAATACGCGGGTCAAGGACCTCACGGAGAACGAGGTCACTGCCATCCGCTCGCAGATCGCGAAGTTTGCCGTCGAAGGCGACCTGCGCCGCGAGGTTTCCATGAACATCAAGCGGCTGATGGACCTTGGCTGCTACCGCGGCATCCGGCACCGCCGGGGCCTTCCGGTGCGCGGCCAGCGTACCCGCACCAATGCCCGCACGCGCAAGGGTCCGCGCAAGCAGGCCGTGAAGCTGAATGCACCGCCGGGCAAGGCCTAAATTTTTCGAGGATATTTAAAACCGTATGGCTGATCAGAAGCAGCAGCAGGGCGCAGCGGCAGCGGGCGCAGGCGCCAAGAAGCCCAAGAAGGCGCGCAAGAACGTGCTCGACGCGATCGCGCACGTCCACGCCTCCTTCAACAACACCATCGTCACGATCACCGATCGCCAGGGCAATACGTTGTCCTGGGCAACGGCGGGCGGATGCGGCTTCCGCGGCTCCCGCAAGAGCACGCCGTTCGCCGCCCAGGTCGCGGCGGAGAAGGCCGGCGTCGCCGCCCAGGAGCACGGCGTCAAGAACGTCGAGGTGCGCGTCGGCGGCCCGGGCCCCGGCCGCGAGTCCGCGGTACGGGCGCTCAACAACTGCGGCCTGAAGATCACCAGCATCGCGGACGTCACGCCGATCCCCCACAACGGCTGCCGCCCGCCGAAGAAGCGCAGAGTCTGAGGTCGAAGCATGGCGCGTTATACAGGTCCCAAGTGCAAGCTCGCTCGCCGCGAGGGCACCGATCTCTTCTTGAAAAGCGGCGTAAAGCCCCTAGAAAGCAAGTGCAAGCTCAGCGTCCCGCCGGGCGGCATCAAGGGCGAGCGGCGCCAGCGCCTCTCCGACTATGGCATGCAGCTGCGTGAGAAGCAGAAGCTGCGCCGTATGTACGGTGTGCTGGAGCGTCAGTTCGGCAACTATTACGAGGAGGCGGCCCGGCGCAGCGGCGCCACCGGCGAGAACCTGCTGAAGCTGCTGGAGTGCCGTCTGGACAACGTCGTCTATCGCATGGGTTTCGCGGCAACCCGCGCCGAGGCGCGGCAGCTCGTCAGCCACAAGGCGATCACGGTCAATACGCGGCCGGTGACGATCGCGTCCTACCAGGTGAAGGCGGGCGACACGGTGGAGGTGCGGGAGAAGGCGCGCAAGCAGCTCCGCATCCAGAGCGCGATCAGCATCGCCCAGCAGGTAGGCCTCCCCGAGTGGGTGGAGGTCAACGACAAGGAGTTCCGCGGCGTCTTCAAGTCCGCGCCCGGTCGCGATGATGTCCTGCCGGACATCAACGAGAACCTGGTGGTGGAGCTGTATTCGAAGTAATCGGCCCCCGGCCCCTTGTCCGAGGCCACCCGTTTTGGTTTTGCGCCGGCTCTTCTAAAGCCGGCAAGGTGAGACTGCAATGCAGGGATCCGTTTCAGAGTTCTTGAAGCCCCGCGTGGTAAAGGTGCAGCCCGTTGCCCCTCGCCAGGCGCGCGTCACCATCGAGCCGTTCGAGCGTGGCTTCGGCCATACGCTCGGCAACGCGCTGCGGCGGGTGCTGCTCTCGTCCATGCCCGGCAGTGCCATCACCGAGGCGGAGATCGAAGGCGTACTGCACGAGTACACCAGCATCGAGGGCGTCCAGGAAGACGTCGTCGACATCCTGTTGAACCTCAAAACGGTCGCGATCCGCATGCACTCGCGCGACAGCGCGGAGCTGCGCCTGCAGAAGAAGGGACCCGGTCCCGTGACCGCAGGCGACATCCAGACCGACCATGACGTCGAAGTGGTCAACCCGGACCTCGTCATCGCCAACCTGACCAAGGCCGGTGAGCTCAGCATGACCCTCCGCGTGGAGCGAGGCCGAGGCTACCGTCCGGCCGCAGCCCGCGCAGTGTTCGAGGAGCAGTCGCGGCCCATCGGCCGTCTGCAGCTCGATGCGTCGTTCTCACCTGTGCGCCGCGTGACCTACTCCGTGGATGCGGCACGTGTGGAGCAGCGCACCGACCTCGACAAACTGGTCATCGACATCGAGACCAATGGCACCATCGATGCGGAGGAGGCCATTCGTCGCGCGGGCGCGATCCTCAAGGATCAGCTGTCGGTCTTCGTCGACCTGCAGGGCGAGGAAGAGGCCACGACCAAAGTCTCCGAGATGCAGTTCGATCCGATCCTGCTGCGTCCCGTCGATGAGCTGGAGCTCACAGTGCGCAGCGCCAACTGCCTCAAGGCGGAGAACATCCACTACATCGGCGATCTGGTGCAGCGCACGGAGGTGGAGCTGCTGCGCACGCCGAATCTCGGCAAGAAGTCGCTGACGGAGATCAAGGAAGTGCTGCAGAGCCACGGGCTGATGCTCGGCATGCGGCTCGAGGGCTGGCCGCCGGCGAGCCTCAAGCACGACGACGGCCGGGATGTGATCTAAAAGGTCAGCCATCCATGAGACACCAACTTTCCGGCCGGCAGCTGTCGCGCAACAGCCCGCACCGTCGTGCGCTGATGCGCAACATGAGTGTGTCGCTGCTGCGGCACGAGACCATTCGCACCACTTTGCCGAAGGCGAAGGAGCTGCGGCGGGTGGTCGAGCCGCTGATCACCCTGGGCAAGAAGGACGGGGACGCCAACCGGCGCCTGGCGTTTTCGCGGCTGCGCGACGCGGCGGTGGTCGAGAAGCTCTTTGCCGACCTCGGGCCGCGGTTCAAGGCGCGTCCGGGCGGCTACACCCGGATTCTGCGCATGACACCGCGCCCGGGCGACTCGGCGCCGATGGCGCTGATGCAGCTGGTCGAAGGACCGGCGGCCGCTGCGCCGGCCGAAGAGTCGGGCAAGAAGAAGACCCGGCGGCGCGCCAAGGCCAAAGCCGAGGCGAGCGCCAGCGCCGAAGGCGAGGCGAAGCCGCGCACCCGGAAAAAGAAGGCGGCTGCGGCCTGAAGGTGCCAGAGTCGGGATGATCGAGCGGGCCGCATGAGCGGCCCGCGTCATTTTTGCGCCGCGCCGAGCTATCCGCTAGGCTTTGGCACGGCGCCGCGCCGAGAGATCCGCTACGCTCCTGCCGCGGCGCAGCCGGCAAAGGCCGCTCTTTGCCGGCGGCAACCAAGCTGATGTCCGACAGACGCGCAGCAGCGCGTTTGGACGACCGAGGGTCGGCCCGAAGGGTGCCGTCCAGGGATGGTCAGGCACAAAAACGGCCGCAGGCGACTTTTTCCAATAAGCAAGGGGTGCCTGCCATGAGTCTGTGGGGTGAATTCAGAGAATTCGCGGTCAAGGGCAGTGTGATCGATCTGGCCGTCGGCTTCGTGATCGGCGGGGCATTCGGCACGGTCGTCAGCTCACTGGTGGCGAACGTCATCATGCCGCCGCTCGGGCTCGTCATCGGACGGGTCGACTTCAGCAAAATGGCCGTGCAGATCGGCACCGACCCCAAGGGCGGAGCGGTGCTGCTCAAGTACGGGATGTTCGTGCAAGCCTGCTTCTCCTTCCTGATCATCGCGATCGCGATGTTCGCGATCATCAAGGTGATCAACCGGATGCGGCGGACGCCGCCGCCGGCGCCGGCGGTGCCGCCGGCACCGACTCGATCCGAGGAACTGCTCGGTGAGATCCGGGACCTTCTCGCCCGCCGCACCTGACTTTCGCCGGCGCAGGGACGCGATCTAGAAGAAGCCCCAGTCCAGCTTCACGATCACGCTGGTGCCCGTCTGCGTCTGTCCTCCCTGCAGCAGGTTCGGATCGAGCGTGAGGCCGTGATTCCACACCACGTGGAGGATCCGGTTCGGCCGGATGATCCATTCCAGCAGCGTGTTGGCTGACACCGACCCGGAAACGCTGTCGTACTGGACGAGGGACCGCAGCGTCAGATCCGGAGTGAACGAGTAGGCGACCTTGAGCCGCTGCGCCTTCACCGACCCGCGCCCCTCGGGGCCGTGGAACCAGATCAGTGCCGGTTGCAATGACGCATTCAGCCGCCCGCGGAGCGCCGAGAGGTTGAGCGCGGGATAGGACGCCTCGTAGTGGCCATCGTAGAGGGGGCCGGCTTCCCCCTCGAGTGTCACCCAACAGGCACGCGCGGGCGGGCTCGTCAGGCCGATATCGACGTTCGCGAAGCGGTACTCGCCGGTCGGCAGGACGACGCCGGGCACGATCTCGTAGGGAGAGGTCAGCACCTCGTACGATGGATTCACCTCGACATAGCCGGACCAGCCGGACTGCGCCGTGCCTTGCAGCGGAATCAGTTTCCAGTTCTCGCTTTGCACCCGGTTTCTGGTGTCGAGGATCAGGGTATATGTCCCGTAGATATCGAACTGGCGCACCCGGGAGAGCCGGCTGTCCGCTGCCGGTCGGGGCTGCCAGTTGACGTCGGCGAAGAATTGGCGGGTCCCCGGCCGCTGCAGGAAGCCCATGGCGGGGTCCAGCGATGCGCCGTAGTAGTTGTAGCTGAATTCCATCCACCACAGATCGTTGGGATACGCGACGTCGATGCCATAGCCCTCCGGGCTGCCGGCGGCGCTCTCTTCCCCCGACGAGCGTGCGCCCCAGGTCGAGATGCTGAGGTTCCTGTCGCCCATGAATTGCGACGTGCTCCAGGTGCTGTCGACGCTCACGAGTGTGTTGACCCTGCCCCCGGTCGGATCGCCATGGGTCACCAGTGTGCCGACGCGCCAGTGGTCGTCGATGTCGTAGACCGCCCGGCCCGCGAAGAGATTCGTGGGCCCGGAGAGGGCCGACTGTCCCATCCGCATGTCCAACATCCCCAGCGTCCACCCGTCCGCTTGCCCCAGCACCTTGACTCCTTCGTCCACCGGAACCGTGGCGCCGTCGACGAGGCCAACAGACTGGGAATAGAACGGGACGAAGTACTGCCCGAGGTTGTGGCTGAAAGTGAATACGTTGCTGCCATCGAGGAAGAACGGGCGCGTTTCGGGTATGGACTGAGCGTAGGGCGAGACGGTGACGTTCAGAAGATTCATCGGAGCGTCTGAGAAATCAGGTCGGTAGGTGAAAAGGCCCGCCACCTGCGAAGTCAGGTTGTACTTGACGTCGAAGCCGGCATGCGTGGAGACGCCAGGTCCATCGTCATATCGGACGACGCCGAAGGGGTCGAACTCGAATCCTGACCCTAGCTCGAGCCCCGAGGTCCCGGTCAGCACTCCCTCCCGCTGGAGGTCGGTCGCCTGGGCGTTCAGGCTGATGCCCGACCACGCCAGCGTGAGCAGCGCGCGCGGCACATAGCGGCCGACGTTGAGACCCCAGGCGGCCTGCCGGCCACTGAACTGCAGGCTGCGCACATCGATTTCGATCTCCGCGGTCCAGCCGTCGGCATCTCGCTTCGTGATCGCCCGCCAGTAGCCGTTCCAACTGTAGTCGACGGGTGAGCCGGTATTGGGATTGACGTATCCCGGCGAGATGACACCGTCAGCCCGGCCGCCCTGCGCGTTCACCTGGAAAACATAGGCGAGTTTCTTCTGCGCGAAGGTGTCGAGAACGACGGTGATGTTGTCGTCATTCCCCTGGTCGCCGTCGCGCTGCAGAGTGTGCACTGCAATCTTCGCGGGGTCTGGATCCACGCAGCGGATGCCCAGGTAGACATGGCCGCTATCCCGCAAAAGGCGCACCGTCGTCGTGAACGGCGTGGGTTTGGCCGGGAAGGGATTCTGCTGCACGAGCGTGATCGACGGCGCGCCGTGCCAGGCTGGCGACTCCAGGTCGCCGTCGAGCGCCACCGGCCCATTTACCTGTCCGAGGGCGGCGGATGGAATGGATTGCGGCGCCCCGCGCGCGCCCGCTGCGCCGAGGGCGGCGAAGCCGCCGCAGAGCAGCAGCGCAGGCACCGACCGCATCGCGGCAGCTGCGGTCAGGCCGGCCGGCGCTCGGCGGCGTAGGACCACAGGCGCCGTACTACGAGCATGAAAAGGAGCGCTACGAATGCCACGGAGGCGCACTCGCCGAGGGAGACTCCAACACCACAGGGGAACCAGATGCCCGGTACGCGCACGGCCACGAGCTCCGAGGTGAAGAGCACGGCACCGATGGCGAGAACCGCGGGTAGTGCGTACCAGCCATCGCGTCCCCGACGGCGCATCCCCTCACAGGCGATCAATGTGAAGATCAGCAGGAACGCCAGACGCCCCGCGACGATCAGGTCATGCGCGCCCACGCTTGCAAGGTGCGGCAAGGTGGCTTGGAACAGCCACGGTCGAGCCAACAGCTGCGCCACGAAGAGGACGAGAGTCAGGAGGGCGACCGCCTTCGGCAGCCAGCACGGCTGCTTCACCTCGAACCAGGCCCGCCACGCCATCATCCATGCGCCCAGGCTCAGGGAGCCGGTGAGCGCGATGATGAAGATCACGAACTCCCTGACCGTCTCGATGCGCAGCCAGAAGAAAAAGGCCTGATTGCCGCGCTGTATGCCGCTGAGCGCCAGAGCGGCGGCCAGCCACGGGTAGGTCGTGCCGCCGCGAGCGAACGGCTGCAGGCACAGGACTCCGAGCGCCGCGAGAAAGAACAGCAGCGCGGGAATCGCATCGACGGCATAACCTGCGAAGATCTTGAGCCATTGAAGATGGTATTGCGCGGCAATGGCGTGCCGCTCGCCGATGGCGGGGGCGATGTGAATGCCGCCGGCTCCCGGCAGCGGCGCCGCCCACGGGCCCATCCACACCCGTATCGCGATCACCACGAGCCCACCGTCATGCGCCACCGATGGGAGCGCAAAGAACGTGGGATAGTGATTGCCGTAGGCGATTGGAGTGCGGCCGGAGAAGTTGCCAACTCCTCCGAGGAGCGTTCCGTTCGCGAATACCTGGTAGGCGCTGTCCACCGCCCAGGGGCCGAGCAGCGCCAGCGACTCGCTCACCGGGGTCCGCACGCTGAGCGCAAGGCGGTACCACGCATAGCCCTCGTATCCGGGGTGCCCCCTGGCGCTCCAGCCCGGCGCATAGTTTGGCAGGCCAACATCCCCGTCCGTGGCGCCCGCGGGCGCCGCGAGATCCACTGTCTCCCAAGCGGAATCATCGAATCGAGGGTCGGCCCAGCGGGGATCGTCGCCCACATGGAATCGCCAGGGGCCGCTCAGCGTGGCGGTCGCTTCACTCAGGCTCAAGGCCAGTTGCGGCTGAACCGCCTGCGCATCCGGGCAGGCCAGGAGCAGCGGCAACGCCAGTAAGAGAGCATGCAATTTCATACGGCAACCCGTGCCCCCGACCACAAAGCTGGCCGCAGACTGCTGCGTCCGCCCATCCCCGCGCAACGCGCATGGGTCCGTTTCGGCGTGCGGGGATGCGCTTTCGGCGCGCGGCGGTCGGCTCTCGGCGCCGATGCCGCCGGTTTCGACATGACGACGCGTTTTGTCGGATCAGTTGCGGTGCTCGCGCGTTGCCTCCCCCTCGGCGCACGACTAACCTATGTTGCGCAATGAGACCACGCCGGTTCCCGCAATGAACCGCAAGTCAGAAAAGCAACGGGATCCGGCCCCGAGCGACGGCATACCGTGTCTCGACACGGCCGCGCAGCTGCGCCTGGCGATCGCGGTCGCCGTGCCGGTGTGCGCTTTTGCGCTGCTGTGGAACCTTTCGGTGGCGCACTACTATATGATGGCTTCCGATCCGGCGGCGCGGGCGGATTTCATCACGCCCACCGCGCGCGTGATACAGCATCTTTTTCTGTTGCCGCTCTTGACGGGGGGCTATTTCCTCGCAACGCTACCGGCCGCGAGCACCGGCAGTCGCCGGCGGCTGTTGCTCAAGCAGCTCGCGCTGCTGGTCGCGTTCTCGTTGCTCGTGCGGCCGGTGACATTTCTCGCGATGCATTTCTCACCGGGCGCCACCGGGGCCGAGCCGCTGGACTTCGCGCACTTCGCCGACGCCATGGATCTGGACTCATGGCTCTCGACCGCGCTCAACTATTCGCTGGTGTACGCTCTTGGACTCTGCATCCTCTTCGGGCTGATCGTGCTCGCCAAGTACCGGCAGGAACAGTTGCGCGCCGCGGCGATGCGAGCCAACTGGCTGCAGGCGCAGCTCGAAACGCTGCGCGTGCAACTGCACCCGCATTTCCTTTTCAACACGCTGAATACCATCTCCGCCCTGGTCGGCTCGCGGCCGGAGGAGGCCCGTGACCTGATCGCACAGCTCGCAGCCCTGCTGCGCGACAGCATCGAGGGCTCGGGCGGGGAGTTCTATCCCCTGCGTCGGGAAATCGAGCTGGCCAACAGGTACCTGCGCATCATCTGCGCCCGCTTCGGTGCCCGGCTCAAGCCGGCCCTCGATGTGATGCCGGGACTCGAGGATTGCCCGGTCCCTCGCGGTCTCCTGCTCACGCTGCTGGAGAACGCCGTCACCCATGGCGTCTCCATGATCACCGGGGACAGCGAGCTCTCCCTGCGCTGCGGGATGGAGCGTGAGCTGTTGGTTGTCGAGGTCGGCAACCGCTACGACCCGGATGCGCCGCCCGTACCGGCTCACCGCGGTGGCCTCTCGGCTCTGGCGACGCGCCTCGATGCATTGTATGGAGATGCATGCAAACTCGAGTACGGCGGCAACGGCGCCGCAATGTGGTACACGCGTGTCAAATTGCCGGTCGACTCCGCACCGGGCGCTGATTTCGGCCCGACAGCCGCCGCCGCGCGGGCGCTCGCGCAACGGGCTCTCTCGTGATCCGCGCGCTGATCGTCGATGACGAGCCCCCGGCACGCGCGCAGGTCCGCGAGTTCCTGAGCGCAGAGCCGGACGTGCTCGTGGTCGGCGAGAGCGCCGACGGCGAGGACGCGATGCGGCAGATCCGCGCGCTCGCGCCGGATCTGCTCCTCATGGACATCCGCATGCCGCGCATGTCCGGCCTGGAGGTGTTGACCTCGAGCGCCGAGGCGCGCCTGCCCTATGCCATCTTCACGACCGCGTACGCCGATTATGCGGTCGACGCCTTCGCGGTGGAGGCTCTCGACTATCTGGTGAAACCGCTGGAGCGCGCCCGCTTTCGCGAGGCGGTGGAACGGGCTCGGCGCTATCTCGCCCGCGATGCCTCACTCATGCAGCGCATCGAGCCGGAAGCCCTGCGTGCCTTTCTCGACAGTCTGGCGACTGTAGCCGGCGGCGTGCGCTGCGGGCGCCTCGCGGTCAGAGTGGGTCGCAGGGTGCGATTCCTCGAAGTGCCCCTCATCGAGCACATCCGCGCGGATGGCGATTACGTCGCGATCCACCTGCAAGGCGACGAAGTGCTGCGGGCTCGTGACAGTATCGCGGACCTCGAGACCCGCTTGCCCTCCGCTCGATTCCTGCGCATCCACCGTTCGCTCATCGTCAACCGGGACTGCGTCAAGGAGCTGCGCTCCAACAAGCGGGGCGGCTTCACGCTCGTTACGGCGAGCGGCCATCGCCTTGCGGCTGGCGCCACGTACGCGTCCGCAGTCGAGACGCTCCTGGCGAAGTAGACAACGCGCTCTCACTTGCGGCGCCAACAGGCGTAGCGTAGAGTTCTCCTGTCTCAGGTGTCCCGCTCCAGCCATCCGGCTGCGGCGGGATGAAACGGGAAGCCGGTGAAGCATTCCACGGAATGCCATTCCGGCGCTGCCCACGCAACGGTAAGTGAGTCTAAAGGACGGCAGGTACCACCGGCTGGATGCACGGGAAGGTGCCGTCTCTTGGAGAATCCTCCACTCACGAGTCCGGAGACCGGCCTGAGACGGTGTCGGCGGCTCGCGTGGAGCGTGGCCGGAATGCGCGACGTTCGTCGCCCGTTCCACACTTTCCTTTGCCTGTCGCCTCTCGATCATCATTGATCGCGCGTGGCGCGCGTGGAAGGTTGCATCTCATGACGACACTCACTCCTCGATCCCTGGCGGGGTTCTGCGCCCTGCTGGCGCTCATGGTCCTCACGCGCTCAGGACACCTGGGCACGGCGTGGACGCCGCCCGATGCTTCGTGGCCCGTCCTGTACCTCGCAGGCTTTTATTTCATGCGCCATTGGCGTTGGGCCTTACCGACCCTGCTGTGCGCAGCGGTCATTGTGGATTTCGTCGTCATCCGGTACCTCGGCGTCAGCAGCTACTGCGTGACGGAAGCCTACGCGTTCATGCTTCCGGCTTACTCGCTGTTATGGCTGGGCGGCGCCTGGATGCGTCGCGCCTATCGGCATGAGCTTCGCGACTGGGTGCGCTGCGCGGGGAGCTTCGCGCTATCGGCGTCGCTCTGTTTCTCCGTGACGGATACGAGCTTCTATTGGCTGGGCGGCCGCGTGCCATCCCCGAGTGTCGCCGGCTGGTGGGCGGCCTTCGAGCACTGGTATCCCGACTTCCTCGGTGTTTCCTTCATTTACGTGGGTCTCGCGGTGGTCCTGCACGCGGCGTTCGCGCGTCCCGCGCGATTGCCGGTGACGGCCGGTGCCCGCTGAGGGGCACTCGCCGCAACGACATCGCGAGCGCATGCAACGCCGCAAGGCGGCGGTGGACGCCCGTATCGCGGCGGCCAGTGTGGACCGCGGCGTCCTCGTGGTGTTGACCGGCAACGGCAAAGGCAAGAGCTCTTCCGCCTTCGGAATGATGGCCCGCGCATTGGGCCATGGCATGAGCGTCGGAGTCGTCCAGTTCATCAAAGGGCTCGGCTCGACCGGCGAGGAGCTCTTCTTCCGCCGCTTCCCCGAGGTCATCTATCACGTCATGGGTGAGGGATTCACCTGGGAGACGCAGGATCGAAAGCGTGACGTGCGGGCGGCACAGGCGGCTTGGGCAGTCGCCGCGGCGCTGTTGCGCGATGAGGAGGTGGCGCTTGTCGTGCTGGATGAGCTCAACATCGCGCTGCGCTACCGTTACCTCGTGGTCAGCGATGTGGTGGGCACGCTGCGCGAGAGGCCCGCGGGCCAGCATGTCGTGATCACCGGCCGAGGCGCTCCGCCCGAGCTGCTCGAGGTTGCCGATACGGTCACCGACATGCGACTCGTGAAACACGCATTCGAGGCGGGCGTGCGCGCACAGCGGGGCATCGAGTCATGACGGGGCCGCCATGAGGGAGCTGGTGCTGGGCGGCGTGCGCTCCGGCAAGAGCCGCTACGCAGAGCAGCAGGCGCGTGCCAGCGGTCTGCGGGTCACTTACATCGCAACCGCGATTGCGGCGGGAGACGCCGAGCTCGAGAAGCGCATCCAGCGGCACCGCTCGTATCGGCCTGCCGAGTGGCGGACGGTGGAGGAACCCGTGGCGCTTGGCGCCGCGCTGCGCGCCCATGGGGGCGCGGAGTGCTGTCTGTTGGTCGAGTGCGTGACGCTGTGGCTCGCTCACCTGCTCACCTCCCGCTCGGCCGACCGTCTGGAGACCGAGCGCTCGAGCCTGTTGCGCGCCTTGGCGCAGGCCCCGGGACAGGTGATCCTGGTGAGCAACGAGACCGGACTCGGCGTAATCCCTCCCGGGACGCTCTCGCGCCGCTTTCTCGATGTCAGCGGCGAGCTGCATCAGAGTCTCGCCACGGCCTGCGAGCGCGTGACCCTTGTCGTGGCCGGCCTGCCGCAGCGGCTGAAAGGGGTCTGAACATGACGACCGGCATCCATTGGCTCCAGGACGACCCCAGGCCTATCGATGCTCGCGCGGCGGAGGCGGCGCGCGCGCGGCAGGATACGCTGACCAAGCCGCCCGGCTCGCTGGGCGACCTCGAGACGCTGGCAATCCGCCTCGCCGGCTGGCAGCGCCTGGAGTGTCCGGACATCGAGCGCGTGCACATCACCGTTTTCGCGGGCGACCACGGCATCACGGCTGAGGGCGTGTCGGCATTCCCGCAGGCCGTCACCGCCGAAATGCTGCGCAACTTCGCTCGCGGCGGCGCGGCGATCAGCGTGCTCGCGCGGAGCCTGGGCGCACGCTTCGAGGTGGTGAATCTCGGCACGGTGAGTCAGGTTGCGGGCGGCGCACACGATACGTGGCTGGGTCCCGGTACTATGAGTTTCGCGCAAGATGCGGCGATGAGCGAAGCGCAGCTCGCCGCGGCGCTCGATGCCGGCCGGCAGAGCGTCGAGCGCGCTCTGGCCGCCGACGCGCAGCTCTACATTGGCGGTGAGATCGGCATTGGCAACACGACCGCCGCTGCTGCACTCGCGTGCGCCCTGCTGCCGGCGGAGCCTGAAGCGCTCGCCGGGCCGGGTACGGGTCTCGATGCGGCCGGTGTGGCGCGCAAAGCCGCTGTGATTCGCCGCTCGCTGCAGCGGCACGCCGGGGCGCTCGGCAGCACGGCGGAGATCCTGCGGCGCCTCGGCGGATTCGAGATCGCCGCGCTCGCCGGGGCGTACGTCCGCTGCGCGCAAGTGGGCCTTCCGGCGGTGATCGACGGCTTCATCGCGACGGCCGCGGCGCTGATTGCGCGGCAACTGCGGCCGGGCGCGCAGACGTGGTGGCTCTTCTCCCATCGCTCGCGTGAGCCCGGGCACGCGGCGCTGCTCGCGGCGCTGGATGCGCACCCGCTGCTGGAGCTCGGCATGCGCCTCGGCGAGGGAAGCGGTGCGGCGATGGTCGTGCCGTTGCTGCGCCTCGCGTGTGAGTTGCACGGGCGAATGGCCACCTTCGCGCAGGCCGGAGTATCGGTGCGGCTCTGATGAGTGCGCCGCGGCAAACCGGTCTCTGGCCGAGAGCGGCACGGGTGGCGCTGCAGTTCCTGACTCGCCTGCCGCTGCGCATCGAGCCGCCGCCCGATGCGCGCGAGATCGGCCTGTCGCTGGCCTGTTATCCGGCCGTGGGCCTCGCGTTGGGCGTCATCCTCTGGGGCATTGCCCTGGCGGCCTCGCGGCTGCCCGGCTTCCTCGGCGCGGCGATCGTGCTGGTCACCTGGGTGTCTGTCACCGGCGCGCTGCATCTCGACGGCCTCGCGGACATCGCCGATGCCTGGGTGGGCGGGCTTGGCGACCGGGAGCGAACGCTCAGGATCATGAAAGATCCCTGCTCAGGGCCGGTGGCCGTCGCGGCCGTGACCTGTCTGCTGCTGTTGAAGCTCGCCGCGCTCGATGCCCTGATGCCGCACCTGCCTGGAGCGCCCTGGCGCGAGCCTCGTCTCGCGGCGGGCTGCATCCTGCCCCCGCTCATCGCGCGCGCGGCGATTCCGCTGCTCTTCGCCCACACACCGTATGTGCGAGCGCAGGGGATCGCCGAGCATCTGACGGCTCATCAGTCCCGGAGCGCGGGGATCCTCACCGCGTTGCTGACAGCGCTCGGCGCGGTTGCGGCCTGCGGCGTCGTGGGAGCTGTCGCGCTGGGCGGCGCCGCGATCGCATACCTCCTGATTCGCGGCGGGCTCGTCCGCCGGCTAGGCGGCTTCACCGGCGACGGCGCGGGAGCGCTGATCGAAGTGATCGAGGCGGCTTGTCTGATCGCCATCGTGGCCGCGCCATGAAAGTCATGTTCGGCAGGAGGTCCGTCCGCTCACAGACAGGGGGCCAGGGCGGCCAGCAGCGCCTTGCGCGCCGGCGCCGGCTGGGCGCTCAGCCGGATCCAGCGCGCGAGCCCGAACGACCCTGCGTCGCGCACGCGGATTCCGGCTTCGCGCAGGCGTCTGCCGACACGCGCACCGTCGCCTACCTCTGCCAACAGGAAAGTGGCCGGGCTCTCCCGAACGTCCCGGCACCGTCTGCGCAGCTCGCCGGCCATTTGCGCGCGCCAGTGCCAGAGTCGCGGAATGGCGGCCGCCAGCCACGCAGGCGCGGGAGGCTCCATGCAGGCCTCGAGCATGGCCACGGCATCGCGCCCGATGACCCAACTGGGAGCTTCGTGGACGAGGCGGCGTGGCGCGCGCGGTGCGATCAGATACGCGCCGCGGACGCCGGTCACTCCGAACGCCTTGTTGGGAGAGTAGAGCCGCCAGGCGTGAGCCGCCGCGGCTTCGATTTCCGCGGCCCGCGCGCCGCCACAGAGAGAGGCGTAGGCGAGGTCGACCACCAGGGGACCCTGCCGGGCCGCCGTCGCGACGAAGCCCGGCCCCCAAACCTCGCCGGTGGGGTTGTTCGGGCAGCAGAGAAAAGCGAGGGTGTCTTGCCGCCGCTGGGCGCGCAGGAACGACTCCGGGGAGGCCGCGCAGACCAGCCGCTCGCGGGCGATGCCCGCGCCACGGGCGTATTCCGAGAAGGTCGGTACCAACTGCAACACTGTCCTGCCGAAATGGCGTACCAGGCGCAGGATCAGCTCGCTTGCGCCGGCGCCCACGACGACGCGGTCGGGCGTCGTGTGGTGCCACTCGGCCAGCCGCTCCCGCAGCCGCGTGTAGAGCGGATCAGGATAGCGGCTCACCTCCGCCGCACGAATGGCCGCGAGCACGTGCGGGCAGGGCCCGAGCGCGTTGGCGTTGCTCGAGAAGTCGTAGCGCGGCTCCGGCAGCGAGTCCGGTCCGCCATGAACGGGTGCCAGGTCAATCATGAATGACTCCAGGGAACCAAGGGGTGATCGCCGCGAGCAATGCAGCGAGGAGCCACGCGACGAGCGCGGTGCGGCGCAACGCTGTTCTCACATCGGCCGCGGCCGGCGCGGCGCCATCTTCGTTGAGCGCGTAGACGCCGGGCTTGCGCAGCCGGACCCGGAGGCTGAGCGCAAGCGCCGCCATGGGCCAGCCGGAGTTGGGCGAGGCCGTGCGGGTCGCCTCCCGGGGCAGGAACCGCAATACCTGGCGCCGACGAGGACCCGTCAGCGACAGCGCGAGCGCCGTGATACGCGCGGGGATCAGATTCAACAGGTCGTCGGCGCGTGCGGCGAACTTGCCGGCCCACTCCCAGCGGCCGCGATAGCCCCACATGGCATCCGCGGTGTTGGCAAAGCGGTAGACCGCCGCGCCCGCGAGCCCGAAGAGCGCAAACCAGAGAAGCGGTGCAACCAGCGAGTCGGAAAGATTCTCGGCAAGGGATTCGAGGGCCGACTCGCGTACCTCGCCGGCGTCGAGGCGAGATGTATCCCGGCTCACGATCCGGCGCAGCCGCAGGCGGCCGCTCTCGAGACTCTCATCCAACGCCCGCTCTACGGAGGCAACTTCCGTGAGCAGCATGCGCAGCGCGAAGAGCGGCTCGAGCAGCAGTGCCGTCGCGAGGACTGCGAGCCATCGTGGACATTCCGCGACGAGCGCGCCCACGTAGTCGTATACGAGCGCGATGAGCGCGGCGCCTGCGAGCCAGGCGATCATGCCGAGGATGAAGGCGGCGGCCGGCCGCAATTCAGGCAGACGTTTGCCGATCCATCCGAGATAACATCCCATCCATACGACGGGATGCAGTGCCCGCGGAGGCTCGCCGAGCCACCGGTCGATCAACATCGCAAGCACGAGGCTCATGCCATCCGCGGTCCGCCGCAAAAGGAAGCGCGGCAGAGTAAGCCATCGGCGCGGTATTCAACAATACATTTTCATCCATGACAGCGGACACAGTGAGCAGACAGCCCGTCGTGTTGGTTTGCACCACGTGCGGGGGCGCGAGCACTCCCGCGGGCATGCCGCCGCCCGGCCTGATCCTGGCACGGAGCGTTGCCGCGTCCTTGGGGCCCGCGGGCGATGTGCGCGTGGAGGGTGTGCGGTGTCTGGCCAACTGCAGCCGCGGTCCGAGCGCGGCCATCCGCTGTGAGCGTGCATGGACCTATGTGTTTGGCCCGCTCGATGAAGCGCGCGACGGGCCGGCACTGGTGGCGGGCGCTCGTCTGCTGGCGGCCGCCGCGGACGGCCTGCTGCCCTGGCGGGATCGTCCCGAAGTCCTGAAGCGCGCCGTGATCGCGCGGCTGCCGCCGGCCAACACTCCGGGTGTGGCGATCGAGCTCGGCGAGGCTGCCGAGGCCGGTCAGGCGGCGAGGGGGCCCGGCGCGGAGCAGTAGGCATCGCACCGGCACATCGGTGTGCCTGCTGCGTATGCTTCGGGCCTGAAGTGCCTAACTTGCGGCCGACTCCGCGCGGAAGGCATCCCGGGTCAGGTTCTCGTGGCCCGTGGCGGTCACGGCGAGATCGTCCTCGATGCGCACGCCGCCGAACTTGCGCAGGGAATCCACCCGTCCCCAATTGATGCGGCCCGACCGGGCGTCGGAGCGAGCGGCGTCGAGCAGCTGCGGAATGAAGTAGAGACCCGGCTCCATGGTGACTACGAAGCCTTCCTCCAGCACGCGCGTCAGGCGCAGGTAGGGATGGCCGTCCGGGCGGGGAATGTCGCCTCCGTCCGGGGAGCGCATGAAGCCGCCGACGTCATGGACTTCCAGCCCGAGGAGATGGCCGATTCCGTGGGGAAGGAAAACGCTGGTGGTGGCGGTCGCCACGGCTTCATCGGCGCTGCATGTGATGATGTCGGCTTCGCGGAGGACATCGCCGATCCGGCGGTGGGTTTCCAGGTGGACATCGCGCCAGTCCACGCCCGGCCTGATGCCGGCGCAGAGAGCTTGCTGCATGCCGTCCATCTTGTCGATCAGGGCGGCGAAGTCCGGGTCGCGATGGGAATGGGTGCGGGTGATGTCGCTGGCGTAGCCGGCGAACTCCGCGGCCGCATCGATCAGGAGGGAGTGGCGCTCGGTGGGGCGCGAATGCTCCAGCACCTGGTAGTGCAGGACGGCGCCGTTCTCGTTCAGGGCGATGATGGGGTTGTAGGGCAGGTCCTGCTCGCGCGCGCCGCAGGCGGCGAGGAACGCGAGCTCGATCTCGAACTCGGACGCGCCGGCTTCGAAGGCGCGGGCGGCGGCGAGCTGGCCCCGGGCGCCCAGGCGGCTCGCCTCGCGCAGGCAGGCGAGCTCGTAGGGCGATTTGGCAGCGCGGGGGAAGTCCAGGTGGCGGATGAGGCGGTGCGGATTGACATCGGCGACACCCCACGCCGTCAGCTCCGGGAGCGCATCGCCCAGGAAGGCCGTGGTACGCAGGTTGGCGGGCAGCGCCCGGCGTGCGGCGTCCTGGTCGCGGCAGGGCCGGATATCGAAATGCCGGGTCCAATACCCCTGGGGGAGCGCCGGCGGCTTGTACCAGTAGTCATCGGGCTGGCGGAAAACCAGCAGCGGGCGACGGCCCGCCTCGAAATACACGAAGCAGCCCGGGGCATCGAGGAGGGGCGCCCAGACCTTGAAGGGGGCGTGGACCGAGAAGGGGTAGGTCCGGTCGTCCTGGAATACCGGCAGCGGGGACCCGGAGTGAACCAGCAGGGCGGAATACCCGCAAGCCTCGAGGGCGCGCGCTGTCCGGCCACAGACGCCCTCCAAGTGGGAGGCGAAGAGGGCATCGAGCGAACGGGAAGGGGTGCGCACGTCGGTCATCTCGGACGCTCCGGGAAAAGGTGGCGATTGTAAGCTTTCGGACCGGACAGGGCCTTCTCCGGGCTGGAACCTCGCCGAAGTCAGTCGAATTGTCGTCGCGGAGCGACAGCAGGAGGCTCAAGCTGTTTCAAAACCCATACTGAGTCTATAAAATTCGGCGGCGCGACCCGTGAAGGACTCGCGGAACGATAAAAAACCGTCGTTCAGAAAGCTTTCTTCCGTATTGGCTCTCTCACACAAGCATCGGGGTACCGATCGATGAAAACCAAACTTGCTCTTAGCGCGCTTGCTGCGGCACTGCTGCTGACTGCGTGTGCGAAGAACGATTCCTCCGGCACGGAGCCTGCCGCGACGCCGCCGCCGGCTAGCCAGAGCAGTGCTCCGGCGTCGACTCCGCCCGCGGCTCCGTCGGACAATTCGATGGGCAACGGCGCGACGCCGCCTCCCGCTGCCCCGTCCGACAACAATGCTGCGCCTCCGGCCAACCCGCCCCCGGCCAACGGCAACCCGCCGCCGCAGCAGTAAGCCGCCTCTGTCCCGGAAGGCCGTCCTGGCCTTCCGGCACCGGCTCACACGGCCCGGACGGGTCGCGCGCGCGACCTGCCCGGGCCGTGTTTCTTCGGGGTCTCGGGAAATGCCGTCATGACGGTCAGCGTCCGCGACGCGCGGAACACCGCTGGTGACCGCCTCTGGATCCAGAGCGTCTATCGCGATTACCTCGACGATCTGGCGCCCATCGCCGGTACCGGCACTTTCCCGGCGCTCGGCGAAGTGGGCCACCGCGAGCCTGACCAGCTCTTTCACTGGTTCGGCGATCCGAACAGCTTCCCCCTCGTGATCCTGCGGTCTGCGCAACCCGTTGGTTTCGCGCTGGTCGTGCGCGGCGGAGCGGCCGCACAGCGCAGCGTCGGCGCAGGCTCGGCGCCACGTAATGCCGTCGACTACCGCATGGCGGAGTTCTTCATCACCCGCGCGATGCGCCGCCTGGGCATCGGCGCCACCGCCGTCAGGCTCATCTTCGGCCGTTTCGCCGGCCGCTGGGAAATCACCGAGCACTTGCGCAACGCCAGCGCCGTCGGCTTCTGGCGGCGCGTGGTCGCGAGCTACACGCTCGGCAACTACCGCGAGCGCATCGTGAACGGAGAAGTGAGGCAGACGTTCGAGTCTGGCGCGGGCTGAGCCGCGGTCAGCGGCTTGCGGTTGCCGACCGCGGCTTGCGCACCTCCAGAAGCGGGCGCAGATACTGGCCGGTGTACGACCGGGGGCTCGCTGCGATCCGCTCGGGAGTGCCTGTGGCGACGATCTCGCCGCCGCCTTCACCGCCCTCCGGTCCGAGATCGATCACCCAGTCGGCGCTCTTGATGACGTCGAGGTTGTGCTCGATGACGACGATCGTGTTTCCCTGGTCGCGCAGGCGGTGCAGGACGTCGAGGAGCTGGGCGACGTCGTGGAAGTGCAGGCCGGTGGTGGGCTCGTCCAGGATGTAGAGCGTGCGGCCGTGGGTCAGTCGGGCGAGCTCGCGGGAGAGCTTGACGCGCTGAGCCTCGCCGCCCGAGAGAGTGGTCGCGTTCTGGCCGAGATGGATATAGGAGAGACCGACGTCGGTGAGCGTCTGCAGCTTGCCGGCGACCGCGGGGACGCTCTGGAAGAAGCGCAGGGCCTCCTCGACGGTCATCTCCAGGACTTCGTGGATGTTCTTGCCGCGGTAGCGGATTTCCAGCGTCTCCCGGTTGTAGCGCTGGCCTTTGCAGACGTCACAGGCAACGTAGACGTCGGGCAGGAAATGCATCTCGACCTTGATGACTCCATCACCCTGACACGCCTCGCATCGTCCGCCTTTGACATTGAAGCTGAAGCGGCCCGCGTCATAACCGCGGGCCCTCGCCTCGGGAACGGCCGCAAAAAGCTCGCGCACCGGACCGAAGAGGTTGGTGTATGTCGCCGGATTGGAGCGTGGCGTGCGGCTGATCGGTGTCTGGTCGATGTCGATCACATGGTCGATCTCTTCGAGTCCGTCGACCCGGTCGCAGGGCGGGGCGTCGGGGGCGCTCAGGCGACCGTTGACCTTCGCAGTCGCGTGGCCGAAGAGCGTATCGATGATCAACGTCGATTTGCCGGACCCGGAGACGCCGGTCACGCAGGTGAGCAGCCCCAACGGAATCTCCGCGGTCACGTTGCGCAGGTTGTTTCCGCTGGCGCCGACGATCCGGATCTGCTTGTCCGGCGAGCGTGGGGTACGCAGTCGCGGCAGGGTGACGGTGCGCTTGCCGCTCAGGTACTGGCCGGTGAGCGAAGCCGTGGAGGCCGTTATGTCGTGGGGTGTGCCTTCGGCGACGATGTGGCCACCGTGTGCGCCGGCGCCCGGCCCCAGATCGACCACATGATCGGCCTCGCGGATCGCCTCCTCGTCGTGCTCCACCACGATCACGGTGTTGCCGAGGTCGCGCAAGCGCTTCAGCGTGCCCAGGAGCCGTGCGTTGTCGCGCTGGTGAAGACCGATCGAGGGCTCATCGAGAATGTACATCACGCCGGTGAGACCGGAGCCCACCTGGCTCGCGAGCCGGATGCGCTGCGCCTCACCGCCCGACAAAGTGTCCGCGCTTCGGTCGAGCGTCAGATACTGCAAGCCGACATCGGCGAGGAACCGCAGCCGCTGGACGACTTCCTTGACGATCGGAGTCGCCACCGCGCCGCGCCAGCCTTCGAGAGTGAGCGTGCGGTAGAGCTCCAGTGCGTGACCGACGCTCAGGCGCGTGACTTCGGGAAGCGCCTTGTCGCCCACGAAGACGAAACGCGCCGCCCGCGTGAGGCGCGCGCCGCCGCAGTCGGGACACGTGCGCACGCCAAGGTATTTCGCGAGCTCCTCGCGGACTGTGTTGGATTCCGTCTCGCGGTAACGCCGCTCCAGGTTCGGCAGTATGCCCTCGAAGGGGTGGCGCTTGACCGTCGCGCGGCGCTTGCCTTCGGATGGGCCCTCGCTGTAGCGGAACTCGATCGCCTCATCGCCGCTGCCGCACAGCAACACCCGGCGGACCCGCTCCGGGAGCTCCGTCCAGGGCACCTCGATGTCGAAACCGTAGTGACGGGCGAGAGACTGAATGAGCTGGAAATAGTGTGCGTTGCGCCGGTCCCAGCCGCGTACCGCGCCGCTCGCGAGCGACAGGTCGGGATGCATCACGACGCGCTGCGGATCGAAGAACTGCTGTGTCCCGAGGCCGTCGCACGTCGGGCAGGCGCCGGCGGGGTTGTTGAAAGAGAACAACTTCGGCTCGAGCGGCGGAACGCTGTAACCACAGATGGGACAGGCATGGCGGCTGGAGAAGACGAGCTCTTCGCGCTGCGGCTCGTCCAGAAACGTGAGACGGGCGAGGCCGCCGGAGAGCCGCAGTGCCGTCTCGAACGATTCCGCCAGGCGCTGCTGCGCGTCCGCCCGCAGGCGCAGGCGATCGACCACCGCCTCCACCGTGTGCTTGCGCTTCGGGTCGAGCTGCGGGAGGCCTTCCATGTCGTGAATGCGCCCGTCGATGCGCACCCGCACGAAGCCCTGGTCGCGCAATGAGTCGAGGATGTCCGCATGCGCGCCCTTGCGGTCGCTCACCATGGGCGCGAGCAGCGCAGCGGCGGCGCCCTCCGGCAGCTTCAGCACCTGATCGACCATCTGACTGACCGTCTGGGCCGTCAGATCGATCCCATGGTCCGGGCAACGCGGTGTCCCGGCGCGCGCGTAGAGCAGGCGCAGATAGTCGTATATCTCTGTAACGGTGCCGACCGTCGAGCGCGGATTGCGGGAAGTGGCCTTCTGCTCGATGGCGATCGCGGGCGAGAGGCCTTCGATGCTGTCGACGTCGGGCTTGTCCATCATGGACAGGAACTGCCGTGCGTAGGCGGAGAGCGACTCGACGTAGCGGCGCTGCCCCTCGGCGTACAGGGTATCGAAGGCGAGCGAGGACTTGCCGGACCCGGAAAGCCCGGTGACCACGATCAGCCGCTCGCGCGGCAGGTCGAGGTCGATGCTCTTCAGATTGTGGGTGCGTGCCCCGCGGACACGGATCTCTTGCATCGCCGCTGGATCGTCCACTATCTAGGCGGCCCACCGGCCGCGAAAATCAAGCCTTCAAGTGTACCTGTCGGGGGCCTTTGGGCCGAATAATTGCCCCATCGCGGAGCTTTTCCGGGTTCGCGAAGGGCCGGCGCCCGTCTACAATGGTGGCCTATTCACGAGGGCATACCCATGGCGCGCGGAGTCAACAAAGTCATCCTCATCGGACACCTGGGCGCGGACCCTGAGTCGCGCGCCATGCCCTCGGGCAGCAGCGTCGCAAACCTTCGTATTGCAACCACCGAAAGCTGGCGCGACAAGCAGAGCGGCGAGCAGCAGGAGCGCACCGAGTGGCACCGGGTCGCCCTCTTCGGCCGGCTGGCGGAGATCGCCAGCGAATATCTGCGCAAGGGCTCGCAGGTCTATATTGAGGGCAGCCTGCGCACTCGCAAGTGGCAGGACAAGCAGGGCAACGAACGCTATTCCACCGAGATCGTCGGCAACGAGATGCAGATGCTGGGCGGCCGCGGCGGTGCCGGGGGTGGCGCCGCCGGGTCAGGCGGCGGGGCGGCGGGAGGCATGCCGCGCGAGCCCTTGCCGGACTACGCCGGGTCGGCTGGCGGTGGGGCCGGCAGCGGTGGGGGGGGTGCCGGCGGCGGCGAGCGGGAAGATTTCGACGACGATATTCCGTTCTAGCGTCGATCTGGGCACGCGGAGGGCGACCGGGGCGTCATGCCGCGGCCGCCGTCGCCGCAAGCGGCTGAGAGCACCGCCTGCCTATTTGTCTACCGCCATGCTGCAGGGGTGGGAGCGCCATAGCTCGCGCCGCGCGATCTGGCGCAGGTCGGCGTAGAGGGAGGCAAAGAGCGCGCCCTGCGCCGGAGGACCCTCGGCGGTCTCGTTATCGTCGACTCTGGGGGCTCAAAGGGACTTTCGCTCACCCAAGCGCCACCTCGGCCATGGTAAGTCGCCTCACGGAGCGCTGAAAGCGACGGACTTCGAGATTTCGTAAGTACTTGAAAGATAACATTATTTTCGCCTAGAGGGACCGACGCGTGGCTCTTCCGTGCGGGCGGGGATTTTAGGCTTTAGAATCCCCGTTCCTGCGACGATTTATGTCCCGCCGCTACTTCATCAAAACCTTCGGCTGCCAGATGAACGAGTACGACTCCGCCCGCATGGCGGACGTGCTCGAGGCTGGCGTCGGTCTCGCGCGCACGGAAGATCCGGCCGAGGCCGACGTACTGCTGATGAACACCTGCTCAGTGCGGGAGAAGGCGCAGGAGAAGGTGTTCTCGATGCTGGGCGAGTGGCGCAAGCTCAAGACGCAGCGGCCGCATGTCCTGATCGGTGTGGGCGGGTGCGTCGCGAGTCAGGAAGGCGAAGGCATCACGCAGCGGGCCCCCTTCGTGGATCTGGTGTTCGGCCCGCAGACCCTGCACCGCTTGCCCGACATGATCGCGCAGCTGCGCCGCACGGGCCGCTCCGTGGTCGATGTCAGCTTTCCGGAGATCGAGAAGTTCGATCGCCTGCCGGAGCCGCGCGCCGAGGGCGCCACGGCCTTCGTTTCCGTGATGGAGGGCTGCAGCCGCTACTGCAGCTTTTGCATCGTGCCGTACACCCGCGGGGACGAGGTCAGCCGCCCGTTCGAGTCCGTACTGCAGGAGGTGCGTCAGCTTGCCGTCCAGGGCGTGCGCGAGGTGACTCTCCTCGGCCAGAACGTCAACGCTTACGCCGGGCCGATGTCGGACGGTGCCGTGGTGGACCTGGCTACGCTCATCCATCATGTTGCGGCGGTGCCCGGCATCGAGCGCATCCGCTTCACCACCTCGCATCCGCTCGAGCTCAACGACAGCCTGATCGAGGCCTTCGCCCACGTGCCGCAGCTCGCGAGTCATCTGCATCTGCCGGTGCAAAGCGGGTCCGACCGTGTGCTCGCGCTGATGAAGCGTGGCTACACCGCCATTGAATTCAAGGAAAAGGTCCGCAAGCTACGGGCGGTGCGGCCGGACATCTGTATTTCCTCCGACTTCATCGTGGGATTCCCCGGGGAGAGCGAGCGCGACTTCGAGGGGACGCTCACGCTCGTGCGTGAGGTCGGGTTCGATCAGTCGTTCAGCTTCTTGTACAGCCGCCGCCCCGGCACCCCCGCGGCATCGCTCCCCGACGAGACCTCGGCCGAGGTCAAGCAGGAGCGGTTGGCGCGGCTTCAGGCACAGCTCGACGTGCAATCGCGTGCGATCAGCGAGCGCATGGTCGGCAGCGTGCAGCGGGTCCTGGTCGAGCGCCCGGCGAAAAAGAACGAGCGCGAGCTCGCGGGCAAGACGGAGAACAATCGCTGGATCAACTTCGCCGGTCCCGCCGGGATCATCGGCCGGTTCGCCCGCGTCGCCGTGACCGAAGCAATGCCGCACAGCCTGCGCGGACGCCTGTGGCAGTAACCGTCCCCGAGGCGCTGCGCGAGTTCGATCTCGAGCCGTCGGACAATGCCCGGCTGGCCAACCTCTGTGGTCCCCTGGATGAGAATCTACGCCTGCTCGAGGCGCGCCTCGATGTGGAGATCCGGCGGCGCGGCGACAATTTTCGCGTGCTCGGCGCGCACGCCGGCAGCGCCGAGGACATCCTGCAGGAGCTCTTCGCACTCGCCAAGGACGAGGAAGTCACCCCGCAGCGCGTACACCTGGCGTTGCGCGAGCGCGAGTCCGGCCAGGTCCCGGCCGACATGGAGCCGGAGGAGCGCGCCATCCGGGTGCCGCGCGGCGGCATCCGCGCCCGCGGCCATCACCAGCGCGAATACCTTGCGAGCATCCGCAGCCGCGACCTGACATTCGGCATCGGCCCCGCGGGCACGGGCAAGACCTATCTTGCCGTGGCGTGCGCCGTGGAGGCGCTGCAGGCGGAGACCATCCGACGGATCATCCTCGTGCGTCCGGCGGTGGAGGCGGGCGAGCGCCTGGGATTCCTGCCCGGGGACCTCACCCAGAAAGTCGACCCCTACCTGCGGCCGATGTACGACGCGCTCTACGAGATGCTGGGGTTCGACCGGGTGTCGCGCTTCATCGAGCGCAACGTCATCGAGGTGGCGCCGCTAGCCTTCATGCGCGGCCGCTCGCTGAACGATTCCTTCATCATCCTCGATGAGGCGCAGAACACCACCGTCGAGCAGATGAAGATGTTCCTCACGCGCATCGGCTTCGGCTCCAAGGCCGTGGTCACGGGCGATGTGACCCAGACGGACCTGCCCGCGGGCCGCCAGTCGGGCCTGAGTCATGTCATAGGCGTGCTGCGCGGCGTGGAAGGTGTTGCATTCTCTTTCTTCGACGCCCAGGACGTCGTGCGCCACCCGCTGGTGCAACGCATCGTTCAGGCGTATGAGTCACGCACCGGCGGCCCCGGTCCCACGGAGCAGAAGACGTGAAGGACCAGGACAGGAAGCTGCAAGTAGACGTGCAGCGTCGCGTAAGTGCCTGGGCGCCGCGAGCACGTGACATTGCCCGTTGGGCGGAAACGGCAGTCGGCACCCGCGCCGGCGGTGGCGAGTTGGGCGTCCGCGTCGTCGGGTCCGCCGAGAGCCGACGCCTCAACGCGCGGTATCGGGGCAAGGACAAGCCGACCAACGTACTGTCATTTCCGCCGGCGCCACTTCCGCTACCGATCCGCGCGTCCGGTGCAAAGGTGGCCCGAGGCGCGCGGGGCGGGGGCTCGCGCCCCCTCGGCGACCTGGTGATCTGCGCGCAGGTGGTGCGCGCCGAAGCGCGCGAGCAGTGTAAACCGCTCGAGGCGCACTGGGCGCATCTGGTGGTGCACGGCGCATTGCACCTGATCGGCTATGACCACGAGCGCGACGCGGAGGCGAAGCGCATGGAGCGCCGCGAGGTCGCGGTGCTGCGCCGCCTGGGCTTTGCCAATCCTTACAGGATCTGACCCGATGCCGAAGGACATCAATACGACCGGAAAGTGGCTCAAGCGGCTGACGCAGGGCTTCGCCGCGGAGCCGCAGGACCGCCAGGAGCTGCTCGAGATCCTGCGCGAGGCGCGCACGCGGGGACTGCTCGATGCGGACGCGTTGCCGATGCTCGAGGGGGTGTTGGAAGTCTCCGACCTCCACGTACGGGACATCATGGTGCCGCGCGCCCAGATGGTGTTCGTGCGCCGGGATGATCCGGTGTCCCGCATCCTGCCGACCGTGGTCGAGTCGGGACACTCGCGCTTCCCCGTCATGGACGAGGACCGCGACGACATCGTCGGAATCCTCCTCGCCAAGGACCTGCTGCGCCTCTGCGACGGCGAGGCGCAGGAGCGCTTCGACATCCGCGAGTTCATGCGGCCCGCGGTCTTCGTGCCCGAGGCGAAGCGGCTCAACGTGCTCCTCAAGGAGTTTCGCGGCAGCCGCAATCACATGGCCATCGTGGTCGACGAGTACGGCGGTGTCGCGGGCCTCGTCACGATCGAGGACGTCATCGAGCAGATCGTCGGTGAGATCGACGATGAGTTCGATGTCGAGGACGATCAGAACATCCGCAAGGAGGCGGAGCGCCTTTTCCTGGTGCGCGGGGTGACGCGCATCGAGGAGTTCAACGAGTATTTCGGCGCCCGCCTCTCCGAGGAGGAAGGGTTCGAGACGGTGGCCGGCCTGCTCATGAAGCAGTTCGGCAGGTTGCCGCGGCGCGGCGAGTCCGCGACCATCGACGGCTTCGAGTTCCGGGTCATGAGGGCCGACCGGCGCCGCATCGATGCGCTGCGCGTGGTACCGCCGCGCGACGTGACACCACCCGACGGTCATGCGCACCCGGAGCAGGGCGAGTCACTCGCATGAGCTCACGGCGCGCCGCTGCCATGGACACTCCCGCGGGCGAGGAGGCTGCGCCGGCGCCTCTCGCCGCGGCGAAACAGTCTCTGTCGGCGGCCCTCTCGGCTCACGCGGTGCTCGTGCGCCGGCTGCTGGCCTTTGGAGTGGGTGCCCTGCTCGCATGCGCCTTCGCGCCGCTGCAGTGGTGGCCGCTCGCGATCCTCTGTCCCGCCGTGTTGATGTGGCTCTGGGAGGACGCGGCGCCGCGGGACGCGGCCTGGAACGGATTCTGGTTCAGCTTCGGTACCTTCCTCGCCGGCACGTATTGGCTCTATGTCAGTGTCCACGATCTCGGCAAGGCGCCTTTCTGGCTGACCATCGCGATCATGTTGGGCCTGATCGGGATCATGGCCCTGTACAACGGCATCATCGGCTACGTTGTGGCGCGCTGGCTGCCGCGCAGCGGCGCGTGGCGCTGGTTGGTGGGCATGCCGGCGGCGTGGCTGCTCGTCGAATGGTGGCGCGGCTGGTTCCTCTCGGGCTTCTCCTGGCTGTCGCTCGGGTACTCCCAGACGGACACGTGGCTCCTGCCGCTCGCGCCGATCCTGGGTGTCTACGGGGTCAGCCTGATCCTGCTGATGAGCGCGGGTGCGCTGGTGGCGTTGGCGCGCGGCAATGGCCGCGTACGGCTCGCCGCTGCGCTGATCCTCATCGCACCCTGGGTCGCCGGTGTGCTCCTGCGGCCGATCGTATGGACGCAGGCCTCCGGGCCACCGGTCTCCGTGGCGGTGATCCAGGCCGACATTCCGCAGCAGGACAAATGGGACGAGAACTATGCGGGGCAGATCCTGGAGCGTTACCGCAAGATGACCGAATCGGCGCTGGGCACGAAGCTCATCGTCTGGCCGGAGGCGGCACTGCCCGACCTCGCCAACAACCTACTGCCTTACATCTCGCTGGTCGATCGTGAGGCGCAGGCGCGCGGCTCCTCGCTGGTGATGGGCCTGGTCCGCGCGTCGGAGGATGGCCGGCATTACTATGACTCGATCCTGGCGCTCGGCAACCCGCCCAGCTGGTATGCCAAGGATCATCTGGTGCCCTTCGCGGAGTTCTTCCCGGTGCCGCATTTCGTGCGCGAATGGCTGCGCCTGATGACCCTTCCTTACGAGAGCTTCTCCCGTGGCGGCACGCACCAATCACCTCTTTCGGTGGCCGGGCTCGAGCTCGGGCCGACGATCTGCTATGAGGTGGGGTACGGCGGCTATATGCTGGGCATGCTGCCGAAGGCGAATGTGCTGGTGAACGTCACCAACGATGCCTGGTTCGGACACTCCACGGCCCGCTACGAGCAGTTCCAGATGGCCCGCATGCGGGCGCTCGAGGAGGGCCGCAGCATGATCGTCGCCTCCAACGACGGCATTTCGGCGATCATCGGGCCGCGAGGTGAAATCCAGGCGTCGGCGCCGCCCTTCGAGCCTTACGTGTTGCGGTCTTCCGTCACGCCCAGGGCCGGGCTCACACCGTTCGCGCGTGTTGGAAACTGGCTGATCGTCAGCCTCGGCGTCCTCGGCCTCGCCGGCGCACTGTGGATCGGCGCCCTGCGCCGGCGCACGGGCACGTCGAGTGCTACCCCCTTCCACCCCGGAGTCTGACATGAGCGTTTTTAGGCTGACGCACATTCGCGCGGCAGTGATCTCCTGGTCCCTCATCGCGCTGGCCGCCTGGCCGGTGCTGGACGCGCCGGTGGCCTCCGCGGCGGCCGCTTCGCCCGTGCAATGCGTTCCCGGCGGGACGGCGGCGCTGCCCGATTTCTCGCCGCTGGTCGCCAGGTACGGCCCGGCGGTCGTCAACATCGAGGTGATCGAGAAGCCGGAAGGCGGCGGCGGTCCGGGCAACGATCCGCTCAACGACTTCTTCAAACGCTTCGGTCTTCCGGCGCCCGGCGGTGATCAGCCGCGTCACGAGCAGCCGGTGCGTGGCGCGGGCTCGGGCTTCATCGTGAGTTCTGACGGGTACGTCCTCACCAACGGACACGTGGTGGCGGGCGCGAGCCAGGTGACGGTGCGACTGGTCGACCAGCGGGAATTCCGGGCGAAAGTCGTGGGCACGGATGAGCGCACCGACATCGCCGTCCTCAAGATCGCGGCCACGGGGCTGCCGGTCGTGCGCTTCGGCGATCCGTCGAAGCTTCGGCCCGGTGAGTGGGTCCTCGCGATCGGCTCGCCTTTCGGCTTCGATAACAGCGCGACCGCGGGTATCGTGAGCGCGATCGGCCGCTCGCTGCCGACGGAGAACTATGTCCCCTTCATCCAGACCGACGTGGCGGTCAACCCGGGCAATTCCGGTGGTCCGCTCTTCAACCTCCATGGCGAGGTGGTCGGTATCAACTCGCAGATCTTCAGCCGCACGGGCGGCTTCATGGGGGTCTCCTTCGCCATTCCGATCGATGTGGCGGCGAGCGTGGAGCGGCAGATCATCCAGGTCGGGCACGTGGTGCGCGGCAAGATCGGCGTCACCATCCAGGAGGTGACTGCGGACCTCGCGGACTCGTTCGGGCTGGGCAGGCCGCGCGGTGCGCTGGTGAGCTCGGTTGAGAACAAGAGTCCTGCCGCCGTCGCGGGCATTCGTCCGGGCGATGTGGTGCTGGCGGTGGACGGCCATGCCGTCGACCACTACGGAGATCTGTCGACCCGGATCTCGGCCATGCGGCCGGGGTCGCACGCAACCCTCACGTTGTGGCGGGACCGGGCGGACCATACGGTCCAGGTGCGGGTGGAGGAGCTGAAGGAGCCGCAGAGCGCGTCGGCGGGGCGTCCTGCGCGGCCGACGCCGGCGGCGGTGCGCAAGCCGAATGAGCTGGGGCTCACGATCCGGTCGCTGGCGCCGCAGGAGAAGGCGGAGGCCCGGACTTCGGGAAGCCTCGTGGTGGAGGGGGTGACGGGGGCGGCGGAGGTCGCGGGGGTGGAGCCGGGGGACATCATCCTGGGGGTGGGAGAGAGGCGCATCAGGACGGTGGAGGAGCTGGAGGCGGCGGCCAAGGGTGCGCCGCACAAGAGCATTGCGCTGCTCATTCAGCGGGAGTCGGCGCAGATCTATTTGCCGGTGCCTGTGCCCTAAGATCTCATTCGGCGCGGCGTCTCGGCTGCAAAAGGGATTCCCCGGGGACGCCGTGAATACGGGTTGCGCGGCCCATCCTGGGCCTCAGCCTTCGAGCCCGGCGCTTCACGCCGTCCAAAATCGCTCCCGGCGATTTTGTCGCGGCCTCCCGGCCGCTCGCCTCATCCACCTTCCGTCGTCCCTGACTCCAGAAGCCCCCGCGGAATCCCTTTTGCATCCGAGCCACCGCTCGTTCGTGTAAGCTGTCGGGATTTAAATCACTGAGAAATCAGGCGTTTTTTGAGATGGAAGAGCATTACGATCCGGCGGGGGTGGAGAGGGCGGCGCAGGCTCATTGGGAGAAGAGCCGCACTTTCGAGGTGAGGGAGGACAAGGGGCGGGAGAAGTATTACTGCCTGTCGATGCTGCCTTATCCGTCGGGGCGGCTGCATATGGGACACGTGCGCAACTACACGATCGGCGATGTGTTGGCGCGCTTCATGCGGATGCAGGGGCGGAACGTGTTGCAGCCGATGGGGTGGGACGCGTTCGGGTTGCCGGCAGAGAATGCGGCAATGAGCAATGGGGTGCCGCCCGCGCAGTGGACGCGGCAGAACATCGCGCACATGCGCGCGCAGTTGAAATCTCTCGGATTCGGCATCGATTGGAGCCGGGAGATCGCCACGTGCGATCCGAGCTACTACCGCTGGAACCAGTGGCTCTTCCTGCGGATGCTGGAGCGGGGGATCGCCTATCGCAAGACGGGGGTGGTGAACTGGGACCCTATCGATCAGACGGTGCTCGCGAACGAGCAGGTGATCGAGGGACGGGGATGGCGCACGGGGGCTCTCGTCGAGAAGCGCGAGATCCCGACCTACTACCTCAACATCACGCGTTACGCGGAGGAGCTGCTGGGGGATCTCGAGCAGCTGCCAGGGTGGCCGGAGCGGGTGCGCCTCATGCAGGCCAACTGGATCGGCCGCAGCGAGGGCTGTGAGATTTCCTTCCCTTACGCGCCGGATACGCGCGCGGCGATGTCGGCGGAAGGCGCGCTCAAGGTATTCACGACTCGCGCGGACACTCTGTTCGGCGTCACGTTCATGGCGATCGCCGCGGAGCATCCGGTGGCGACCGCGGCGGCGGCTTCCAACCCGACGCTGGCCGCATTCATCGAGGAGTGCCGCCGGGGCAGTGTCATGGAGGCGGATGTCGCGACACAGGAGAAGAAGGGCATGCGCACGGGATTGCACGTGCTGCATCCTTTCACCGGCCAGCCCATCGAAGTCTGGGTCGCCAACTACGTCCTCATGGGCTACGGCGAGGGCGCTGTCATGGGCGTCCCGGGCCACGACGAGCGCGATCTGGAGTTCGCATCGAAGAACTCGCTGCCCATCGTGACGGTGGTGCGCTCGAAGTCCGGCGCCTACGGCGAGGTGCGCGCGCCCTGGATCCCCGAATACGGCGAGTACGGGATCACGGTCAACTCAGGAGAATTCTCGGGGCTCGAGTTCCGGGCCGCGGTGGGGGCGATCGCGGCGAGCCTGGAAAAGCGCGGTCTCGGAAAGAAGCGGGTGCAATATCGGTTGCGTGACTGGGGCATCTCGCGGCAGCGGTATTGGGGTTGCCCGATCCCTCTCATCCACTGCGGCACCTGCGGCGAAGTGCCGGTGCCGGACGAGCAGCTCCCCGTCGTGTTGCCGGAAGACCTCGTGCCGGACGGCAGCGGCAATCCGCTCGGCAAGTCGGCGGCGTTCTATTCCTGCGCCTGTCCGAAGTGCGGTGGCCCCGCACGGCGGGAAACCGACACGATGGACACCTTCGTCGATTCCTCCTGGTATTACATGCGTTACGCGTGTCCGGACCAGGATCGCTCGATGGTGGATGAGCGCGTGGCTTACTGGCTGCCCGTCGATCAGTACATCGGCGGCATCGAGCACGCCATCCTGCACCTGCTCTATTCTCGCTTCTGGACGAAGGTGATGCGCGATCTCGGCCTGCTGGGCATGGATGAGCCGTTCACGAACCTTCTGACTCAGGGCATGGTTCTCAACCATGTCTACTCTCAGAGCCAGGCGGATGGCCGCCGCCGCTACTTCAACCCGGCCGATGTGCGCTCGCGGCGCGATGCCGCGGGGACGGAAGTGTTCGAGGTGACGGTGCCGGGTGGTGACACGATCCGGGTGGACTACCAGGGACTCGGCAAGATGTCGAAGTCGGAGAACAACGGTGTCGACCCGGAGGGGCTGGTCAGGCGCTTCGGCGCGGATACGGCGCGACTGTTCACGATGTTCGCTTCGCCGCCGGAGCAGACGCTGGAATGGTCCGATGAGGGAGTGCAGGGCGCATCGCGCTTCATCCGCCGGCTCTGGACCGCCGTGTACGAGCACGTAAGGCGCGGCCAGCCTTCGGGCTTCGATGCCGGTGCGCTCACCGATCCGCAGCGCGTGGTGCGCCGCGCGGCGCACCACGCGCTGGCCAAGGCGACGGACGACATCGGCAGGCGGCGCAATTTCAATACGGCGATCGCCGCCAGCATGGAGCTTCTCAACACGGTCGGTCGCTTCGATGACCTCTCGGACCAGGGCCGGGCCGTGCGGCATGAGGCGCTGGAGATCGTCACCCTGATGCTGGCGCCGATCGTTCCGCACGTCACTCACGAGCTGTGGCGCGCGCTTGGGCACGAGCGCGCCGTGATCGATGAGCCGTGGCCCGCGGTCGACGAGTCCGCGCTGACGCAGGAATCGGTCGAATTCGTGGTGCAGGTCAACGGCAAGTTGCGCGGGCGTGTCCGTGTGCAGCGGGACGCGGATGAGACGGTCGTGCGCGAAGCGGCACTCGCGGACGAGCACGTGATGAAGTTCGTCGGCGGGAAGTCGGCGGTGAAACGGGTGATCGTCGTGCCGGGACGGCAGATCGTCAACGTGGTGGTCAGCGCGCCGCCTGGGCAGCAGGATGGCTGAGGACCGGCCATCGCGCGGCGAGGCATGCGGTCTTCGTGCCGGTCGCGGCGCCGCTATCATCGCCGCGGCCCTGGCGCTTTCGGGCTGCGGCTTTCATCTCGAGGGGCGGGTGCCACTGCCGCAGTCGATCAGCCGGCCCTATATCGAAGCATCCGACCAACAGAGCGATTTCGTCCAGAGCCTGCGGCGGCAGATGTTGATTTCCGGCGCCCACCCGGTCGATTCGCCCGATCAGGCGACGGCGATCGTGGTCATCCGGGAAGACGTCACACCGCGCGTGCTCTCCGTCTCCGCCCAAAACCGCCCGACCGAGTACCAGGTGACCTACACGGTGCGCTTCTCCGTGACCGCCGGCGGCAAGGACCTGCTGCCGCAGCAGCAGGTCTCGGCGCAGCGCTCCTACAGCTTCGATGAGAGTCTGCTGCTCGCCAAGCAGCACGAGGAGGCGATCCTGCAGCAGTCCATGGGCCAGGACCTCGCCGGCATCGTCATGCGGCGCCTCTCGAGGGTATCCGCTGACTGATATGTTGCTGCTGGCAGGGGTGGACCGCGTCGCGCTGGCGACGCTCCTGGAGCGTTACGGCCTGCAGCTCGGGCTGGTGGCTCCGAACGAGGTGATCCCGGGCTCATATTGGGGGGAAACTGAGGCGGGACTCAAGGGCGACCGCCTGTATGCGCGGCTCGATACGCCGGTGCACTCCGTGCTGCACGAGGCCAGCCACTACATTTGCATGACTCCGGAGCGGCGGGCGGGACTCGATCGCGATGCCGGCGGCGACGACATCGAGGAGTCGGCCGTGTGTTATCTGCAGGTGCTGCTGGCCGGCGAGTTGCGGGGAGTCGGGGTAGAGCGCGCGTTCGACGACATGGACGCGTGGGGCTACAGCTTCCGGCTCGGCAGCACCCGGGCCTGGTTCGACGGGGATGCGCGGGATGCTCGTGCGTGGCTGCGGCAACATGGGGTTACGGACGAGAGTGATCGCCTCACTGGGGCTTGCCGCGATTGATGTTCAGGGTGAGGCACCAGCTTTGCTGCTCGGCGAACGATGGCTACTGCTGAGCGTCAGGTGAGGGTGGCATGCCCGGATTGCGGGCTGGTCCAGCGGCTGCCGCTGCTGCGGCGGGGTCACATGGCCGAGTGCCGCCGCTGCGAGCGAGTGCTGGCGGGGGCGGCAACTGGGCGAGTCGATGCTCCGCTCGCGCTCGCGCTGACGGCGCTCTTTCTGCTGATCCCGGCCACAGTCGAGCCATTGCTGAGCGTGGCCTCGCACGGCGCCGCCAGGACCTGCTGGCTCTCGAGCGGCATCGCCGGGCTGTGGCACGAGGGATTCGCGGCGCTCGCCGTGATCGTCGGTGCCTTCTGCCTCGCTTTCCCCTACGTCTACCTGAGCGCGCTGATCGCCGTACTCGCGGCGTTGCGGCTGGGAGCGCGCGCTCATCTGGGGCCGACGTTTCGCTGGATCATGCGGCTGCGCCCCTGGATGATGCTCGAGATCTTTCTCGTCGGTTGTTTCGTCGCCTACAGCCGCCTGCGGTTGGTGGTCGGCGTGCAGGTGCTCACCGGCGGCTGGTGCCTCATGGGGGCGACCCTGGCTCTGCTGCTCACGCTGACACAGCTCGATGAGCGGACCGTCTGGGAGGTGCTGCCGCTGCGCCGTGCGCGGCAGTACTCGAGGTGGCGCTCCGAGCGGCACGCCGGCGGGCGAGGCGACCCCGGCAGGGCGATCGCCTGCACCGCGTGCGAGTTGCTGGTGAGCCATGCGCATGCGGGCGGCGCGTGCCCCCGCTGCGCAGCGGCACTGCATGACCGCAAGCCGTTTGCGTTCCGGGCCACCGCCGCTCTGGTGGCCGCGGGCTTCCTCCTCTATATTCCGGCCAATGCGCTCCCGGTGCTGACCCTGGTCAGTTTCGGCAACGAGCAGTCCAACACCATCATCACCGGCGTGCTCGAGCTGATTCGCAACCGGCTCTGGCCGCTGGCGCTGATCGTGTTCCTGGCGAGCATCGTGGTGCCGCTGCTGAAGTTGTGCGGCTTGACGTGGATGCTGCTCGCCACATATCAGGGCTCCCCGCGGACGCTGATTGCGCGTACGCGTTTTTACAGGCTCATCGACACGGTCGGATCCTGGTCCAACATCGATGTATTCGTCGCTTCGGTGCTGGTGGCATTGCTGCAGTTCGGCGCCATCGCCCAGGCCCGGGCCGGGGCAGGGCTCACGGCGTTCGCAGCCGTGGTGATCCTCACGATGATCGCCACCCGGACTTTCGATACGCGTCTCATGTGGGACGCGCAGCAACGGGAGATGAACCGCGATGCCTGATGAGCCGGACGATCCACAGATGAGCGACCACCCGCGGGAGCCGGACCTCCCTCAGGAGCCCGTCGACGCGCGCGTACGGCGGCACCGCTGGGTGGCGTGGGTCTGGATCGTGCCGATCGCGGCGGCAGCGGTCGTGGTATGGCTCGCCTACCGGGCGATCGCGGAGCGGGGGCCGGAAATAACGATCTCCTTCAGCGCGGCCCAGGGGCTGTTGCCGGGGCAGGCCACGATCCAGCGTCTCAATGCGGTGGTCGGGACCGTGACATCGCTGCGACTGACGCGCGACATGCGGCGGGTGATCGTTCACGCGCGGATGAGCCGGGAAACAGCTCCCTATCTCACCGACTCCACCATTTTCTACGTCGTCACGCCTCACCTGGGAGTCCAGGGGATCTCGGGCCTCTCCACGATCGTCTCCGGCGCCTACATCGAGATGTATCCCGGCAAGTACGGCAACGCGCGGCGGCACTTCGTCGGCCTCGACAGCCCGCCGGTCGTTCCCCCGGGTACGCGCGGCAGCTCCTTCACCCTGCACGCGCCGGACCTCAGCTCCCTGACCCGCGGCTCGCCCGTGACGTATCGCGGCGTCGAGGTCGGCATGGTGACCGACTACACGCTTGCCGGCGACGGACATGATGTGACCGTGACGGCATTCATCCGATCGCCGCACGACCGGCTGGTGCATCCCGGCTCACGCTTCTGGAACGCCGGCGGCGTGGCCATGACGCTGGGCGCCCAAGGCCTGCAGGTCCGGGCAAACTCCTGGCAGCAGCTTCTCGCCGGCGGCGTGGCGTTCGACACGTCGCCTGCGGCCATGCAAGGGTCTCCCAGTGCGGCGGGCAGCGTGTTCCACCTCTTCGACAATGAGCAGGCCGCGAAAGGCACTCCGTCGGGACCGCCGCTGCTCACCCAGACACTGCACAACCTGAATGACGTACTGGGAAATCTCAAGAAGGCCACGACGGGACCGGAGCTTCACCAGGCCGTCGTATCGCTCAATCGCGTGCTGACCCACCTCGATCGCCTGGCGATGGAGACACGACCGAATCTCAATGAGCTCATCAAATCCATGCGCGCCACGTCGGATGCGGCGCAGCGAACGCTCGCTCTGATTCAGGACAGAGCGGGCGGCAACGCGCCTGCCAACACCGACCTGCCGCAATTGATGAATGAGCTGAGCCAGGCCGCGCGCTCGGTGCGAGAGCTGGCCGATTATCTCGACCGCCATCCGGATGCGCTGCTGCGCGGACGCAAGGGAGAATCCCCGTAGCATAAGCCAGCCTGGGGATGTTGGGAGTTGGGCACGGGCCGCGCAGCCTGCGCGTCAGGAGCGGCCTGCTCCGCCCGTGAGCGCATGTTGAGCGCGCCACCTGCCGCGGGCGCAGGGGATATTCGCGGTCTCTTCGCGCAAATATGCGCAGCTCGGCGGGGCCAGGGCCAGATACGTCGCGAATGGGGCCGGGAAGGGCGCATTCGATGCGAGGCTTGACCAGGCCTGATATGGTGATATAGTTATGTAGAACACTAGATCACGAGAGGCCCGATCATGGACTTGCTCCGCTCAATGAGAGCTCGATAGTCGCGCCGAGGTTGCGCAAAGGCAGAAACGGGTGGGCAACGAATGGAACGACAGTCAGCCGATCTACCGTCAGCTGCGGGACCGCGTGATCGCCATGATTCTCGACGCTGAGATCAAGGAAGGCGACCCGCTGCCCTCGGTGCGCACGGTCGCGGCCGATTATCGGGTCAACCCACTCACTGTGCTGAAGGCCTATCAGCAATTGGCCGACGAGCAGATCGTCGAGAAGCGCAGAGGTGTCGGCATGTTCATCAAGACGGGAGTGCGCCGGCAATTGCTGCGGGACGAGCGGCAGCGATTCCTCGAAGAGGAATGGCCGGGCGTGCTTGCGACCCTGCAGCGCCTGGGCTTGAACGCGGAAGAGCTCCTGGCCACGGTGACCGGCGGCCGGCCTTCGGATGGGGCGCCGACTTCGAAGGCGAGGCGTTGAATCCATGGCAGTAATCGAAGCAAGCGGCCTGCGCAAAGTATTCGGCACGACAGTCGCGCTCGATGGAGTCGATCTCAGGGTCGAGGAAGGCCGCATCCTGGGACTGATCGGGCCGAACGGGGCCGGCAAGAGTACCGCGATCAACGCGATCCTGGGCCTCGCCCCCTATCAAGGACAGTTGCGGGTGCTCGGACGCGATCCCTGGGCCGCCCGCGACCAGCTCATGCGCGATGTCGCGTTCATTGCCGATGTCGCCGTTCTACCCCGTTGGTTGCGCGTCTCGCAGGCCCTCGAGTACGTGCAGGGCGTGCATCCACGATTCGATCGTGCGAAGGCGGAGGGCTTCATCGCAAAGACGACCATCAGACGCGACAGCCGCGTAAGGGAATTGTCCAAAGGCATGGTGACACAGCTTCATCTGGCTCTCGTCATGGCCATCGACGCGAGATTGCTGATACTCGACGAGCCCACGCTCGGCCTCGATATCCTCTACAGAAAGCAGTTCTACGATGCGCTCCTCAATGATTATTTCGATCGCAGCCGGACCATCGTGGTGACCACGCATCAGGTGGAGGAGATCCAGAACGTGCTCACCGACTTCATGTTCATCCACCACGGCCGGATCGTCCTCACCTGCAGCATGGAGGAGTTCGAGGCACGGTATGCGGAGGTGACGGTGCACTCCGAGCGTCTGGCCGCTGCGCGGGCGCTCGGGCCCCTGCACGAGCGTCAGGTTTTCGGCCGCAGCACGCTGCTCTTCGAGCGCGCGGATCGCGCTCAGCTCGCGCACTTCGGGGATGTGCGCACACCCGGCATCGCGGATGTATTCGTTGCGGTGTTGGGCGGCAACCCGCCGTCCGGCTCCGCGGGAGGCAACCGTTGATCATGGCTACCAGCGACTCGACTGCAGTACCGGACCCGGCCCCCCGACCGCAGGCGGACGGCCCGTCAACGCTCGGACCCGCGGCGCTTTCACCTTCCCGGCTCGTTCATTGGTCGTTGCGGCGCGAGTTGTGGGAAAACCGCTTCGTCTACATCGTGCCGCTGATCGTCGCGGCCGTGTTCCTGGCTGCGTTCACGATCGGCGCCACTCGTGTCCCGCTCCAGCACGCCGGCCCGCGGCCGGTGTCGGCGGCGCATCTGCTCGCGGGCGCGTTCGATTTCGCCTCGCTCGTTCTGATGCTGACTTATCTGATCGTGGCGGTGATCTACTGCCTGGGGGCGCTGCACAACGAGCGCCAGGACCGCAGCATTCTTTTCTGGAAATCACTGCCCGTCTCCGATGTGACGACGGTCCTCGCCAAGGCGAGCATCCCGCTCATCCTGCTTCCCCTGATCACTTTTCTGATCCTCGCCGTCACACAGGCGATCATGTTGCTGATGGGCAGTGCGGTGCTGCTCGTCAGGGGCGGCAGTGTCGCTGAGTTATGGTCGCAGACTCCGCTCTTGCCGATGTGGGCCGCGATGCTCTATCACCTGTTGACCGTGCACGCGCTTTACTACGCGCCGATTTACGGCTGGCTCATGCTCGTGTCCGGCTGGGCGCGCCGCGCAGTGTTCCTCTGGGCCCTCCTGCCGGTCGTAGCGCTCCTGATCATCGAGAAGCTGATCTTCAACACTTCGGCATTCGCTCACCTGCTGATGTCGCGCCTCGAGGGCGGGCCGGCAGCGATTCCCTTCCCGCCGCCGCCGCACGGACACATGCCCATGGCGGCGCCGACCCTGGCCAATCTGGGATCGTTCCTGATCAGCCCAGGGCTGTGGATCGGACTCGCGGTCTACGCCGTATTCCTGGCCGCGGCGATCCGGCTGCGCAGGCATCAGGGGCCGATCTGAGCCGGGTCATCCGCTCGCGTGCCCGGCGGCGCCCGCGAAGCCATCGGTCGCGGTGATGAGCTCATGGACGTTGCCACGCTCGAAGGCCGAGTGGCCGGCGTCTGGCACGATGCGCAGGTCCGCCTCCGGCCACGCGCGATGCAGCTCCCACGCGGTCTTCATGGGACAGACGATGTCGTAACGGCCTTGCACGATGATCGCGGGGATGTGGCGGACGCGGTGAACCTCGTCGATGAGTTGATTGTCGGTGCGCAGGAAGCCGCCGTTGATGAAGTAGTGACATTCGATTCGCGCAAACGCCTCGGCGTAACGGTCCTTGTCGAACTTCGCGACGTAATCCGATGCCGTGCGCAGGTAACTGGTGGCGGCCTCCCAGACGGACCAGGCCTTCGCCGCGCTCTTGCGCACCTGCGCATCATCGCCCGTAAGGCGTGTGTAGTAGGCGCGCATCATGTCACCGCGCTCGGCTTGTGGGATCAGGGTGACGTAGTCCTCCCACAGGTCCGGGTAGAGGGCGCCCGCGCCGTCCGGATTCTGGTAGAACCACTCCAGCTCCCAGCGTCGCAGCATGAAGATGCCGCGCAGCACGAGCTCGGTCACCCGCTCAGGGTGCGTCTCGGCGTAGGCCAACGCCAACGTGGAGCCCCATGAGCCGCCGAACACCAGCCAACGCTCGATGCCGAGGTGCTCACGCAACCGCTCCACGTCGTCCACGAGGTGCCACGTGGTGTTGTCCACGAGGCTGGCGTGGGGACGGCTCTTGCCGCTGCCGCGCTGGTCGAGCAGCACGATCCGATAGCGGGCCGGATCGAAGAAGCGGCGCATCTTCGGATCGAGGCCGCCGCCCGGCCCGCCGTGCAGAAATACCGCGGGCTTGCCGTGAGGATTGCCGCATTCCTCGAAGTAGAGCTCGTGGATCTCGGAAACGCGCAGAAAACCCGTGCGGTAAGGCTTGACCGGTGGATAAAGGCGCCGGCGAGCGCCTGTGCGGGGTGTTGTTGCCATGGCGAAGACAATCGTACCTGCAAAGTCCTGTGACTTCGATCCCGTCTTCGGCTTCGGCGTCTCGCCGGAAGGAGCCGCCGACAGTACAGTGGCGCGTCGGTCCCTCTCCGGGGAGATATCGTTGAACACGCAGCGGATATTCCGCGCCTCTGTGCTCGCCGCTTTCGCGGCGGCAGTCATCGCGGTGGCGCATGCCGCCACTCCACCTCCTGCCTGCAGCGGACCGTCGGGATTCCTTGCGGTGATCGATCGGCCGACCGTCGAAGACTCGGGCTGCGTGGTGGCGCAGGGGATGGCCGATGTCGAGGGCGGCGTGATAGCCGGCAATCTGTATCCGGCGCCCGGCGGCAAATACTCCATGCTGCCCAATCTCGCGGTGCGTTGGGGTCTGCCGGAGAATTCGGAGCTCGTCTGGCTGCCGCCCAATTTCCAGCATCAGTCGGTCAGTGGCGGCCCCGGCAATCCCTCGATGACCCTGCACGGCTTCGGCCCGACGACCGTCGGCATCAAACACGTGCTCGGTTGGACCGATCACTGGCAGTGGACCGCGGAGGCGCTGGCGACACTGCCCTCCGGTGACGGCACGTTCGGCAGTCATGGGACCGGCGGGGCGCTCAATGCGATCGTGAGTTACGGCGACGGACCGCTCGGCTTGTCGCTGATGGTCGGGGCCACCTCACAGACCGCGCCGACGGCGGCCGGCGGCCAGCGCTTCCAGAGTTTCAATCCCGATCTGGTGGTGACCTGGGCGTCCACCTCCCGGGTGCAGCTCTTTGGCGAGATCTATGCGCAATCGCACTCAGGTTACCTGCAGGGCTGGGGCACCAGCGCCGACGGCGGCCTGCAGTACCTCTTCACTCCGGATCTCGTCGTGGATGTGGAGGAGGGGGTGCGCCTCCAGGGGGGCCTTGGCGGGTTTTCCAACTACACCGGAGTGGGGCTCGGGGTTCTCTTCTAGTACCCCTTACACCTGCAACCTGTCCCCCTGCCGGGCCACGAGCTGATATAGCGCCGGCGCGACGAAGATCCCGATGACCAGGCGCGAGATCATCCCGGTCACGATCACCAGGGCGAACGGCCGCTGCGAGTCGGTGCCCACCCCCGTTGCGATGGCGGCAGGCAGCAGGCCCAGCGAGGCGACCAGCGCGGTCATCACGATCGGACGCAGGCGCAGCACCGCGGCCTCATGAGTGGCCTGCGCGATGTCCATGCCGCCCAGGCGCAGCTCGTTGACACAGGAGGTGTAGATCACTCCCGTCAGCACCGAGACACCGAACAGCACGATGAAGCCGATGCCGGAGGAGACCGAGAACGCGGTGCCGGTGAGCCACATGGCGAGCACCGCGCCGAACGGCGCCGACAGCAGCACGCCGACGACCACGATCAACGGGAACTTGAAGTTGCCGTAGAGCACGAACAGGAGGCCGAAGATCACCAGCACCGTCAGCGGCAGGATGACCCGCATCTGCTCCCGCGAGGCGGTGTATTGCCGGTACTCGCCTCCCCATTCGACGCGGTAGCCCTGCGGCAGCTTGACCTGCCTTGCGACCTGCTGGATGGCGTCACCGACCGCGCCGGCGAGGTCCCGTCCCGCGACGGAGAACTGCACGCCGATGTAGCGTGAATCGTCCTGCCGGTAGATGAAGGAGGCGCCGTTCGCGACGCGGATCGTGGCGAGCTCCTTGAGCGGCACCTCCTGCCCGCCCGGCGTCGCGACCGGAATATCGCCGATCTCGAGCGGATTGCTGCGATACTGCGGCTGCAGGCGCGCGACGAGGTCGAACTCCTTCTCGCCCTGCACCACTTGTGTGGCGACGCCCCCGCCGATCGCGGCATCGATCAGATTGTTGATGTCGTCGACATTGAGCCCGTAGCGCGCGATCACGGCGCGGTTGATGTCGATCGCCAGATTGGGCTGGCCGAGCTCGTGCACGAGCGTGATGTCGCTGATCCCCGGCACCCCCGTGATCACCGCCTTGACCGACCGCGCCAGTTTCTGCAGCTCCTGCAGATCCGATCCGTAGATCTTCACCGCCAGCGCGCTCTTGAGACCCGTCTCCGCCTCATCCACGGCGTCTTCGGCCGGCTGGGTGTAGTTGAACTGGATGCCGGGGAATTTCTCCAGCCGGGCATCGATCGCCGCGATGAGCGCCTGCTTGTCGCGGTACCGGCCGTGCCATTGCGAATAGGGCTTCAGGCCGACGAAGAACTCGTCGTTGAAAAAGCCCGTGGAATCGGTGCCGTCGTCGGGGCGGCCGAGCTCCGAGGTCACCGTGGTCACCACCGGGAACGAGCGCAGGACCGCACGAATCTGCGGTGAGATCTGCGCGGCTTTCTGATACGAAATCGTGTACGGCATCGTCGCACGTACCCAGAGCGAGCCCTCATCGAGTGTCGGCATGAATTCCGCGCCGATCCCACGCGTCAGCAGCATCGCCAGCAGCAGCAGCGCCGCCGGGATCACGACCGCCCGCCAGGGCGCGCGCAGTACGCCGCGCAGCGCCCGCTCGTATCCCGCCTTGACTCTCTCGTACAGCGGATTGAGTCGTTCGCGCACTCCCCTGCGCATGAAGACGGCGCACAGCACCGGCAGCAGGGTGAGCGTCACGGCCAGCGACCCGATGAGCGCGAAGATCATGGTGTCGGCCATTGGCCTGAAGAGCGTTCCCGACGGCCCGCTCAGGAAGTAGATCGGCAGGAAGCTTGCGACGATCACCGCGACCGAGTACACCAGCGGGCGGTCGATCTCCGCGGCCGCACCGAGGATCGCGTCCCTCACGCGGTAATCCGTGCCGCGCCGGGCCGCCAGCTCGCGGAAGATGTTCTCGACCATGAAGATCGCGCCGTCGACGAGGATGCCGAAGTCGACCGCCCCGATGGACAACAGGTTCGCCGAGGCACTCTTCAGGTCGAGCAGCAGGAATGCGCTGAGCAGCGCGAGCGGAATCGTCACTGCGACGATGAGGCCGGCGCGTAGGTCGTACAGAAAAAAGACGAGAACGACGATCACCAGCAACAGGCCGATCGTCAGGTTGTGCATGACCACGGCACGGGTCTGCCGGATCAGTGTCGTGAGATCGTAGAACGGATGGATCTTCACGTCCTTGGGCAGGATCTGATCGTTGAGCTCCTGCGTCTTGGCCTCGACCCGCTGCAGCACGTCCTGGGTCTTACTGCCTGTCAGCGCCAGAATCACGCCTTCGACGGCGTCATCGTCGCCCATGTAACCAAACTCGCCGAGGCGTGGCGCGATGCCGATCCGCACCTGGGCGACGTCCCTCACCAGGATCGGCGTGCCATCGTGCATCGCGAGGACGATATTGCCGACATCCTCGATGGTCCGGATGCGGCCCAGACCGCGCACGTAGAAGAACTGGCTGCCCTGGGAGTAGAAGCCGCCGCCGCTGTTGCCGTTGTTGGCGGCGATGGCCGCCTGCACCTGGGTGACGGTGAGGCCGAGCGCGGCGATCTTCATCGGATCGAGCAGCACCTGATACTGCATGTCGCCGCCGCCGAATGCGGAGTCGTCGGCGACTCCGGGCACCGAGCGGTATTGCGGGGCGACGATCCAGTCCTCGATGGTCTTCAGCTCCATCGGTGAGCGATCGGAGCTCTGCAGCACGTAACGGTAGACGAGTCCCGACGGCGGTGACATCGCCGAGAGTGAGGGCGATACGCCGTTCGGCAGCGTGATCCCGGGCAGACGGTTGTATACGCGCTGGCGTGCGAAGTAAGACGTGGTGCCGTCGGCGAAGGTCAACGTGACGTCAGAAAGGCCGTAGAGCGAAATCGAGCGCTTGATCGTCAGCCCCGGTATCGCGTTCATGCCGCGCTCAACGGGTACCGTGATCAGCCGCTCCACTTCCTCGGCCGAATGGCCCGGCCACTGCGAGATGATCTCGACGTACGGTGGTGAGAGGTTCGGGTACGCGTCCATCGGGAGGACCTCGTAAGCCCAGACGCCGGCCGCCGCCAGCGCGAGCGAAAGCAGCACGATCAGGAGCGGCTGCTCGAGCGCGAACGCGACGATGCGGTTGATGACGGAAGCCCCGCGGCGGACTTCCTCCGGAGTTGGCTGCGCGCTCATTGCGTCTCGATGAAGTTCAGGAAGATGCTGCCGTCGACCACGATCTTGTCGCCCGCCTGCAGTCCTGCCGGGATCACGAAGCGATTGCCAACGCGCTCGCCCAGCGTCACCGATCGCCTGGCGTAACCGCCGTTGGCGGCTGTCACGTACACATAGGGCCGATTTTCGTCATTGCGCAGAACGGCGGACACGGGGATCAACACTCCCCGGTGTGGCTGGCGCGATTGGATCTTGACCCGAACGTACATCTGGCGTTTGAGCGCCCCATCCGGGTTGTCCACCTGTACGCGCGCAGTCACTGACCGCGTGTCCGGGTCGACCACGGCGCCGACATTGGTGACGGTGCCGGCGAGCGGTGCTCCGCCGTCGCCGGTGTCGATCGTGGCGGCGTCTCCCGCGTGTACTCGTCCGACATCGGCGCCGAATATCTGCGCCATCACCCACATCCTGGAGGTGTCGGCGATCGTGAAGCACGGTGAGCTGCCGGCGGAAAGTGTCTGTCCCGGGGCGATCGACTTCTCGACCACGGTACCCGCTATCGGCGCGCGAATGACTCCCTGTCCCAGCGCGAGCGGCTTGCCGGCGCGGATCGCGGCGATGGTTCCGGGATCTGCATGCAGCGCGATCAACCCTTGCAATGCGGCGCTGCGATCCGCGTCGGCGCCCACGGCGGCGGCCTGCGCGCCCGCGTTCTCGCGCTGCGAGATCGCCTGATGCGCGTACAGGAAGCGATCGTTCCGCGCGACTTCATCGGCCGCCGAGGCGATGATCAGCGCCTTGCGATAGGCGCCAACCGCGGTCGTGAAATCTGGTGAATTCACCGTGGCCAGTGCCTGTCCGGTGGCTACGTGATCCCCGAGGGTGACCAGCACGCGCGTTACCGGCCCGGAGAATGGCGCGAGTACCGGCGTCGAGCGGTCGTGGTCGAAGTCCACGATCGCGGTGGTCGTGATGCTGGTGCGGTAGGTGGCGGGCTCGACGGTGAGCTGGCGGATGCTCGTCCGCTGCGCGGCCGTGAGGGTCACGTTCTGCGGCTCGCTCGTCTGAGAGTTGGCGTCGGGCGTCGTTCCCGAGCAGCCCGCGAGCGCTGCCAAAGCGACATTGACGGCGACAGCGAGCGCGGCGGCGGTCGCTCGGCCGACGCGCGGCGGCAAAATGCTGCGAAGGCATTCCGGAGGCTTCGTAATCATGGTTCGTTCAATCCCGCGTTGTGCCACCAGCCGCCGCCGAGGGCCTGATACAGGGCCGCGGTATCGGCGAAACGATTGGCCTCGTCCTGCGCAAGGGTCATCTGCGCTTGACTGTAGGCCAGCTCGGCGGCGAGCAATTCGAACACGCCGATGTAGCCGTGTTGCAATTGCAGCCGCGACAGCTTCAGCGTCCGGGTCGCGGCGCCGGCGGCCGTCGATGCGGCCTGCAGCGCTTGCGCATCCTGCTGCAGGGCCACCAGTGTGTCAGCGACGTTCTGGAAGGCCGCGAGCACGGTGCCGCGATACTGTTGTGCGGCTTCGACATAGGCGGCCTTGGCGGCGCGCTCCTGATGCAGCAGCTGCCCGCCCTGGAAGATCGGGGCGGTCAGCGATGCGGCCATTCCCCAGAAGCCCGTGCCCGAAGTGAACACCTGCGAGATGGCGAGGGCGCTGCTGCCGGCGTCGGCGGTGAGTTGGATGTTGGGAAGCCGCTGGGCGGCGGCAATCCCGATTTGGGCGCTGGCGGCGTGCAGGTCGGCGCGCGCCTGCCGCACGTCGGGCCGTTGCGCGATCAGGGTCGAGGGCAGGCTGAGCGGCAGATCCTCGGGTAGCCGCAGATCGGCAAGGGAGACCGTCGCGAGCGGCGGCTCAGCCGGAAAGCGGCCGGTCAGCGCCGCCAGCGCATGCTCCGTCTGCCGCAACTGTTTCACCAGCGCCGGCAGCGATGCCTGTGACTGCGCCAGCTGGGACTGCTGCGCGGCGACGTCCAGGCCGCTGGCATCGCCCCGTTGGAAGCGAAGCTGCAGAATGGCGAGGCTGTGCTTCTCCAGGCCGATGACCTCGCGCGTCGACTGGACCTGCTCGCGCAGTGCGGCCGCCTGGACCGCGGTGACCGCGACGTTGGCACTCAGCGTGGTCCACGTCGCGATCATCTGGAAGCGTGCGGCTTGCTGCTGCGCCGCGAGCGACTCGACGGTCCGGCGGTTGAGGCCGAAGAGGTCCGGCGCGTAGGAGATCGTGAGCTCCGGGGTGAAGAGGTCGTACTGGAACTCGTTCGCGACTACCGGAAAGTTGGGGGTCGGCGCGAGCTGCTCTGACTGTTTCTGGCGGCTCGCGGCGAAGCCCGCGGAAAGGGCGGGGAAGTACGCACCTCGCTGCGCGCGCGTATCCTCGTAGGCCACGCGCAGCGCCGCTTGCGCCGACTTCAGGCCCGGATTGTTGCGCAATGCCGCCGTGATGAGTGTGTCCAGGGACTGGGAATGGAACAGTCGCCACCAGTCCGCCGGAATGTCGGCATCCATCCGGAATCGCTGGGCCTGCCCGCCGGCAACGCCGGGCGTGGCGGCGGTCGTCCGCGCAGACCCCGCGCTATAGCCGGCGACCGGCGACGCCGGCGGCGGTTTGAAGTTGGGTCCGGCCGCGCAGCCGGCGGCGAGCAAAGCGCCACAGACCGCGATGCCACGCAGCCTGCGCCACTCGTGTAGAGATGGGCTCATAGGGATCAGCCGGAAAGGGTTTGCGACGCCGGTCCCGAGGGGCCGGGGCGGACTGGGAACGCGCCTGCGCGCTCGCACGCGGTTCGAAGTCAGCCGCAGCAGGCCGTGGGGGCCATCGGACCAGTCCGATCGCCACGCTCGGCACGCGAGCGCGGCGGGCCGTTTGTCAGCCGATTGCGGGCGTCGCGGGAGGACCGCGGGCGAGGTGTGAGCGCAGCTTGCGGACGCTGCGGCGGGCCGCCGCGGCGACGAGCGGCAGCCGCCATCCGGCGAGGACCGGCTTGACGGGCGGCACCGGATGGGGCGCCGAACCGGCCACGCCAGTGAAGTGCATGGTCCAGTCGCAGTGGCACGGCTGCCCCACCGCGGCCGCCGCGTCGTGCGCGGAGTACCCGCAGATCACCACGACCATGGCGATCGCCGCGACGAGCGCGATCAGCCGGTTGTGGCGCAATGTGAGGCTCATGGGCATCTGCAACGGAAAGCCTAGCCGTAGGCCCGCGGCCGGGCAAGCACGTCTGGAATGGCCGATAATGTCGTGTCACCGCATTTTTGGCAGGTTCCGTTGAAGCTCACCCCTGATTCCCTCACCGGCCAGCTCGAGCAGCGGTTGCTGCCGGCCTACCTGGTATCCGGCGACGAGCCGCTCCTCGCCGGGGAGGCGGCGGACGCGATTCGCGCGCGGGCGCGCGCGATGGGCTTCACGGAGCGCGAGGTTCACTTCCTCGAGCGCGGCTCCGATTGGGACGACGTGCGAGCCTCGGCCGGCAATATGTCCCTCTTCGGCTCGCGCCGTCTGTTCGAGCTGCGCCTTCCCACGGGCCGCCCGGGCGTGGCCGGCAACAAGGCGCTCCTCGATCTCCTGGAAAGGAACGATCCGGATACGTTGCTCCTCATCCTGGCGCCGCGCCTCGATCGCGATGTGCAGGCGGCGCCATGGTTCAGGGCGCTCGAATCGCGCGGCGGTTGGGTCGCGGTGTGGCCGGTGGAGCCGGAGAGGCTCGTGGGCTGGCTGCGCGGGCGCTGCCGGCGTCTGCAGCTCGAGGTCACGGACGAGGCATTGGCCCTGCTCGCCGAACGCACCGAGGGAAATCTGCTCGCGGCGCATCAGGAGTTGGAAAAGCTGCGGCTGCTGGCGCCCGCGGGCGCCATAACAGCCGACACGGTGCTCGCCAGTGTGGCCGATAGCGCCCGCTTCGATGTCTTCCGGCTGTCAGAAGCCGTGCTCGAGGGGGAGGCCGACCGCGCCTTACGCGTGCTCGCCGGACTGCGTTCCGAGGGGACGGAGCAGACGCTGGTACTCTGGGCGCTCACCAAAGCGCTACGCGACGTCTGGGGTGCGGTCTCGAGCCCCGGCGGCGCAGGCGGCCGCGGCCGGGGCGGCTGGCAGCGGCAGACCGCGGCTCTGGACAGGGCCGTGCGGCGTGCGCCGCGACTCTCGTTCCGGGCGCTCACGCTGCGTGCGGCGCGCGCGGACCGCATGATCAAGGGACGGCTGCAGGGCGATGCCTGGGACGAGATGGCGCTGCTCGCGGCCGACATTTGCGGCCGGCCGGCGATGACGCCGCCGCAGTCCATGTTCAAATAGGGTCATCTTCGATGCAACCCATCGGTCTTTTTGGCGGCACGTTCGATCCGATTCATTACGGCCATCTGCGCACGGCGTTCGAGCTGTGGCAGGAGCTGCGACTCGCGGAGGTGCGCTTCCTGCCCACGGGCAGTCCGCCGCATCGCGACCAGCCGCTGGCGGACGCCGAGCTGCGGCTGCGGATGGTGCAGGCCGCCGTCGCCGACCAGCGTGCATTCGTCGTCGATGACCGCGAGGTCCGCCGTACCGGCGTCTCCTATTCCGTCGACACCCTGACGGAGCTTCGGGCGGAGAATGCGGACCGCTCGCTGTGCCTGCTCCTCGGCATGGATGCGTTCCTGGGCCTGCCGAACTGGCATCGCTGGCGGGACCTGCTGGGCCTCGCGCACATCGTGGTCGCGCACCGGCCGGGTTGGAAGGCGCCGACGATGGGTCCGCTGGGGGAGGTCATGGTGGACCACGGTACCGGCACCATCCGCGACCTGCACGAGAAAACCGCGGGCCGCATCTACGTGCATGCCGTGACACAGCTCGAGATCTCCTCCACGGAGCTGCGTCAGATCATCGTCGCCGGCCGCGATCCGCGCTACCTGGTGCCGGATGAAGTGCGACTCATCCTGCGCGAGAGTCGGTGCTATGCTCCCGAGTGACTGCTCATACAGGAGAGATCCCTTCCTCACATGACCAACCGCACAATCCGGCGCCGCGGCGCTCCCGCGCAGGCTTCGAGGTCTACACGATCCTCCCCGCCCCGCAGTCCGGCGTCTCCGCCGTGCAGCGCGCCGACCCTCCTCCAGGCCGTCACCTCCGCCCTCGAAGACATGAAAGCCGTGAACATCAAGGTGCTGGACGTCCGCGGCCTGACCGATATCGCCGATACCCTGATCGTCGCTTCCGGCACTTCCGACCGCCACGTCCGCTCCATTGCCGAGCACGTCATCGAACAGGCCAAGAGAAACGGATTCCGGCCGCTCGGCGCCGAGGGTGAGCGGGAAGGGGAATGGGTGCTGGTCGACCTGCAAGACGTCGTGGTGCACGTAATGCTGCCCCGGGTGCGCGAGTTCTACGGCCTGGAGAGGCTGTGGGACGCGGGTACCGCGCTGCACGACAGCGCCGGCGCCGTGGCGCACGTGCGGCATTCCTAGGGGTGTGCGAGCCAGAGTGATAGCGGTGGGCACCCGCCCGCCTGCCTGGATTCGCGAAGCTTACGCCGACTACACCCGCCGCCTCGGCGCGCGCCTGAAGCTCGCCCTGCTCGAGATCGAGCCGGGTCCGCGCAGCGCCGGGCAGAGCCCGCGTAAGGCCATCGAGGCCGAGGCGCGCAAGCTCATGACCGCCCTGCATCCCGATGAATGGGTGGTGGCCCTCGATGAGCGCGGCACGCAGATGAGCACGCGCGAGCTCGCCGACTGGCTGGCCGGCCGGATGCGGGAAGGGCGTGACCTCGCGTTTCTGATAGGCGGCCCCGACGGGCTTGCCGCGGAGGTGCTGGCGCGAAGCGATGTCTCGCTGTCACTCTCGCGCCTCACGCTGCCTCACGCGCTGGTGCGGGTCGTGTTGGCGGAGCAGCTTTATCGCGCGGTTAGCATACTGACCCATCATCCGTATCATCGCGACTGATGCCCGAGACTCACCCTGCAACCGCGGACGCCGTCATTTGCCTCGCATCCATGTCGCCGCGGCGGCGGGAGCTGCTGGCGCAGATCGGCGTTCCTCATAAGATCGTCGCAGCGGACGTCGACGAAGCTTTCCTGCCCGGGGAGTCGCCCGCGGACTACGTTGCGCGCCTCGCGCGCCTCAAAGCGGCAACCGTGAGGCAGCGAGGTGAACCCTTGCCGGTGCTCGCTGCAGACACGACCGTCGTCGTGGAAGGATCCGTCCATGGCAAGCCTGCGGACCGCGCCGACGGGCTCGCCATGTTGGCGGCGCTCTCCGGCAGGACGCATCAGGTGTTGACGGCAGTGGCATTGGCGACCGGCAAGGACGTGACCTTGCGCGTCAACTGCACCTCAGTCCGCTTTCGCGACCTCGGGCGCGCGGAGATGGAAGCGTATTGGGCAACGGGTGAGCCGCGCGATAAGGCCGGGGGCTACGCCATCCAGGGTTACGGCGCGGTGTTCGTCGCGGCGCTGAGCGGAAGCTATTCCGGGGTCATGGGACTGCCGCTGCTCGAGACCGCGGAGCTGCTGCGCGCAGCGGGCATCCGTTGCTGGGCCGGAGCCGCACCATGAGTGTCGAGATCCTGGTCAACGTCACGCCGGGAGAGATCCGCGCAGCGCTGGTGGAGGACGGCCTCGTGCAGGAGCTGTATGTCGAGCGCCGCCGCCGTCGCGGCCTGGTCAGCAATCTCTATCAGGGCCGGGTCACGCGGGTGTTGCCAGGGATGCAGGCCGCGTTCATCGACATCGGCCTGGAGCGTACCGCGTTTCTCCACGCCGCCGACGTCGTGAGCCCGCCGCCTGACGAGACCGTCGTCGGGCTCGCGGCGCTGGGCGCGCCACACGTCGAGGACGTGCGCCGGCTGCTGAGCCCGGGTGACGACATCCTGGTGCAGGTGATCAAGGACCCGATCGGCACCAAGGGAGCGCGCCTGACGACCTACATCACCTTGCCCGCGCGCTTTCTCGTGTACCTGCCGCGGGGCGACGGGATCGGCGTGTCGGCACGGATCGAGGATGAGGTGGAGCGGCAACGCCTGAAAGCCGCGGTCGCTCAGCTGCGCGGCCCCGAGTCCGAGGGCGGCTACATCCTGCGCACCGCGGCGCAGGCGGTGCCGATCGATAGCCTGCGTGAGGACATGGAGTATCTGCGCAAGCTGTGGCACCACGTGCGTACCCGTGCGACGCAGGCGGGCCCGGGCACGCTTGTGCACGAGGACCTGCCGCTGCCCTTGCGCATTCTGCGCGACGAGCTGTCGCGCGGCGTCGTGCGGGTGTTGGTCGATTCCGCGGCGGAGCACGCGAGGATGGCCGCCTTTGCCACGGAATTCATGCCGGCGACGGCAGCGCGCATCGAGCTCTACAGCGGCCCGCGGCCGATCTTCGATCTGCACGGCATCGAGGAGGAGATTGCGAAGGCGCTCGAGCGCAAGGTCCCGCTCAAATCGGGCGGCCACCTGGTGATCGATCAGCGCGAAGCGATGACCACGATCGACGTCAACACCGGCGGCTACGTGGGTCACCGCAACCTGGAAGAGACCACCTTCCGCACCAACCTGGAGGCGGCCGCGAGCATCGGCCGGCAGCTTCGGCTGCGGAACCTCGGCGGCATCATCATCATCGATTTCATCGACATGCACGACGAGTCGCATCGACGGCAGGTCCTCGCGGCGCTCGAGCACTCGCTGGCCGGGGATCGTGCCCAGGCGCACATCGCCAGCCTCTCGCCCCTGGGGCTGGTCGAGATGACGCGCAAGCGCACGCGCGAGAGTCTCGAGCACTTGCTTTGCGAGCCTTGCCGCTTGTGCGAGGGGCGCGGGTTCGTGAAGACACCGGAGACGGTCTGCGGCGAGATCTTGCGTGAGATCCTGCGCCAGGGCCGGCAGCCGTCGGCGCGCGAGCTGCTGATCCTCGCGCACGCGGACGTGGTGGAGCGGCTGCTCGAGGACGAGACGGCCATGCTGGGCGAGCTCAAGGCCCAGGTTGGCATTCCCATCCGGCTGCAGGTCGAGGGGCTCTACGGGGTCGACCAGTTCGACCTCGTGCGAGCGTGAGCTCATAGGCGGTGCCACTGGCCGTCCATGGCGGCAGGGCACCCGGCCGCGCCTCCGCGCGTGGGCGTGAGCTCACAGGCGGTGCCACTGGCAGTCCATGGCGGCAGGGCACCCGGCCCGCGCCTCCGCGCGCGGGCGTTCGCGCGGGTCGAGGACACGCTAAGTGTCCTCGACGAAGGCAGCCGCGCTCACCCATTGCGGGCGCTTCCCGGCACCCCCATAGTAGTCACGCATGCCCCTGATCGCCGCGATACAGATGACGTCCGGTCCGGACGTCTCCGCCAATCTGCTGGATGCGCGCGCCCTTCTGGAAGAGGCGGCCGGGCGCGGCGCACAGCTTGCGGCACTGCCGGAGAATTTTGCCTTCATGGGCCTCTCCGACCGCGACAAGCGCCGCGTGGCGGAGGACGACGGCCACGGCCCCATCCAGGACTTTCTCGCGGAAACCGCGCGGCGGCTGGGACTGTGGATCGTGGGCGGCACCGTGCCGCTGGGTGGCGCCGCCGATGGCCGGGTCGCCGCCGCTTCACTCGTCTATGACGCCGCAGGGGAGCGCCGCGCCCGCTATGACAAGATCCATCTGTTCGACATCCAGGTGCCCGGGCGGGCCGAGAGCTATCGCGAATCCGCCAATGTGGCGCCTGGCTCTATGCCCGTCGTCGTGGAAACGCCGGTGGGACACCTCGGCCTCTCTGTGTGCTACGACGTGCGCTTTCCCGAGCTCTTCCGCAGGCTGACTGCCGCAGGCGCTGAGCTGCTCGCCGTGCCATCGGCCTTCACCGAGCCGACGGGCCGGGCGCACTGGGAGACGCTGCTGCGGGCGCGCGCGATCGAGAACCTCTGCCACCTCATCGCGCCGGCGCAGTCGGGATTTCATCCCAACGGGCGCGAGACGTACGGTGACAGCATGATCGTCGACCACTGGGGCCGGGTGCTTGATCGCCTGCCGCGCGGCCGCGGCTGCATCGTCGCCGAGGTCGACCTCGGGCGGCAGCGCCGCGACCGCGACAGCTTCCCCGCACTGACGCACCGCGTATTCAACTGACATGCCAGACAGGGACACTTCATGGACACATCCAAGAGAGCAATCGTGACCGATCCGACCCCCCCCGCCGCCGATCCCCTGTCACTCGCCCGCGACCTCATCCTGAAGCCGAGTGGCCTCGATGACGGGCGCCTCGATCGCGTCTTCGGCGAGGTGCTCAGGCATTCGGTCGATTTCGCGGATCTGTACTTCCAGCTCGCGCGGCAGGAGTCGTGGTCCCTCGAGGACGGCATCGTCAAGGACGGGAGCGCGAGCATCGAGCAGGGCGTCGGGGTCCGCGCCCTCGCCGGGGAGAAGACCGGCTTTGCCTATTCCGATGAGATCATCCTGCCTGCGCTGGAGGAGGCTTCCCGCGCCGCGCGCGCCATCGCCGTCCAGGGCGGCGATCGGCGCGTCAGCGCCTGGCGTCCGCAGGCCGGCCACCGCCTGTATCTGCCGGCCGATCCCGTCGCCACGCTGTCCGATCAGGAAAAGGTCGCGTGGCTGGAGCGAGTCGACCGCGAGACTCGCAAGATCGATCCGCGCATCGTGCATGTCAGCGCGAGCGTGACCGCCGTACACGAAGTCGTCCTGATCGCCACGAGCAACGGCGAGCTTGCCGCCGACGTGCGACCTTTGGTGCGTTTCAACGTATCAGTGTTAGTCGAGCAGGGCGGTCGTCGTGAGCAGGGTTATTGCGGCGCGGGCGGGCGCTACTCGCTTGCGGATCTCGTCGCCGGCGACCGCCCCCTTACCCTGGCGCGCGAGGCGGCGCGGCAGGCCCTGATCAACCTCGAGGCGGTGCCCGCGCCCGCCGGCCCCATGACCGTCGTGCTCGGGCCCGGCTGGCCGGGAATCCTTCTGCACGAGGCCATCGGCCACGGCCTCGAAGGCGATTTCAACCGCAAGGGCACCTCCGCATTCGCCAACCGCATCGGCGAGCGCGTGGCGGCGGCGGAGTGCACAGTCGTAGACGATGGCACGCTCTCGCAGCGCCGTGGCTCCCTCAACATCGACGACGAGGGCACGCCGACCCAGTGCACCACGCTCATCGAGAACGGTGTATTGCGCGGCTACATGCAGGACCGGCTCAACGCCCGGCTGATGGGTGGCCGGCCCACCGGCAACGGCCGGCGCGAGTCCTTTGCGCACATGACCCTGCCGCGCATGACCAACACCTACATGCGCCCGGGACCGCACGATCCGCAGGAGATCATTCGCTCCGTGCCGCGCGGCATCTATGCCGTCAACTTCGGCGGCGGCCAGGTGGATATCACCTCCGGCAAGTTCGTCTTCTCCGCGAGCGAGGCATATGCCATCGAGAACGGCCGCATCGGCGCCCCTTTGAAAGGCGCGACGCTGATCGGCAACGGACCCGACGTGTTGACCCGGGTGACCATGGTCGGCAACGACCTGAAGCTGGACGACGGCGTCGGGACGTGCGGCAAGGACGGACAGAGCGTCCCGGTAGGCGTGGGCCAGCCGACCCTCAAGATCGAGAACCTGACGGTGGGGGGTACCGGCTAGGAATTCGGGGCGGGCGTGGCCTGCGGCGACTGGACATAATCCCGCAAAGGTGCCGCTTGCGCGCTACCGGAGTATCGTGTGGCGCCATGCACCTGTCCCGACCCATGTACGAGGGCCTGCCGTGGCTGTATATCGGCGGTGGCCTCTGCGCCCTGGGCATCAGTTATCTGATCGGGGACTCGCACGCCGTGGGCGTGCTGGCCGGACTCGCTGGCCTGGCCTCTGTCCTTGGCGGAGTAGTGGTGCTCCTCAGGCGCCGCGACTACCGTCAGCTGCGCTCCCAGTACGGCCAGCCTGAGCTGACCGAACGCCAGGATCAGGAGTGATCCCGGGTCTCCTCGAGACCCATTTCCACGGCGTCCGCTTCGTCCTCACTCCCATCCGATCCCGCACCGTCGGCGCGCTGCAGCACCGGGATTCCGGGCACGGTGTCGTTGAGGCTGCCGCGCGTGCGCGCCAGCCGCTCGTCGACGTAGATCAGCTCGTGCTTGCCGATGAGGACGACGTCCCCGTCATTGAGATAGTGGCGGCGGACCCGCCGCGATTTGACGTAGATGCCGTTGGTGCTGTTGAGGTCCTCGACGACGCACGAGTTGGGTGACGTCGTGATCTGACAGTGATGCCGGCTGACGAACCGGCTGTCGATCTGCAGGTCGTTGTCGGCGGTACGGCCCACGATGATCCTGCCCTGGGTCAGGGGGATCTCCTGCACCGTACGACCGTCAGTCGCCACGAGGAGCTTCCCCAGAGGCGGCAACGCCGGGTCGGCGCCGCGGATGCGCGGCAGTGCGAGCTCCGTCGCGGCACGCAGCTGTTGCTGAGTGCGGGCGGAGAACTCCACCCATTGTAGCTCGCCGACGGCGCTCTGGATGTCCTCCACAGCGACCTCGGCCCGATCGCTGGCATAGGCAGCCATCATCGCCGTATCGCACAGCGTGTTGATGAGTCGTGGAACCCCGCCCGCGAAGCGGAAGATCTCGGCAAATGTGTCCTCGGCGAAGATCTGCCGATCGCCCGCCCCGGCAACCTCCAGGCGGTGCTGGATGTAGCCCTTGGTCTCCGCCTGCGACAGGGCCGTGAGATGAAAGCGCAGGCGCACGCGTTGGGTGAGCTGCACCAGCTCCGGCGCATCGAGCTTCGCGTTGAGCTCCGGCTGGCCTGCGAGGATGATGCGCAGCACCTTCTCCTTGGTGGTCTCGACACCGGAGAGGAGGCGAATCTCCTCCAACACCCGCAGCGACAGGTTCTGCGCCTCGTCGACGATGAGCAGCACCTTGCGTCCGGCGGCGTACTGCTCGATGAGGAAGTTGTTGAGAGTGGCGATGATCTCGCCCTTCTTCATCTTGAAGGGGGAGAAGCCGAACTGCACCAGGATGGCCTGGAGGAAGTCGACGGCCGATACCTGCGTCTGGTTGATCTGCGCCACCACGACGTCCGACTGGATCTCCTTGAGAAAGGACTCGATCAGAGTGGTCTTGCCGGCGCCGATCTCGCCGGTAATCACGACGAAGCCGTCGGTGAACCAGATCGTCGACTCCATGTACGCCTTGGCGCGGGCGTGCTGCTTGGACAGGTAGAGGAACTGAGGGTCGGGACTCAGTCGGAACGGCAGCTCTTTGAGTTTGAACGGGTCGAGGTACATGGAGTGTCCGTTGTTGCCGACAGGGCCGGCGCGCCGTTGGCGTTAGACCCGCTCTGTCCGGGCTCGTTCCGCCTTCTATCTTACGGGATGCGCAATCCGGGAGCCAGCTCCGCAAGCAACCGCCGTGCCTGGCGGTCCCGGCGGACGGCCGTAGGCTCCACGACGGTGCAATGCCCCACCTTGCGTCCCGGCCGCGGCTGCTTGCCATAATCGTGCAGGTGCAGCCCTTCGCGGCCGAGCAGACCTTGCCGGGGCGGGACGTCGCCGATCAGATTCACCATGGCGCTGAACCCCAGGGGTCTCGTCGATCCGAGCGGCAGCCCGAGAATGGCACGCAGATGGTTCTCGAACTGACTGGTCACGCAGCCTTCGATGGTCCAGTGTCCGGAGTTATGTACGCGCGGCGCCATCTCGTTGGCGATGAGCCGGCCGTTGCTGACGAAGAACTCGATGGTGAGCACCCCAACATAACGAAAGTGCGCGAGACAGCGCAGCAGATGCTGCGCGGCGATCCGCTGCCAGCGCGGCGGCCCGTATGGCGCGCGCGTCAGGCGCAGGATCCCGTGCGAGTGCACGTTGCCGTTGAGGGGGTAGACGGCGGTCGCGCCGGCGGTGCTGCGGGCGCCGATGATGGACACCTCACAATCGAACGGTACCCATTCCTCGTAGATGAGCGGCACGCCGCCGAGCTCTTCCCAGCCGCGGTACGCGTCCTCCGGCGTTCTCACCCGGACCTGCCCCTTGCCGTCGTATCCCAAGCGCCGTGTCTTCAAGACGCCGGGTACCCCGACGTCACGCAGCGCCCGCTCGAGTCGCGAGCGCGATCCGACTGCCTGCCAGCGCGTCGTCGGGATCTTCAGTCGTTCGAAGAGCCGCTTCTCCGTCACGCGGTCCTGCGCGGCGGCGAGGGCCGCGATCGGCGGGCAGATGCGTGCGCCGTGAGCCGCCGCGGCGTGCGCGCGCAGCGCATCGACGGAGATGTTCTCCCAATCGAAGGTCAGCACCGCGCACTCGCGCGCCAGGCGCGAGAGCAGCTTCGGGTCGGTGAAGGAGCCGTGCAGCACCGGCGCCACTCGCCCCGCAGGCGCGTCATGCGCGGGATCGAGGAAAAGAAAATCGAGGCCGAGCGGATACCCGGCCAATGCGAGCATCCGGCCGAGCTGGCCGGCTCCCACGATGCCTACGGTCATGAGCGCGGCGGGGCGCGCGGATCGGGGTTGGCGAGCACTCCGGCGGTCTGGCTCTCGCGGAAGGCCTCGAGACCCGTGGCAATGGCCGGATGCTTGTTGGCGAGGATGGACGCGGCGCAGAGCGCCGCATTGGTCGCGCCCGCGATGCCGATCGCGAACGTGGCCACCGGCACTCCCGCCGGCATCTGCACGATCGAGAGCAGTGAATCGAGGCCGCCGAGCGTTTTCGACTGCACCGGCACGCCCAGCACCGGAAGGCTCGTCTTGGCGGCGGTCATGCCGGGAAGATGGGCCGCGCCGCCCGCGCCCGCGATGATCACCTCGAGCCCGCGCGAGCGCGCGCTCGCGGCGTATTCGAAGAGAAGATCCGGAGTGCGATGGGCGGAGACGACGCGCACCTCGTGCGGGATGCGGAGCTTCTCCAGCGTCTCGGCGGCGCTGCGCAGGGTCTCCCAGTCTGAAGAGGAGCCCATGATGATGCCGACCAGCGCTGTCATCACGCTATCTTAGTTTATCGGCGCAAAGTCGGCATCCTGCCGCTTTGCGCGGCCAACCGTCTGGCAGGACTCATCTCGCGGCCCAGGGAGCGGCCCTGGGCCGCTTACTTACTTGCTTTCGCGCTACTGCCGCTGTCTAGGAGTGCCCGCAGCGCCCGAAACAGCTCCCGGCCGGCGGGACCGACGGACCGGGCGCTCAGGTCCGCGCCGCGCTCGTGCCGCGCCGCCGCGACCCGGCGGCTCCACTCCTTGCGCTCGAGGCCGGGGCGCAGCCGGGCGAGCTCCGCGAGCGCGGTCTCGCCTTCGGTGATGAGTCGTTCCCGCCAGTCCTCCGCACGTTTGAAGAGCTGGGTCTCGAGCGCATCGCGCTCGCTGCGTGCCGCGAGCGCCGTGCGGATCGGCTCGGCATCGATCTCCCGCATGAGCTTGCCGATGTACTGGCGCTGGCGCGCGCCGGCGGCGCGACTCTTGATGTGGCGCGCCGCGCGGATCGCATCGCTCAGCCGCTCGGGGAGGCCGAGCGCGTCGAGATCGCTATCGCGCAGCCGGATCAGCGCCTCGCCGAGATCCTGCGCGGCGTGAGCGACACGCTTGCGCTCGCTCTTGCTCGGTTTTTCGGGCGCGTCCTCCTCCGGGAGGTCATTTGAGGTATGTGCGGTCACGGGTGCTCGAACGGTTCGGTGCTTGCGGCTGCTAGAATGAAATTCTGCCCCATTTCCCCGAACCGAGCGGAACGCGTATGCCACAGGCTGTCGAGGCGACGGATTCTTCCCCATTGCTCCAGGACATCGCGGTCTTCGCGCTGGAGGAGGCCCGCCGCCAGGGGGCCACGCAGTATGAGATCGACGCCAGCGTGAGCCAGGGACTGGGTACGACCGTTCGCCTGGGCGAGGTGGACACCATCGAGTATCAGCGTGACCGGGGCCTTGCGGTGACCGTCTACTTCGGCAAGCGCAAGGGCTCGGCCAGTACCGCCGATCTCGGGCGCGAGGCCGTCCGCGCCACGGTCGAGAAAGCGTGCGCCATCGCCCGCTTCACGGCCGAGGACCCCTATGCCGGACTGGTCGAGCCCGAATATCTCGCGCGCGAGATTCCGGACCTGGATCTCGACCATCCCTGGGAGCTCGCCGCCGAGGACGCCATAGCCATCGCGCGCCGCTGCGAGGACGCGGGCCGTGCCGTGGATCGGCGCATCGGCAACTCCGAGGGCGCCTCGGTGAGCAGCCAGAGGCACACGGGCGTCTATGGCAACTCGCTCGGATTCCTCAGCGGCTTTTCCGGCACGAGCCATTCGGTGAGCTGTTCGCTGATCGCGCAGGAGGGGGATCAGATGCAGCGGGACTACTGGTTCACCACGGCGCGCGATCCGGCCGACCTCGAAGCGCCGGAGCCGGTGGGAGCCACGGCGGGCAGGCGCGCCCTGGCGAGGCTCGGAGCGCGCAAGCTCTCCACGCGCAAGGCGCCGGTGCTCTTCTCTCCCGACATGGCGCGGGGCCTCTACCGGCATTTCATCGGCGCGATCCGCGGGCCGAGTCAGTACCGAAAAGCCTCGTTCCTGTTGAATGCGGCCGGCGAGCAGGTCTTTCCGGCTTTCCTTGGGATGCACGAGCGGCCGCACATCCCGAAGGGCCTCGCGAGCGCTCCCTTCGACGACGAGGGTGCCGCCACCCGGGACCGTGAGCTCGTGGCGGACGGCATCCTCCAGGGATACGTGTTGGGCAGCTACTCCGCGCGGCGCCTCGGGCTGCAGACGACGGGCAACGCAGGCGGTATCCACAATCTGATCGTGGAGGCTGCGGGGGAGTCGCCCGGCTACGACGCGCTCCTGCGCCGCATGGGCTCGGGCCTGCTCGTGACGGAGCTGATGGGGCAGGGCGTCAACGGAGTGACCGGAGACTACTCGCGCGGCGCGAGCGGCTTCTGGATCGAGGGCGGGGCGATCGCGTTTCCCGTGCACGAGATCACGATCGCGGGGAACCTGCGCGACATCTATCGCGGCATCGTCGCGGTCGGCAGCGATGTCGATGCGCGCGGATCCATCCGCTGCGGGTCGGTGCTCATCGGGGAGATGACGATCGCGGGGGATTGAGGAGCGAGGCGATCAGCTCGAGCAGCGCCGGCACACGGAAAGGCTTGCGCAGGAACGCCTCGTATCCATCCAGACGCTTGCGCAGCGCCGCCTCCGGCGCGGCGCTCATCATGATGACCGGGATGTCGCGAAACTGCGGATTGGAGCGGATCGCCCGCACCAGCGCGGCGCCATCCATCAACGGCATCATGAAATCCGACACGACGAGATCCGGCTTGTTCTCCTCGAGCCGTTCGAGGGCGCGGCGCCCGTTCGCGGCGGTGAGCACCCGGTAGCCGGCGTCTTCCAGCGCGGCGACCAGTACTTCGACCGTCCCGAATTCGTCATCGACGACGAGGACCGTCCTCACTCCTAATCCTCCTGGTGTTTTCCCTGTGCCCGACTGTCCGGGATGGCCGCCTTGGGCTCGCGCGCGAAGCCGCTCAGGACCGCCTCCATACCGTGGATGGGCGGCCCGATCTCGATCCCGCGCGGTGTGATCTCGAACTCGCGCAGGCCGGGGTCGAAGGCACTGTCGCGGATTTTCGTGACCGACACGAGCCGTCTGATACGGCCGTCGAGCTCCGTATAGCGCATGAGGATCAGGCCTTCGAGCAGCGACGACGGGCCTTTATCGGGCAGCTCCGTCGCCGTGCCGAAGACGTTGCGGCTCTCCATGCTCATGATCACGGTTGCCTTCAAGGCGCGAAGCTCGTTGCTGAGTGTCGAAACGAACCGGGTCATGCGCCCGGAGTTGGTCGCGGATTCGACCAACGCACCATAGCCATCGACGAATAGCCGCTTCACACCGCGACGGCGCACCGCTTCGATCATCCGATGGCCGAGCTCATCGAGAATGTGCTCCCCCTGTGGGTACCAGATGACCTCGACCGCGCCGCGCCGCTCGAGTGCGGCCAGGCCGATGCCGAGCGTCTGCGCCCGCGCCCGCAGGCGCTCCGGAGACTCGAAGAAGCCGAAGAACGCGCCGGGCTCCGCTGCTTCCGACTGGGCGACGTATTGCAGGCCCAACGTCGTCTTGCCGATTCCGGTGGGGCCGTAGAGCCCATTCGAGGTCTCGGCAAGGATGCCGCCGCCAAGGATCGCATCGAGGGTGGGGACACCCGTCGATTGCCGCCGCGGGCAATACACGTCCCGAACCGAAGGGACGGCGAAGGCGGTCTCGATACGTGGGAATACCTCGAGTCCCTGACTCGTGATCCGAAATGGATGCCGGCCGTCGAGAAAATCGCTGCCGCGGAACTTCGCAACCCGAAGGGTGCGCTCGGTGCGCTGTTCGAACAAAGTATCTTCGAGATGGATCACTCCGTCGACCATGGTGTACTCGGAACTGACCGCGCGCGTGCTGCCGTTGGTGAGCAGCAGAACGGTGCATTCCAGCGCGGCGGCGTGGCTCTGCAGCTCGTGCACGAACTTCTTGAACTCGCGCGGCGAGGAGGCGGATTCCTCCGTGGTCGCGAAACCATCGAGCACGAGCAGGCCCGCCTGATGGCCTTTGATCTCCCGCCGCAGCAGATCGACGATTCCCTTCAGTCCTTCGCTCTCCAGAATGCGAAAGCCGCTGACATAGTAGAGATGGTCCGGAATCGCTTCCTCATGGTAGAAGCTCATCGGCTGCAAGTGCTGCAGCATGCGGGTGTGCGACTCGGCGAGCAGGGTGACGAACGCCACGTGGCCGCCCGCGGCTACATGGCTGAAGCAGATCTGATTGGCGAGGATGGTCTTGCCCGTGCCCGGGACGCCCTGGATGACGTAGACACCACCGCTCAGCAGCCCGCCGCAGAGGATCTTGTCCAGGCCTGGTATGCCGGTGGGTACCCGCTCGAGCGTCAGTTGATTGCCGTTGCCTGTCATTTCGATTCCCGGTGAGCTGGAGTTGCATCGAGAGGCAGCCGTACGGTGAATGCGGCGCCTTTGCCCGGAGCGCTGCGCACGAAGATCGAGCCTCGATGCGCTTCGATCAACGCGCGCGCCAGCCACAAACCCACTCCGAACCCGCTGCGGGCCTGGCCGGTCATCACCTGCTCGAAGCGCCCGAAGATGCGCGCCTGGTCCTCAGGCGAGATGCCGATGCCGTGATCCCTCACTTCGAGCCTGACCCAGTCCCCTTCCTGCGCCAGGCCGATCTCGACCGGCTTGCCGTCGCCATACTTGATGGCATTCGAGATGAGATTGCCCATCACCTGCTCCATCGCGAGCCGGTCCCATCTGCCGACGAGGACATCGGGGGCCGTCAGGCGAAGCTCGACCAGGTTGAAGGCTGCCTCGACGGCGTAGATGTCGATGACTTCGCGCAGAACCTCGGCGAGGTCGAGCTCCTCGAAGCGAAGTTCCACGGAGCCTGCATTGATCCGGGAGACATCGAGCAACAGCGTCGCACGCCTCACATAGCGGTCGAGCACCGCCCGGACCCGCTCGAGCCGGTGCAGCAGCTCCTCGTGGCCGGCACGCCGCGCCAGCGCTATCGCACTCGCGACCTGCAGCATCAGCGCGTGCATGGGACTGCGCAGCTCGTGTGCGGCAATCGCCAGGAATTCGTCGCGCGCGCGGACGGCTTCGCGCAACTCCTGGTTGACCTTGAGCCAGTCGCTGTCGTCACCCATCGTCAGGGCTCTAGCAACCTCGTTTCCCGCCACCCGGGGCGTGGCCGGTGGAGCTTGGGCGGCGGCTGGATCCAGGGTGTTGGAAACGAAGAGGCCCGCCATGCGGCGGGCCTCCTGGGAGCGCGATCGCGCCTGCTATGAGCTACTCGTCGTCCTCATCGTCGTCATCGTCGAGGTCCGGCGGCACAGGGGACTTCGCCATCGGCTTGGCCGGCACGATGACCGGGCGGGTCTTCATCTTCGGCCGCGCGTTGAACACGACGATGGTCTTGCCGGTGGCCCGCAGGAGGCCCTGGTCCTCCAGCACTTTCAGCACGCGCCCCGCCATCTCGCGCGAGCAGCCGACCAGGCGTGAGAGCTCCTGCCGGCTGACTTTGATCTGCATGCCCTCGGGATGCGTCATCGCGTCCGGCTCTTCGCAGAGATTGTTGATGGCATGCGCGACCCGGCCGGTGACATCGACGAAAGCGAGGTCACCGAGCTTGCGATTGGTGCGGTCGAGCCGGGTGGCGAGCTGGGTGGCCAGCTCGAAGATTAGGCCGGGGCTCTCGGCTGCGATCTGTCGAAAGCGCGGGTAAGTCATCTCCGCCAGCTCGCACTGATTGCGGGTGCGTACCCAGGCGCTGCGCGTGGGCTGGTCGCTGAAGAAGAGGCCCATCTCGCCGAAGAACTGTCCGCGATTGAGGTAGGCGAGCACCATTTCGTTGCCTTCCTCGTCCTCGATCATCACTTCGACCGAGCCGCTGATGATGTAGTAGAGGACATCAGGCAGATCACCCGCGTGTATGACGACCGTTTTCGACGGTACGGTGCGGATGCGGCAGTAGCTCAAGAACCGGTTGATCGCCGGAATGTCGCTCAACGGCTTGACGTTCTCTTCCATACCCGCTCCCCGGATTTGTGTGGTCATGATGAGAGAGTGTTTATACGTTTGACCCCGCTCCCCGCAAGCGTACCGCACGCGGCGCAATGATGACCAGAGCATCGCGTTGTTTCGGGGCGGTGGGTTGGGGTCATGCGCGGGCGGCGATCAAACCCAGTAAGCGGCGCCCGTCATGATGCGGGCCGTGTGGCGCATGAGTGCGCGGATGGGTCCTGGCAGCTCCATTCCGCCTGCGGCCCTGGCGTTGGCGCCATGAGCCGCCTCGTCCGTGCGCATCTGCTGCACGATGGCGCGGCTGCGCAGATCGGCCGCGGGCAGACGACCCAGGTGCTCATCGAGGTGCCCTTCGACTTGCCGCTCCGTCTCGACCACGAAGCCCAGGCTGGCCCGGTCCCCGGCGAGTGCGGCGAGCGCGCCAATAAAGAAGGAGCCTGTGTACCAGAGAGGGTTCAGCAGGCTCGGACGGGAATCGAGCTCTTTCAGGCGGCTCTCGCACCAGGCGAGGTGATCGGTTTCCTCCCGCGCCGCGTCCAGCAGCAGATTGCGTGTGGCGTCCGAACGTGCCGCGAGGGCCTGGCCGTGGTAGAGGGCTTGGGCGGCAATCTCGCCGGCGTGGTTGACGCGCATCAGGGCCGCGGCCCGGCGCCGCTCGTCAGCCGACAGCTCCGAGGCCGCCCCCGCGACCGGGGCAGGGGGCTGAGGGACGGGGCGGGAGGCCTGTGCGGGCGCGAAGAGCGCGCGCAGCGCCCGGTCGGCGGCGCCGATACAGGCATCCAAGGGGTGCTGTGTCTCCATGGCTCGATTATAGACGGCGGCGCAGCCTCAGGAGCTTTACGCTCGTGCCGGCAAGCCCAAGAATTGGAGCTGAAGCGTCGCCGTAATCGGATTTGCTCCGCCTTCATGAGTGCCGATACCGCACATCCTCCCGGCCCGACCCGGCGGCCGCGCATAGCATCCATCGATGTCCTGCGCGGGCTGATCATGGTGATCATGGCGCTCGATCACTCGCACGATTTCTTCGGCAACTTCGCCGCCAGTCCCACCGATCTTGCCACCACTACGGTGGGGCTCTTTTTCACCCGGTGGATTACGCACATCTGCGCGCCTACTTTCTTTCTGCTGACCGGCACCGGTGCCTATCTCACCCTCGGCCGGATGTCGAAGAGCGCGCTGGCGCGCTATCTCGTCAGCCGCGGACTGTGGCTCATCTTCCTGGAGCTCGTGGTCATGCGCTTCGCGCTGCAGTTCAACTTCGATTATCAGGTGACGATCGTCACCGTCCTGTGGGCGCTGGGTTGGGCGATGATCGTTCTGGCGGCGCTCATCTGGCTGCCCCTATGGGCGATCGGTGCCTTCGGGGCCGTGCTCATCGTGGGCCACGATGCCTTGGATGGCGTGCAGGCGGCCTCTTTCGGTGCGCTGAAGCCGTTATGGCTGCTCTTGCACCAGCCGGGCGTCGTCTACAACAACGGCCACTCGATCGTGCTGGTCAGTTACGTGCTGATCCCGTGGGTAGGGGTTACGGCGCTCGGTTACGTGCTGGGCAGGGCTTTCGGGTGGGAAGCGGCTGCGCGCCGCCGGCTCCTCTCGCGGCTGGGAGTGGGGTTGATTGCGGGGTTCATCATCCTGCGTCTCGTCGATGCGTACGGCGATCCGAGTCGCTGGTCGCAGCAAAAAACGCTGCTCTGGACGCTGCTGTCCTTCCTCAATACCAGCAAGTACCCGCCGTCGCTGCTCTATCTGATGATGACTCTGGGCCCCGCGCTCCTACTGCTGCGTGCGTTCGATGCCGGAACACCCCGGCTGCTGCGGGCGGTACACACCGTAGGCAAGGTGCCGCTTTTCTTCTTCGTGCTGCATTTCTATCTCATTCACCTCCTGGCGGTCGGGGCGAGCTGGGTGCGCTACGGGCGGGTGAGCGAGGTATTCCAATCGCCGGACCTGGCCCATTTCCCCTTCGCCGCGCCACCCGGCTGGGATCTGGGGCTGCCATTCGTGTACGCGGTATGGGTGCTGGTGCTGGTGCTTCTCTACCCGCTGTGCCGCTGGTACGCCGGGGTCCGCCAGCGTCGGCACGCCTGGTGGCTGAGCTACCTGTAGTCTCTGGCGCGCCCTGGGCCGGCGGCGGGGGCGGGGCCCTCTCCGGGGCGGTTTTGCAATCGCGGGGCCTCTTCAGTAGACTTGCCGGCCCTTGTTTGAGGCGCTGGATCCGGGCTCCTGCCCGGCCCAGCGCTGCTTTGGGCAAAAAGGCGTGGTTTTTGCCCAAGGCTCCGCCGCCTGCGGCGGCGGGGCACATTCGTGTGCCTGCGCTTTGGTGTTATTCGTGGGCCGCATGAAACGGCCCCGTTGAGGCTCATATGAAGACGGTTTTCGCCAATTCCGGCACTGTCCGGGGCGACTGGTTCGTGGTCGATGCGACCGACAAGACGCTCGGACGCCTGGCTTCGCAGATCGCGCATCGACTCAAGGGCAAGCACAAGGCTGACTACAGCCCCCATGTCGATATGGGCGATCACATCGTGGTGCTCAATGCCGGCAAGGTGCGCGTCACCGGCCGCAAGCTGAGCGACAAGATCTATTATCACCACACCGGCTACATCGGCGGCATCAAGTCGATCGCTCTGCAGAAGCTCCTCGACGAACATCCGGAGCGGGCGATCGAATTCGCCGTCAAGGGCATGCTGCCGAAGAACCCGCTGGGCCGGCGCATGTTCAAGAAGCTGCACGTATTCGCCGGCGGCGAGCATCCCCACCAGGCGCAGCAGCCGCAGCCGCTCGAGATCTGAGGAAATCGCACCGATGGCAACGCAGCAACACAACTACGGTACCGGCCGCCGCAAGACCGCGACGGCGCGCGTCTATCTTCGCCCGGGCTCGGGCCGCATCACCGTCAACGACCGGCCGCTCGATGAGTTCTTCGGCCGCGAGACCGGCCGCATGATCGTGCGCCAGCCGCTCGAGGCGCTGCAGCTCGGCAGCCGTTTCGACATCAGCGTGACCGTGGACGGCGGCGGCATCACCGGCCAGGCTGGCGCGATCCGCCTCGGCCTCACCCGCGCCCTGCTGGAGTACGACGACACACTGCGCAAGCAGCTGCGCGACGCGGGCTTCGTCACGCGCGATGCGCGCGAGGTCGAGCGCAAGAAGGTCGGGCGCCGCAAGGCCCGCCGCAGCGGGCAGTACTCGAAGCGCTAAACGGAGCTTGCAGCCGCGGGCGGTTCGGGCTTCAATCCCTACGGGTTTTGGGGGATCGTCTAGTGGTAGGACAACGGACTCTGACTCCGTTTACCTAGGTTCGAATCCTAGTCCCCCAGCCAAAACACCAAGGCCCGCCAGTCGGCGGGCCTGCGTGTTTTGGGCAACGGGACTAGGATGAGAACGAAGTTCGACAAATTTGCCGGGAGCAAATTTGGACGACGCGAAGCGTCGGCCCCGTAGGGGCGAGGCCCAGGATGGGCCGAGCAATCCTAGTCCCCCAGCCAAAACACCAAGGCCCGCCAGTCGGCGGGCCTGGTCGTTTTCAGCCGCCCTCGATGTGCTTGCGCATCGCCTCGATCGTCGCCGCGTAGTCCTTGCTCCCAAATATAGCCGACCCCGCGACGAACGTATCCGCGCCCGCGCGCGCAATCTCCCCGATGTTGTCGACCTTGACGCCGCCGTCGATCTCGAGCCGCACTGCGCGGCCGGTAGCGTCGATGCGCCGGCGCGCCTCCGCGAGCTTGCGCAGGGCCGTCGGTATGAACTTCTGGCCGCCGAAGCCGGGGTTCACCGACATGATGAGCACGAGGTCGAGCTTTTCGAGCGTGTAGTCGAGGTAATCGAGCGGCGTCGCCGGGTTGAATACCAGGCCGGGACGGCAACCCTGCTCCCGGATGTGCTCGATCGTGCGATCGATGTGTTCCGTCGCCTCCGGATGAAAGGAGATGTAGCTGGCACCGGCCGCCGCGAAATCAGGAATGATCCGGTCCACGGGGCTGATCATCAGATGCACGTCGATCGGGGCCTTCACGCCGTATTTGCGCAAGGCCTCGCAAACCAGCGGACCGATCGTGAGGTTCGGCACGTAATGATTGTCCATCACGTCGAAGTGGATGATGTCGGCGCCGGCGGCCAGCACGGCGTCGACTTCCTCGCCCAGGCGCGCGAAGTCGGCGGAGAGGATGGAGGGGGCGATCCACGGGGCTGTCATGCGACAAGTGTACGCGGACGGACCGCTCGGGAGAATGCACCGCTGCGGCGGATAGGCCGCAGCCTGCGATTGCGCCGATCAGGAACACCGGCCGCGCCGCCGACGGAGCGGCGAGGTCACTTCGTCAGCCGGGCGAGAGCTTCGCGATATTTATCACTGGTGCGGGCAATGATCTCTGCCGGCAGCTTCGGCCCCGGCGCTTTTTTGTTCCAGTCGAGAGTCTCCAGGTAATCGCGCACGAACTGCTTGTCGAAGCTCGGCGGGCTCGTCCCGGGACGGTAGGTGTCGGCGGGCCAGAACCGCGACGAATCGGGTGTCAGCGCTTCGTCGATCAGTGTGAGCGCGCCGCGCTCATCGACACCGAACTCGAACTTGGTGTCCGCGATGATGATGCCGCGGCTTGCGGCGTGGGCCGCGGCGAATTCGTACAGCGCCAGGGCGGTGTCGCGGACGCGCGCGGCGAGCGCCACGCCGATGAGCTCTTCGACCTGAGCGTAAGAGATGTTCTCGTCATGCTGTCCGGCAGCCGCTTTCGTCGCCGGCGTGAAGAGCGGCGCCGGCAGCCGCGCCGCGAGCGGAAGGTCAGGGGGCAGCGCGATGCCGCACACGCTGCCGGTCTTCTGATAGTCCTTCCATCCGGAGCCGATGAGGTATCCGCGCACCACCGCTTCGAGCGGCAGAGTCTTCAACCGGCGCACGATGACCGACCGGCCCTCCAACGCGGCGCGGTCGGCCGGGTCCGCAACCAGGTCGGAAACCGGGTGTCCCGTCAGATGATTAGGCACGATGTGGCGGGTGCGCCCGAACCAGAAGTTTGAAATCTCGTTGAGCACGCGCCCCTTCCCGGGGATCGGGTCCGGCAACACCACGTCGAATGCCGACAATCGGTCTGTCGTGACGATGAGGAGCGCGTCGGCGCCCGCCGAGTAGATATCGCGCACCTTGCCCTCGTGGAGCCTCTCGAGTCCGTGGAGCGAGGTGCGGAAGACCGTTTGCGTATCCATGCTTGCTACTATAGCAGTGCGTATGCGGTACACCGGCAAGGTCGTGGGGGGCTTGATCGGCATGTTCCTCGGGCCGCTGGGGGCCGTCGTGGGCGTGCTGCTCGGGCATCAGGTCGATGAGCACCTCGACCGGCAGGATGCGCCACTGCCCGGTCCGGAGGAGCTTGCCGCCATCGGCGAGCGCTTCTTCCGCGCCACGTTCAGGGTGATGGGCTATGTCGCCAAGGCCGACGGCCGGGTCTCGGAGCAGGAAATCTCCGCCGCGCGCGCGGTGATGGCAGAGCTGCGGCTCGACGGCGCGCGGGTGCAGCAGGCCATCGAGTGCTTCACGGCGGGCAAGCTGCCCGGCTTCGATCTGACCACCGAGCTCACCGACCTCGGCCGGGCCTGCGCCGGCCGGCCCGACCTGGTGCGCGTCTTCGTCGAGATCCAGGTGCGCGCCGCGCTCAGCGGCAACAATCTCGACGGCCCGGTGCGGCCGCTGCTGAGCCGCATCGCCGGCCGCCTGGGCGTATCGGGATTCGAGGTGGCGCAGATCGAGGCGGTGCTGCGCATCCGCGGCGGCTCATTCCGCTATGCGCCTGCGGGCGCCGAGCCTCGAGTCAACGACGCGGAGAAGCTCGAGCAGGCCTACAAGGTTCTCGAGGCGGCGCCCGGCGACAGCGATCAGCAGATCGTCAAGGCGTATCGCCGTCAGTTGAGCCGCCACCATCCCGACAAGCTGAAGGCGAACGGGTTGCCCGATTCCATGATCGAGCATGCCAAGCAGCGCACGCAGCAGATCATCGAGGCGTACGAGCTCATCCGCGAGCGGCGGGGAATCTAGCGGGTTCCTCGGCCCATTCTTCGATCACCTGTTGTATCGCACGCAGCCCATCGGTGAGGGCGGCGGGCCCTGGCTGCAGGATGATGGCGGACTTGATCTCGCGCACGAAGCCGCCGCGGACCGCCGGGATGTCGCTCCAGCCCGGTCGTGCGGCCACTTTTTCCGGGTGGAACTTCTTGCCGCACCAGGAACCGAAAATGATATCGGGCGTGCGCCGCGGTACCTCCTGCGCGTCGGCAATGATGCGCTGGCGCCCGAGGGGCTGAGCTGACAGCTCGGGAAAACAGTCCTCACCGCCCGCGATGCCGATCAGCTCCGCGACCCAGCGGATGCCCGAGATCAGCGGCTCGTCCCATTCCTCGAAGTACACGCGCGGGCGGCGCGGCAGGACGCGTGCGCGTTCCCGAGCCGTTTGGACGCCGTCCTCGAGACGTGCGATGAGCTCAGCCGTGCGGGCCTCGCAACCGATCATGCCGCCCAACGAACGGATCATACGGAAGATCTCAGCAACGCTGCGCTGGTTGAAGAGGTGCACTTCCAGTCCAGCACGCGCGAGCTGCGCGGCGATGTCCGCCTGCAGGTCGGAAAAACCCAGGACCAGATCCGGCCGCAGCTCGAGGATGCGATCGATCTTCGCGCTGGTGAACGCCGATACGCGCGGCTTCTCTTTGCGGGCTCGCGCCGGCCGGACGGTGAAGCCTGAGATCCCGACGATGCGACGCTCTTCGCCCAGCAGATACAGCGTCTCGGTCGTCTCCTCGGTGAGGCAGACGATCCGTTGCGGAAATCCGTGGGCGGTTGAGGACATGCGGGTTGCCTATCATAGCAGGCACATGGTGCCCCGCCGCCGCCGGGTGGCCTGCCGCCACGGACGGTCAGTGGTATGGCCCGGGCAGGAGCCCGGATCATCCAGCGCTTCAACAATGTTAACCTTAACGACGATGTGGGCTCGATTCTGGACCTTTCTCGATTGGTGCTTCTTCGGTCCGGCTTCCCAGCGGCCGGGGCGCGGGGCCTCGCTGATCCGTGCGACGCGTTACCCCTACGCGGTCGTACGGGACCTCTCACGCGGCGGTGACATCAGTCTGCGCGCGATGGGGCTCGTCTACACGACCCTGCTGTCGCTCATTCCACTCGCCGCCTTCAGCTTCGCGATCCTGAAGATCTTCGGCGCGCGCCGCGACCTGGAGCCCGTGGTCTATCAGCTCTTCAGCGCCCTGGGGCCGGCGGGCGCGAGCCAGGTGAGCTCCCGTGTGATGGAGTTCGCCAACAGCGTCAGCGGCGGGGTTGTCGGCTCGGTGGGATTCGCGCTGCTCGCGTGGACGCTGGTCGGCACCATCAAGAAGGTGGAGGACAGCTTCAATTTCGTCTGGCGCGTGCAGCAGCCGCGCAGCTTCGCCCGGCGGGTGAGCGAATATCTGACCTTGATCGTGATCGGTCCGGTCATCCTGGTGGTGTTCATCGGGATGTCGCGCCGGGCGTTGGAAAGCGCCCCGATCCGGGTCCTCGGCCAGCTGCCGCTCCTGGACATGCTCACCGCCGCGGGCGTCAAGGTGGCTCCCTACGTGATGGTGAGCGCATTCTTCACCGCGCTCTATCTTTTCGTCCCGAATACCCGCGTGCGGTGGCGGCCCGCTCTCATCGGCGCTCTGGTCGCGGGCGTGGTATGGGCGGCCGTGGGCCGCGCCTTCACGGCCTTCGTGGTGGACTCCACGCGACTGACCATCGTCTATGCCGGCTTCGCCTTCATAGTCGCCGCGCTGCTGTGGACGTATTTCGGTTGGCTGATCCTGCTCGGCGGCGCGCATCTGTCCTTCTACATCCAGAACCCGACCTACCTGCGGCTCGGCCTGCAGGAGCTGAAGCTCTCCAGTATCGAGGTCGAGCAGCTCGCATTGCGCCTGATGTATTTCGTCGGGAGAACCTACGTCACGGGCGGCAAGCGCTGGAGCGTGAACGCGCTCGCCACAGAGCTCGGCCTCCCCGGCATTGCCGTCGCACAGATGGTCGCGACATTGGAGAGCACGGGACTGCTCGTGGTGACCGAGGACGAAGAGCTGCTCCCCGCGCGAGACATCGGTCACATTCCGGTGAGCGAGATACTCGAAATCGCCCGCAATCAACGAAGCGGACACTTCAGTCCGCGTACCGTCTTCATCCCCCCGGTGGATCGTCTGATCGCGACTATCGACGAAGCGCGTCGCAGTCGATGCGGCGAACTGACGCTTCGTGATCTTGTGGAAGAGCCGCCGCGGCCGACGCTGACGCTCGCCGCTGGCAAGCGCGGCTGATTACAGCGTCACTGTTCCTGATTCGGTTCCGACCAGTAGCACGTCCGCCGGGCGCCGCGCGAAGAGTCCCACCGTCACCACGCCCGTGAGGCAGTTGAGCTCGCCCTCGAGCGCCGGCGGATCCTGAATGGAGAGGCCGTGCACATCGAGGACGTGATTGCCATTGTCGGTGACGAATCCCTTGCGCCATACCGGCCGCGCGCCGTCCGCCTCGAGCCGTCGGGCGACCAGGGTGCGCGCCATCGGGATCACCTCTATCGGCAGTGGAAAGGCGCCGAGCCTGCCGACGAGCTTGCTCTCATCGATGATGCAGAGGAAGCGAGTGGCCGCGGCGGCAATGATCTTTTCGCGCGTGAGCGCGCCGCCGCCGCCTTTGATGAGGTGATGCGCGCGCGTGGCTTCATCGGCGCCGTCGATATAGAGCGGCAGATCGGTGACGTCATTGAGATCGAGCAGGGGAACGCCGGCTGCCTGCAGGAGCGTTGTGCTGGCGTTGGAGCTCGATAGCGCCGCTCGCACCAGTCCCGGATGCGCCGCCAGCGCTTCGATGAGAAATCGCACGGTGGAGCCGGTGCCGACGCCGAGCACGGAGCCCGGGGGGATGTGCTGCAGAGCGGCTTCGGCGGCGCGCCGCTTCTGGGTATCGGCCATCGCTGCGGTCATGGAAACCGCCCTCCGGAAACGAACGTGCCCGCCTAAGCGGGCACGATAATCTCGTATCTCGTCTTACTCGGCGGCCGCCGAAGCGGCCGCCGAGCAAAGGCCTTACTTTTTCTTAGATGCTTTCTTCTTGGCCTTCTTTTTCGCCTTCGCCATGTTGGCTCTCCAGTTGTCGGGTTAGTCCGAGGTCGGAGTATATACAGGTGAAACAAAAAAACAAGCAAGGGTCATGGAGATGTGCTAGCGGACACACGCGTGCAGCGGATGATGCCGCGCTCGGTGATGACGAGATCGAGTGGCACATCGTGCGCGGCGGGCACGATGCGCTCCACCTCCTGCGAGGCATAACCGATTCCGACGAGCAGCGGCGCATGCCAGACGGTGCGCAGACGCCTGAAGCTGAACGCGCGATCGTAGTAGCCACCGCCCATGCCGAGCCGAACGCCGTGACGATCGAAGCCCACGATCGGCAGGAACACGACATCGAGCAGGCGGCTGCTCGTGAGCCGCGGCCCTTCGGGCTCAGTGATGCCGAAGCGATTGACGCTCGATCGATCAGCGAGGCGCGCGAAGTGCATGGTGCGCGCTCGCCGGCGACGATCGATGCGCGGCAGATACACGAGGCAGCCGCGGCGCAGCGCGAGCGCGATGAGGCGGGACGTGTCGAGCTCCTCGGCAGTGGCGGCATAGATGCCGATGCGCTGACCGGGACGGAGAATGAGCGCGGCGGCGTGGCGCGCGACTTGCCTGGCGGCGCGGGCTCGCTCGGCGGCGGGTATGGCCTGGCGCCTCGCCCGCAGGGACGCCCGCAGGGAGCTGCGGGCGTCGGTCAAGCTGGAATCAGGAAGCGCCACCCGCCTGTGCCGGTGCGAACCGTTGCTCTCGAACCAGAGCAACAAGTGGGACGAGCTGTGACAGGTAAGGCTTTCCGCTCATGGCGGACTTGCACAGTGCTGCCGACGAGCCCTGCCCCG